>NZ_JCAQOZ010000056.1:0-613691 GCF_059567945.1 Paraburkholderia sp. BGA-UO-ETr-F12 | reverse complement strand
AACTGTTCAAGCAGCTCGGCGGGAATTGCCGGCAGGTCTACCGGCTTGGCTTTCGGTTTGCGAGGCATAGTCACTCCTTGGCGACATGTTATGCCTCAAACACGAAATTACTGACAGGCCCCACACCGCCAGCTCATAAGCGGGTCCCCCGCACAGCCACGGTAGTGGTGCATCTGGAATCTGTCGCCTCGCACACTCCGCGCCGTTGACAAAGGGCTCATCAGCTCCCACTCCGCACTACGTGCGTCGCGGACGGGTCTGCCAGGGAAACCGGCGGGTTTACTTCGCACAGCGGAGCCACGGCTTCGCCGTGGCGAGGTACCAATGCAGAAGCAACATGGCATTCTGGAGGTGCCATCGCGCCACGTACGGCGCACCGCAAAACGAAGCGGGTGGTGTTCAGAACTGGGTATCGGCGCGCGCAGCGCCGCCGGAGGTATGACTGCCTTGTCACTAACGCGGAATGTGCGAGAACACAGATTCCAGATGCACCACTACCGTGGCTGCGCGGGGGACCCGCTTAAGAATTAGCGGTTTGAGCCGCTTTCTCTTGCCTACTTCTCTTTGCGGCGGCAAAGAGAAGTAGGTGCCGCCCCGCACAGGGGCAACGCTAATAGACCACTAACAATTCAAGGAAAGGCCAAAAGACCAACAACAGAGCAGACCACAAACCCTGCAAGACAACGCCCAAAATACAGCTCAACAACAAAACCGCCGAACAGGCCCCTCATCTTTCACTCTTCAAACACATGCCGCAAGGCCCCACCCCTCCCCGCCCCCTCCCGAACCTTAATCTCCACGACCTTTCTCGCCGTACTGGAAGGCCGCACCTCCGCGGCGTCGACATAAAACTGCGAGTACCAATCACGCATCTGATACAACGGACCATCACCCTCACACAACAGCGGATTGTCAATCCGCGTCTTCGTATCCCAGATCGCGACGTCCTCATAAAACGCAGCCTGCGCCTGCTTCGAATAAGCACGCGCAATCTCCATGTTCTGCTCGTCGGATAAACCCGGCACCTTCTTCACCATCACGCCATACCGCAATTCGAAGCTGTTCATATCGACCGGCACATGACAGTTCAGCAGAATCGAATGAATCGGATGACCACCACTCTTACCCGTCATTTCCGTGATGTGATATGCCGGACCAAAGTACGTGGACAGCGCGATCAGTTCGTCATCCCCCAGCCGCTCGCTGCGGCCAACCAGCAATTGCGTTGCCTTATGCCCTTCGAACAGATTCGCGAAATAATCGACCGGCGCGCCGTGCACAGTAGCAAAGTGAGCCATGTCGGAGATGTTGTCGACCAGCTCGCGGCAGTTCGTGTCGATCTTCATCAGATCCACAACCCAATCGGACCATTCGTCGGAAAAACATGCGTCGATACGGGGAATCGCAACATCTTCGCCCGGCGTATTGCCCTCGGGGTCATGCCAGATGAACAGCAACTGGTTCTGTTCGCAAGTCTGCCAGGCGCCGATCCTGGCCTTCGGCGGAATCCGCTTGCAGTACGGAATCGACTGGCAGTTGCCTTCGCCGTCCCACTGCCAGCCGTGAAACGGACACACCAGCGTGTCGCCGTCCACACGGCCAGTGCTCAGATCACCACCCATGTGCGGGCAGTAGCCATCGACCACGTTCACCTTCCCCTGTGAATCCATGAACGCAGCAAGACGTTGGCCAAAAATGTTCAGCGTATGCGGCTTGCCATCCTTGTATTCGCTGGCAAGACCAAGACAATGCCAGCCGCGTGCATATCGCTGCACCAACGGCTGCGCTTCAATTCTGTAGGGCCGTGCGGACATCTCTTATCTCCTCCAATGGAAAAGACGGCGCTTCTGATTAGCCGCCGTCATCAATACTTCTGCAGAGCGCGGGCAGATTTTCGTGCTCACGCCTGACGATAAGCGCCACGCACTCCGCCTTCATCGTCCCGATGGACTAGGGACTTCAGCTACGCCTCAGCGCCTCGCCCGCGCGTTGTTTGCACGGCACCCGCACGTCGTTAGCGCCCCGGATTGCCATGCTCGAGCGCAGCCGGCTCGACCTCGCCAGGAGCCGGTGCAGCACCGCGCACAGGTGCATCAGCCGCCCCGGTCGGGTTTCGTACGTTCGTAACGGCCACGCCCGCTGCGCCGATCCGCGAACCCGCGCGCCGCTCCGCCCGCTCCACCCCAAGCCATGCCGCCAGCGCCGGCAACAGAAACACCGCACCGAACAGGTTGACGAGAAACATGAAGGCAAGCAGCACCCCCATATCCACCTGAAACTTGAGTGCGGAGAACGCCCATGTCCCCACGCCGATGAACATGGTCACCGCGGTAAACAAGGCCGCGGTGCCGCGTTGCCGCATCGCCGCCGCGAACGCTTCGGGCAACGAGGCTCCGCCGCGCACTTCATGCTGCAAACGTTCGTACAGGTAGATGCCGTAGTCGACGCCCACCCCCACACCCAGCGTAATCACCGGCAAGGTGGCGACCTTCAGCCCGATACCGAGCCACGCCATCACCGCGTTGCACAAAATCGACACCACGGTCAGCGGCACGACGATGCACAACACCGCACGCCACGACCGGAAGGTCACGAAGCACAGCAACGCGATCGCACCGAAAATCGACAGCAACATCGCCACCTCGGCGTCGCCAACCGCTTCGTTGGTCGCCGCCATCACGCCGACATTGCCGCCCGCGAGCCTGAAAGCGATATTCGGCGTGTGATCCTGCGCCGCCAGACGTTTGATCTCATCGACGATATGCGCGATCGTCTTGCCCTCGTGATCAGTGGTGTAGATCAACACCTGAATCGCCTGACAGTTCTCGGTGTTCATACCGTTGTCGGGATCGAATGCGCTCGAACCCTGGGTAAGGCCATCGCTCGAACGCGGCAGTGCACCCCAGCGCGGATTGCCTTCGTTGAAAGCGGCAATCGAAATCTTCGCAAGCGAAGGCACGCTCACCACCGACTGCACGCCCGCCACACCGCGCATCTCCATCTCGAAGCGCTCGATTGCGCTCATCACCGGGTAATGCAGACAGGCATCGTCGTAGCCGGTGGTCTCGACAATCACCGCGAGCGCATCGACGCCAATGTTGTACTGACTCGTGATGCGCGCGTTATCGAGGTTATAGCGCGAAGTGGCGCGTAGCTCGGGCGCGCCGGCGCCAATGTCGCCAATCTGAAGCTTGCGCGACTCCCTCGCGCCGAAGGCGAGCAATAACAGCGCGATAACGAACACGCCGAGAGCGGGCGCGGGACGCGCGAACATCGCGAAGCGCGTCCACAGGCGGCTGCCACCCTGCGCCGCGCGGTTTTTTGCACGCGCCAGGGTGCCGGCTTCCAATCGTGTGTACGACAAAAGAATCGGCAGAAAAACCTTGTTGGTGACGATCATCAGCAGTACACCGAGGCACGCCGTGACGCCTAACTCACGCACGATCTCGATCTGGATGCGCATGATCACCATAAAGCCCAGCGCATTCGTCAGCAGTGCAACGGTGCCCGGCACGAACAACTTGCGAAAAGCGTCGCGGGCGGCATCGGTCGAGGACATGCCCGCAACCAGCGCCTGCTTCCACGCATTGGTCATCTGCACGGCGTGCGAAACGCCAATCGAGAAAATCAGAAACGGCACGAGGATCGACATCGGATCGATACCGAGGCCCAGCACCGGCAACGCGCCGAGCAGCCACACCACCGGCAGCAACGCGACGAACAGCGCAAGCACCGTGGTCTTCGCCGAGCGCGTGTAGGCAAACAGCAACGCAGCCGTAATCAGGAATGCGAGGGCGAAAAAGCCGATTACGCCGCTGATTCCCGCCTCCACATCTCCCACGAGCTTCGCGAAGCCGATAATGTCGACCTCGACATGCTGGTTCGAATAGCGCGCACGGATCTGTTCGAGTTGCCGCGCCACCGCGCTGTAATCCAGATGCTTGCCGGTAACCGGATCGGTCTCGCGCAACTCCGCGCGAATCAGCGCGGAATGCAGGTCGTTACCGACCAATCGGCCGATCTGCCCTGAACGCGCCACGTTGCGGCGCACTTTGGCGAGATCGTCGGGATTGCTGCTGCTAAATTGGCCAGGCACGACCACGTCGCCGCGAAAACCCGCTTCGGTGACCTCCGTATAGCGCACATTCGGCGTGAACAGCGAAAACACGCGCGAGCGGTTCACGCCGGGAATGAAGAACACGTCATCGGTCGCGTGGCGCAGATCGTCCATGAACGCCGGGTTGTAGATGTCGCCGCGGCCCTTCCAGCGCAGACTCACGAGAATCGTGTTGGCGCCCGGAAAAGCACTCGCATAGCGGTTGAACACCTGCATATACGGGTGCTGCATCGGGATCATCTTGTTGAACCCGGGATCGAGCCGCAGACGCGTCGCGGACCAGCCCAGCGCGACGGTCACCGCGAGACACAGCGTCAGCAGAATGCGCCGGTGCCGCATGATGGCGTCGGCGCAGCGCTCGACAAAACGCGAAAGGCGGGACGAAGAAGGACGGGACGATGCGTTCATGGTGCGTCTCACGGCAAAACAACGGGGAGCGCGGCGGGCGTGGCGAGTCGGTGGCCGGCGGGCGCGCTATGGAATTCGGCGAACGAAACCGAAGGATTCAGGACGGTGACGCGCCGGGCGACGCGTGCAGCGGCGCAAGCGGTGGCTGGGCCGCCGGCGAAACCGGCAGCAACGCCACGCCCGCCTCCCCGCCCAACGCCAGCTCGCCATGCCCGGCGTCGACCACGGCCGCGAGGCTCTGCACGCCGCCCACCTTGCGCACCGTGAAGCTCTGTCCGTTATCGCGCGAGATCACGATCGCACCGCCCTGGCCGACCAGCACCAGTTCGCCGTCGGACAGTTGCACCGCGCCGAAATACGAGGTGCCGACGTGACTGTCGATATGCGTCCACGTGCTGCCCTGATCGGTACTGCGCAGCACGTTGCCGCGCATGCCGTATGCGAGCCAGTCGCCGTTCTCCAGCTTCAGCACGCCGAATAGCGAACCCTGATAGGGCACGGGCCGCTTCTCCCAGTTCGCGCCGTTGTCGGTCGAGAGGAGCAGCGTGCCGGTTTCGCCGGCGATGATCAAACGGCCACTTGCATCGCCGGCAATCGCGTTCAGGTGCCGATCGTCGGCGGGCGTTTTCTGTTGAGTCCAGGTGGCGCCCGCATCGTGCGAAACGAGCAACTGGCCGAAGCTGCCGCTCGCGAACACGAGTCCGCTCGCATTGCCCCACACCGACAGCAGCGGGTCCGAATGCTTGCGATCGAAGTGCACCTCGCTCCAATGCGCGCCGCCATCGACGGTACGTACGATCCAGCCGTCATGTCCTACCGCGATGCCGATACGCGGCGTGATAAAAAACACCTGGGTAAGCGCGGACGCTTCGTCGGAGGCCATCGCGGCTTGCCGCCAGGACGCGCCCGCGTCGTCGCTCAACAGAATGACGCCTCGCTCGCCCACCGCGACGAGACGCGTGCCCGCTCGGGCAAGTCCGTTGATCTGCAGGCGGTCGGCCTGAATGGCAGTCGCAGCGAAAGCCGGCAGCGGGCGAGGCGAAAACGCAAACAGCGCCGCGCCCAGCACGGCAGCAGAAAGCAGCAAACCGGGTAGTGTCGATTTCATTTTTTTGTCTCCTGTCGACCAGAGTTCGCGCTTTGGCGTGTCGGCCGGAGTTCGCGCCTTGGCGCTATTCAGGCCCCACGCAGAGCACTTACTCTGGTTCCATGCAAAGCTCCGAGTGCGATCTACGCCGCTATTTCGAAGAGTGCCGCAGCGCCCATGCCGCCGCCGACGCACATCGTTATGACGAGATAGCGCACGCCGCGCCGCCGCGCTTCAAGCAAGCCGTGCATCGTCATACGGGTGCCGGACATCCCGAACGGATGGCCAACCGAGATCGCACCGCCATTCACGTTCAGACGGTCCGCCGGAATATGCAGTTGATCGCGGCAGTAGATCACCTGGCACGCGAACGCCTCATTCATCTCCCACAGCCCGATGTCATTCACCGTCAGCCGATGGCGCGCCAGTAGTTTCGGCACCGCGAGCGCCGGACCGATACCCATTTCGTCGGCTTCGCAGCCCGCGACTGCCATGCCGCGATAAATGCCGAGCGGCGGCAAACCGCGCTGCTTCGCCGCCGCCGCGCTCATCACAACCACCGCCGCCGCGCCGTCGGACAGTTGCGATGCATTGCCCGCGGTAATGAATTCGCCCTGCGCGACCGCCTCGCCGCCGCTCCAGACCGGCTTGAGCGCCGCCAGACTGGCCGCGCTGGTATCGGCACGATTGCATTCGTCGCGGTTCGCCCGCACGCTTTCGCTGCCGGCCGGCTTGCCTTCCTTGTCGAACAGCGCGCGCTGCGCGTCGAGGGGCACGATCTCTTCGTCGAAGCGGCCCGCAGCCTGAGCCGCCGCCGTGCGCTGCTGACTCGTCAGCGCGTACTCGTCCTGCGCCTCACGTGAAATGCCGTACCGGCGCGAGACGATTTCCGCCGTTTCGATCATCGCCATATAGGCAGCCGGCTGATACGCGAGCACCGCCTCGGAACGCGCGCGGTACGCATTCTTGTGCTTGTTCTGCGTGAGCGTGATCGACTCCACGCCGCCGGCCACCACGATCCGCGCATCGCCGCACAAGATGTTCTGTGCGGCGGTCGCGATTGTCATCAAGCCCGACGAGCACATCCGGTCCATCGCCATGCCCGGCACCGAAGCCGGCAAACCGGCCGCGGCCGCCGAGAGCCGGCCGATGTTGTAGCCCTGGCTTCCCTGCTGGGCGGCGCAGCCCATCAACACGTCGTCGATCTCGGCAGGGTCGAGTTGCGCGCGTTCGACCGCGGCGCGCACCACGTGGCCGCCGAGCGCGGGCGCTTCGGTGTCGTTGAACACACCGCGAAATGCCTTGCCGATCGGTGTGCGCGCAACCGAGACGATGACCGCTTCGTTCATGAGATTTCCTCTACGGGTTCTACAGGTTTCTACAGGTAGTAGCGGCTGATGGTGTCCGCTACGCAACCGGGTTTGGTCTCGCCGTCGATTTCCACGCTCACGCGAATCCAGGCCTGCACGCCGCCTTCAATCGCTTCGGCGCGCAACAACTGGCCGACGCCACGAATGCGCGCGCCGGCTCGCACCGGCGCGGGAAAGCGGATCTTGTCGCAGCCGTAATTGACGCCGAGCCGCGCGCCGTCGACACGCACGATCTGCGGCAAGAAAAAATTAACGAGCGAGAGCGTGAGAAAGCCGTGCGCGATACAGCCGCCAAACGGACCATGGCGAGCGCGCTCGGCATCGACGTGAATCCACTGGTGATCGAGCGTCGCTTCGGCGAACAGATCGATGCGCGCCTGATCGATCGCGAGCCATTCGCTCGCGCCGAGCGTTTCACCCACGGCCGCTATCAGCGCTTCGGGATGGGCGAATATGCGAGCGGGCTGGCCATGGCCGTCAACGTCGCTCACACTGCCAACGCCACGGGTGCTGCCGATGTCGCCGACTTCAGTCATAACGCGCTCCATCACGCGTGCTGACTGCTGACCGACAGCACTTCGCCAGTCATATACGACGCGTAGTCGCTTGCCAGAAAGACCATCACGTTCGCCACCTCCCACACTTCGGCAGCGCGTCCGAATGCTTCACGCGACGCCAGTTGATCGAGCAGGTCGGCCGAAGCCGACTTCTTCAGAAAATCGTGCAGTGCAATGCTCGGCGCCACCGCGTTGATACGCACGCCATACGGCGCGGCCTCGAGCGCGGCGCAGCGCGTCAGCGCCATCACGCCGGCCTTCGCTGCCGCGTAATGCGCCTGTTCCGCCTGCGCCCGCCAGCCGAGCACCGACGCGTTGTTCACGATCACGCCCCGGCCTCGCTGCTGCATGTGCGGCAGGATTGCCCGTGTCATGCGGAAGGTGCCGGTGAGGCTAATGTCGATCACCCGCGACCATTCGGCATCGTCCATTTCGACGATGCGACGCGCGCCACCGAGCCCGGCATTGTTGATCAGCACGTCGACGCCTTGCAGCCGGTCTTCGGCATCCGCCACCAGCGTGCGTACGTCCTGTTCCACCGAAACGTTGCACAAGCGTCCGTAAATCGCCTGTAAGCCGGTTTCGGCGCGCAAGGTGTCGACCGCCTGCTCAAGACGCCGCTCGTGAATGTCGGAGATGAAAAGCGCGCGGCAACCTTCTTCGGCGCAGCGTTTGGCGGCGGCGAAACCGATGCCCGCACCGGCAGCCGCCGTAATCAGCACGGATTTACCCGCCAGCAGTCGATGGCCCGGCACATAGGCAGGCGCGGTACGCACCGTTTGGAATTCGTTCATAGTGTTCCTCGAGGTTCTCTGGGCATACCGAGCCCGCGCTCGGCCATGATGTTCAGTTGGATTTCGTTGGTGCCCGCGTAGATGGTGTCGGCGCGCGAGAAAAGGAACACGCCTTGCAGACGGGTACGTTTCGCGTCGCTGCTGTCGATCAGATTGGCGTCGAGGCCCAGCACGTCCATCGCCAGTTGGCCCAGATCGCGATGCCAGTTCGACCAGTAGTATTTGTAGATCAGCGCTTCGCGGCTCAACGCGCCGGCGCCGTTTTCATCGGCAGAGGCGCCCGCCAGCATCCGCAGCGCGTTGTAGCGCATCACGCGTAAGCCGGTCCACGCCCGCGCGATCCGTTGACGAACCAGCGGATCGTTCGCCACACCCGCCTCATGTGCCGCGTCGACCACCCATTCGAGCTCGCGGATGAACTGCATCTGCTGACCCAGCGTGGACATGCCGCGCTCGAAACCGAGCAAGGTCATCGCAATGCGCCAGCCGTCGCCCGGCGTGCCGACCAGATCTTCGGCGGCCACGAGTGCGCCGTCGAAGAACACCTCGTTGAACTCGGCTCCGCCGTTCAATTGTTTGATCGGGCGAATCTCGATGCCGGGTTGATCGAGCGGCATCAACAGGAACGAGAGTCCGCGATTGCCGCGCGATTCGGCGTCGGTGCGCGCAATCACAAAGATCCAGTCGGAATCGTGCGCGAGCGAGGTCCAGACTTTCTGGCCATGCACACGCCAATTGCCGCTCCCGTCGCGGACCGCGCGTGTGCGGACGTTCGCGAGGTCCGAACCCGCACCGGGTTCCGAATACCCCTGGCACCAGAACTGCGTGCCGTTCAGTATCCCGGGCAAAAACCGTCGGCGCTGATCGTCGGTGCCGCACGCGATCAAAGTCGGCCCGAGCAAACCCTCGCCGATATGGCCCATACGCCCTGGACCGCCGGCGCGGGCGTATTCCTCGTGAAAAATCACCTGTTCGGCGACGGACATCGCACGACCGCCCTGTTCTTTCGACCAGCCCAGCCCGGTCCAGCCGCCGCTCGCCAGTTCACGTTCCCATTGCTTGCGCAGCGCGGGATAAGCCTCTTCATCGCCGGGGCCACCACGGTATTGCAGGCAAGCGAACTCGCCACGCAGATGGGTACTCATCCACCCGGCGACTTCCGCGCGCAAACATTGCTGCTGCGTTTCGCTGTTCATCAGAGCACTCCCGCGAGGACAGCTTGCACGTGATCCGCATGCGCATGCGCCAGTGGCACGGGCCGGGTTACGGCCGAAGCCTCGCTACGATCGATCACGTGTTCCGCGATAAACGACAGCATCTGCGCAGTCGTGCCGAATTGCGCGCTGCAAGCCTGCGCGCGTTTGAAATACAGTTGCGGGTCGTACTCCCAGGTGAAACCGACGCCACCGTGCAGTTGAATCGCTTCCTGAGCACAGAAACGGAAAGCGTCGTTGGCGGTGGCTTTTGCCGCGGCGATGTCGGTAAGCACGGACGGCGGTAACGAAACGGCCGCCTGATTCCCTGCTTCATCGCGCGCCTGGTCCCAGGCTTGTGCCGCGCCGAGCACGGCCGAACGGGTCGCCTCGATCTCGACCATCATCTGCGCGCAACGATGCTTGATCGCCTGAAACGACGCGATCGCGCGGCCGAATTGCACGCGCTCCGCTGTATAGGCAAGCGTGAGATCAAGGCATTGCTGCGCGCCGCCCAGTTGTTCAGCGGCCAGTGCCAACGCGGCAAACCATACGGTCCTTGCGAGCGCACGTTGCGCCTCATCGCCACACGCGAGCAGCGCGTCGCGCGGCACATCGACCACGTTCAGTTCAACACGTGCCAGCGGACGCGTCGCATCCAGCGTGGTGAGCGGCGTACGGCTGAGGCCCGCAAGACCGGCGCAGTTCAATTCAAACAGCGCGATGGTTTGCGACTCGTTTGCGATCCAGGCGGGCACCAGCACGAGATCAGCGCTCGCGCCATCGATAACCTGTGCCAACGCCCCAGACAAACGGTACCCGTAAGCCGTCTCTTCAGCGTAGATCGTCACCGAACGCGTATCAAAGCCGGGCACGGCGTACGCCGACGCCTTGCGCGTATTGAAACCACCCGCCGCATCCAGCGCGAGCGTCGCGCTCACTTCGCCGCCCGCGATCCGCGAGAGCCACACGCGAGCTGCGGCCGATTCGCACTGCGCGAGCGCAGTCGCCGCAAGGCACACCGTGCTGAAATAAGGCACGCAGGCAAGGCGCCGTCCCATCTGTTCCATCAGTAACACCAGCTCCATCGCCCCGAGGCCCGCACCGCCCGCCGCTTCCGGCACGGTCAGCGCGCACCAGCCGAGTTCGCCGGCGAGCGTGCGCCACAACGCCTCATCGCGGCCCGCCGTGTGTTCGATCGCCTGCCGCACCGCCGCCGATGCGCTGCGCTCGGCCAGCACATCGGCGGCCGAGTCGCGAATCATGGTCTGTTCTTCGGAGAGAGCGAGGTTCATCGCGTCAGCTTCCGTAAACCTGCTGTGCCGGCTCACGTTCCGCGACCAGCTTCGCCACCGCGGCCCCCAGCGCGCCGACTTGCCAGCGCGCGCCGATATCGATGCGCGGCCCCGTGCGCCAGCCTTCTGCCACCGCGATCATGCCCCCCGCCGCTTCGAATACCTGACCGGTCACGTCGCGCGATTGAGCACTGCCGAGCCAGACGACCAGCGGCGCCACGTTAGCCGGATCGAAGTAATCGAAACCGTTGGCGGGCTTTTTCATCATCTCGGCGAACACGCCTTCGGTCATCGAGGTACGCGCCGCCGGCGCCAATGCGTTCACACGCACGCCGTAGCGCTGCAATTCCGCGGCCTGCATCAGAGTCAAAGCCGCGATGGCCGCCTTGGCCGCGCCATAGTTCGCCTGGCCGATCGACCCTTGCAGACCCGCCCCCGAACTTGTGTTGATAATGCGTGCGTCCACCTCGCGTCCTGCCTTCGACGCGTCGCGCCACTCGCGTGCCAGCAGTTGCGAGAGACAGAAATGGCCACGTAGATGCACTCGCATCACGTCATCCCAATCGCTCTCGGTCATGCTCGTGAACATCCGGTCGCGGCAAATACCCGCGTTGTTCACAAGCACATGAATCGCGCCGAAGGCCTCATGCGTGGCGTCGATAATGCGTTGCGCCGTGTCGATCCGCGTGATGTCGTCGGCGTTCGCCAGCGCCCGGCCACCGGCTCGCGCGATCTCGTCGCAGACGGCTTGCGCGGCTTCCCGACGAATATCGTTGACCACCACCGCCGCGCCCTCGGCGGCGAACGCCAGCGCGTATTCGCGGCCCAACCCTCCTCCCGCCCCGGTAATGATCACGGTGCGTTCGTTGCAGATTCCCATACTTGATCCTCGTAGACAGTGATGCGGCTGAGTGCGCCTGAGTGCACCTGGTTGCGTTTAAAGGCGCTCGATGATCGTGACGTTGGCCAGCCCGCCGCCTTCGCACATTGCCTGCAAACCGTAGCGGCCTTGCGTGCGTTCAAGCTCGTGCAGGAGAGTGGTCATCAGGCGCGCGCCGGTGGCGCCGAGCGGATGACCTAACGCAATCGCGCCGCCGTTCGGATTGGTCTTCTCATGCGGATAACCCAGTTCGGCGAGCCATGCGAGCGCCACTGACGCAAACGCTTCGTTCAGTTCCACGACGTCGATGTCGGCGAGCGCGAGGCAGGCCTTCTTCAATGCGTGACGTGTCGCGGGAATCGGCGCGGTGAGCATCCACAGGGGATCGTCACCCAGCACGCTGAGGTGATGAATACGGGCACGGGGCGTGAGACCGTAACGCTTGAGCGCCTCTTCGGAGACGATCAACAATGCCGCCGCCGCGTCGCAAGTCTGGCTCGAGACAGCCGCCGTTAGCGCACCGCCTGGCATCAGCGGTTCAAGCGCGGCCATTCTGGCAAGCGTGGTGTCCTTACGCGGCGTCTCGTCATGAACGACTCCGGCGAACGGCACAATCTCGCGCGCAAAGTGGCCGCCCTCAATCGCAGCCAACGCGCGCCGGTGACTCTCCAGTGCGTACCGTTCCATCGTTTCGCGCGACAGGTTCCAGTGGTCTGCGATCCGTTGCGCCGCGTGAAACTGCGACACCGGCGCATCGCCGAACCGCGCGCGCCAGCCGATGCTGCCCGAGAACGGATCGGTGAAACCAAGCGGCTCGGCCGCCGTCATCGCCGACGAAATCGGAATCTGCGTCATGGTCTGCACGCCACCCGCAACCACCACATCCTGCGTGCCGCTCATCACTGCCTGCGCGGCAAAATGCACGGCTTGCTGCGACGAACCGCATTGCCGGTCCACCGTGACGCCCGGCACCGTCAACGGCAAACCGGCGGCGAGCCAGCAGGTGCGAGCGATATTGCCCGCCAGTGGGCCAATCGTATCGACGCAGCCGAACACCACGTCGTCGTATTCATCGGCGGGAATGCCATTGCGGGCGACCAGCTCTTTCAATACGAAGCCGCCGAGATCCGCGGCATGCACTTGCGCAAGTCCGCCTTTGCGGCGACCGGTGGGTGTGCGCAACGCATCGACGATATAAGCCTGTTTCATTACGATTCCAGTTCGAAAGTGCGGGCCGGTCCGATCGGAGCACAGGACTCGATCAGCGCGTCGGCCACGCGGGCCTTGTGAAACGTCGTGTCGCCCCAACTGCCCGAGAGCGCCCAGATGCGTTTCATGAAGATCTGCAAGTCGAGTTCCCACGTGTAGCCGATCGCGCCGTGCACCTGCATCGCATGGCGCGCGGCGAGTTGCGCCGCGGCGGTGGCGGCAAGCTTCGCGTGGGAGACGTAGAGCGCGCGCTGCGGGTCGTTGTCGGCGATCGCGCAGGCGGCCCGGTACACCACCGGCCGCGCGAACTCGTAGCGAATCGCGACGTCGGCGAGCAGATGCTTGAGCGCCTGATACGAACCGATCGGCTTACCGAACTGTTTGCGTTGCGCGCTGTAATCGATCGCGACGTCGAGCACACGCTGCGTGAGCCCGAGCAATTGCGCGGCGACGGCGAACGCACCCCGGTCGAGTGCGCGCGCCAGCAAGGGTTGCGCTTCGGAGACCGTCGCCACCCGCGTGTGCGGGGTTGCCTGCCACCCGAGCTCGAACAGCCGACGCGAAGGATCGACGCTCTCCACCGGATTCAATCTGCAAGCGTCGGGCGTGAGCCAATGCAGCTCGCCACCGCGCTCGCACAACAGAACCTTTGCGACGTGCGCGTCGCTGACATAAGGATTCACCGGATGTGCAATCGCCACTCGCGCCGAACCCGCCGCGATATCACGCAACAACGCATCGCGTTGCCCGCTCGCCGGCAAGCCTTCCAGCATGCCAACCGCCACGAGCGCCGTATCGAGTAACGGCTCGGGTCCCGCGAAATAGCCATAGGTCTGCGCAAGCAGTGCCCACTCCACGTCACCGAGTCCCAGCCCATCGAAATTTTCCGGCACCGACACGGCGGTCAGCCCTTGCGATGCGAACATGTCCCACATGCGCTCCGAGCGGCCCGTGGGCGTAGTCCACAACTCACGGATCAACTCCGGCGTCATCTCCGTCATCAGAAAGCGCTTGACGCTGCTGGCCAATGCTTCCTGATCTTCGTTGAATACGAAATCCATAGTTCCTCGCTCAATCCTTTACGCGTCTGAATGCCGGCTGCCACGGCTTAAGTGCTTGCATGCTTGCAGCACCGGCATCACGAGCGCGGCATACCCAACATCCGTTCGGCGACGATGTTGCGTTGAATCTCGTTGGTGCCCGCATAGATCGGCCCCGCCTGCGCGAACAGGAACCCGTCGAGCCAGTTGCCGAGTGCCGCGTGCTGCTCGTGCGTCTGCGGCACGACTTCGGCGTGCGCGCCGAGAATATCGAGCGCGGTCTGATGCATGCGCAAATCGAGTTCGGACCAGAACACCTTGTTGGTGCTCGATTCCGCACCGATGTGGCCACCCTCCTGCAAGCGGCTCGCGGTCGCGTAGGTGGAGAGTGCGTAGGCCTGCGCATCCATCCACGCGCTGATCACGCGCTCGCGCAAGGTGGGATCGCGATCAGCCTGTTCACGGTGCGCGAGGTAGAGCGCGCGCAATGCTTCGGCCGTGCGCTGAAAACGCGCGGGCGAACGCAGCATCAGGCCGCGTTCGAACCCGGCGGTCGCCATCGCGACCTGCCAGCCCATGCCTTCGCCCGCCAGACGATTTTCGACCGGCACGCGTACGTCGTCGAAGAAAATTTCGGCAAAGCCGGTGTGGCCGTTCAACTGACGGATCGGCCGCACGGTGATGCCCGGCGTCGCAAGCGGCACCATCAGGAAGGTCAGACCATGATGGCGCGTGGATTGCGGATCGCTGCGAAACAGGCCGAACAGCCAGTCGGCCCATACCGCGCGCGTCGACCAGATCTTCTGGCCATTCAGGATGTACTCGCCGCCCTTTCCTTCGTCGGTACGGATCGCGCTGGCGCGGATCGCCGCCATGTCGGAACCGGCGTTCGGCTCGGACCAGCCTTGCGCCCATACGTGCTCGCCCGCCGCCATCGCCGGCAGAAAGCGGGCCTTCTGCGCGTCCGTTCCGAAGTCCATCAAGGTCGGGCCGAGCAGGAAGATGCCGTTCTGGTTCACGCGCATAGGCGCGTCGGCGCGCCAGTACTCTTCTTCGAAGATCAGCCACTCGATCAGATCGCAACCGCGTCCGCCCAGTTCGCGCGGCCACGTCACCATGCTCCAGCGGCCTGAATGCAGCGTGCGCTCCCATTCCCGGTGCGCGGCAAAACCCGCCTCGGTATCGAAGCTCGGCAGCGGTTCGCGCGGCACATGGAGCGCGAGCCAACTGCGGATCTCAGCGCGGAACGCGCGTTGCGCCGGCGTGTAATCGAGCTTCATGCGCGTGCTCCGGCCTGGCGTTCGGCGTCGTTGCCGCCGTTGAACTGCGCGTCGCGTTTTTCGACGAAGGCCGAGCGTGCTTCCGCCGAATCGTTCGTCATGTACGCCTGCAAGGTGAAGCCCTGCTCCCAGCGGTATTTGTCTTCGAGATCGCCGTCTTCGACACCGTTCAGCGCTTCTTTTGCAAGCTGCAACATCGCGGGGCTCTTCGCGGCGATCTTGCGGGCAATCTCGAAGGCCGCGTCACGCAGTTGTTCGCGCGGCACCACACGCTCGACCGCGCCGAGCCGGTACGCTTCGGCGGCATCGACCATGTCGCCGGTGAAATACATGGCGCGCACTTTCTGCACGCCGAACATGCGCTGCAAATGCGCGCCGCCACCCATCGCCCCGCGGTCGATCTCGGGGACGCCGAAACGCGCGCATTCGGACGCGACGATCACGTCCGCCGCGCCGCAGATGCCAATACCGCCGCCCAGTACGAAACCATGCACCGCGACGATCACCGGCTTCGGATTACGGTGCACCGCGCGAAAGGTCGCGTAATTGCCGGCGTTGACCGCCACGATCCGTTCGGGATGCGCGGCCAGTTCCTTGATGTCGACGCCCGCGCAAAAGCCACGCCCTGCGCCGCGCAGCACGATTACGTGCACGCTGTCGTCGCGGCCAAGCGCGTCGATGGCATCGGCCAGCGCCTGCCAGCCGCGCGCGTCGAGCGCATTGACCGGCGGCTGGTCGATCACCAGTTCGCCGATGCCGCCTTCGCGTTCGATTCTGAACGGCAGCGAGCGGACGCTATTGATGGGTTCTGTCATGTCTCCGTCCCTGATGAAGGATGCTGATTTGCTTTAGCTGGCCATGCGCTGCGTTGGGGAATGCGCGATGTCATGCGTGAACCGGCTCGCTGCGCATGGCCGCGAGTGCGTCGAGCCGCACCACGGCTTCTTCGACAATGCGTGCAATCAAGGTCTCGCACGGTTCGATCGCGCCGATCACCGCCGCGACCTGGCCGCTCGGCAGCACACCCTCATCCGGCCTGCCTTCGACAATCGCGCGCTGAATCAGAAACGGCGCGTTCGCCGCCATCAAGGTCTGACTCGCGGTGTAGCTGTGATCGCGCAGCGCCTTGAAACCGAGCGCGGCCATCTGGCTCAAACTCATGCCGCTCTGGCGGCGCCATGCTTCAGCCGTGCGCAACGCGAAAAGCGTGCGGCGCAGCGGGCCGAATGCTTCGAGACGCAGCAGATACGGGTTGTCGATCATGCGTTGCGGCAAGCCGTCCAGCGCTGCGGACACGCGGATGTGCGAAGGATCGTCGACCTCCACGTAGCGCGCGAGCGTCGAGCGCGGCACCGGCGACTCTTCGGCCATCAGAAAGCGCGTGCCCATCGCGATGCCCGCCGCGCCGTAGCCGAGCGCCGCCGCGAGACCGCGCCCGTCGTAGAACCCGCCTGCCGCGATCACCGGCACCTTCACTACATCGAGTACGCGCGGCAACAGCAAAGTCGTCGGCATCGAGCCGGTATGGCCGCCGCCCTCCGCGCCTTGCACGGTGACTGCGTCGGCGCCCAGCTCGACCGCTTTGGCCGCGTGTTTCGGGGCACCTACGGTGGGAATGCACATCACGCCCGCATCCTTGAAGCGACGGATCGTCTTTGCGTCCGGCCCGCGGCCGTAACTCACCGCGCGCAGCCGGTGTTTGATCGCCAGATCGACTACCTGCGCCGCATTCGGCTGGAACATATGAAAGTTGATGCCGAACGGCTTGTCCGTCAGTTCCTTCACACGCAGGATTTCCGCTTCCACGCGTTCGGCCTCAAGCGTTGCGCCGGCGAGAAAACCGAAGCCGCCCGCATTACAGGTTGCGGCGACGAGTCTCGCATCGGCGACCCAACCCATCGCCGTCTGCACGATCGGATATCGACAGCCCAGCAAGTCGCAAAGGGGCGTATGCAGCGTCGCGCTCATGCGGCTTCTCCGTCGGCCTTACCGTTCTCCTGCGCGCCGCCGCCAGGCCGTTGCGACTCGGCCATCTTGCGCGCGTCATAGCCACCCAGTTTGTCGCCGCTCACCAGTTCGTTGTGCGCATGCGCGAAGTGATGCCAGGCGAACGCCGCATCCATTGCCGCGCGCTTGCCCTGCAATTCCTCGACATGATTTACGGCCTGCTTGGTCAGCGTCAGACCGAGGCGCGGCATACGCGCGATCTTCGCAGCGATTTCGCTCGTGACGTCCTGGAGTCGCTCGCGCGGCACGACGCGATTGACCATACCCATCTGATAGGCACGCGCCGCGTCCATCCGCTCGCCGAGAAACAGAAATTCCTTGGCGATGCGCGGATTCAGTTCATACGCGTGCGCGAAGTACTCGACACCTGGAATGCCCATGCGCACGACCGGATCGGAAAAGAACGCGTCCTCCGATGCGACAATCAGGTCGCACACCCAGGCCAGCATCAGGCCGCCCGCTACGCATGCCCCCTGCACCATCGCGATGGTCGGCTTGGGCAGATCGCGCCAGCGGCGGCACATGCCGAGATAGACCTCCTGTTCGCGGGCGTACAGAAACTCGCCGCCCTCCTTGCCAACATGGTCGTACCAGAGCGAGGCGCGCTCGAACGACTGATCGATGTCGCGGCCCGGTGTGCCGATATCGTGGCCCGCCGAAAAATGCCTGCCTGCACCGGCGAGCACGATGACCTTCACCGCATCGTCGTTCGACGCACGCTTGAACGCAGCGTCGAGCGCATACGTCATCTTTGAGTTCTGCGCGTTGTGATACTCGGGACGATTCATCGTGAGCGTGGCAATGCCGTCATTCACGCGATAGTCGACAACGTTTTCGTGGGTGACTTGCATGATGTCCCTCACACGCGACGCGGCGCGGGGTTGTTGCGCACGACGCCGGCCCGCAGGTTGTGCGGATCGAGCGCGCGCACGATACGCAGGTCGTCGGCGCCAGGCGGCGGCGTCACCTGCATCTCGGGATGCGCACGCAGTTCGAAACCGGTGGCGTCCTGCACTTCGTCGAAACTCACGCCAGGATGCAGCGAGCGCACCTGCACCGCATGGTTCGCACCGCCGAAATCCATCACGCACAGATCGGTAATGACGCTGCGCAGGTCGGTGAACGCGCGCATGCCGGGAATTTCTCGCGCCGGGTTGTAGCCCACGCTGCACACCATGTCGACCTCACCGGCCACGAACGTGCGCTTGCCATGGCCGGAGACAAAAAACGAGTTCGCGTGATTGATGCTGTTGCCGGGAAAACCACGTGCGCCGAGCAATTGCGTTTTCGGGCGTGCATAGTCGTCACCAAGCCAGGAAATGTTGGCCTGGCCGAAGCGATCGATCTGAGTGGGCATCACCAGCGCGTGACGTTTGCCATGCCACACACAATCGAATACGCGCTCATAGGTCATCAGACCGGACGCCTGCACGCGGCAGCCCGCTTCTCGCGGTCCCAGCGGCACGGGGCTTTCCACGAGATAGGCTTCACCATCGGTAAGCATCAGACCCGCGTTATAGGCGAGGCGTGCGAGACCGGCGGCCAGACGCGGCCCCGTACCGATGCCGGTTGCCAGCACCTCGCCGTTATCGCGCCAGACTCGCGCCGCAGCAACGATCATCAGTTCGGCCAGGGAATAATCGAGAGAGTCGCTCATTTGCGCTCCATTACAGAATCGGCAACGGCAACGCCGCTACATGGGACCGGCCGCCCGCGCGTTGCAGATAGCCCGGTTCGTCCGCGCCTACTACGTCGCTCAGGTAGGCCGCGGTTTGCTGCGGATCTTCCGCGCTCGCGCAATACGCCTTCAGATGCGGTAAATCCCAGCCGTAAGCCGGCGCACACGAGGTGGGATGCGCGCCGCACGGTGCGTGCACCACGCCACTCACGAGCGATCGCTCGAAGGTGTTGCGGCGCGCGAGATCGAGGTCCTCGCTCGCGAGCGAATCGACCAGCGTTTCGCTGCTGACGAAGCACTTCTTCGCCGCGCGGGCGAACCATGCGTCGAAGAACGGATCGGGACCGTCAATGCGCGTGTTACCCATCCTGTCCGCGGCATTGACATGCAGCAAGGCCGCGTCGAGCTCGAGCGCCGGCATCGCCAGCAGCGTTTCATCGCCATACGGTGATTGCACGGTGCGCAAATGCGGTGCGTGTTTCAACAGGTCGGTGCCGAGGCCAACGCGGGTCGGCAAAAATGGCAGACGTGCGGCCGCCGCGCGCAGGCCGAGTTGCAGCAAGCCTTCGTCGAGTTCCCAGACGTCGAGCGCGCCCTGTTCCCGCGCCCGGCGAAAATGCGGTTCGAGCGGAATCACATCCAGCGAGACGAAACCGAACACCAGCTTGCGGACTTTGCCTGCCGCGCACAGCAGCCCGACGTCGGGGCCGCCATACGCCACCACGGTGAGGTCCTTCAGATTCGAGCGGACAATTTCGCGCACGAGGGCCATCGGCTTACGGCGCGGGCCCCAGCCGCCGATGCCGATCGTCATGCCGTCGGCGAGTTGCGCGACGGCGTCGCGTGCGCTGAGTGCTTTGTCGAGTGGTTTCATGCGTTATTCCTGCGGGTTTGCTGCGTGTTTTCCACGGGGTCGCCGCGGGTTTGCTGCGAGTTCGACCAGGTCGCCCTGATCACCCTGATCGCTCATTACGGCCTAGCGGAATCCAACGCTGAAATCGTGGCCCCACAGGCTCACGCGGGTCGCCTCGTAGACGTTGTGCTGCGTCCAGTCGACCGTCAGCCCGCCGTAGCCATATTCCATATCGAAGCCGCTCGGGGTTTTCATGTAGAACGAAACCATGTGGTCGTTGCAATGACGACCGAGCGTCGCGGAGAGCTTCACGTTATGCGCGGCGACGCGGTCGAGTGCGCGGCCGACCTCGTCCATCGAGTCCACTTCAGCCATCACATGGATGCAGCCGGACGGCACGGCGAGATCCATGATCGCGAGGCTGTGATGCCGCGCGTTTCTGCAATGCAGGAAGTGGATGCGCTTCTCGGGTTCGGCGGGGTCGTCGGTAAAGCGCACGCGGAAGATGTCGGACAGCTCGAAGCCGAGTACGTCGCGCAGGAATGTGTCGGTCGCATCGAATTGCGGAGCGGGCAGCACGGCATGGCCGAGGCCCATCGCGCCGGTGACGAAACCGGGCACGCCGAGCGGCGAAACGAAGCGGCGGAAATCGGCGCGCACGCCCCAGAAAAACTCATGCCGGTTGCCGGACGGATCGGTGCACCACACCATTGCCTGCACGCGGCGCAGCGCGGCTTCCTGCGCGCTGGCGCGGATCGGCTCCACACCGGCGAGCTCCAGGCTGCGAATGGCGTCGTCGAACGCGGCCGCATCGGCCAGCTCCCAACCCGACGCGAAGTAGCGATCGGCTTCGCCGGGTACGATCAGGTAGCGGAAATCGCGCTCGTCCATCTTCACGTACAGCGCGCCATCCGTTGCGTCCTGCGCCTGCATGCCCAGCACGTTTTCCGCATAGCCGCGCCATGTGTCGACCTCCGCCGACTGCACGACGACGTAGCCTAAAGCCCGTACATCGATCATCTCCGACTCCTCCAGAAGCTGTTGTTGTCAGGCTTATTCTGGCGCTCCGGAGGGGGGCCAACATCGTCTGTTGGGACTAGCTTGCAGCGGTGTTTTGCGCGGTTTTCCGGTGGTTTTCGAGGTCGCTTCCAGCGTCGCTTCGGACCTCGCTTCCGACGTCACTACGGACGTCACTTCGGACGGTCTCGCGCAAGCGGTACTTGAGCACCTTGCCGGCCGCGCTGACAGGCAACTGTTCGACCAGCGTGACATGCCGCGGCACCTTGTAGTTCGCCATGTTCTTGCGGGCCCAGTCGGTCAATTCTTCCGGGCTCGCGTGCTCGCCTGAACGCAGCACCACATAGGCATGCCCCACCTCGCCGAGCCGCTCGTCGGGAACGCCGACCAGCGCGACCTGCGCCACCGCCGGATGCGCGCAGAAGAGCCGCTCGATCTCGGCCGGATAGCAGTTGAAGCCGCCCACGATGAACATGTCCTTGATCCGGTCCGTGATGCGCAGGTAGCCGCGTGCGTCGAGCGTGCCGAGGTCGCCGGTGTGCAGCCAGCCTTCGCTGTCGATCGTGTCGAAGGTGGTGTCCTGCTGGCCAAAGTAGCCTTGCATCACGTTGTAGCCGCGAATCAGGACTTCCCCTGTTGCGCCGCAGGCAAGCGCCGCGCCGCTGCTGTCGGCGATACGGATCTCCACGCCGGGCATTGCGCGTCCCGAGGTGTTGGCGATGGTCTGCGCGTCGTCGCCGCTGCGGCATAGCGCGGCAAACCCGCATGACTCCGTGAGACCATAGCCCGTCAGCACGGTTTCGAAGCCCAGTTGCGCACGCATCCTTTCGATCAGGCTCGGCGCGATCGCGGCCGCGCCAGTCACCGCGACCCGCAATGACGACAGATCGCGTGTGGCCAGGTCCGGCATGTCGAGCAATGCGTGATACAGCGTCGGCGGCCCCGGCAATACCGACACGCGCTCCCGGACAATGCGTTCGAGCACGCGCTCCGGGTTGAACACCAGATGCGGCAGCACAGTCGCGCCGCTCGCGAACGCCGCGAGCCAGCCGGCCTTGTAGCCAAATGCATGAAAGAACGGATTGACGATCAGATAGCGGTCGCTTTCGCGCAGCGTCGCGATCTGCGCCCAATCGTGAACCGCTCGCAAGTTCTGGCCGTGCGTGGTCATCACACCCTTGGGACGCCCCGTCGTGCCGGACGTGAACATGATGTCCATCAGCGTGTCGGGACGCACGTCCGCCTCGCGGGTACGGAACAGGTCCAGCGCGGTGCCGGCCGCGCGCAGCAGGAATGCGTCCCAGGTCTCGTCGCCGGCGCTGCCCGCTTCCGCTACCGGGCTGTCGAACACCACAATCCGTTCAAGCGACGCGGGACGGTGCGGGGCCAGCATGGCCGGATACGAATCGCCGAGGAAGGTGCCACAGCAGAACAGCAGCCGCGCGCCGCTGTCCTCGAGAATCGCCGCGGCTTCGAGACCCTTCATGCGGGTATTGATCGGCACCAGCGCGGCGCCGGCGCTATGAATCGCGAGCGCCGCCACGATCCATTCGGCGATATTCGGCGCCCAGATCGCGACACGCTCGCCCGGCTGGATGCCGCAGCTCATCAACGCGCGCGCCGCTTCGATTCGCGCGGCGTCCAGTTGCGCATAGCTCAGGCTGCCCTGAACGGTTTCGATCGCGGTGCGCGTGCCGTAGCGCGCGGCGCCGCGCGCGATCAGCGCGGGCGTCGTCAGGATGTGGTTGAGCGTCATCAGTGTCTCCGAGAAACCTCGGCCTTCAGGTAGGGGGAGAATGTCAGGATGAATTCGATGGATGCGGTTCGAAGCGCGCGCAACAGACAGGAGTCGCACGTGCGAACCGCAAACCTAGTCGGGGAAAACCACGCGCAGCGTCGCGCTGGCAGGCATCGCACTACAGGCGAGTGTCCAGCCGTCGTTCAGATCGGCCGCATCGAGCACGTGGTTGGCGTTCAGGTTCACGCTGCCGCTCTCGACCCGGCACATGCAGGCGCCGCATAAGCCGCTGCGGCACGAATTCGGCGCCGGCACGTCGGCGCGCAGCATGGCGTCGAGCAGGGTTTCACCGGCTTCGCAGGTGAACGTGAAGGTGTCGCCGTCGAGCACGGTCTCAATGGCGGCGTTGGCGATGCAAGCTGGCCTGGAAGCCGGTTGGGCTGAATCGGAGGCTAAGGGCAGGTCGTGCGGTTGGGGCGCAGCGGATGCGGCACGTGCCTCGGGCAAGCCGGTCGTTCCGGATCCTTCGGACACCCCAGGCTCACGCGGCAGATCCGGCAGCGAAGCAAACCGCTCCACATGGACCTTCGCTCGTGGCAAGCCCAGCGCAAGCATGGCTGCCAGCGCGCTCTCCATGAACAGCGCCGGTCCGCAGATAAAGCATTCCTGCGTGCTCCACGGCCGCGCGAGTTCTTCCAGATGACGCTGCTGCGGAATGCCCTGCACGCTGTCGAGCCAGTGAATCACCCGCAATCTTCCCGCATGCCGCTGCCCGAGTTGTCGCAATTCCTCGCTGAAAATCACCGACTGCGCGTCCCGATTCGCGTAGATCAGGGTCAGCATGCCGCGCCCATTCACCAGCGCGGACTTGACGATCGACAGCACCGGCGTGATGCCGCTGCCCCCCGCGAACAGCAGCAGGTCGCCGTCGAGCGAGCGCGGCGTGAACACGCCCGCGGGAGCCATCACGTCGAGCTCGTCGCCGGGCTGAATGCTGTCGCACATCCAGTTCGACACCCGTCCATCGCGCACCCGCTTGACGGTAATCTTCGGCGCGCGGTCGATGCCCGGCGCACTCGAAAGCGAATAACAGCGCTGCACGACGGCATCCGCGCACGGCACCTTGAGCGTGAGAAATTGCCCCGGGCGATAGCTGAAGGCATCGTGCAGCGCCTGTGGCAGATCGAACACGAAAGAGCGCGCGTCGGCGCTCTCCGCGATCACGTCCGCCACTTTGAGCCGGTGAAAACGCGAATCGGCCATGACGTGCGAACTCAGGCAATGCCCATGATCATCTGCGCATTGTCGACCCGATACTCGCTGCCGTTGATAAAGCGAGATTCATCGGACGCAAGGAACAGCACCAGATTCGCGATGTCTTCCGGCAGACACATACGGCCGTGCGGATCGACCGATTGCGTGAGCGCATCGCGGGTTTCTTCAGCCGCACCGAAGAACGGCGCGGTCATCGGCGTGAGAATGCCGTCCGGGTGAATCGTGTTGCAGCGGACCTTGTAGCCCTGCTGCTTGCAGTGCGCCGCGATCGCACGCGTCATCGCCGTCACCGCGCCCTTGCTGGCCGAATAGGCGCAGAACATGCCGAGTCCACCCAACGCCGCCACCGACGACATGTTAACGATCGAACCGCCCTTCTCCTTCATCGCCTTGACCGCCGCGCGGCAACCGAGAAAATAGCCTTCGGCATTGATGCGCAGCACACGCTGCCATTGTTCGAGCGTGGTGTCTTCAATGCTGCCGAGCAACAGCACCGCAGCGTTGTTGACCAGCACATCCGGTGTGCCGAAGGTCGTTTGCGCCGCGCCGAACACATCGTTCCAGCCGGTTTCCGACGAGATGTCGTGGCGCACGAACAGTGCGGCGTCGCCGATCTGCGCAGCCACTTCGCGGCCGGCTTCCTCGTTGACGTCGGTAAGCACGACACGCGCGCCTTCCCGGGCGAACAGCAACGCGTCCTGTTTGCCGACGCCGCTCGCCGCGCCCGTCACGACGGCGATTTTGCCTTTGAGTCTGTCTCCCATCTTCGTTCTCTCTTTCAGTGTCAGTCAGTTTCAGTCAGGAAATGGGCGGCGTTCGCGAGAACCACGCCCGCTGCGGCCCGGCCCGCCTGGCGGCCGGACCAGATACAGTCCGCGAGCGAAAGGCCGCTCACGTAGTGATTCGAAGCGAGACCGCACGCGGCGCGGCCGGCGGCGAACAAACCTTCGATCGGCGTGCCCTGCGCCGACAGCACCGCGTTGCTCGTCTCGTCGACTCGCAGGCCGCCCAGCGTGATCGACGGGCACGGGAAAACGCGGCTGTCCGATGAAATGTCGATCGCGTAGTAAGGTCCGTGCAGAAGCGGCTGCAACATCGCGGCGGATTTGCCGAACGCACGGTCGACGCCGTTCAGTGCGCCCAGGTTGTACGCATCGACAGTCCGCTTGAGCACCGCCGGATCGCAACCGATGCGTGCGGCCAGACCGGCCAGCGACCACGCGCGCTTGCGGCCCGCCAGCATCAACAGCATCGCGGGCACGCTCTGGAACGCCCACAGCTTGCCGCGCAAGCATTCCTTGAGCGCCTGCTTGACGAGCCGCGCATCGAGAATCAGCCACGCGTGCCCGTCGCGCGTTTCGCACATGGCGTGACCGAGCGCCGCGCCATAGACTTCCTCGTTGCAAAAACGCTCGCCGCGGCGATCCACGACACAGCCTTGTGCCCATGCATAAGGCGGGTTAATGAAGCGCCATGCGGACACCCGTTCGAGCCGCTCGGCCACGCCACCGGCGGACAAGCCGAGCCGGATGCCCGAACCGTCACAGCCTGTGGTGCCCAGACGCCAGTTCGGCAAATAACGCGGTGCGTAGTGCGCCACCATCGACCGGTTGAAGATGAAGCCACCGGTGCTCAGCACCACGGCATCGGCCTTGATCGTGATGAGCCGGCCCGCGCGCTGCTCGACGCGATGCAGCGCGGCGCGCAAGCAGTCGGCCCACGCGGGCATGCCGTTATGCAGACGCTCGGCCCAGCGCGCGAGCCGCCGATGAGCGCGCTGCGCACGGCCTGGCGCCACCTGCCAGACCTGCGCGCCGATCACCCGCCCGCCGCGGTCGGTAACCAGCCTGCGCACGCTGGCATGGCACATCGTGTCGACGAAAGGCTGCGCTTGCACGGCGCGCCGCAGCGTGTCGTACAGCACGCGCCCCGACATGCCATCGCCGACTACCCGGTGCCCACGCGGCGCCGGCGGATGTTCGCGCACGGCGTCACCCACCGCTTCGTTGCCCGAGTAGTACAGGTAGTAGCGGTTCTGCGGGTACGAGGTCTTGCGCGGCGGCACCGACGCGGCAAAGCGCACACCGAAGCGCTCGAGCCAGCGCAGCATATCGACGCTGCCCGCGCAAAAACGCCTGAGCGTCACCGCGGATACCGCGTCGCCCACTTCCTGCCGCAAGTACGCGAACATCGCTTCGGGTGTGTCGCTGTAGCCCGCTTCGGATTGATAGCGCGTGCCACCGCCCGCGTAGACCACACCACCGCTTTTCGCGCTCGCGCCGCCACCCTCGAAACGCTCGACGATCCGCACTTTCGCGCCGGCCGCCGCCGCTTCCAGCGCCGCGCAGGCGCCCGCCGCACCGAAGCCCGCCACCAGCACGTCGCAGACATCGTCCCAACGCACAGCGGCGGGATCGTCGACGACCAGGGGTGCTTCGACCGGCGTGGCCGATTCCGGCTGGGCAAACGAAGGGCTTTGCATCACGCGGCGGATCCGATCAGACCGCTGCACAACGCGCGGGCGCGGGCGCAGCAGCAGTGGTATAGACGCCGTCCACATACACCAGCGGATCCACCTCGCCGCTGATCAGCACCTGCTCGACCCGCCCGATAAAAATTGCATGCGTGCCGTAATCGAAGCGGCCGTCCTGTGTGCAGATCAGGCTCGCCTGCGCGTCGTGCAGATAGGGCACGCCCTGCTGGGAGTTTTGCCAGTTGCCGGTCGTGAAGCGCGCCTCGCCCTTGAGGCGTCCGCTGCAATCGATCGCAATGTGCTGATGCTGCGCCGAGAGCACGTTCACGCAAAACGCCGCGCCCTTGTCGAGTGGCGGAAAAATCGACGACGTGCGGTTAATGCAGATCAGCAGCGAAGGCGGCTCGGTCGATAGCGAATCGACCGCGGTGGCCGACATCGAATAGCGCCGTTCGCCGTCGCTGCAACTGATCACAGCGACTGAGCGCGCGAGGCGGCGCATCGCCAGCAGCATGTCGGCGCGCAACGGGTGTGAGGAAGTGAGTTCGGTCATGGCGTGACTCCGCGAAGTTCTTTGCTGGCAGCGCGTGCTGCTTCTGAGGGGCTGCTGTCGCGATCATCGCCGCCGTCGGCGAGATGATTCGCGGCGATGTAGCCGAAGGTCATGGCAGGTCCGAGCGTGGAGCCCGCGCCGGGGTAGCTCGCGCCCATCATCGATGCACTCGTATTGCCGATTGCATAGAGCCCGGCAATCGGCGAGCCGTCGGCGTCCAGCACGCGAGCGCGGGCGTCGGTGAGGAGGCCACCCTTGGTGCCGATGTCGCCCGCGTCGATACGCACGGCGTAGAACGGTCCGGTTTCAATCGGCGCGAGGCACGGATTCGGCTTGACGCCCGGGTCGCCATAGTAGGTGTCGAAGACGTTACCGCCCTTGGCGAATTCTTCGTCGATACCGGTCGCGGCGTAGCGATTCATCTTCGCCACGGTGTCGCGCAAGCCTTGCGCATCGACGCCAATCCCTGCGGCCAGCGCATCGAGCGAATCGGCCTTGTGGAGCAGCGAACGGAACGCCGCCGGGATACGGTTGTCCGGCATCATCGCGCCGGGCATGATCGGTCCGCACGGATATTTACGGCGGAATTGCGCGTCGAACACCATCCACGCGGGCACGCACGCACCGGTTTGCACATGGTCGCGATACATCGCCGGGACGAACTCCGAATACGGCGCGGCTTCGTTGACGAAACGCTTGCCGAGCCCGTTGACCACCACGCAACCCGGCAGATTGCGTTCGACGAACAGCGCGCGCTGCTTTTCCTCATGATCCACGTGAACTGTCGGCGCGCCCCACACGTGTTCCATCAACGCAGTCTGCGCACCCAGTTTCAGACCGGCTGCAATCGCGTCGCCGGTGTTGTTCGGCGGCGTCGCGCTCCACTGTGCCTGCGTGGGATGTGGCAGATAGCGTTCGCGCATCGCCTGATTGCGCTCGAAACCGCCGGCCGCGAGAATCACGCCGCGTTTTGCGAGCACACGCACGGTCTGCCCGTCACGCTCCACCACGACGCCCGTGACGCGGCCCTCTGCCTCGAGCAGTTCGGTCATCGGCGCGTTGAGCCACAACGGAATGTCGCGATCGAGCAAGGCGCGGCGCAGGCCACCTGCCAGCGCGTTGCCGAGCGTCAGGCGCCGGTCGCGCCGCGAGCGGCTGCGCGCGCGCAGATCGAACCAGTAGCGGCCGAACTGCTTTACCGCCAGGCCGATATAGCCCGGCGCTTTCGACAGCAGGACGTGCGCCTCTTTCGACGTCACCGCCACGCGTCCGCCGATCAGCGTCCCCGGTGAAGGCAGCCGCAGGCGCGCGAATTCTTCGCCGAGCGACGCGCCGTCCACCGGCAAGGGATCGAGCGCGCGGTACCCCGGCATCGATCCAGGCAGGCCCTGAAAGTAGTCCGCGTACTTCGGCAACGACTCATAGCGCACCGGCGTATGCGCTTCGACATAGCGCAGCATCTCGGGCGCCGTGTCGAGATAAGCGTCGATCCGCTCGCTCGCGGTCGCGCCCTGCGTGCAGGCGTCGAGGTAGGTTCGTGCAGCCTCGCGCGTATCCGTGACACCCATCCCGGCGATATGGTGGTTGCACGGAATCCAGATACCGCCGCCCGACACCGCCGAAGTCCCGCCGTACACGTCGCTCTTTTCGAGCACCACGACGGACAGGCCACGATCGGCCGCACGGCAGGCGGCCAGCATGCCGCCCGCGCCGGAGCCGACCACCACCACGTCGAACACGTAGTTCTGCGTTTGCTGTTGGCTCATGGCGCCATCCATCAGATGAAGAAATCCGTGTTCGGACGCCCGAGCATCACCGCGCCGAGATTCTGGCCGAAACGATCGAGGTTGTTCGCGTAGTGCGCGCGTGCCGCATGCAGATCGAGAAAGCGCCGCACCAGCGGATTGCGGTTATAAATGCCGTTACCGCCCGCGTAACGCAGCAGCGCGTTGGCAGCCTGCGCGCAGCGCTCGGCCACCTGTGCGGATTGATAACGGAAATGCACGCGCCGCTCGATCGAAACCGCCGCGCCGCCATTGACCGCCGCGAGCAACTCGGCGAAGTTGCGCATCAGCAGCACTTTCATTTCGTCGATAGCGACGGCTGCATTGGCGCAGGCGGTTTGCGCGCCGGTGTCGTCGGTGGTTTTCGCGCCGCTGTTGGCGCTCACACGTGTCGCCGCGTAAGACGTGAAGTCGTCCAGCGCGCCTTGCAATGCGCCGATGCACGCAGTGCACACGGCGCGCACGAAAATCTGCGCAAACGGCAACTGGAACAGCGGTGCGTCGTTCACTGCAAGACCGGGGCTCGTGCCCATCATGCCGTCGATCGCCTTGTGGGTGCGATAGTCCGGCACGAACGCATCGTTCACCACGATGTCATGGCTGCCGGTTGCGCGCAAGCCCAGCACGTCCCAATCGTGTTCGATCGTGTAATCGCTTTTCGGCAGCAGGAAAGTGCGGTATTCCGGCGGCTCGCCCTCTTTCGCCGGCGGCACCAGCGCGCCGAGAAAGACCCAGTCGCACAGTTCGCTGCCGCTCGAAAACTTCCAGTGCCCGGACAGCCGGAAGCCGCCCTCAACCGGCGTCACACGCCCCACCGGCATATAGGTCGAGGCGATCAGCGTGGCGGGGTCCTTACCCCACACGTCCTGCTGTGCCCGTTCGTCGAACAGCGCCAGTTGCCAGTTGTGCACGCCGATCACGCCGTACACCCACGCAGTCGACATGCAACCGCGCGCCACCGCCATCTGAATCTCGAAGAAGGTCTGCGGATCGAGTTCGTAACCGCCATAACGCTTCGGCTGAAGCACCTTGAAAAAACCGGCGGCCTGAAAATCGGCCAGCGTTTCGGCGGGAATCCGGCCATTCGCCTCGGCCTGCGCGGCGCGCCCGGCAAGCACCGGTGCGAGCGCTTCGGCGCGGGCGATCAGTTCGGCTGCAAGGGCGTTCGAATCGTTGTCGCGATGCACGGCTGTCTCCATGATGGCGCGCAAGATGGATATCGCGCCTGTTTTGTTGGGTTCATCTTCGAGCGCCGGCTGCGGCGTCGCATCGTCTGAAGAGACTAGCGACGCCCGTCTCGCCCGTTGTGACGCGGCAACGTCAGGCGGCAACCTGCGCCTTCTGCTTCTCGCTCTTCAGGCGATTGAAGTACGGAATCACGTGTTCGCCGATATTGCGGATCGTTTCGAGTTGCGCTTCCTGAGACACCGTGCCCATCTGGCAGAGGAACAGCACTTCATCCACACCCGCTTCCATCAGGCGGCCCACATAGCCGATGCAATCGTCGACCGTGCCGTACGCGTGATTCGGGTTCATCATCGACAGCGCCGGATCGCTGAAATCGACCACCACCTCTTCCGACGCGAAACGCGAACGGATCACCATCTCGCCGGTGTTGCCCTTCACGAGGTCGTCGCCCCAGCTATCCGGATTCGGACGCTCGCCGCCGGTGTACCAGTACGCCAGCGACTCCATGAAATAACGCTGACCGCGAATGCCGATCTTGCGAGCCTGCTGGCCGTCGCTCAGCACGACGGTCGGGCACAGCGCGGCCAGATGCTGCGTCGGACGGAAACCGACCTGGTCCTCGGCCTTGCGGGTCGCCCAGGCTTCGCGATACAGCGCGTTTTTCTTCGCGACTTCATCGGGACCGCCGAAACCGAGCACCAGCGCACCAAGGCCACGCTGACCGGCGCGCAGCAGGCCGTCGTTGTTGGTGCATGCCATGTACATGGGCGGATGCGGGTCCTGAAACGGCTTCGGATGAATCGGCCGCTTAGGAATCTTGATGTATTTACCGTCGTGCTCGATCTCGTCCTGCACGAACATCTTCGGCACCAGGTACATCGATTCGTCGATCATCGGTTGCAGCTCGGCGAGGTCGTAGCCGAACGCGCCCGCTTCCTGCTGGCTGCCGCCTTTGCCGACACCGAAATGCACGCGGCCGCCCGACAGAATGTCGAGCATGGCCACGCGCTCGGCCACCTTGATCGGATGATTCATCGCGGGCGGCAGGCAGATCACGCCGTGGCCAAGGCCGATACGGGTCGTGCGGCCAGCCAGATAAGCGAGAAAGGTTTCCGGTGCGCTCATATGCGCGTAATTCGTCAGCGACGTGTGTTCGACGCACCAGACAGTATCGAAACCCATCTGTTCGGCGAGCAACGCCTGCTCGACGGTCTCCTTGAATACCCGGTGATCGCCTTCCCGCGAAGCGTCCGTGGTCTGGGCTTCGTAAATCAGAGAAAACTTCATTGCGTGCGTCTCCATGAATTTTGGACTGTGCTGAAACGGGCGGTCCGCTCCCGACCCACCGATTCCTACGATGATCGTGACGGTCCACGGAATGAAGTTTCAGTTCGCGCGTGCGGCGCGGCATCGTCTATTTGGATTAACGGTGTGTGCTTTACCGTAGAAGCTTTGATCGAAGGGGTGTTTGCCGCGTTTTTGCCACGGGTTTGCCACGGGTTTGCCATATTCCCGGCCACAGGTTTCACGTTGCTTTTTCATAACCGGGCTAGTCCGATTGGACCTCGTACAGCGTGCATCCGTGACGCTACGATCACGCCGCCAGACAACGCTGCTCAACTGATGGGAGTGCAATGCAATGAAGGCTTCGATGATGCTGTACCCGGTCGAGACGATCGATGCGGCGCTGCCGCTCTTTGTCGACGGGCTAGGTTTGACGGTGAAGTTTCGTGACGGCGAGCGCTATTGCGCGCTCGACGGTGGCGCGCTGAGCGTCGCGCTGGTGGCAGGCGAGGAACGGATCGTCGAACGCGCGGCGCTGGTGTTTCGCGTGGACGAAACCGACGACCTGTACGCAGCGATGGCGCGGGTAGTCGCGGCGGGTGCGTCAGTGCGCGTGCCGGTGCAACAAGGGCCGCACGAATGGCGTGCGGTGCTGGAGGATAAGAACGGCGCGTTACTGGTGTTGTCGCAGAAGCGCGCGGCTTAAGGCCGTGGAGCGTGTGCCACGCCCGATAAAGGCGCGGCACACGTTGTCTCAACCGGCTTCAGCCAAGCGGTACCACACTGCCCAGCAGAATGCGTACGAGCGTGGCCTGACGCGTGACGCCCGTCTTCGAGAAGATGGCCCGCAGATGGGCCCGCGCGGTGTTCTTGCTGATACCCAATTCGTCGGCGGCTTCTTCCAGCGTCAACCCGTTGGTCAACAGCAAGGCAAGCGAGGTCTCCGCCGGCGTGAGGTCGAACAGCTTGCGTACGATCTCCTGCGAGCCCTGCGATTTTCGATCGGGATCGCGCAGAAACAGCACCGTTGCCGGGCGGCGCTTGTTGTCCTCGGACCAGTCCGAGAGTGGAATCGTGCGTACCAGCACGCCGAGTTTCGGCTTGTCGCAACCGCGCGTGATCGGCATCGCTTCGACAATCGGCGCGGCGGTGCCGAAGTGCCCCATCAGCGCATGACGCACGAGACGTTGCAGATTGCGGTTCTCCTGCGCATCGGTCGCTTCGACATTGCCATGCACGATACGCAAGCCGTTGCCCTGCGCGAGAATCTCGTCGGCCACGCTATTGGTGCGCATGATCGCACCGCTCTCGTCGAGCGTCACGGTGCCCACCAGCATCCGGTCGATCGCGCTCGCATACAGCGTACGCTCCGACTCCACGATATCGAGCCGCGAATGCAATTCGACCGCGCGCCGCAAATGCGGCAGCAGCAACGCGCAAAACGCCTTGTCGCGTGCGGAAAAATGCTTCGACGCGTGGCTGCGGCACACGCGAAACCGGCATTCCACGCCGGACTCCGTACGCAGATCGGCGCCCATGATGTAGCGGATATCGGCCGGCTTCAGAAACTGTTTGTAGAGTTCGCTGGTGAGCCAGCCCGTGTCGCCGAATACTTCGTCGACAGTGACCACGCGATCCGCCGGCAAACCGACGAACGGGTCGAGCGAATAGTAGTAGTTGTTGTATGACGCTTCACCCGGCACACCCGAGCCCATTTCGGAAGCATGCACCATCAGGCCGCGCCGGTCGCTCGAGGGCGAACGCAGAATCAGGGTGGCATAGCTCGCGCCCAGCGAGGTGCGAATCAATTCGAGCGCGCCGGCCCACGGTGTACTTTCCAGCGCCCCCTGATAAATGCGCGCGGTCAGCTCGCTGAACTGCGCGACGCTCACCTCGGCCAGTTCACTCATGGCCTGGCCCTCTTCAGGGGCCCATTTTGTCTCCATCAACACTCTCCGTCCTCCATGCGACTTTGCATCGCGACGCCAAGCTTAAGGGCCGATCTGCTTGCTGGCATCGGGGGAAGTACTTAGCTGACGAAAGTTTCGCTGAGCGTGCGAACGAACTCTCGTCCAATCGGACGATGCCCCCTTGAAGCCGCCGCGTTTCAATGCATTCAGGGTTGCGGCGTGCGCGCCGAATGCCCTGATTTGCAGCGCGATTCGGGTTCGGCGCAGCCGTATCGCCTATACCCGGTATAGCCGCTTTCATCACATTCTCAGGAGACCCGATGGCGCTCGATCCTCAGGCGCAGGCCGTGCGCGCCGCTTTCGCCGGCATGCCCCCACTCGATTTCGCGCAACTCACCGTGCCCGCATACCGTGCGATGCTCGCCGCGGGCGGCGGTTTTGCACCGGGAGACTCCGTCGCGGCAGAAGAAGATCTGACGATTCCGACCGCCAACGGCCCGCTTGCCGCGCGCCTCTACCGGCCTGCGCTGGAAAGCGCCGATGAGGGTGGCAACAGCGGCAACAGCAATACCCTGCTGCCCCTTACCGTCTTCTTTCACGGCGGCGGCTTCGTTTCTTGCGGGCTCGATACCCACGCAAACATTTGCCGTTGCCTCGCGCAGCGCGCGCGAACGGTCGTGCTATCGGTCGATTACCGGCTCGCGCCCGAAGCACGCTTTCCGGCCGCCGCGCTCGACGCGTGCGACGCCGTGCGCTGGGCGGCGGCCAATTCACGTGATCTGCGCGTGCGGCCCGGCGCGCTTGCCGTAGCGGGCGACAGCGCCGGCGGCAATCTGGCGGCAGTCGTCGCGCAACAGTTGCGTCATGGCGCGGTGAATATCGCGCATCAGGTACTGTTCTATCCCGTGGTGGATTGCGCCACCGAGCATCCGTCATACGAATCGATGGGCGACGGGTATCTGCTGACGGCGGACATGATGCGCTGGTTCAAAAACGAATATTTCGCGCCGGACGCCGATCGCGCCGACCCGCTCGCCAGTCCGCTCACCGCCGCCGATCTCGCGGGGATAGCCGGCGCCACCATCATCAGTGCCGAGTACGACCCATTGCGCGACGAGGCCGAACACTATGCAGCGCGTCTCGCGCAAGCGGGTGTGCTTACGACCCATCTGCGCTGGCCGGGACAGATGCACGGCTTCGCCAGTCTGCTCGGTGCGCTCGACGCGGCCGACCAGGCACTCACGCTCGCAGCGCGCGCCTTGCGTCATGCGCTGCACGTCCAGAACACCTGACTCCGTTCACCCGAAAAGACATGACTGCATTAATCCGCCTCGCGGCCGAAGACGGTATCGCGACGCTCACGTTCGACCGCCCCGAGGCGCTGAACGCTCTCAACGAAGCGATGGCCAACGAACTGAACGCCAAGCTCGCACGCCTCGCTCACCACGACGATATCCGCGCAATCGTGCTGACCGGCGCCGGCAGCGCCTTCATGGCGGGCGGCGACTTGCAGACCATGCGCGCCGCGCTCGATGCAAAGCCCGCGGTACGAGACCGGGCGATCGGCACACTCGTGCGGCTTGCGCAAACCGTGGTCGAAACCGTCACGGGTTCGCGCAAACCGGTGATCGCCAGCATCAATGGTGCGGTGGCGGGTTTCGGCCTGAGCCTCGTCGCCGCCTGCGATCTGGCTATCGCCGCGAAGAGCGCGACGTTCACGTCGGCATATGGCCGCATCGGCACCTCCCCCGACGGCGGTGCGACCTATACGTTGCCGCGCGCGCTCGGCATCAAGCAGGCCGCGCAATGGATGTATCTCGACGAACGGCATAGCGCCGATGACGCTCTGCGGGCCGGTATCGTCAACTGGGTCGTCCCTGACGACGAACTCGCCGCGCAAACGCGCTCGCTGTTAAAGCGGATGGGTGCGCTCTCGCCGGATGCATTCGCGCAAACCAAGAATCTGATCCTGCACGCACCCGAGCGCAGCTTCGCCGAGCATCTGTACGCGGAACAGCGCAGCTTTCTGCACTGCGCGGCGGGCGAGGATTTCCGCGAAGGTGTCGACGCATTCTTCGAGAAGCGCATACCTGTATTCGGCTCTGGCGCACGTTAAGCGTTTTTTCTTCGCTTGTTTAAACGCGGCAACCGCAATAACAACGACAACAACAGCAGCAACAACAGCAGTAGCACAGGGACAAACCCATGAAACTGGCCACTACCGACGAAATCGTCGCCGAGCTGAGAGCCGGCCGCATGATCATTCTGGTCGACGAGGAAGATCGCGAGAATGAAGGCGATCTGCTGATTGCCGCCGACCACGTCACGCCCGAGGCGATCAACTTTATGGCGCGCTTTGGCCGCGGCCTTGTCTGCCTGACACTGAGTGCCGAGCACTGCGCGCGCCTGAAGCTTCCGCCGATGGCGGAACAGAACGGCACGCAGTATGGCACCGCGTTCACGGTCAGCATCGAGGCGGCGCACGGCGTGACCACCGGCATCTCCGCTGCCGACCGCGCGCACACGATCCGCACGGCGATTCAGCCGGACGTGCGCGCCGAACATCTGGTGCAACCGGGCCATGTATTTCCGATCGCGGCGCGTGAAGGCGGCGTGCTGGTGCGCGCCGGACATACCGAAGCGGGTTGCGACCTCACCGCGTTGGCAGGCTTGACGCCCGCAGCGGTGATCTGCGAAATCATGAACGACGACGGCACCATGTCGCGTCTGCCGCAACTGATCGAATTCGCCGAACACCATGGCCTGAAAATCGGCACGATTGCCGATCTGATCCACTATCGCAGTACGCACGAGTCGCTCGTCGAGCGTGTCGGCGAGAGACCGCTGCACACGCCGTGGGGACCGTTTCGCGCCATTCAGTATCGCGACACCGTGCGTCACTCCACGCATCTGGCGTTGGTGCGCGGCACGCCGATGCCCCATGTACCGGTGCTCACTCGCGTGCACGAATGCTTCTCGCTGCTCGACCTGCTCGATGCGGAACCCTCCGCGCATTCATGGCCGTTGCACGCGGCACTGCAGAAAATCGATGCGGCAGGGTGCGGCGTGGCGGTTCTGCTCGATTGCGACATGCGAACCGATGCAATAGCCGGCGGCACCAGCATGCCGGCGCGCAGGGACGGCAGACTCTCCGGGATTGGCTCGCAGATCTTGCGCGACCTCGGCGTGCGTCGCCTGAATGTGTTGTCAAGTCCATTCAAGCTGCCGGCGCTGTCGGGGCATGAACTGGAAATCATGGCGTTCATTCCGCTTGGCGAAGCGGACCTGGAAAACCCGCACGGGTTCGATCGCGTGTCTGCCGCCCCGAGGATTGACGTGACATTGAAACCCCTGGCTCCTCGATCCACCGCGGTGATGCAGGCAAGCGCTCACCCGGCATCGTACGAACTCGAAGCCTCTTCATGGTGACTACCCCGATGACTCAACCCAATCAGCCCTATGTCGCTCTCGTTACCGGCGCCTCGCGCGGCGCCGGCAAGGGTATCGCGCTCGCGCTCGCCGCGACGGGTGCAACGGTCTATGTAACCGGACGCACCCAGCGCGAAGGCGACGCACCCTTGCCCGGCACGGTGCACGCCACGGCAATCGAAATCGACAGGCTCGGCGGCAAGGGCATCGCCCTGACCTGCGATCACGCCGACGACCGGCAGGTAGCCGAAGTATTCGATTACATCCGGCGCAACAGCGGGCGCCTCGACATTCTCGTCAACAATGCCACGACGCTGCACGACGAACTGATTCGCCCGGCGCCGTTCTGGGAAAAACCGCTGGACCTCGTAGACATTCTCGACGTGGGTCTGCGCTCCGCCTATGTCGCGAGCTGGCACGCCGCGCGTTTGATGGCCGCGCAAGGCGATGGGCTGATCGCGTTCACGTCCTCGTTCGGCGCAAGCTGCTATATGCACGGCGCGGCGTATGGGGCGCAGAAAGTGGGCGTCGATAAATTCGCCAAGGACATGGCGGTCGATCTGAAATCGTACGGCGTTGCCGCGGTCTCCATCTGGATGGGCATGCTGCAGACCGAGCGCACCGCGCGCGTGATCGCCGCGCATCCCGAGCAATATGCCGGTTTCAGCGAACTCGCCGAGACCCCGCAATTCACCGGACGCCTGATCGACGCGTTATATCGCGACCCGCAACGTCAACAGAAATCCGGCCTGGTGCTGGTCGGCGCGGAGCTTGCGCGCGAGTACGGCATCACTGAGCTCGACGGTCGCCAGCCGCCTTCGCATCGCGAGGCGTTAGGCGGCCCGGTGCAGGCGCATCCGGCGATCGTGGCCTGATACGGAGTGCCGGGGCGATTGGCGCGGTGGTTCTGGATGCCCCGCCGTGCCGTTTCGTGGCGCTTCGTGCCGTGACGCTTCGTGCCGCTTTGTGCCGAGCCGCCTTGTGCCGTACCGCTTGGTGCGGTACCGCTTCGTTTCATCGCGCGTCGTGGCGCGGCGGGCGGCGCGGGCGGCTAGAAACCGCTCACCACCATCGCGTACACCAGCGCCGCACCGCCCACCGCGCCGAGGAAGGTGAAACACTGTTCGTCCGCGCCCGAGCGGCGCGCCCAGATTCTTCCAGCCAGCGCGGCCAATCCGGTGATGCCCAGAAACAGCGACAGCGACGATCCGGCCGTGCACACCATGCCGGGAAACTCGTCGCTCCAGGCGCATGCGTAGAGCTGCCGCACGGATACGCCAACCACACCGATCGCCACCAGCAAACCCGCAACCAGTCCATCCCGCTGAACTCTGGATTTCATCTGCATTCCTCCCGCATCACGCCCGTCCTCATCCTGCTTGTCCCCATCCCTATACGCGGCTCAAACGCCTGCCGCGTGGCTGTGCGCCTCGATACGGCGGACGAAAAACCTTGTCGCGCCGCTCCCGGTTCATACCGTCATTGACGGCGATCGGAGGCATGCGGGCATCGTCCGGATGGACTAAGGGGATTGCCGGAGAGGGCTGACAGCAGGTTTCCCAACAGACCGACGGTGGGATCGCGAAGAGGCAATGCGCAGGACGTCGCGGAGAAAGCGGCGAAGGAATCGCGAGGAAACTATTGCGGCGGAGAACGGAGCCGTGACGGCAAACACCGTCACGCCCCCCCATCAAGCGTGCTGGCGTGCCTGTCAGGCCGTTTGCGGCCTACCCACAAACCACGTCCCGATCGCCTCTTCGATCGCACGCGCAGCGGACAACAATGCCGCCTCGCCGCGCGGCTTACCGACGATCTGAATGCCGACCGGCAAGCCGCTCGCACTCATCCCGCACGGAATCGCGATGACCGGCATGCCGGTGAGCGTCAGCGCGTAGGTGATCGCGAGCCAATCGATGTACGTCTCGAAGTTCCGGCCGGCGGCATCGCGAACATCGCGCGCTTCCACCGGGAACGGCAGCACGATGGAGGCCGGGCAGATCAGCACGTCGTACCGCTGCAAGAGCGCGTTCATCTTGTGGAACAACGCGCTGCGCGGCGAGCATCGCGGGGTTATCCACCCGCAGGCCGAATTCGATGTTCCAGATCACGTCGGGGTTCAGCACATCACGATGCTGCGCCAGCACGTCTTCATAGTTCGCCGCGTACGAAATACCGCGCAGCGTGTGGAAAGCCTGGGTTGCCGTGCTCAGATCGATATCGCTTTCATCCACTCCCACGCCGCAAGCGGCCAGGCGGTCCATCGCCTTGCGGCAGATCGTGAGAATTTCCGGCTCGGCCGCCGCGATACCCAGCCCTTCGCTGAACGCAACGCGCGCCGGCCGCCGCGGACTGCGTGCATGATCCAGAAACGAGGTCGCCGGTTCGCTCAGAGACAAGGGCGCACAATCAAGCTCTCCGCACATCGCATCGAGTAACAGTGCGACGTCCGCCACGTTACGCGCCATCGGTCCATGAACGCTCATGGTCTCGTACGGGTTGGCAGCCGGCCCGTACGACACGCGCCCCGGCGTGGGACGCATGCCCACCACGCCGCAAAACGCCGAGGGCGTGCGCAACGACCCCGCCAGATCGGAACCTTGCGCGACCCATGCGGTGCCCGACGCCAACGCGGCCGCCGCGCCGCCCGACGAACCGCCCGCCGAGCGCGACAGGTCCCACGGATTGCGAGTCACGCCGAACACACCGTTGTACGTATGACCGCCCGAGCCGAACTCCGGCGTGTTCGATTTCGCATAGACCACGCCGCCGCGCGCCTCAAGAAGTGTCACGCCGGCGTCGGATGTCTCCGGAACGCGGTCGCGATAGACGAGCGAACCGCGTGTGGTGCGCACCCCGGCGACATCGGTCAGATCCTTGATCGGCACCGGCAGCCCGCATAGCAGACCGCGCTCGGCGACCGGCTTTTTCAGCAGTGCATCGGCATGGGCATGCGCACGCTCGAAACACAGCGTGGGCAACGCGTTGACCCGCGGTTCGACGCGCGCCACCTGGGCGGCCAGCGTGTCGAGCAGATCGTGCGGACTGACGGCCTCCTCACGCAGCAGATCGACAATTTCGCACGCGCTTCGCTCAACAAGACTCAAATCGACGGACATGGCAGCTATCGGCTCCGAAGTAGGCATGCCCGTCAGTTTCGCATGCCGCGTGCGTTCGTATCGCCAGAACGCTCAACTCTTGAGCCGATACCCGGTCTTGAAGATCCACGCGACGATCGCGAGGAACACCGCCAGGAACAACGCGGTCATCCCCAGGCTGACACCGACATCCACATCGGCGAGGCCATAGAAGCTCCAGCGAAATCCGCTGACCAGATAGACGATCGGATTGAACAGCGTGACGACTTTCCAGAACGGCGGCAGCATATTGACCGCATAAAAGCTTCCGCCGAGGAACGTGAGCGGCGTGATGATCAGCAGCGGCACGAGTTGCAGTTTCTCGAAGCCATCCGCCCAGATGCCGATAATGAAACCGAGCAGGCTGAAGGTCACCGCGGTGAGCACCAGAAACAGAATCATCCAGAACGGATGCTGCACCTGCAGCGGCACGAACAGGCCGGCGGTGGCCAGAATGATCAGCCCGAGCAGAATCGATTTGGTGGCCGCCGCGCCCACATAGCTCACGACGATCTCCAGATACGACACCGGCGCCGACAGCAATTCGTAGATCGTGCCGGTAAAGCGTGGAAAGTAAATGCCGAACGACGCGTTCGAAATGCTCTGCGACAGCAGCGACAACATGATCAGACCCGGCACGATGAACGCGCCGTAACTGATACCGTCTACCTCCTTGATACGCGAACCGATGGCCGCGCCGAACACGACAAAGTAAAGCGAGGTTGAAATCACCGGCGCAATGATGCTCTGCATTAGCGTGCGCCAGGTGCGCGCCATCTCGAACTTGTAGATCGCGCGGATTGCGTAAATGTTCATGCGTTACCTCGTACCAGACTGACGAAGATGTCTTCGAGCGAGCTTTGTGTCGTATGCAGATCCTTGAAGCGGATGCCGGCATCGTCGAGCGCTTTGAGCAGTGCGATGATGTCGGTGCGGCCGCCGTCGCCTTCATACGTGTAGATCAACTCGTTGCCGCCCTTGGCAAGATCGAGCCCATATCCGCCCAGCGCCGAGGGTACTTCGGCGAGCGGACTCTCCAGTTGCAGCGTCAACTGCTTCTTGCCGAGCTTGCGCATCAACGCGGTCTTCTCTTCCACCAGCATGATCTCGCCCGCATTGATCACGCCGATGCGGTCAGCCATTTCCTCGGCCTCGTCGATATAGTGCGTGGTGAGAATGATCGTCACGCCGCTGGCCGTGAGCGAGCGCACCAGCTTCCACATATCGCGGCGCAACTCGACGTCGACCCCCGCGGTGGGTTCGTCGAGGAACAGCACGCGCGGTTCGTGCGAGAGCGCTTTCGCTATCAGCACGCGGCGCTTCATGCCGCCCGACAGCGTAATGATCTTGCTATTGCGCTTTTCCCACAGCGACAGATCACGCAAGACCTTTTCGATGTAAGCAGGGTTTTTCGGCTTGCCGAACAGGCCGCGGCTGAACGAGACGGTCGCCCAGACGGTTTCGAACGAGTCGGTGGTGAGTTCCTGTGGCACGAGCCCGATCAGCGAACGTGCGCCACGGTAGTCCTGCGCGATATCGCGGCCGTCCACCGTCACGCTGCCCTCGCTCGCATTGACGATGCCGCAGATGATGCTGATAAGGGTAGTTTTGCCCGCGCCGTTGGGGCCCAGCAAGGCGAAGATTTCTCCGCGGTTGATCGCCAGATTGATGTTTTTGAGTGCATGAAAACCCGTGGCATAGGTTTTCGACAGATTCGTGACCGAGACGATTGGCTGCATGGATTCGACGATGGCAGACACCGGTTTTTGATTGGAAGGGGGCGGTGCGAATAGGCGGCCGCACCCGCAATGTAATTGAAAGTGCGAAAGCGTGCAGCATAACCCCGATAATCCGGAAAACCGCCGGGCGCGGTCCCTCAGGGCTCGGCGCACGTGAAACTGGCGGCCAGATTCACGTTGCCCTTGCCGCTGTAGCGGGGAAACAGCGGGTAACGGCACAACGGGCGCGAGCGTCCGTTGGTGGCGGCCGAGATATCGGTGGCGGTCAGCGTTTCGGGCGATACGCCGCGCGTCACCCAGTTGTCGAGCGCGCCCAGCAGATCCACGGAGGGAATGAACACGCCGCTGCCATGCTGAAAACCCGGCACCATATAGAGCCGCATGAATGCATCGACCTGATCGACGCCGAAACGATCGACCAACGCTTCGTAGTAGGCGATCGTCTGGTTGGGGCTGATGACTTCGTCGGCGAGACCCTGCAGTGTGATGAGCTTGCCGCCGTGCGCGATGTAGCCTGCCAGATCGGGGTTCATCGCGCCGATGGTCTGCGACAGCGCGACAAGCTGGCCGCGATACTTGCCGGGGTGGGACGGGTCGAACCTCAGCGAATCGAACGCCTCGTCGCGCGTCACGAAATAGCGGATGTAGCCGTCGCCCTGCGCGAACAGGTAGCCGTTGGCGAAGAAAGTCGGCACCGGCAAACGCTCGGCTTGATGCGCGAGCCCGAGCAGGCCGGTCAGGCGCGTGCCCTGAAAGACGTTATAGCCGGTATAGCCGGTCACGCCCCACGCCAGCCTGTAGGGCAACGCCAGGCCGTCGCGCATCAGCAGCAAGGTGGAGAGTTGCGCGTCGGTAAGGCACTCGTCGTGCGAGGGTGTTCGTCCGGCGCAGCGCAACGAGCCGATGATTTCCGCTTCGTGTTGTCGGCACCCGGCAACATCGCTGACGATGCCGTCCGCCGCGCCGTCTAGCCGGTCGCACACCGCAACCGTGCGTTCATACACGTGCTCGAGCAACAGCGGCGGGATGAAGCCGCCGGGCGTCGCGTATTCCACCTGGCCGAGCTTCACGCCCATCAATCGCACGCCGGAAAAATTGAGCGCGGGGGAATTGGCGATCACGCCGTCGTAGTCGTCCGGGTAGCGCTGCATCACCGTGTAGCCTTCGCGGCCGCCCGTCGAGCCGCCGGCGAAATACATGCGCTGCGGCGGCCGGCCATACGCACGCACAATGAGCGCGAGCGCGGCGTCGTGCGTTTTCTTCAGATGCGCGTAGCCGAAATTCGTCACCGCTTCATCCACGAGGCCGAAGACCGCGAGTGACGAATTGCCCACATGCCCGGAGTCGTCGCCGAAGGTCGCATAGCCTTGCGCGAGCGGTGCGCGATCCGGTGAGAACGGCATCACGCCCGTGCCGCTCACCACCACGCCGTTATAGCCCCCGCCGCCAATCTGCAACGCGCGGCCGTTCCAGCGGCGCGGCAGATTCAGGTCGAAGCGGATATCGGGTGTGGTGGCCTTGAGCCCTTTGATACGGCCGGTAATACGGCAATATTCGCCGCCCTGCTGATTGCCGGGCGCGGTGGCCGCGACCATGGCCGCGCTTTCGATCAGCACGCCGGCTGTGGGTATGGCGATCAGCTCGGGGGGCAGCACGGCGCCCGCGAGTTCCGCGCAGCGCATGGCGAGCGGGGCGTCCTTGGCCGCGGCGAATGCCGCCGGGGCGTTCAAGCACAGCATCGCGCCGGCAGCTATGAGCAGCGTGCGCGAACCTCGCGTCAGATTCACATGGCGCACCAGGCCCGCACGCGCCCTCATCCGTAACGCGCGCGTCTGGCAGCCGTGCGCGACTGCTGCCCTTTCCAGTCGTTCCAGCCGCGCGCGATCATCAGCACTGCGCCGATGGCGACCAGATCGCCGCCGAGGCCGATCAGCGTGCCGCGAAAGCCGTGGAACGTATGCGGTGTCGCCGTATCGACGATCAGCGATACCAGCGTGCCGGAAACGAAACATACCAGCCCGGTGCGGCCGACCGTCACCACGGCCGGCAACCGCTGTGCAAGCCACGCAATGCTGCCCGCGCGCACGAACTGCGCGGCGAGCCAGGCGATAACGACAAAGTTGATCACGCGATCCACTGAAAGGTTCTGTTTAAGCACGCCGGGCAATGGCTGCGTCAGTATAAAGAGTTTGACGATCGCGAAGGCCAGCACGGCGACCACCGCGGCACGCGTGAGCCAGCGCGCCGCACGGGTGGCGTGAAAGCGCTCGCTGACGGGCTGCACCCGGCACAGAATACCAAGCACGAACATCAGTTGCCACGCAAACGGATTAAAAGCCCAGTCGGCCACGTCGTCAATGCTCAATAGCGCGGCCAGCGGCCGGGCGAGCGACCAGACCGCGAGGCTCAGACCCAGCGCCGCGAGCGGCGAGCGGCGCGCCAGCGGCACCGCGAGCGGCACGCACAGCGCAAAAATCACGTACATGGGCAGCACGCTCGACAGATACGGCTGGCGCCGCAGCACGGCAATATCGAACGCCGCGTGCAGCGGCTGAACCGCGAACGGCTGCCAGCCCGTGAGGTCGATCATCGGCTGGTTCAGATGCAATAGCGCGAGAACGGCACCGGACAGCAGGGTCAACACCGCGGTCAACAGATAGGCGCGGTAGATTTCCCAGCAGCGCCGGACAAAGCGCATTGCCGCCGCGCTTTCGCCGCGACCCGCGAGCACCGCCGTATACGCCGCTGCCGACGCATAGCCGCCGAGGAATACGAACACTTCCGCCGAATCGCACAACGCATAGGCGTGCAACATCAGATGCGACAGCGTGCTACCGGGAATGTGATCCAGCACGATGACGATCAGCACGACGCCACGGAAGAAGTCCACTTCGATCGAGCGTCCGCGACGAATGTCCATGCTGTTTCTCGCAAGATGGCGCGTGCGTGCCAGGCGCCGTGGAAGGCCGGTAGAAGTCGTTGTTCCCGTTAGGAACCCTATGACAATAAATCGTTCCCGCCGAGTCCGTGCGCGCCATCCACACGCGCTGACAACCACCCTTTAAACACATGCGAGGCGGCAGCAATCTGAAATTCGGCTGTCGGTACACCGTAATACAGTTTCGTCCCGTGTTGATTCACGGAAAACTTGCAGCAAGTTTTGCGGCTTTTACCAGGTTCGGTGCGAATGCGATCGGTAAAGGCAACAGAAGGCAGCCGAAAAAAAATCACACATTCCAGCGCGCGATTTTTTTCGCTTTTTTTCATCGTAGGATGAATTTATGCATTTCCGCTGGAAGACACCCCCATGAACAACAGGATCGCCGGCTTCGACGGATTGCGCGCGATTGCAGTCCTGATGGTCTTTTTTCAACACCGTCTGTTCGGTGAAATCGGTGAGATCGGCCACCTCGGCGTATGGATTTTTTTCGCGCTGAGCGGCTTTCTGATCATCGGCATTCTGTCCGCGCAACGCACACGTATCGAGAGAAACGACAGTGGCTTCGGCGCCGAACTGAAGCGTTTTTTATTCCGCCGCACGTTGCGTATCTTTCCGGTTTACTACCTGATGCTGGGCGTGATGTGCGTGCTGATGGCGCTGGGCATGGCAAGTCCTGAACTGGCGGGCGGCATGCCGTTTCATTTCGCTTATTTGTCGAACTTCTGGATCGGCTCCGTGCTGCATTACTGGCCGGGACGTTACTCGCACCTCTGGAGTCTCGCGATCGAAGAACAGTTTTATCTCGTGTTGGCGCCATTGTTACTGCTGGTTGCGACGCGGCGGCATCGGGCTGTGTGTCTCGCGATCATCGCGGTCGGGCTGGTCTCGCTGTTAGCGATGCGTGCGGCACAGTGGCAGGAAATCACCATCTACACGCATCCGCTAACCAACTTCTGGTTACTGGCTTTAGGCGGCATGGGCGGCCTGATGATCGCAGGAGAAGCGAGCCGCCTACGCGTCATGCTCGGACATGGCATGACGCTACTCGTACTGAGTGTGTGCCTTGTGGGGTTTTGCGCGACCGAGCCGAGGTGGAGCCAGTTGAACAGTCCGCTTGCCTTCACGATGGTGACCGCCGTGTATGGCGTCTGTATCGCGGCGCTTGTGGGTTCGATTGCGTGCTGCCGCAATGCAGTGGTGATCGGTCTGCTTGAAACCGGCTGGCTGGTCAATTTCGGGCGCATCAGCTACGGCTTTTATCTCTACCATAACCTGATTCCGGACCTGACTCGCAATCGTCACGCCACGGCGTTCTTCGGTGGCGTCGTACCGGTCTGGGCGCACGCCGCGGGCATTGTCGCGTCATTCCTGATTTCGCTGACGCTGGCCGTGCTGTCCTGGCGGCTGATCGAAGCACCGATTCTGCGCCTGAAAACACGGCACGCGCAGACTGACACGACGGACCCGGTCAGCGCACAAAGAGTGCCGGCGCTTGCCGCCTCGCCTGCCGCCTCAGTTGCAACCTCCGCTGCCGCTCGCAACGAGCGTGCACGGCGGAAGGATCAAGACGTCACGTCAGATGCGATTTGAATGCGGCAAAGCTTACAATATGCCTTCATGCGATTTGAACGCAGGCACGGTATCATGCGGCCTCACCTAGCCGGCTGCTTCGATCCTTGCGCGACACGCGGGCACTGAACAGGCCGAACAATAAAAACAAGCCACTGCCCGCGAACGCCGCTCCACCTGGTCCGCGCGGTTGGCTCGCGGACACCAACGATGTTTCATTTCAGTTTTGCCGACGGCGTGCTTGGCGCGAGCCTGCAGACGCTCAGTCTCTACGCGCTGCTTGGCATCATTGCGGCGCTGCTGCTGGGCGGCATGGTCAAGGGCGTAGTCAGTATCGGCGTACCGCTGGTGGCGATGCCGATCCTCAGCCAGTTCATGCCGATCAAAGAGGCCGTGCTGTTGCTGTCGATGCCAATCATCCTCGGCAATATTCCTCAGGCGCTGGAAGGCGGCGACATGCTGCCCACAGTCCGGCGCATTGCTGCGCCGTTGATCGGCACGGTGGTCGGCAATATTGTCGGCGTGAGCGTATTGATCTCGCTGGCGCCGCATCGCGCGCAAGCTGCCGCAGGCACTTTGCTGATCGTTGCGGCACTGCTACTGCTGTTGTCGCCGCGGCTGACATTATCGCCGGCGTGGGCGAAGCCGGCGGGCTTCGTGCTGGGATTCGGCGCGGCCGTGATGGAAAGTATCGCCTCGGTGCCGGGGCCTTTGCTGGCGATGTATCTGATCGCCACCGGCGCCACGGGGAAAGCTTTTACCAAGCAGATCGCAATTATCCTGGTGGTGTCGATCATCACGCTGGTTGCCGCGTTCAGTGGCGGCGCGCATGCCAGTTGGAGCGATCTGATCATTTCAGCGTGTGCGAGCGTGCCGGTAATCATCGGCATGCTACTGGTACGGCCGCTGCGAGACCGCTTGCCGCCGGCGGCGTTTCGGGTGCTGGTTCTGCTGTTCGTTCTGGCCGCCGCCGCGCAGATGGTCTGGAAATCCGGGGTTTTATAACGGTTCGGGTTCCGTGTGGCGGTCAGTTCAGGCCGTGGAACGCGCCTTGCTGATTATTGCTTACCGCAATCAACCGGAGAGCCCTCTTGGCAACCAAGGCAAATCCCCCGAATGAGCCGAATGAGCCGGACCGCAAGGCGGATGAAGATCCGGGCGGCCCGCCTACCGAGGTGTCCAAGCCGATTGGCGACGCCATCCCCACACCGGTCGAACCGGGTCTCGATAAGCCGTTACCGCAAAAAGGCGAAACACCACCACCGGCGCCCCACGCAGACGACGCGTGACGGGCAAATTGCTCAGGCAGCAGCCGGCTCGTGGACGATCTTCAGCGCACTCTTGTGCTCCTTGATCAACCGGTAAACCGTTTCGCCAGGAACGGTCTCCCGTTCGAGCAGCTCGTCGGCAATCGCGCGTAGGACAGGCTCATAGGCGTGCAGCAGCCCGTAGCACAACTCGTTCAATTCCTTGAGCAGCACGTTGGCGTGTTCGATGGCGCTCTTCATTTGCAGACCCGCGTATTGCGAGGGCAGCGCCGCGAGGCTGAACAGATCGCCGTCGCGATTGAAGCCGAACCTGGACACCATGTCGAGGCTGATGCGCGACGCTTCCTGCAGATCGGATGCGGCGCCACTCGATGCTTCGGAGAACGTGAGGATTTCGGCGTTGCGTCCGCCCAGCAAAACCTGAATCTCGTTGCGAATTTCAGTTTCGCGGTACAGGTGCTTGTCCTGCGCCTTCGTGATCAGCGCGACACCCAACGCGCCGCCACGCGGCAAGATCGTCACCTCTTCCAGCATACCGGTGCCGAGCAGCGCGGCAACCAGTCCGTGCCCCGCTTCGTGCACCGCGATCCGCGTGCGTTCGTCCTCGCTCAGCGCCCGTTCGGCGCCGCTCACGTCGCCGATGCGCGCGATCTTGATCGCCTCCATGAAATGCCTCGACGCGATTTCCGTTTCGCCCGCTTTGCGCGCGACGAGGCCTGCCTGATTCACCACCATCGCGACGGTTGCCGGAGAAAGCCCCGTGGTCAGGCGCGCAAGCTGGTCGTAGTCGATATCGGCGGCTTTCGATTTCAGTTTCTGCGCGTAGAAGCGGAAAATTTCCGCGCGCTCTTCGCGGTCGGGCAAACGGACCTGCACGGTACGGTCGAAGCGGCCCGGACGGCGCAACGCCTCATCCAGATTGTCGGGGTGATTGGTTGCTGCGACGACGATGACGCCTTCGTTGGAAGCAAAGCCGTCCATTTCCGCGAGCAACTGATTGATGATGCGATTGCTCTCCGCTTCGACGGGACCGCCGCCGGTATCCGTGCGTTTGGCGAGGCCGTCGGCTTCGTCGATGAAGATGACCGTGGGAGCGTTCTTGCGCGCGAGTTCGAACAGGTGTTTGACCTTCTGGATGCCGACGCCGTAGTACTTCGCACTGAAATAACTGCCCGTGATCGAAATGAAGTTCGCGCCGCATTCGCCGGCAAGCGCCTGCGCAAGCCGCGTCTTGCCGACGCCCGGGCCGCCGACCATCAGAATGCCGCACGGTGCGCGCACGCCCATCGACGTGAATTGCTTCGGATCGGACAGATAGCCGCGGATGTCCGCGAGTGCCGCCTTGGCCTCTCCCGCGCCGATCACGTCGTCGAAACACAGCGTGGGCGCCTTGGTGAGCAGCGAGGCGCCGCCCTTCATCTCGCGGCGCATGTACCACACCATGCCGCCGATCAGCAACAACGGCAGCAGCAGACCGATCGTATCGCGCAGCAGGCCGAATATCGGCACCCAACGCGCCGCGCCGGTCCGGATATCGGCGTCGGGCAGCCAGACGAGCTGATACGACGCCGCCTGATCGGCTTTGGGTTCGCCGAGCAGCAGTGCGTGCGAGAACGTGGCGTTATGGTCGGTGACGAAGTATTTCGCGCCCTCGCGCGTCGACACCAGAATCGCATTGGGGCTCACGCCGATCGCTGTTACGTTGGCGGCGCGAACGTCACGCAGCATTTGCGACGCGTCTTTCTCTTCGTGTGTCCACGCCGAGGGATCGTGACGCATCTGACTCGCAATGCCGGTGAGCGCCGGATTGGCCTGCCCGTCGCGCTGCTGGTAAGCCCACATGCTCAAGGCGAGCAATACGGCGACGAGTAACGCACCGAGCGCCATGGCGATCTTGCGTACGCGTCTTTTCTCAAGCGAATTCTTTCCCGGCTTCATGAGTCACTTCCAAAAACAGGCCAAGACAGGCCTTCAATACTGGTCAAAATCAGGTGGTAGAGGCTGATGGGGAAGATCCGCTGATGCGACACCATGCGTGTGCGGAAAGAAGGACACCAAAAGAAGGACACCAAAGCATTTGTCCCTTTTAGCAGCCAACCCGCCGGCCAGGAGACCGGCTGGCCACTCATTCCGGGTTGCAGAAAAGGCCTGTTTCTACCGTCTATCCGACCTTCGATAGCGTCGGATTCAGGGAGCAATCGGCGCGCTAAAGCGATGCCCGGTTGCTCCGGCGCACAGTTTATCAGCGCTATATTCCCTGCGTATTCTTCAGATCTGAAAGTAACCGCGCCCTATTTAAAAGCGGTCAGAATGACAGCAAAGCGTGGATTATTAGAGACATTCATCCAGACACGGCGGATGGCTATAAACGGGTTTCGCGTGTCGCGTAGAAGAAGTTAACCGAGCGGGCGCCCGGCGGGGATGACACATTAGTGGCAGTCCCCGACCGGTCGCTCGGCCAAGTCCGGCGGCGCCTACCTCACGCCGCCGGACGGACGTCGGGCAAGGCGCCCAACGTTTTCGCGGCTGGGAGGCGGACCTCTATGGGTCCATCCGCATTTCGCCGCACTCTCAGGTCCATCTTTTCTTATTGCCGGTGCCTGGTGGCACCGGTCGGCTCTCCTGCAACTACCCCCGATCCTCGCAACTCTTTCCTTCGACAGATTCAAACGGCTATTCGTCGCCGCGGCCTGTTCTGTTATCAATGGACTCATTAAACGGCAGACGAAAACCATTCGCCGCCAATCGTCCGACAATAACCCAGCTTTTTTGATACGCTTTACCATACGTCTCAGTTTTGGACGATGGCGTGTTAAATATCGGGTTACCGCCGCTCGATCCGGCAGGACCGCGCCCCCCAATTCGCACCGTCAATCCATGAATCAGCGCACCTTGCCGCCACATCTGGCCGCTGCCGCCGCAGCCGAATCGCGCTCTGCGATTTCCGCGAGCCGCTTCAGCACGCATGCACTCCCAATCGAGGAACAATTTCTCGGCTGGCGCGAGCGTGTGGGCCATGTGGTCGACGTGCCGCCGTCGAAGGAACAGATCGTGGCGGGATTTCGCGGTGAGATCGATCTGTACGCGGTCGGCGGCATGGTATTTACGGATTGCCGCACGCAGGCATTGCGGCTGGAACGCTCAGTCGCGCGCGTCTCCACGGACTCGCGGCGCGACTACGTCTTCCATCTGTGCGTGGAAGGCGAAATCGGCGAAGTAACGGGGGTTCGCAAGAAACGCAGTGCGCCGGGTTCGGTGCAGGGCATCGTCGCGTTCGACATGAACCAGCCGTTTCGGGCCGCGCGGCCCGAAAGCCGGCTCCTGAATCTGTTCGTGCCAGCCGCGATCGTGGACGAGGAACTGGGCGACGGTTCGGCCATTCACGGGCGGATCGTTCCGCAGGGCTCACCGCTGACCGGTCTCGTGCTGGACCATATGGCGGCGCTCGCCAGGGAAATCCCCACGCTCGACCCGCTCGCCGCAGCAGACGCCTTCCATACAGGCGCCCAGTTGATGATCGCCGCGTTCCGCAAGGAAGCAAGCCTGACGGGTGCGAGCCGGGCGGCGCTGCAGGCGGCCGTGATGGGACAGGTGCGGCGCTATGTCGACGCCAATCTGCATCAGAGCGAGCTCACGCCAACCAGCGTGGTCCAGGCGCTGCAACTGAAACGCGCCACCATCTATCGCTGGTTCGAGCACGACGGCGGCCTTGGCGCCTACATCCGCAATCGCCGTTTGCGGGAAGCGGCGGACGAACTGGTCCGTTTCCCACATCTTCAGGTGACGGATATCGCGTACGGACTCGGCTTCCAGAGCGCGTCCGATTTCACCCGCGCATTTCGCCGCGCCTTCGACATGAGCCCGCAGGACATGCGGGCGCGGGCGCTGATCCTGCAGCACCACGGCGCGGGCGAGCTTACGGCCTCGGCTGCGAAGCGCGGGCAACACTCGCGCGGGGCGTTTCTGCCTCGGGAAATGCCCGCAGCGCAGCAAGCGTGAGCAGGGTCGCGGCCATCAGATACCACGCGGGAACCATCGGATCGCCCGTCCGGTTGATCAGCCACGTCACGAGGAACGGCGAAAATCCGCCGAACAGCACGACCCCGAAGCTGTAAATCACCGCCAGTCCGGCCGCGCGCCGATGCGCCGGAAACGCTTCCATCATCAGCACGGACGCCGGGCCGGCGTTATTGACCGCAAGCGCGACGTACGCCGTGATGATGACGAGCGCAGCGACATCGCCCACGCCGTGAACCAGCGCCCGGAATGCCGGCCATGTGCCCGCCAGCGCGGCCACGAGTGCCGCGTATTGCAGCGTCTTGCGGCTCGCGAGGCGATCGGCCGCGTACGCGAGGAGCGGCGTCACGACGAGGATCACGAGCCCGCTGAGGCAGGCCGTCAGCAAGCTGATCGCAGCCGGCCGATGCAGCGTGCGAACCAGATAAGCCGGCATATAGAAGACGGTGAGGTAGATGCCCACCGAAGGCGCCGCCATCATCAGCAGGCCGCAAATGATCGGACGAGGATGGTCCGTGAGCATGCGCCACGGGCTGAGCCGCGCACGCGGCAGCGGCGCGGCCACCGGCATCCGGCGGCGCAAATACCAGCCGACCGGTCCGATCAGCCCGCCCAGCACGAACGGAATGCGCCACCCCCAGTCCTGCATCGCGGCAGGCGACAGCAGCGCTGTCATGCTCGCCCCGACCAGCGCGGCGGCGAACGCGGACGCGCCCTGACTCGCGCCGCGCCAGCTCACCATGAAACAGCGATGCCGGTAAGCGGCCGACTCCATCAGCGAAGCCGACGCAGGCCCAATCTCCCCGCCTGCCGCGAGCCCCTGCATCAGGCGCGCGAGCACCATCAATACCGGCGCCGCCGGACCGATCGACGCGTAGCCCGGCAGGCACGCGATCAACCAGGTGCCGACGGTCATGAGGGTTAGCGATAGCGTGAGACCGGCTTTGCGGCCACGGGTGTCGGCGACGTGGCCGATCATGATCGCGCCGAGCGGGCGCATCACGAAACCCGCACCGAAGGTGGCGAGCGAGAGCAGCAACGACGACGCGGGATTAACCGAAGGAAAAAAAAGATTGCCTATGATGACGGCGGAAAAGCTGTAGACGGTGAAGTCGTATGCGACGAAGCCGTTACCGACGACAATCGCCGTGACGATACGTCTGAGTTCGGCGCGGGACGGCGGAGTCCTTTCGCGGGCAGCGGTTTGCATGGATTGCGCTTGACGAGGAAAGCGTCGGGAGAGTCGGGAAATTGTTGGCGTGTCAATGGCGCTTTTTTACTTAACGGCGCGGCGAGACGCAACTTTACACGCCTGCCCCGATGTTTGCGCGCAACTGCGCAGGCGAATGGCGCAACCGTCCGGTGCAGTGTCGAACGCCGGGCAGTGCCTTCAGGCGCGCTGCTACACTTGCACACCGCCAACTTCCCGATGAATCCCGAGCCGCCGCATCGCGCGAAATCGCACTCTGCGTGAGCGCATGCGGCTCATTCTTCGGCAGATACACTCTACGTTTATGCTTCGATTCGAGAACCTCAGCAAACGCTATAGCGAACGCCTCCTCTTCCAGCACCTGCATTACGACAGCGCGGCAGGATGCGTGGCGCTCAACGATGAATCAGGCAGTGGCAAATCCACATTGCTAGGCATGCTCGCAGGCACGATCGAACCCGACGCGGGCGAGGTGTGGCTCGGCGGCCACTCGCTGCACAGCGCGCCGCATCAGGCGAAATCCGTGCTCACGTATGTGCCGGAAGACTGCATGACCTATCCCGACCAGACGGGTCGCGCGTATCTGAATCGCGTGGCGGCGGAGCGAAACACGGTGCTCGACGCTCACACGCTCGATCTCGCCCATCGCTTCGGGCTCGAACCGCATCTCGACAAGCGCTTCGAACAGATGTCGTTCGGCACGCGCAAGAAGATCTTTCTCTCGGGGGCGGTACTCGGCGACACGAAAGTCGTGATCGCGGATGAACCGGTAGGCGGACTCGACGCGTCGGCACGCGCGGTTCTGGTCGATCTGTTTAAAACGCTCGCTGAAACCCGCACCGTCTTTTTCTCGAGCTACGACCTCGCATTTACGCAAGCCTGCGAGGCGAGCACCCTCTGCTTTGCCGAGCTGGGTAAGGAATGAATAAGCGCGAGGCGGTTGCACCGGCATGGCAAGCAGATGGTGCTGCCTCCGATGAACGTGGGCTATTTCAATGAACCATCGTGACCGGCGTGGGGGTTCGCCTCGATAGAGACGCGAACATGGCCAGCCTTCTGAAGAAGCCCATCCGGCTTGCGTCGATCACCATCACGTCTGGGCGGCTGGTTGCCGCATAATCGGCGATGGCTTTCGTGCGGTGCCCGAATACCCGTTTCCAGTGGTACGGCACACCTGCTTCTTCCAGTATGGTGCGGGCGTCGATCAACGCTTTCAGCATGGCCTGCTTTTCCATCCGCACCAGTGAGCTTCGGGTGTGGAAGGCTGCCGCGCGCCCCTGATCCACCGGCTCGAGTACTTCCAGCAATTCGACTTCGGTCACGCCACGCTCCAGAAACATGAAGGCCGCGTAGCGCGCGGCTTCTATCGCGCCGCCATGGTCGAGAACAGGAATCAGCATTCGTATCATCGAGAACTCCGGCAGGTAGCTTGTACTTTTAGCTTAGCCAATGCGGTGTTAATGTCGTGTAAAAAAATGGCATGTAGAAATCTTCATGCTAAAGCACGCCGCAGTGGAATGTGTCCGCATGCAGGCACATTCCACTGCGGCGTACCGCGTTCTCACGATGTCTGTATCGCTGCGGGATTCAGTTCGATATGCAGAATGACCAGCCACCGCTTCGGACAATCCTCGGCAATCTGCAACTCCTGCTTGCGCTCGCCAACCGTCTTCACGAAACCCTTCTCACGTGCGAAACCGAACGCGCGCCGCGCGTCGGATTGCAACCATAGGGTGAGCAGCCCGCATGTCACGCAACTGAAAAGCCAGATCGTTTCATGGGGCAGCGCGGCGTCGAGTTGCTGCGCGACGTACGTAAAAATAGTCGTGAGAACCTGATTGGTGACGAAGGCGATGGCGACGACCTTGCACATTCCCCTGAATATCATGGCGGGTCTTGATGGCGTCATGGATTCTCAAACCCCGAGCATGCGGCGTGCTTCGGCTTCGGCCAAGGCCAGTGCCGCGGCGCAATCGCGCATCGGCCGGCCGCAGCCACGCCCGGTAACCTGCTGGATCTGCCTGTCTTGCCGCGTGGTCGTTACGCGCAGTGCGCCTTTGAACATGTGGCCCGGCGCGGGGAATACGCACGCCTCGACGGTCACGTTACCCTTTGTTTGCTTGAATGCCATACATCCTCTTTCAATTCGCGGACTCATTCTTACGGCGGTATGCCAGATTTGAACTATACGGACGACACCGTAAAGACCGGGAAACGATTGCCGCCGGCGCCATAAAAATCCTGTGAAATTCATCGCACGCCGACCAGCCGGTAGCCGACGCCGGCCTCCGTGACAAAGTGCTCAGGATGCGCCGGGTCGCGTTCGAGCTTGTGGCGCAGATGCGCCATGTAAATGCGCAGGTAATGGTGATTGTCGAGTCGCAACGGCCCCCACACCTCGCCGAGCAGTTGCTCATGCGTCAATACGCGCCCAGGATGGCGCACCAGCACGGACAGAAGGCGATATTCGGTGGGGCTGAGATGGACTACGTGGCTGCCGCGCACCACCCTTCGTTCACCGAGATCGATCGTGACCAGACCAAACTGAACCTGAGGCGTGCCGGCCCTGTCGCCGTTGGCCTGCCTGCGCAAATGGGCGCGAATCCGCGCGCTGAGCTCCGGCAGGCCGAACGGCTTGGTGAGGTAGTCGTCGGCGCCGGCATCGAGTGCGGCTACCTTGTCTTCCTCGCGGCTTCGCGCCGACAGCACGATCACCGGCATCGCCGACCAGCCGCGCAACTCACGAATCACCTCGATGCCGTCCATGTCCGGCAAATTCAGATCGACGATGACGAGATCCGCTAGCCGCGTCGCCGCCTGTGCGAGGCCCTGCGCGCCGGTCTGCGCTTCGAAGACACTCATGCCATTCGCTTCGAGGCTGCTGCGAACAAAGCGGCGGATGGCTTTGTCGGCGTCGATCACAACGACTGTTACGGTGGGATCGCTCATGAATGTGCCACGTCGGCAGCAGCCCGTTGAGGTAGCGGCCAACGTCCAGGCGGGGTCTCCGTAATGATTGAACAGCAAAGAAAGAGCAACAGTAATCAACCGGTTCAATGCATCGGCTTGAGATCGTCCAAAGCGAGATTGAGCTTCAGCACGTTCACGCGTGCCTCGCCAAAGAGGCCGAACTGCCGCCCCGACGTGTTACGCGCAACCAGATCGTTCACCTGGCCGACCGTCAGGCCGCGAGCCTTCGCCACGCGCGCCGCCTGATAGGCGGCCGCCGCCGGACTGATCTCCGGATCGAGCCCGCTGCCCGAGGACGTCACCAGATCCACCGGCACCGGTTGCGACATGTCGTTGCCGGCCGCTTTCAACGCGTCGAGGCGGCCTTTTATTTCGTCGGCGAGCGCGGGGTTGGTCGGGCCGAGGTTCGAGCCACCCGAGTTCTGCGCGTTATAGGGCTGGGGCGTGGTGGCCGACAGGCGTCCCCAGAAATAGGCCGGCGCGTCGAACTGCTGACCGATCAGCGCGGAGCCGACCGTCTTGCCGTTCTTCTCGAGCAGACTGCCGTTCGCTTGCGCCGCGAAGGCCGTATGACCGATTGCGGTCACGACGATCGGATAGATCACCCCGGTGATCACGGTCATCAGGATGAAAAGAACGAGCAGCGGACGAAGCAGCGTTTTCATGATCTTCACTCTATTGGGTCAGACCCAGCCGAACACGTTCAGCACCATATCGATCAGCTTGATGAACGGGAACGGCAGCAGTATTCCGCCCAGCCCGTAGATCAGCAGGTTGCGGCGCAGCAGCGACGCCGCGCCCAGCGCCCGGTATTTCACGCCCTTGAGCGCCAGCGGGATCAGCGCAACGATAATCAGCGCATTGAAAATCACCGCCGACAGAATGGCCGACGAGGGCGAGCTCAGATGCATCACGTCGAGCACACGCAGTTGTGGATAGGTTGTCGCAAACGCCGCCGGGATGATCGCGAAGTACTTGGCGACGTCGTTCGCAATCGAGAACGTGGTGAGCGAGCCGCGCGTCATCAGCATCTGCTTGCCGATCTCGACGATCTCGATCAGCTTGGTCGGATTCGAATCGAGGTCGACCATGTTGCCGGCTTCTTTCGCGGCCTGCGTACCGGTGTTCATCGCCACCGCCACGTCCGCCTGCGCGAGCGCCGGGGCGTCGTTGGTACCGTCGCCGGTCATCGCCACGAGGCGGCCTTCGGCCTGGTGCGTGCGGATCGTGGCGAGCTTCGCTTCCGGCGTGGCTTCGGCGAGGAAATCGTCGACCCCTGCTTCGGCTGCAATCGCGGCGGCCGTGAGACGGTTGTCGCCCGTCACCATGACGGTCTTGATACCCATCTTGCGTAGCTCAGCGAAGCGTTCCTTGATGCCGCCCTTGACGATATCCTTCAACTCGATCACACCGAGGCACCGCGCGGCACTCTCGCCACGATCATGTTGCGCGACCACCAGCGGCGTGCTGCCACGCCGCGCGATCTCCGACACGGCCGCGCTCAGCTCCGCGGGAAACCGGCCGCCGTGCGCCTCGACGTAGTGTTTGATCGCATCGGACGCCCCCTTGCGAATCTCCCGTTCGGGCAGATCGACACCGCTCATGCGCGACTGGGCGCTAAAGGCGAGGAAGGTCGCCTGCAACGCATGCATATCGCGTTCGCGAATATTGAAGCGCTGCTTGGCCAGCACGACGATGCTGCGCCCCTCCGGTGTTTCGTCGGCGAGCGAGGACAGTTGCGCCGCGTCGGCAAGCTGTTCCTCCGTGACACCCGGAGCCGGCGTAAAGGCCGAGGCCTGCCGATTGCCGAGCGTGATCGTACCGGTCTTGTCGAGCAGCAGCACGTCGACGTCGCCCGCCGCTTCCACGGCACGGCCCGAGGTGGCGATCACGTTCGCCTGCATCATGCGGCTCATGCCGGCCACGCCGATCGCGGACAACAGCCCGCCGATGGTGGTCGGAATCAGGCATACCAGCAACGCGACCAGCGCCGTGATCGTGACCACGTGCCCTGCTTTCGCGGCCTCGACTGAAAACATCGAGAACGGCAGCAGCGTGGCGGTGGCGAACAGCAGCACGAGCGTCAGCGCGACCAGCAGAATCGTCAGCGCGATTTCGTTGGGCGTTTTCTGACGCTTCGCACCTTCCACCATCGCGATCATGCGGTCGAGGAAGGCCTCGCCCGGATTCACGGTGACCCGCATGACAATCCAGTCCGACAGCACGCGCGTGCCGCCCGTCACCGACGAGAAATCGCCGCCCGACTCGCGGATCACCGGTGCGGATTCGCCCGTGATCGCCGATTCGTCGACCGACGCGACACCTTCGAGGACCTCGCCGTCAGCCGGAATCACATCGCCGGTTTCGACCAGCACGACATCGCCTTTACGCAGTTCGGTCGCGGTCGTGATGCGGATCGGCGACTTGGGATGCGCCTCCTGCAGCTTCTTCGCCATCACGTTGTGCTTCGCGCCGCGCAGCGAAGCCGCTTGCGCTTTGGAGCGGCCCTCGGCGAGCGCCTCGGCGAAGTTGGCGAACAGCACGGTAAACCACAGCCAGAGCGCGATCGCGAGAATGAAACCGGCGGGCGCCTCGGCCTGTCCCCCGAGCGCGGCGATCCACAAAACGGTGGTCAGAGTGCTGCCGACGTACACGCAGAACATCACCGGATTACGCAATTGATGACGTGGCGCGAGTTTCCTGAACGAATCGACGAGCGCCGGCCGGGCAATCGCCGGGTCGAACATCGAGCGCGCGGCATTGCGCGCCTGGCCGATGTTGCCCGGCTGATGAACCGGCGGTTGGAGTCCGTTGGTCATGCTGTCCTCTCAGTCAATGTCCCGCGACCATGATCAGATGTTCAACCACAGGGCCGAGCGCCAGCGCCGGCACGTACGTGAGGGCGCCGACCAGCACCACCGTGCCGAGCAGCAGCACCACGAACAGCGGGCCGTGCGTCGGCAGCGTGCCGGCGGTGGCGGAGATGCGTTTCTTGGCGGCCAGCGACCCGGCGATCGCCAGCACCGGCACAATCGAGCCGAAGCGGCCGAACCACATGACAAAGGCCAGCGTGCTGTTGTAGAACGGCGTATTGACCGAGAGGCCGGCGAACGCGCTGCCGTTGTTATTGGCGGCCGAACTGTAGGCGTAAAGAATCTCGGAGAAGCCATGCGGCCCGGGATTGGCAATGCCCGCCACGCCGGCTGCCGTCAGCACGGCGATCGATGCACCGACCAGCACGAGCAGCGGCGTGAGCAGCACGGCAATCGACACCATCTTCATCTCGTACGACTCGATCTTCTTGCCGATGTATTCCGGCGTTCGTCCGATCATCAGACCGGCCACGAACACCGCAAGCAACGCGAACACGAGCATGCCGTAGAGACCCGAGCCGACGCCCCCGAAGATCACCTCGCCGAGCTCGATCAACAGGAGCGGAACGAAGCCGCCCATCGGCGTCAGCGAATCGTGCATGTTATTCACGGCGCCGCACGACGCGGCGGTGGTCGCCACGGTAAAGATGCCGGACTGAGCGATGCCGAAGCGGGTTTCCTTGCCTTCCATGTTGCCCCCGGGCTGCGTGGCCGACGCGGTTTGATCGACATGCAACGACGCATACAGTGGGTTGCCGTTCTGCTCCGACGAAATCTCACCCCAGCAGGCAAGCGCGAAAGCGATCGTCATTGCCGCCAGCACGGCATAGCCCTGACGCGGGTCGCCCACCATCCGGCCGAACACCACGCACAGCGCAGCCGGAATAACCAGCATCGCGATCATCTGCACGAAGTTGGAAAACGGCGTCGGGTTCTCGTACGGATGGGCGGAATTGGCGTTGAAAAAACCGCCGCCGTTGGTCCCGAGCATCTTGATCGCTTCCTGCGACGCGACCGGCCCCATCGCGAGGGTCTGCTTGTCGGCCTTGTTGTCCACCATCACCGGGTTGCCCTTCGCGTCCTTGACGGGATTGCCCTGGGCGTCGGTCTTCGGTGTTTGATACGTTGTCACCTGCAGCGTCGGCACGTCTTCGTACGACTTGAAGTTCTGAATCACGCCCTGGCTGATCAGGACAAGCGCAATCGCCGTAGCGAGCGGCGCGAGGATATACAACGTGATACGCGTCAGATCGACCCAGAAATTGCCGATCGTCGCCGTCGTATGGCGCGCGAAACCGCGAATCAACGCGACCACGACAGCAATGCCGGTGGCGGCCGAAAGGAAGTTTTGCACCGTCAGCGCGGCCATTTGCGTCAGATAGCTGACGGTCGATTCAGGCGTGTAGTCCTGCCAGTTCGTGTTGGTCACGAAGCTGACTGCGGTGTTGAAGGCGGCGTCGGGTGTCATCGGTCCGAAGCCTTGCGGGTTTGCAGGCAGCCATTGCTGCAGACGCAGAAATCCGTACACCGCGGCCACACCGAGGGTATTGAACGCCAGCACGGCCAGCGCATAGCGCTTCCACGACATTTCGGCGCTGGGGTCGACCCCGGCGAGCTTGTAGAACGCGGTTTCGATCGGCCGCCCGAGCCGGCGCACGACCACCGAGGAACCGTCCACCACGCCGGTCATATAACGGCCGAGCGGTATGGCGAGCGCAATCAGCACGACGATGAAAACGCCGGGCTGAACCAGGTTGTTGAGGTTCATTCGAGAGCCTCCGCGCGCAGCAGTGCATACACGAGGTAAGCGAACAGAATCAGCGTCGAGGCCGCGGCGAGCCAGGTCATCCAGGTAGTCATGGACGGCCACCAGGTGCGCGGTGCAGCTTGTCGCAGCCCATTATGAAGGCCGCAACGAGACCGCCGAACGCAACGATTGCGATGAGATAAAGCAGATCCATGGCCCAGTCTCCACAAGGGACTCCTGTACCGTGAAATCTAGGAAAATCCGCGTAAACACAGCGTTAAGACTTGGCCGCGTTTCGTAAATATGACGGGAGCGGAAGGCAGAGAGCGCCGCGCCGGTGTAGCGGCAGACCACGCACCCTATGCCGCCTGAGCCGCCTTATCGTGCGCGGCCTGTTCGAGCCAGAGCCGGCTATCGGGAAACCAGAATGCGTCCGGGCGCGGTGGCGAGACGAGTTTCACCGGAAGGGCGGGATTGAAGATCTTCGACCAGGCTGACAGGTAAGACGGCGTCTTCACGAGAAACCCGCAATTGGCGAGCAGCAGGCTGGAAAGCAGCGCCTCGCGGCCGATCTCGAGTCCGGGATAGCCGCTGAAGTGAACGGGTGTGCTGCCGCATGCCAGGTGTTTTGCCGGTGCGACCGTGACTGGCTTGCCGAACGGCCACGCGATAAAGAAATCGATAAACGCCTGTTCGTCACTCGATATGAAAATATGGTCGAGGTGCGGATTTTCCGCGAGCGCCGATTCCACCTGCCGGCAGAAGCTTCCCCATGAAACCGGCACGGCCTCCAGGGTCTTGTCGGTTCCTCTGAAATGCGCGCCAAGGGTCGACGCGCCGATCCCGAGCTTGAGGCAGATTGCGTCGACTTCTTCGAGGATATGCGCGGCCGGCCGATAGTGGGCGAAGAACAGTTCGCTTGCGCTCCTGAGTTGAAGCAGGCATTCGTAACGCTGACGAAAGCCCAGATGGACCAGGTCGCGAACCGTCGACGTCCTCACTTTATGGGCGACCGCGACACCCGAGGTGGGACGCACGGGTTCAAAGAAAACCGAGAACCAGTCCAGTTTCCCCTCGGCGTCGCCATACAGCCCACCGCGCGCGCTAATGCACGGGGTGAGGCATTTCTCGTCGCAATACATCAGAATAAACAGGACCATCTGCATCACGGAGAAAAACCCGGAGTTCTCCTGAATCTCGATGGAAAAAACGCCCCTGTTCAAACGTTGCCTGGCGTGAAGTGAGAGCCGGCGCGGCATGGCCACGGAATGCTTGAACCCCTCGCTGCGTCGGATCTGTTTCGCCCGATCGACCACCTTTCTCAACATGCCGACTCCTAATTAATTAGGTATTCTTTGAAATTGCACGGACCTGTTTGACTGCGAAGGAACGGACGACCCAGCATAGCATTTCAGGAAGTCAGCTCACGTAAGGTTCGCCCCGTCTTGGTGAGCTAGCGCACAAAGAATCGGTAAGGTTTTCCCTGGATCGGCATACCGCGCCGCCAACTCAACCAGGCAGTTCGTCGGTGTATTCGTACGCCACGGTTCCTTGCGGATGCCTGAACCACCCCGGGTCGCGATAGTCGTTGCGCCCCAACCCCTCCCGCACTTTCACGACGCTGAACATGCCGCCCATTTCCAGCGCGCCGAACGGCCCCGTGCCGGCCATCATCGGCAACGTGTTATCGGGTAGCGGCATTTCCATGCCCCCCATTGAACCGCCCGTGCTGCCCATCGCCATGTAATCGGGCACCAGCTTGTTGATACGTTTCGCGAGGTCCTGCTGCGGCACGCCGATCAGGTTCGGCACCTGGTGCCCCATCGCATTCATCGTGTGATGGGATTTGTGGCAATGAAACGCCCAGTCGCCGGGCCGATTCGCGGTGAACTCGATCGCACGCATCTGGCCGACCGCGACATCCGCGGTCACCTCCGGCCAGCGCGCCGAGGGTTGAATCCATCCGCCGTCCGTTCCCACCACTTCGAACTGGTAGCCGTGCAGGTGGATCGGGTGATTGGTCATCGTCAGATTGCCGACGCGAATGCGCACGCGATCGCCCGCGCGCACCGGTAACGCATCGATACCCGGAAACACGCGGGCATTCCACGTCCACATGTTGAAGTCGGTCATCTCGTTCACGCGCGGCGTGAAGCTGCCTGGGTCGATGTCGTAGGCGGACATGATGAACACGAAGTCGCGATCCACCCACATGACGCCCGGGTCCTTCGGATGAACGATGAAGCTGCCCATCATGCCCATCGCCATCTGCACCATCTCGTCGGCGTGCGGGTGATACATGAACGTGCCGTGCTTCTCGAGCTGAAACTCGTAAACAAAGGTCTTGCCCGGCGGAATATGCGGCTGCGTGAGACCGCCGACGCCGTCCATGCCGCACGGCAGGAGCATGCCATGCCAGTGAACCGTGGTGTACTCCGGCAGCCTGTTGGTCACGAAGATGCGAACCTTGTCGCCTTCAACGGCCTCGATGGTCGGCCCCGGCGCCTGACCGTTATAGCCCCACAGATGAGCACTCATGCCCGGCGCGAGTTCGCGCACCACCGGCTCGGCAATCAGATGAAACTCCTTCCAGCCGTTCTTCATGCGCCACGGCAGCGACCAGCCGTTCAATGTGGCTACGGGCGTGTACGGCCGCCCACCCGGAGGCGCGAGCGGCGGCTGCATCGCGGCCGTGGTCATCGTGGGCGCTTCGGGCAGTGACGCGGCGCCGGCTTTGCTGACCAGTGCCGCTCCCAACAATGCGGCGCCGGAGCCGCTGAGAAAATTTCGACGAGACACCATGTCATTGCCCTTCAGAATCGGTGGATGACGCTTGCGGCGCCATGGATGCGAATGGCGCCGCGGCCATTGCGAGAGGCGGCAGACGGCCGCCGAGCGCCTGTTGCAGATCGGTCTGCGCGAGCCAGTAGTCCCTGAGCGCGTCGATCGCGCTGTTCACGGCGCCGATCTGGTCGCGCGAATCGGCGAGCAGTTCGAATACGCTCGCGAGCATGCCGTTATAGCGAAGCAGCAGTTCGTCCGACATGGTTTTGCGGATCGGCACCACTTCGTCGCGATAGTGCTTCGCTACGTCGTAGTTCGTCACATAGGCCGAATACGATTCCCGCACCTCGGAGCGCGCGTTGATCGCGGTCTCGGCGACGCGGTTCGCGGACCGTAGATAGATCGCTTCGGCGCGCGCCACTTTCGAGGCGCCCCAGTCGAAGAGCGGAATCTCGACGCCGATCTCGTAGCCCTGCTCGCGGCCATCGGAGCTCGTGAAGTTGTTCTGATACCCGACATCGAGCGCATTGATGAATCGCGTTGCCCGGCTCAGGCCTAGAGAACGTGCCACGCTTTGCGTCTGCAGCTTCGCGGCCTGAATGTCCAGGCGGTTCTCCATCGCGAAGCGCTCGAGATCCGGCAACTCGGGCCGGGTTGCGGGCAGGTCGGGCAGACGCTCGGGGAGGTCATACTCGGCCTGCGAACCCCATAGGCCCATCGTACGAGTGAGTTTTTCCCGCGCGGATACGGACTGTTGCCGCGCCTTCGCCAGTTGGACAACGGCTTGCGCGTAGAAGGCCTGCTCACGCGCGTAGTCGAGCTTGCTGAAATTGCCGGCCTGCTGCATGCGCAGCGCGAGCTCGGCACCGGCTTGCGCCGAGTCCTTCACCTGCTCCGCGTAGCCAGCCGATTGCTTCGTCGCGACCGCACCGATATAGGCGCGGCGCGCGTCGGCGGCGACCTTGAGCATGGCATCCGCCGCGAGCAGCCGGGTCTGCTCGAAACGGCCGCTTTCAATGCGCGTCGCCAACGGCAGCGTTAGCACGCTCAACAGGCCGAGCGTGAATGTGCGGCTGATGCTCAGATCGCTGCCCCCGTGTGTACGGCTGAAGGTGAAGCCGGGATTCGGCAATCGTCCCGCCTGTACCAGGTCCGCCTCGGCAATGCCGAGGTCGCTGTACGCGGCTTGCAATCCGCGGTTGTTCAGCAGTGCGATCTGGACGGCGTCGTCCATGCTGAGTGGCCTGGACAACAGTTCTTGCGTGCGCCGGGCTACAGCGCTGCGGTTTTCGTCCGTTCTCACCAGCACGGCGTCTTTTCCAAGCCGCTGCGATGCCGTGGTGGAAACAGTGTCGAAGCCGCCGTCCTTCGAAAACGTCGTGCAGCCGGTGAGAACCACCAGCACGGTGACGGCGGCGATGACGCGGCTGTCTGGAAACGGAGTGCGCTTCATTTCGCCGGCTCCTCGTGATGGGCGCCGTGCTGGTCATCGTTGTCGCCATCGTTGGCATCATCATCAGCGTCACTATCCGAATGCATTTGACCGTGGTTCATTCCGGCCCCGCCGGATGGACTCGCCACCGCGCGATTTAGCAATTGCCAGCCGGGTGTTTTCTGCTCCCGATAAGGTCGATAGTCCGCAAAGACTGACGGTACATTCACAGCAGGAACCGATGCCGCGGGATCCGCCGGATCGGGACGTGTGGGCATGGCGTGCACGAGCGCCGGCAATACTGCCGTCGCGCCGAGCAGCGCCGCAATAAACGTTCGCATTGATTTTCTCGTCGTATGCCACCCGGACGGCCGACGTGCAACGTGCGGCCATCAAGGCGAAATTGAACATCGCAGCTTCACGCTGCGAAAGAACTAGACGACAGAGATTCGGGGAGGTCGCTCGATGCCGTCGGTCAGAAACGACGCGACGCGGGCTGCAGGAGGAAGAGGTACGGCGAAAGGAATAACGGCGGCGGATATCGCCGCTTGCGGATCAGCCGGCAAACCACCGCCGAAACAGCAGGACGCGCAAGCCGCGCAGGTGTGAGCATGATGCGCATCGCCCTGATGACTGTGGTTCTGGGCCTGCACGCTAGCGTCATCATGGCCGCCAGCGGCCGTCATCATTTCGGCTCCGCCATGCTGATGGATCATCTCACTGGCATTCTGATAACGCATGGCCCCACCTTCCCCACCGATCTGCGAGGACTCGCATTTCATGGAGACGACCGCGAACGACTGAACCGGAAGGCTCAGCGCGAGCAGCACGACGAGGAAAAGTTTGCGCCAGTAAGACATGGGTACGGAGTCTAGCACGCTGATTAAGAAGACTGTAAGGCAGGAAGCTGGTCGGCCCGGGCCATTTTTTTTCACCCCGAGGGCTCACGGTCGCTGACAACATGAACAAGGATAAATACGCTTGACCTTCCCGCGGTGGGAAGGTCCAAGCTCAGGTTCTGACTTCACACTGGAGGTGGGAAATGGAATTCGCAATCCCGGATATGACGTGCGGCGGCTGCGCCAATGCGATTGCCCGTGCAGTGACTGGTCTCGACCCCGCGGCGAAGCTCGACGTCGATGTCGCCGTTAAAATCGTGAAGGTCGCGTCGAGCCTGCCGCCGCAACGCGTCATCGCGGCAATCGAGGCGGCGGGCTTTCATGCTTCGCTCAGGACCTGAACAGAGCGCATTGGGCCATGTCTGGCGCGTTGCGCGCGCCCCCCTGTTCGCAGCATCATTCATGGCCGTCTGATATCTCCTTGTCCCAAACGGAACACCCAATATGAAAAACATGAAAAATCTTCGCGCATTCCGTGCCCTTTGCGTCGTGAGCGGCATGGCGTTCGCCGTCGCGGCAACACCCGTCCACGCACAACAGGCGGCGTCGATGCCGGGCATGGACATGTCCCACCCGGCGGACACCGGGTCGAGTGCGTCGACCCATGCTTTCAAGGACGCCGACGAGAAAATGATGCAGGCCATGGATGCCCCGACCTACACGGGCAACGCCGACAAGGACTTCGTCGCGCATATGATTCCGCACCATCAGGGCGCGGTCGAAATGGCCCAGGTAGAGTTGAAATACGGCAAGGATCCCGAGCTGAAACGCCTCGCCCACAACATCATCAAGGCGCAACACGAGGAGATCGCGTTTATGCAGCGCTGGCAGGCGAAGCACGGCGACAAGTGACAACGGGCACGATTGCCGCCTCAACACTTTGACGTTTTGAAGTTTCAATGCCCTGCTTGACCCTCACGCAACGTCAGGTTTTAGTCTCCATGCAGGCATGAAGAAAGGAGCAATTTCGATGCTGCTGAAAGTAGGTGAACTAGCCAGGCGATCCGGCATTACGGTACGCACGCTTCATCACTACGACGCAATCGGCTTGCTCACGCCTTCTGCCCGCTCCGATTCGGGCTACCGGCTCTACAACCGCGACGACATCGCCAGGCTGCACCAGATTCAGGCGATGCGGCGGCTGGGCCTGTCGCTGGCCGACATCGGAGCCTTGCTGGCCAGACCGGACTCCTCCCTCGCTTCGATTGTCGAGCAGCAGATCGCAGCGCTGACTCGACAGATCGATCGGGCAACCGACCTGCGCGACAGGCTTCATCGTTTGCGCGGGCAGTTGATGACGGGAGAAGAACCCGATCTTGCCGACTGGCTAACCACGTTGGAGTTGATGACCATGCAAGATAAATATCTTACGCAGGAAGAGCAGAACCAGCTTCGTTCGAACAAGAGCGCCGGGGCGGCCGACTGGCCGGCATTGATTCAGGCGGTGCACGCGCTGATGGATCGCAACGCGCCTGTCGAAAGCAACGAGGCCCAGGCGTTGGCGCAGCGCTGGACCTCGCTGGTGGCCGATTACACCGGCGGCGACCCGGGTCTGCTGTCGAAGCTCGACACCATGCATCGCAATGAACCGTCGCTGCAGGTGAAAAGCGGTATTACGACTGAGCTGATGGCGTATATGACGCGCGCTATCAGGCACTCGAAGTTCGCGCTATATGCAAAATACCTGTCACCGCAGGAACTGCAACGCATGCGTAACAGAGACGAGCGTTACGTCTCCGAATGGCCGGGTCTCGTCGCGGAAATCCGGCGCGCCATGGAAAGCGGCAAAACCGCTCACGAGCCATCGGTTCAAAAGCTAGCGCTGCGCTGGATGGACCTGCTTAACGATTATGTCGGCCCGGACCCGGAAACTCACCGGAAACTGCACGCTGCCTACGAGAACGAACCCGCGATCCTGTCGGGCACGGGAATCGATCAGGCCATGCTCGCCTATCTTCGCGATGCGCTGGAGATCGCGCAGCCGCATTGAGGTGGTGTGGTGTAGCGCCACCGATTGTGGGATGGCCTGCAACGTAGGGCGCGTGATTGGTTCGGTTTTCCCATTCGGTGTGAGGTAGTTAAGCACGGGGTGCCTGTCGCTGGGACGATCCATTCCCTTGGTAGCAGACACACCGTTCGCACCGAGCCAACCGGGTCGCTCAGAGCGCCCCCTGCGCGGCCAGCCCCGCCGGCTCGCCGAACTGCAGGGCCGCAAGCTGGGCATAAAGCGGCGAGCTCAGCAGAAGCTCGGCGTGCCGCCCCTGCGCGACGATGCGGCCTTGTTCCAGTACGACAATGCGGTCAGCCTGCTGCACGGTCGCGAGACGGTGCGCGATGACCAGCGTGGTGCGGTTCTGCGCGGCATTGTCGAGAGCCTTCTGGACCAGCCGCTCGCTGGCGGCATCGAGCGCGCTGGTTGCTTCGTCGAGCAGCAGGATGGGCGGATTCTTCAGGATCGCGCGTGCGATCGCAATGCGTTGGCGCTGTCCACCCGACAGTCGCACGCCACGCTCGCCGAGAAAAGTATCGTAGCCTTGCGGCAATTCTTCGATGAAACCGGCCGCGGCGGCCATATCGGCAGCCCGCTGCACTTGCGCCAGGGTGGCATCCGGCGCGCCGTAGCGGATGTTGTCGAGCACGCTCCCCGAAAAGATCACCGATTCCTGCAGCACCACGCCGATTTCTTTGCGCAATTCGACGAGCGGCACGTCACGCGTCGCGACGCCGTTGATCAGAATGCTGCCGGACTGCGGATCGTAAAAGCGCAACAGCAGTTGAAACAACGTCGTCTTGCCGGCCCCGGACGGCCCGACCAGGGCGACATGCTCACCCGGACGAACATCGAGAGACAGTGCGGAAAGCGCGGCAATGCCAGGACGCGACGGGTACGAGAAACTGACGTTGTCGAAGCGGATGCCCTCGCCGCGCGCCGGCAGTGCAACCGTGGTCCCGGCCTCCTGCACCGGCGAGCGCGCCGCCAGCAGTTGCAGCAGACGCTCGGTGGCGCCGGCGGCGCGCTGCAGATCGCCCCATACCTCGGCGACCGCTCCCACGGCGCCGGCCGTGAACACCGCGTAGAGAATGAACTGGGACAACTGGCCCGCCGTCATGCGCCCGGCCAGCACGGCCTGCGCCCCGAGCCACAGCACGAACACGATGGCGGTGAACACCAGCACGATCACCACGGCGGTCAGCCACGCGCGTGCGCGAATGCGCGTGAGCGCGGTCTCAAAGGCTGCCTCCACCGCGCCGGCAAAACGCCGTGTCTCGAAGGGCTCCTGCGTATAGGACTGCACGGTCGGCATCGCATTGAGGACCTCGCCCGCCAGCGCGCTCGTGTTCGCGATCTTGTCCTGGCTCGCGCGCGAAAGCCGCCGCACGCGCCGGCCGAAGATCACGATGGGCGCGACCACCACGATCAGCGTCGCGATGATGTAACCGGACAGCACCGGGCTCGTCACCGCCAGCATGGTCAGGCCGCCGGTCAGCAGAAAGAAGTTGCGCAGCCCCATCGACAGGCTGGTGCCCACCACCGTCTGGATCAAGGTGGTGTCCGCGGTGAGTCGTGACAGCACCTCGCCGGTCTGCGTGGTCTCGAAGAACTGCGGACTCATCCCCAGCACGTGGTTATAGACCGCACGCCGCAAGTCCGCCGTAACCCGCTCGCCCAGCCATGACACGAGATAAAAACGTGCCGCGGTGGCGCCGGCAAGTACCAGCGAAACGACGAAGAGCGCGAAGAAATAGCGATCGATGTGCGCCCGCTCGCCGCTCGCGAAACCGCGATCGATCAGGTATTTGAAAGCTACCGGCAACACTAGCGTGGCGCCCGCCGAGGTCACCAGCGCAAGAAACGCGAGCGCCCAGCGGCCGGCATAGGGCCGCAGGAAGGGAAACAACGCGAACAAAGGGCCGATACGCCGCGAGGCTGGCGAAGGCGGTGAAGACGGCACAGCATCTGGCATGAAGATTCCCAAGCGAATCGGAGGTCACCCAGATTGTGCCAGTCCCGCGGGTTTGAAGGCGGCTCTAACCTGCTTGCCGCGACTATCCATCTGTATCAAGATCGAGTCGAGTCATCCGCACGAGGCCATGGTCATGACAGACGACACCGATCCCGACAAACTGGAAGGCCCCGGAGGTATGACCCTGCGCCAGATTCACCAGCAGGTGCAGAAAAGCGTTGAACGGGACCGCGAAGAGCAGGCCTCGCACCACGCTAGCGCGCCGCAGCGCAGCCGGTGGCAACGTTGGGTGCGCTACGTGTGGGGCCGCAGCGGGCGCCGCTAGAGCGCGGCAGCCCGCTCAAGGTATCGGACCCCGCAAGCGATCGATCTGCTCATTGAGCCGGGCAACGGAGTTGGCGAGAAACTCGGCCCGGGCATCAAGACGGGACAGCAGCAACGTCACAAGCAGAATCGCGAACGTAAACGGAATGACGGCCGCCGCGAGCCATTCAGGCTTGACGCCGTTCGCCGCACCGCAAACCGACCCAACCGGGAAATTCGCCGCGGCCATCCCGGTGTAATGCATGCCGGCGATCGCCGCGCCCATGACACAGGCCGCCGCAACGCGCTTGCGCATCACATGGTGCTGGTCGCCGTGGCGCAGCGTGTGTGCGACCCACAGCGCCGCGGTGGAAGCTGCGATGGCAATGACAATCGACGCAATGAAAATAGTCGGCTCGTAACTGATAGCGGGGTTCATCAGCATCGCGGCCATGCCCATGTAATGCATGCCGGCGATTCCAAAGCCCATCAAGACCCCGCCTGCGAGCAGATGGGACAGCTTCAGACGTTCCTGCGTGACGACATGCAACGCAAAACCGGAGATGAGTACGGCGATGACAAGCGAATAACAGGTGATAGCAAAGTCGTAGCCAATCGGAATGCTGAGAGAAAACGACAGCATCCCGATGAAGTGCATTGACCAGATGCCGATGCCCATCACCAACGCGCCGGCCGCCAGCCATATGCGGCGGGCGCGAGCGTAAGTCAGCAGGGAAAGCCGGTCGGCAAGATCAATGGCGGTGAAGGAAGCTAGCGTCGCGACGATGAGAGAAACGACGACTAACCCCAGATTGTAGTGACTTTGCATGGGTCGGCGGCTCCTTGATGAAAGCTCGATTACCGGTTATCGACAGCCTCGCGCGGCTTGCCCGCCGACGAATAACTGCTCTCTATGAATCGCACTGGCCTATGCGATATGAATTTATTCTGAATCCCTTTGCGCCACCGGGTGATCCCGGCAGTTCGCGTATTCTAAACGCGCCTCGTACGCTCACGTGAGCACAATCGCGCGAGATGCATTTCTATTTCTCACGCCAATATTCGTTGAGCGGCACTAGCTCCCTCTTTTCGCGCTGCTGCGGCTTCCTCTCTTTCCCGATCCGTCGCGGTGCGGTACGCACGGATCTTCATGAGCCACGGCATGCCAACGCGCACCGTGGCCCCAAACCGCTTTATTGCTTCGTCAGTTGACCGTAGCCGACCAGCGAGTTGTCAGCCGCCTTGAACAGATAGACGATGCTCCGTTTGTACAACGTCGTGCTGCCGGAAACGGGCAGGAACGTGATCGCCGAACTGCCGGTGTAGGTCGTGCCCGGGCGCAACGAGCAGCCGGCCGTCGTGCCCGTCAGGCTCACCGTGTACAGGTTCTTGCTGGAACCCGGCGTGGTCAGCGTCAGCGTGCCGGTGACACCGCAGCCTTGAAGCGTGCCGGTGAAGGCGCCGGCATTGTCGACCGTGATCGTCGTCTGACCTTGTGCCCACGTGCCCGCGACGCTCGACTGGGTGACCGCGAGCGCATTCGCCGGGTCGTAGTTCAACGCGAGATTCACGACCTGGCTATTGGCCGTATAGCTGCCCGTGAAGGTCTGGTTCGCGGCGAACGTACCGCTTCCGAGGCTAGCCGTGTAGCTGAGGCTGCTGAACGTCTCGAAGCCGTTGAGCAACGACCAGCTCGACGCCGTCGTGGAGATCGTGCCGAAGAAGGTCCCCGTCACGAAAGAGAACAGGCCGTTGATATAGGAAAGATTGCCGGCCGGGTCCAGGAAAGCCGTCATGTTGGACGCGCCCGATTGTGTCCAGATGCCTTCGGAACCGTTGCCGGTAGCGGCCGTCGAACCGGCCTGCGGCGCGCTCAGGCTCGGCGGTGCCTCACCGGTCAATGCCGGCGCCGATGCCGGCGCCGGTGCCGAGGCGGGCGTGGCGGCCGGCGTCGACGCCGGAGCGGCAGCTGGCGTGCTGGCCGATTGAGCGCTCGGCGTACCGCTATCGCCGCCGCCTCCGCCGCCGCACGCGGCAAGCATCAATGACCCCAGCATTGAAACGAGTAGAAGTGATTTTGATGTTGATTTCATTTTCATTTTATTAGTTCAGAGTGCGGATTCTCAATCCCGCAAAATGATCGGTTAGATCTCGAATTACCCTGCGCAAAATCGCGCAAACCTGTATACGGCAGTAAAAGAAAAGTCTTTAACGATTATTGAAGAACCGCCTTTCGATAACACAGACTTGACGGAAAGCATTTTTTGCGATTAACGCTGCCATTGCTACGATGCTTATTATTCGCAATGCATAGAACGTGCTCGCTTCAAATACGAATATGTGCATGAATATCAATGACATGGAACCGGTTAATGACTGGCGATAGCGGGTGCACCAAACCAGCACATGCGAAAGAGTCGAAACGAAACGGGTGCGCTGGTAAAGTGCCGTCATCCCGTTGTTCCGCTAACCCATTCACACCTCGCGACGCCGCAATGCCGTTCAAGCCAAAACATCGAGGCGTCCGCGCCTCGCTCGCGCACCGCGCGCCGGCTCTGCCAGCCCTCGCGGGCGTCCTTACCCTGAGTTTGTGCTTGCAGGGATGCACGCTGCGTGGCGCGCCGTCGTATGAAATCTTCGGCGCCTATTTCCCGCTCTGGCTAATGAGCGCGGTAGCCGGATTCGTCGGCGCGGTGATCGCCCATCGGATCTTCGTCTCCACGGGGTGGGCGCAGATCGTCCCGTATCAGCTCTCGGTGTGCCTGGCAATCGGACTGACGGTCGCCGTGCTCTTCTGGCTTTCGGGAACAGGACAGCTCTTATGAAAATCGCCGGCTTGCGCAAAGCTTCCGTCAAAGGCCGCGTGATCGCGGGCGTGATTGTCGTGCTCGGCATCGCGGCGGCCTGGTACGGCTATGACCGGACCACCCGCTTCCCCTCCACCGACGACGCCACGATCGACGCCGACGTCGTCCACGTCGCCTCGCCCGTCGGCGGCAGGATCATCCGGCTGCCGGTGCAGGAGAACCAGCGGGTCGCCAAGGGCGACGTGCTCTTCGAACTCGATCCCGTGCCTTACCGGCTGGCGGTCGCGCAAGCCCAGGCCGATCTCGAAGTGGCTCGCGCGGCGCTCGATACGCGGCGCAGGTCGCTGGTCGGCGAGCGCGCGAATGCGGCCATTGCCGGCGACCAGACCGGCAAGGCCGCACACAACTACGAACTGGCCTCGCGCACCGTGCAGCGACTCACGCCGCTGGTGGCGAAGGGCTACGTGCCGGTCCAGCAACTGGATCAGGCGCAGGTCGCGCAACACGATGCGGCGCTGTCGCTCAAACAGGCGCAGGAGCAGAAGCAGGCCACCGCGCAGACGATCGGCGACGAGGCCGGCGCCGTCGCCACCGTGCATGCGCGCGAAGCCGCGCTCGCACTCGCGCAACGCGGCCTCGAAGACACCGTCGTGCGTGCGCCGCAGAATGGCTTCGTCACGGGGCTATCGGTGCTGGCGGGCGAGACCGTCGCACCGCATCAAGCGATCTTCACGCTGGTCCACGCGGACGAATGGTTCGCTGTCGCCAACTTCCGCGAAGGCGCGCTCGCGCGCATCCAGCCGGGGGATTGCGCGACCGTGTACTCCATGATCGACCGCAGCCAGGCGATTCGCGGCGAGGTGGTCGGGATCAGCGCGGGCGTGGCCGATTCGGACCGGATCAATCTGCCGCGCACCTTGCCGATCGTCCAACAGTCGGTGAACTGGGTGCGGGTCGCCCAGCGCTTTCCCGTGCGGGTGCGGCTCGATGAACCGGCCGCCCGGCTGGTGCGGATCGGTGCGAGTGCGATAGTCGAGGTCCGGCATGGCGCCGCCTGCCGGTGACATCGCCCGACCGGGCCTCGCCGATATCCTGAAGCTGCTCGCGCCCTATCCCGGGCGCGCGGCAATGGCAACCCGCATCGCGCTGATCTGCGCGTTGACGGCGTTTGTGACGAGCGCATACGGCACGCCGGAAGCCGCGATCTCCGCCTACGTCGTGTTCTTTCTGAACCGGCCCGACCGGGTCTTGAGCGTGGTGCTGGGCTCGGCCCTGCTCGTGCTGGTCACGCTGATCATCGCGGTCGTCACGGTAGTGGCCATGTTTGTGCTCGACGATCCCATGTGGCGTGTCGCGTGCATCGCGGCACTCTCGTTCGGTCTCCTGTTCATCACCTCGGCAAGCAAGCTGCGGCCGGTGGGCGCGATCATCGCGATGATCGTCGGTTTTGCACTGGACGAACTCGGCAGCGTTCCGTTCGGCGAAGTGGCGACGCGCGCCCTGCTCTACACATGGTTGATGGTGGCGATTCCGATCGGCGTATCGATCGGCGTCAACCTGGTAATGTCGCCGTCGCCGCGCAAGCTCGCCGACCGCGCGCTGGCGGAGCGTCTGCGACTCGCGGCGCAGAGCCTCGCCGAACCCGAGGCGACGGCTCATGCGCTCGGCGCATGCCTGCGCGAAGGCGATGCGGAGATCGGCACGTGGCTCAAACTTTCGGTCGTCGACGGTTCATCGGTACGTGCCGACGTCGCGCCGCTGCGGCAAGCCGTGTCGTCGACGCTAGCGATCCTGGTCGCAGCGGATCTCGCGGCGAGCGAACCGTCGGCGCGGCTGCCGGCATCGTTCGTCACGCCGATCGCCGCCACGCTGGAGAACATGGCCCGCATGCTCGAGGCGGGCGGCTATCCGGTCGACATTGAACTCAGCCTGCCTGGCAGGGCCGAACTGACGCCGCTTGCGAAGATCGTCGTCGAAGATCTGCAGGCTGCGATCGCCCGCTTCGCGGTGGTCGAAGCACGCACCGATGCCGCAAGTGAAGACAAGGCCGAAACCGCAGTCGAGGCCGAAGCACAACCCCAAAGTCAACGCGAAGCCGGCACCACGCCGCCTCCCGCTGGCAAGCGCGGCGGGTTCTTCCTGCCGGATGCATTCAGCAATCCCGATCACGTCCGCTACGCGCTGAAAACTACCGTAGCGGCCATGTTCTGCTATTTGCTTTATTCACAGATCAACTGGCCCGGCATCCATACCTGCTTCATCACGGTCTACATGGTGTCGCTCGGCACCACCGCCGAGACCGTCGAGAAGATGACGCTGCGGATTGCCGGTTGCCTCGTGGGCGCCGTCCTCGGTATCGCGGCCATCGTATTCGTGACACCGGTGCTGACGTCCGTCGCCGGCCTGATGACGCTCGTGCTGATTGGCGCATGGCTGTCGGCGTGGATCGCTTTCGGTTCGCCGCGGATTGCGTATGCCGGTTTCCAGATCGCCCTGGTGTTCTTCATGTGCGTGTTGCAGGGCGCGGCGCCGGGCTACGATCTGACGCTTGCGCGAGATCGCACGATCGGGATCCTGATCGGCAATGTGGTCGTCTATCTGGTTTTCACGCGCGTGTGGCCGGTCACCGTGGCCGCGCGTGTCGACGCCGGGCTCGCCACGCTGCGCCAGCAGTGGGCGCGGCTCGCCGCACTACCCGATGGCGTCATGCGCCGGGCCCAGGCCGCAAGCGCCATGGCTCAGTGCGGCGCGCTTGAGCAGGACCTCGCGCTGATGCATTACGAGCCGTCGTGGGTCCGCCCCGACGCGCAGTGGATCGCTGAACGCCGCGCCGCACTGGCCAGGCTCGATGCACTGGAAGGGCCGATGTTCCTGCTCGCCGAGCGTCGCCGGGGCGATGCCGTAGTGGAGCGCTGGCTCGCGCAGGTCGTGGATGAGCCGGAACGCGACCCGGCGTTGCCCGTCGCCTCCAGTGCGGCCTTGCCCGAAACAACAGCCGATGACGACACACGTATCGCTTTGCATCGTCTCGGCGATGCACGCCTCACTCAACTCGAACACGCTGCGTCGAACGACGCAGCGAAGGGACTCGCCACTCATGCGCCGGCTTAACCCTTCATTCGCACTGGCGATCCTGGCCGCTGCGGGTTTGACCGGATGCGCCACGTCGTCGCTGGACATGGCGCCTGATAGCCCCGACCGTCCGTGGCAACCGCAGACGGACGCGGCCGGCGCCATCGTGCCTGGGCCAAAGGCGCCTGCCGGGTCGGCTGCTTCGACTGGCGCGGTTGCGTCCGCTGCCGCATCGGCCAGCTCCCCTCGCGGCTACGAACTCCCGGCGAATCCCGCGCTCGCCGCCGTACCGCCGCCACCGGCGCTGGAGCAGGCACATGCTTACGATCTACCCGAACTGATCGATCTCGCGGAATCGGCAAACCCGCTGACCCGCATTGCGTGGAACGACGCGCGCAATGTCGCGCTCGCGGCCGGCATCGCGAAGAGCGCTTACCTTCCGCAACTCTCGCTCGCGGCGATGGGCCAATACGCCGGACTCCATAATTCGACCACTTCCGTACTCGGCGATTCGTCGTCGAGCGCGACCGGGCACGGCATGACTTCAGTGGTCGCGCTGCAATGGCTGCTGTTCGATTTCGGCGGCCGCGCCGCGCGCGTCGAAGCCGCTTCGCAGGCATCGGTGATGGCGAACATCGCCTTCACCGCGGTTCATCAGCAGATCATTTTCGACGTCAGCGTCGCGTTCTATACGTACCAGGCCGCACGCGCCCGCATCGCCACCACACAGCAGGGCCTCGGCAATGCCGAAGCGATCCTGGCCGCGGCACAGTCGCGCTACAGGCATGGCATCGGCACGGTCATCGAGGTGGCGCAGGCCAGCCAGAATCGCGCACAGGCGAGGCTCGCGCTCGTCCAGGCCCAGGGCGCCGAAAGCAACAGCTATCTCGCGCTGATTGGCGCGATGGGGATTTCCCCGCTCTCCAAGCCCAGGATCGCGGAGATGCCGGCGCATGCGCTTCCGGCCGTGACGAGCGATTCGATCGACCAGATCGTGTCGAACGCCATCGCGAGACGCCCGGACGTGTTGAGCGCGTACGCAGCCGAACGGGTCAATCTCGCGAAGGTGAAAGCCGCCGAATCGGACTTCATGCCGAAGGTATTCCTCTCCGCGAACGGCGCGTACAACACCGGCAGTTCGTCGATTTCAGCGGTTCCCGCCATCGGCCAGCAATTGCCGACGGTGAACCTGAGCGGCGGCCGCTACGGCGGCAGCGTGATCGTCGGTGTGGCGATTCCGCTGTACGACGGCGGCTTGCGATCGGCGGTGCTCGCGCAGGCACGCAACGACGCCGACAGCGCGTCGACCCGTCTGATTCGAAGCCGTGAAGAAGCGGTTCGGCAAATCGTCGCCGCGCAGAATACGCTGCAGACGAGCCTTGCCGCGCAGGACGCTGCAAAAGAACTGCTCGCCGCGGCGCAAACGACTTACAACGCCGCGTTCGACGCTTATCGGCAAGGAGTCGGTTCGATCACTGACGCGCTGCTCGCACAGAATCAATTACTCGCAGCGAAAAACGCGGACGCGGATAGTTACAGCAGTGCATTGGCGGCGGCAGCGGCGCTCGCGCTGGCGACCGGGTCGATCGAGTCGATTCCGATGCGCGACAACTGGTGAGTCGCGAGCCACGGCAAAACAGATCTTGTAACCGGCCCGTGTGCGAGGACGTTTTGACCAGCCGGTGTACCTCGAATCCGACAAGAGACAGGGTTCGCCGCTCCGGCCAACGTAGCAAACGCGCAAACGCGATTGACCTTACATCGGGCCGACATTCCAGGCACGCGGCAGCATCGACAATCCGTCAACGACGGCGCACGCTTTTTGCTACATGGAGATACCTGTCGCAAGGCCACGGACAGGCGGGCGGGCACCTGCCCGGCCGACCCGCAGCGGAGGCGCTATGCGAGCAGTTTGCGACGAGGCACGTACGGTACGTACGGTACGTATTGCAATTCTTGCTGGAATGATTTCACTGCTTGCCGCATGCGGCGGTGGAAACAGTTCGAGTAGCGGCGGCAGCGCGGCTACGCCACCGGGCGGCGTCAGTCTGCAAGTCGTCTCGTTCGGCGACAGCCTGTCGGACGTCGGCACTTATGCGCCGATTGCCAGTGCGGTCGGCGGCGGACGTTTCACGACGAATCCGGGGCAAGTGTGGGGTCAGGACGTCGCGCAATATTACGGCGGTTCGCTAAGCGCCGCGTTTACGATCGACGTCGGCCATCAGTTGAGCGCGCAAGGCGGTTTCGGCTACGCGGAGGGTGGCTCGACGGTGGCCACGCCGGCGAACACGTACGATTTTCTTTCCGACGTGATCGGCAATGTCGAAATGCCGGTCAATCAGCAGGTTTCGAGCTATCTGAACGCGCACGGAAGCTTCAATTCCAATCAGTTGGTGCTGGTCTGGGCCGGCGCAAACGACGTGCTTCGCGCCGGCTCGCTGCCGGCCGCGGCGCCGACCGTGAAGACCGCGGCATCCACGCTTGCACAACTGGTTGGGCAGATCGTTCAGAACGGCGCCACGCATGTGGTGGTGGTCAATGTGCCCAACATCGGCCTGTCGCCTAAAGGCATCGCTTCCTCCGACGGCGGAGTCAATCTGACCCAGTTATCGCAACTTTTCAACGCGGACCTGAACACGGCCTTGCAGGCCAACGGCCTGCAAGGCAAGGTCATCCAGATCGACGCTTATACATGGGTCGGCCAGATCATCGCGAACTATCAGGCCAACGGCTTCACGGTGACGAACACCGCCCAGGCCTGCGACCCCAAGAAAACGCCGGACGATACGGCGTTACTGTGTTCACCGGCGACCTACGTGACACCCAATGCCGACCAGACCTATATGTTCGCGGACGACCTTCATCCGACTACCCATCTGCATGCGCTGTTCGCCCAATACGTAGAGCAGCAGATCGCCAAAAGCGGGTTAGGTCACTGACGCGACTTCGCGCAACGGCGAGCGACCGGGAGGCGAGCGGCGCAACGCCCACGCATCGCTCGCGGCCACAATCGCGCCCTGCAAGGCGGCACCGTGACCGAAAGCGGCAATCGCCACTTCTGGCGGATACGGCACGGCTCGCGCCAGCAGCGAACGCATACCGTCAGGAATCCCTGGGATACGCGCCATTCCGCCACCGATCACGATCCGCGACGGGTCCAGCATCAGCGTCAGATTGACGACGTGCCTCGCGAGACATGCAAATGCGTCGTCGATCAGCGCCGCCACGTGAGGCAACGAGTCCTGCAACGCGAACGCCTCGTGCGTACTGACGTTTCGTCCTAGCAGAACGCTCACGCGATCAGCAATCGCACGGCCGGACACGAAGTCTTCCAGCGACGCGCCGCCATCGGCGAACAGCACTTCGTCCACGACGCCACGCAACTGGTAGCCGATCTCGCCCGACGCGCCATTCGCGCCACGCAGCACTTTTCCATCGATCACCGCAGCCGCTGCCAATCCCGTCCCCAGGTTCAGATACAGGCCGCAATCGACGCCGACGAGCGCACCACAGCGCGCCTCCGCCAGTGCAGCGGCTTTGACGTCGGTTTCGACGGTGACGCACTGGGCGCCGAAGCCTGCGCGCAGCACATCGTGGAGCGCAAGCTGGTCCCAACCGGGATTGTTCGGCGCGAGCCGGATGCCGTCGGGTTCGATGATGCCGGGGGTGACCGCGGCCACCGCCAGAAACTGCCGTTCCACGCCGGCAAGCGTCTTCGCAATCAGCGCCCTCGCTGCTTCGAACATGCGCCGCATGACGGCCTCCGCGCCCTGCTCCGCCAGAGTCGGAATTTCCGTTTCATGAAGACGCTGCCCTGCTGGCGTGGTGGTCGCCATGGCAATCTTGGTGCCACCGAAATCGATGGCCAGCAGGAATCCGTTTGGATCAACATCAACATCAACATTAGCGCCGGTGCGCTGGATTTCAGTCAGGTCTTTAACGTGCATGCGCTTCGCTATTCACGGTTGCAATGTTGTCCGCCTGGCGTTCGAGATACACCTCACGGATAAGCTTCGGACCAAACGGCCATTGTCGCGCGACACGCGCCCAGATCAGGAACGCGATCAACCCAAGGACGAGCCAGCCGGTCGACATCAACTGGGATTGACGGTCGGTTGCATAGAAAACATAGAGCCAACCCAGCAGCGCAACGAGGCTCGGCACCGGATAGAGCCACTGCCGATACGGACGATGCAAGTTCGGCTGACGGCGACGCAGCACGGTCAACGCCGCGATCTGCGCCACCGACTGCAGTAGCACCGCGACGGCGACCAGCATGTTGATCACGGCGGTCAGATCGAAAAACGTTCCGGCCGCGGTGACCACACCCATCACCAGCAAAGCAATGTGCGGGAAGTTGTGCCTGGGATGCAGCTTGCCGAATGCGGCCAGAAACACTCCGTCGCGAGCCGCATAGAACGGCACGCGTGAGCCGCCGAGCAGCCCTGCAAAAACTGAAGCAAGCGCCGCCACCAGGATCAGAACGGTGACAATCGCCGCTGCGGCATGCCCCCAGTTGCGCGACACGACGAGCGACGCGACCGAGGTCGACTTGGCCACTTCCTGCCATGGCACCGTGCCGATCACGCCGACATTCATGGCGAGATAAAGGACCATCATGGCGATGATCGAAATGATGATCGAGCGCGGCATGACGTGGCCGGGATTCTTCAGTTCATCGCCCATGTACGCCGTCGTGTTGTAGCCGGCGTAGTCGTAGATGGCGATGATCAGGCCCGCACCGAGGCCAGTGAAGAACTTGCCGGGATCGCCCGCGTCGGCCGGCAGCGTCGTTGCAAGGCTCAGATGGAAGTTCGAGTACGCAGCGGCAATGGTCAGCCCGACCGCCAGCATCATGATGATCCACAGCACCATGCTCAACGCGCGAATCGATTCGATCCGCCGATACAGCGCGAGGACCACCAGTGCGGTCGCCACGACGCCGATCGCGTGCGTCTGCCACGCCGAAAGATTCGGCAGGAAGAACCCCAGGTACTGAACAAAGCCGATGATGCCCGTGCTCATGATGAGCGGAATGGACAGCATCGCGGTCCAGACGAACAGAAAGGGCATCAGCTTGCCGGTGCGGTACTGGAATGCTTCGCGTACGTACAGATAGGTGCCGCCCGCGCCAGGCATCGCCGCGCCAAGTTCCGCCCAGACGAGACCGTCCGCCATGGCCAGCAACGCGCCCAAAATCCAGCCGATGACGGCAAGCGGCCCATTCATCACGGCCACGATCGCCGGGATGGTCAGGAATGGGCCGACGCCGCAGATCTGAATCATGTTCACCGCGGTCGCCGAAAACAGGCCGACGGAACGGTGGAAATGCGGCGCATCGGCCGCCGGCCGCTCCGCCGCCCCAGCCAGCGCGGTTGAGGACGGCTCCTGCCAGGCAGAATCGCTCATGTACGTCTCCTTACGGCCTGCGCCGCGTTGATAGTCAGATGCTCCGGGGGTCCATCCGTTTTTTTGCGAATGATAGGAAACTTTCTTTACTAATGCAATCGCATCAAAAATGTTTTCAACCCGTATCGACGGCGCGCGGCTTGCCCAGCCGGACAGTCGTTGATAGGATCGGCCATCCCGAAACCAGACGCCCCATGCACGCGCATCGAAAGAACAGCCGGCCGACAGTCACCGTCACGCGAGGTCCCGCGTTCGTCCGCCAGGGCAACGAATGGGCCATCTATCAGCATCTGTTGTCGCTGGCGCCCGCCTCCAGTCCGCAATTGGCGGAGAGCACCGGGCTGTCCAAGGTCACGGTCACGGCCGCGCTCGGCAATCTCGAGCGGCTGGGGCTCGTCGAGCAGACGGGCGTGCGCGGCGGCAGCGCGGGACGCTCGCCGCGTCTTTACGCGCCGCGCGCGCGAGCGGGTTTCGTGGTCGCGATCGACGTCGGCGCCAAATGGATCCGAGGCGCGCTCGCCGATCTGACCGGGACGGTGGTGGCCCGGCTCGACAAACGCACCCCTGCCCGCGTGGAACGGCTGGTCGCCCGAATCGTCGAACTGGTCGGCGCGATGCTCGAAGAACAGCACATTGCGAAGAGCGAGGTTCTCGCGACCATACTTGGCTCGCCAGGCGTGCTGGATGCGGAAAGCGACCGGCTGCGTCTCGCGCCGAACCTGCCGGATCTGGAGCGCGTGGGGTTGATTCCATCGCTGCGGGAAGCGCTTGGCGCCGACCTGCTGGTTGAGAACGACATCAACCTGGCAACACTGGGCGAACAGCAGCATGGCCTGGGGCGCGGCGTCGACAACTTCGTTTTTATGTGGGTCGGCACGGGCGTCGGGCTGGGGATCATCGCCGATGGCAGGCTGCATCGCGGCGCCCACGGTTTTGCCGGCGAGATCGCCGTGCTGCCCGCGGCGCCGGTAGTGGGCTCGAAGTCCGACGGAATCTATCGTCCAATGTTCGAGGTGTCCGCCGCGGCGAAGGGAATCGTCGCGCATGCGCAGCGGCTCGGCCTTGAGGTGGCCAATGCGGAAGGCGTATTCGTGGCGGCCCACGCCGGCGATCCGCGCGCACTCGACTGCGTGGCCGAAGAAGCACGGCAACTCTCGTGGGGACTCGCGTCGATTATTCCGATTCTCGATCCGAAGCTGGTAGTGCTCGGCGGTGGGATCGGGCGAAGCGGCGCCCTGCTGCTACCGACAATCCGCGCTCATCTCGCCGACTGGCTGCCGATTCCCGTGCCTGAATTCGCGGTGTCCGCAACCGCGACCGATGCGGTGTTGCTGGGAGCGATTGTGTTAGGCGTCGAACGCGGACGGCTCAAAGCTTTTGAGCGGCTGGGGTACGCGACTTCGTAGGGAACTGAATAGTTTCTTCGCGCGTTCGAGACGACGCGTCTTGCATCTGATGAAATGGCAGGATTCCTACGCAGTGACAATCATGTGACAGCAACAGTGCGGGTCGACGCAAATCCGCAACCCGGCGTTCAGCACGTCAATAATCGGTAAACAGAAAACGTCGGGTAAAAAGCGGCACGGTGAGCTACCGCACACAAGCGGACCCCAGCGAGGTGTAGTTTGGCAGGGAGACATTTGAATCGAGAAACAACGTGGCTTCCACCGACATGCAGGATCGGATCAACCGGGCGGTGTGGAGCAGCCGCAGCGGGCGCAATGGGTTCGCCGTCGCCAGCGGATGGACCGATCCGGGTGAGGCGGCAGCTTTCGCCTGGGTGGCGCAGTATGCGCGACACCAGCCGGTTCTCGATGTAGGCGTCGGCGGGGGCCGAACCGTAGCCTTGCTGACGGCGATCAGCCACGACTACACCGCCGTCGACTACACGCCCGAAATGGTCACGATCTGCCGCCGCAACCATCCGGGCATCCGCGTGCAACAGATGGACGCCCGCGACATGTCGGCCTTTCCGGACGAGAGCTTTGGACTGGTCGTATTCAGTTACAACGGCATCGATGCGGTGGACTACCCGGGCCGCCGCGCCGTTCTGCGGGAGTTCAGCCGCTTGCTGAAGCCAGGCGGCCTGGCACTCTTTTCTGCCCACAACCTGCGCGGACCGAGCTACCGTCAAAATCCGCTGCATCTTTTACGCTTGCCAAACCTGTCGATCAATCCGGTTTCAGTCTGTATCGATGTCGCCAGGATCGCCTATTCGCTGGCAATCGGCACCCTCAATTACTTGCGCTATTCGCCTCTCAATCATGAGTTCGACGGCTACGCGATCCGGGTTTGTGCCGCGCACGAATTCGGCATTGTCATCATGTACACCGATATGGACACGCAGCTTCGCCAACTTGCCGAAGTGGGTCTGCACACAGAGGCGGTGTTCGGAAACTCGACGGGACGGCGCATACGGGAAGGTGACGATCTGAGGGATGAGTCATGGTTCCACTTTGTCGCGCGCAAGTCTGCCGCGTGATAAATGGCGGTCCGATCACCATCAACCGCTTTTCCACTCCGGCTGCTGCAGCGTCATCCCATGTTGCCCCTTGTACGCAGCGACGGATGGCGGCGCCCATCCCGCGAGCATCGGTGGCGCAAGCTGGTAAATCTCGATGCCGAGCGGCCGGCACACTTCCAGCGGATCGCGCGCGTCCGGTCCCCACATCGGCACCGAGAGATCGCCACCCGGACAGGTCGACAGCGCACACAGCAAGTCGATCTCGGCGAAAAATTCGAGGTAATCCCCCTTCTTTGCCGGGCATGCTTTCATGAAATATTTGTCTTCCTGATTCAGGCCGGTGCACTGGAATACATTCAGTACGTCGTGCACGTCGTATTCGGTCAATCCGTACGGAGCGATCGCGCGTGTGAGGTTGGAGTGGCAGTGGAAATGAAAATCCTCGCCGGTCAGCATCCGGTTCACATAGGGATCGCATCGCGTGCCAAGCAGATCGTGAACCCGCCCGCCGTGCTCGTCGACGCCGTAATCGGCCAGACTGTCATCGGTAATCGTCACCATCGGACGCAGGAACGGCAGCGTCGACCACAGACGGTCGAACGTGCTGACGTGCGCCTGCTGTAACTGGCGCGTACGCGAGGCCCACATCCGCTCGCGCGGATTGTGCAGGTTCCACATGTTCAGATCGGCCACCTGCGGACCCTCGATCGTCACGATGCGAAACACTTGACCCGCCTGCACGGTCCACGCCCGGCCCGAACGAATCGGCACGACGATCGATTCAATCAGCGTGCGGGTGCCGTGCTGCGAGGCGACGCGTTGATAGAACGACTTATCGACGTCAAGCGCCGAACCCTTGGTGGATTGATAGGCAGCAGGGTAGTTCAGCATGCTGAATGCTCCTTCATAAGGCTGGCGAACAGCCGCGCCCGGGCACACGGTAGCGGGCGGCATCCGGGCGTGTCGTGAATGATCGTGAATGAATCTGTCATCCTGCTCGTGTTTCAGACACTACACCTTAGTTGCTACCTGTGCTTGTGCCTCGGTTCGAGCGCGCCAGGTCCCACGTCAGATTCGGGGACGTTGACGACGCGTATCCGGCAGGGCCTTCCTGAGTCCGACGAACACAAGTTAGAGACGGTAAGATGATGCGCACGGAGGCACCACATGGATGCTCACGAGCCTGTCACGCGGCCGGCACAACCTGTTCGCCGCCCGGTGCTGGTCTGGGACGCGCCGGTGCGGCTGTTTCACTGGCTGGTGGTCGTGCTGGTCGCGGCGGCTTATGTCACCTTGAAGCTGAACTGGATCGACTGGCACGTCCGGGTCGGCGAGACGCTGCTTGCCCTCGTCATTGCCCGGCTGTTGTGGGGCTGCTTTGGCAGTGAGACCGCGCGCTTTCGCAGTTTCGTGGCGTCGCCCACGGCTGCACTTCGTCATTTGCGCCGCCTGTTTCGCCGCGAGCCGGATGTGCAGGTGGGTCACAATGCGGCCGGCGGCTGGATGGTCCTGCTGCTGCTCGCGCTGCTGCTCATCGAAACGCTGAGCGGGCTCTACGTCAACAACGACATCGCCGACGAAGGGCCACTGAGCGAACTGGTGCCCGTGTGGCTCGCCAATGCTATTTCGACACTGCACGGGCTTGTTTGGGACATGCTGCTCGCCGCAGTGGCGCTGCACGTGGTCGTGATCGCTCTCTATGCGATAGCGAAAGGACACAACCTGCTGCGTCCGATGCTAACCGGCTACAAGCTCCTGCCCTCCTCGATCGACGCGCCGCGGCACACGCCAGCTCTGCTGGCGCTGCTGCCGCTCGGCGTAGCCGCTGCCGTGGTGATGCTGCTCGCGGCGTATCTCTGAGCGTGCTGCGAATCCGGTCTCAGGGTGCCGCGTTGGTGGTGGCGTTGGTGGTGGCGTTAGTGGGTCGCGTCAGTTGCTCTTCGGCGGCACGACCTGGCCACGGATTTCACCGCCCGGGTGGTTCTTGGTGTGAACGTTGATGTACATATCACCGGCTTCGAACATCTTGGCTTCATCCGGGGACAGCGTGGCCTGGCCGCTGAGCGGGCTCGTCATCTCCATGGTGCCTTTCTGGGAAATCCAGACCTTCACGTCGGCGTTCTTACCGGCTGGGGCGGGTCCATGAAAATGCGCCATGGTGGCCTGACTCGACAATCCGCTAAAGCTGACGTTCCAGGTCACGACCCGCGTGCCGGGATCGTATGTGAGGCTCGCGCTGCCGCTGCCAGGCGTCTGCACGGGAGGAACCTGCTGGGCGCCCGTCAACGGCACGTCGAATGAAACCGGCGCCGCTTGGGCCAGGCTCAGCGTGCCCGCCAGAGCCAGACCACCGAACACCATGAGAACGCGCTGCGAGATGGATCGTGACATTTGGTTTTCTCCTTTTTGGGGTTTGCCCTCGCTGGGCGGCAGCCATTATCGAAGCATGCGGACGACCTCGACGACGCCGCCGCCAGCCAAAGCTGTGACACAAGGATAGACGCAAGCCGCCGGTAACTCCAGGTGGAGCCCGATATCCGATTTGCCGCAGGAAAGGCGCGGTCGCCCCTCCTCCTGATTGCCGGATCAAACCAATCGCGCGCGCCACGGCCGCAAGCTCAAACGGACGCCGCCGTCGGTTCCGACATCGTCACATAGTTCTTTACGCTGGAACGCTCCTGCATCCGGACATACCAGGCTTGAAGCGCCTCACACTCCGCCGGCACCGCCAGCTTCACAAGCCCCGCGAAAATCAAACCACCTATCACCGTAATGTCGGCCATCGAGAAGGCCTCACCGGCAACGAACGGCTGCCTCGCCAGAACAGCATTGAAGTAATGCATACCCCTCAGGGCTTTGTCGCGCTGACGGAACCCCCACTCGGCGTTCTGATAAATCTCGACGTCCGGTCCAAGCCCCGGCGTGGCGTGGTGGAAATAAACACTGACGGCGTCGAGCAACTCCAGTTCAGCGCGCTTGCTCATCATATGAATCACACCCTTCTCGCGTGGTGTGCTGCCGGTCAGCGTGGGTGCGCCATCAAGCGCGTCAAGGTATTCGGTAATGGCCGTGCACTCGGCAATCAAGGTCCCGTCGTCGAGTTCGAGCACCGGCAGCGTACCTGAGTAGTTCCTGGCGAGGAACTCCGCCTTCTTGTGCTCGCCCTTCCAAAGATTGACCGTCACAAATTGAACGCGCGACTGCAGGTTCTTCTCGGCCAAAGCGATGCGGACGCGAGCCGGATAAGGGCCGGTGGGCCAGTCGTAAATCTTCATCGCAGCCGGTTTGTTCAGGTCAAGATTGACGATGTCGGAACTCATTGTTTACCTCTTTACAGTTTGCCTTCATAGGAACAGATGACGTGGAAACGTGTATCGTTACGAGTCTACCTGCCACTTGGTAGGTTTACTTTAGAAGCTATAATGCTCCCCGTCAACAGTCATTTTTTCAATTACGAGGGCGGCAGCAGTGAGGAACGACGCAAGCTCAAACTCCAGGGAAAACATCCTGGCGGCCGCCAAAAAGGTCGCGCAGGCGCATGGTTACGGCGGCTTGAATTTTCGCGATCTCGCGGAAGAGGTCGGCATCCGGGCCGCGAGCATCTACCATCATTTCCCCAGCAAGGCCGAGCTCGGCGCTGCGGTAGCGAGGCGTTATTGGGAAGACTCAGCGGCTGCTCTGGATGCACTATTGGCCCAATCTTCGGACCCACTTCGCTGTCTGCGTCAGTACCCCGACACGTTTCGCACGGCGCTCGCGAACGACAACCGCATGTGCCTTTGCAGCTTCATGGCCGCCGAATATGACGATCTGCCTGAAGCGGTGCAAAAAGAGGTGCAGACTTTCACCGATGTGAATGTTGCGTGGCTGAGCAAGGTGCTGTCCGCAGCAGCCGTGGTCAATTCCAGGGAGTGCGAACGGCGGGCTCGCGCCATCTTCGCCGCCATCGCCGGCGCTCAGCTCATTGCGAGAAGCCGCTCGGATATCTCGCTCTATGACGCGTTAATTGACAGCTATCGCGTGGCGGGACTCCTGCCGGCATAGCGGTCCAATCTTCGCCCGCCTCTCGCTGGACAGGAGCGCGTCGCGTCAATTCTTACTTCAGGAGCGGTGCCTTTTTGTGTGAACGAAAAATATACAGTTAACCTGTACAGATTAACTGTATACCTGCTATGGTTGCGGCATGAACAAGCCATCATCGCCGCCCCAACCTATCGACCTGGCCGCTCTTGCTGGCGAACTACGCATTTCCGTGAGCAGATTGGTGCGCCGCGCGCGAGAGCATTCGCAGACCGGCGACTTTACGTCGGCCCAGACGTCGGTACTCTTCCATCTGGATCGTGATGGCCCCGCTACCGTTTCCGCTTTGGCGCGGGCGGAGGGCGTGAAACCACAGTCCATGCGGATCACGGTTGCCGGCCTCGAGACGTTAGGCGTTATCAAAGGCAAAGCCGACCCAGCCGACGGACGCCAAACACTTATCGACCTGACCCCCAGGTTCAGGCGAGCGCTCCAGGCGAATCGCGCAGCGAAAGAGGATTGGCTGCTCCGCGCGCTCCAGGCGCAACTGTCCGCGCAGGAACAGGCAACGCTCGCCGCCGCGGTGGGACTGCTGCAACGGTTGGCCGACTTCTGAACCCGCTCGGGTACTTCATGAAAACCGTCCCACACATCGATCTACTCAGCATCAGGAGCATCTGAAATGGATTGGCTGCATGTGGTCTGTTATTTTTTTGGCGGTGCCTTTCTGTCGAATGCGGTGCCTCATTTCGTCAGTGGCGTGATGGGCGAACCGTTCCAGAGTCCGTTCGCGAAACCACCGGGAAAAGGACTGTCGTCATCGACGGTCAATGTGCTATGGGGTTTCTTCAATATCGTCGTCGGCTATCTTCTCGTTTGCCGCGTGGGCGATTTTGAGCTCAAGGTGACGACCGACGCGCTGCCGTTCGGCATGGGCATCCTGGCGATGGGGCTGCTCGGTGCCCGGCTGTTCGGCGAACTGCACGGCGGCAATAATCCCGAACGTACATGAGCGCCTCGGCAACCGGTATCTTCTTTAGCGAGCCGGCGTCCGCCTTGAGTTACTCCTCCTTCCCGATGATTCCATCGGGAAGGACCAACACTGCTACCGGGCCTTGATCTCCGCGTAAGCCAGCATGGCATCACCCACTACGTTTTCTCCCTGCTCGTTGAGTGCCGCACCGGCTCCCCGGATATCCCGCACGTCCTTGTTCTGACCCAGCTTTATCTTCCCGACGAGGCGCGTGATCTCGATCTCCACGCCGACGATCGCCTTCAGCATCGCGTCGATGTAGTCGGCGGGGCTATCCGTCATCTTCCATGGCTTGGGCTGAGACGCCTCATGAGTGCGTGTCAGCCGGCCGACCACCCCACGAACGTATCGCTCGTCGTCGTGGATGCTAATGCGGCCGTAGGCATGTACCACGCGGTAATTCCATGTAGGCACCTGCTTGTGAAACTCGTGCTTGCTCGGATACCACGACGGCGAGATATAGGCGTCCCCGGCGCGAAACACAACCAGCACTTCGTCGCCATCGGCCACGTCCTGCCAGACAGGATTGGCACGGGCGACATGGGCATGCAGAACGCCGCACGTGCCCTCTGCGGCTTTCAGTTCAAAGGGAATGTGATTGGCGTCCATTCCGCTCCTGCCATGCGTGAACAGAATGCCAAAAGGATTCTCCTTGATCAGGGTATGCAGGACTTCAGTGCGAGGTTCGTCGAAATGGGCGGGTATGTACATGTCAGATCCGTTAAAGGCCATGACAAAATTTTCGCGCTAAACTGGTTCGTTTCGTAGAGCCAGTTTCGGCAAATATCACTGAACCAGAATGCAATGACCAGGCAACCCAGAACGGTCGAACTTCCGTCGATCGGCACGCTGGATCGAACGGCCGGCCAGCTAGGGCGTCAACTCGCCCAACTGCTGCGCGACGCGATACGTCGCGGCGATCTGCAAGCAGGCGAAATGCTGCCGTCCACGCGCATACTCGCCGCGTCCTTGCAGGTCGCACGCGGCACCGTTATCGAAGCATTCGATCAGTTGATCGCGGAAGGTTTCCTGACGGCAAGCCCGAGAGCAGGCACAAGCGTGGCGCACTCGTTGACGCCGCCTGCCGACGTCCAGGCGCGCCCGTCCCCGGTCGAGCCCGCTTCGCTTCCGGGACGTGCCCACCTGCTCGCGCAGGTTGCGCGTCAATTTTCAGCCGTACCGGCTGCCCCCTTCGCCGTGTCGGTGCCGGTTGGCCGTGCCCTGCCGGACGATATCTGGCGGCGGCTCGGCAACCGTGTGCGCGCCCGGGGTCCCGGCGCACCCGCGGGTTATGGCGATCCGCAGGGCGCACACGCGCTGCGTGAAGCCGTCGCCGACTACGTCAGACGGTCCCGCTCGGTCCGCTGCGAAGCCGGCCAGGTCATCATCACGAGCGGTACGCAGCAAGGCCTTTATCTGTCCTGCCAGGTGCTGCTCGACGCCGACGACTCAGCGTGGGTGGAAGACCCGGCGTACCGGGGCATCACGGCCATCCTCGAAAGCACCGGCCGTCCCGGGCGCATGATCCGGGTACCCGTCGATGCGGAAGGGCTCGACGTCGACGCCGGCATTGAACTCGGTGCGCACGCCCGCGCTGCATTCGTCACGTCGTCACATCAATACCCGTTAGGCATGCCGATGAGCATGGCAAGACGCAACGCGCTACTGGCATGGGCTCGCACACACAATGCCTGGATCGTCGAGGACGACTACGACAGCGAACTGCGTTATGCCGGCCATCCGTTTCCGTCGCTGCAGGGACTCGATCCGAGCCGTGTGATCTATCTCGGCACCTTCAGCAAGATTCTGTTTCCATCGTTGCGTCTGGGTTATGCCGTGGTTCCCGACTACCTTGTCGACGCGTTCTGCGGCGCGCGCGTGCTGATGGACCGCAATCCGCCGAACGCCGATCAGCACGTACTGGCGGCCTTCATTGCGGAAGGCAATCTGGACCGTCACATCCGGCGAATTCGCAGTGTCTATGCCGAGCGCCGCGTGCAAATCATCGAGACCGTCGAGCGGCTGCTGCCGAAGGAACTCGCCTGGTTGCAGCCCAGCGATCAAGGCATGCACATGGTGCTCTGGCTGCGTGAGGGCGTCGACGACACCGCTGTGGCGTCGTTAGCGGCGCAAAGCGGCGTTGCCGTACGGGCAGTGTCTCCCATGTATTCGGCTGGCAACGCCCGGCCGGGTTTGATACTGGGCCTCGGCGCGTTCACCGACAGCGAGATTGAAATAGCCGCTCGACATCTCGCCAGCTGTGTTGACGCGGCGGCGACAGGCGTCACGCGCAATGCAGCGAAACGGCCGAAGAAAAAAGCGACGCAAGATCGTTCTCACTAGCAACCCGGTCCGCAAGATGTCCCGTGGCGCCCGCGCACGCTATCCCACCGGACTACAATTGTTTATATGGCTTCCATCATGCATTGACCGCGCGCGGCAGCGTCGGCCGATGCATCGACAAAGCGGTCAGCCGGATTCACGACGGATCGGCAATTCATGCAGACCTGATTGCCGCCGGCCACGAGTGGTGCCCTGACAAAGGAGGGGCAATGGATTCGCAACCCCGCTCCCGCGTGGTCGTCAGACGCGCCGCCATCACGCTGACGGTCTTCGTGGCCGGATTGATCGTTGCCGGGCGCATCACCCGTGTCGTAGTCGACTGGTTGTGGTTTGCTTCAATCGGCTATGCCGACGTTTTCTGGACGGTTTTCTCCGCCAAGCTACTTCTGTTTGGCGCGGTGTGCGCAGCGTCGGCCGGCATCATAGCCGCGTCGGGCTTCGTCGCGCATCGTTACGCGCGACGCCCAGGCAGTTGGCAAGTGGAAGCGGCCCGTCTGTCAGGTCCGCCGGAGTTCATCAGCGAACTCGCGGACCAGCTCGCACCGCGGATTCGCTGGCGCGCCAGCATTGCCGGTAGCGCGATTGTCCTGGGGATGATCGTCGCGGCCAGCAACATCTCCAACTGGGATCTGGTGCTGCGCTTCCTGCATCAGGTGCCCTATGGCGAGCGCGATCCTGTCTTTGGACGGGACATCGGCTTCTATCTGTTCTCACTGCCCGCCTATCTGGTACTCAAGAACTGGTTGCTGCAACTGGTCTTCCTGAGTGCGATCGTTGCGGGCCTGGTCTATGGGCTGCGCGGCGACATCACGTTCGAGCGGCCACCGCGCGGACTCTCTGCCCCAGCCACCATTCATGCTTCAGCGCTGCTCGGCGCGTTCTTCGTCGTGAAAGCGTGGTCCTGCACACTCGAGCGTTTCTTGCTGCTGTACGGCGATAACGGTGTCGTGGTCGGCGCAAGCTATACCGACGTCCACGTCGTACTTCCGGTCTTGTGGGTACTCACCGGCTTCGCCCTCGTTGCCGCCGTCGCTTCGTGGGTCAATATGCGCCGGCGGGACTATCGCATTCCCGCCGCCTCGGTAGTACTGGTATTCGGCACCTCGTTCGTGTTCGCCGTGGTCTACCCGGCGCTGTTCGAGCGCTTCTATGTCAAGCCGAGCGAGCTGCAACTGGAAATGCCCTACATCAAGCACAATATCGCGCTAACGCGAATGGCTTACGGCCTCTCGCAGATCGAAGTAAAGCCATTTCCGGCCGGGCAGGAACTGAATCTCGCCTCGCTCGAAGCCAACCGCGCGACCATCGACAACATCCGCCTATGGGATGTGCAGCCGCTGATGGATACCTACGCGCAATTGCAGGAGATCCGGACTTACTACAAATTCCTCTCCGTCGATATCGACCGCTACCGGCTCGACTCCGGCTACCGGCAGGTGATGCTGTCAGCCCGCGAACTGGCGCCGTCGATGCTTTCTGTAAATGCCCAGACGTGGGTGAACCTGCACCTCCTGTTCACTCACGGCAACGGTGTCGTGATGTCGCCAGTCACCGAAAAATCGCCGGAAGGTCTGCCCTCTTTCTATCTGCAGGATATTCCGCCGGTCGCTCACGGCGGACCGGTGATTCGCGAGCCGCGGCTGTATTTCGGCGAAGGGAGTGAAGGCTATGTCATCGTGAAAGGCAGTGTTCCCGAATTCGACTACCCAAAGGGCAAAGATAATGTCTACACCACGTACAGTGGGCGCGATGGGATTGCGATCGGCAGCATCGCGCGCCGCAGTCTGTTCGCGTGGCACTTCGGAGATCTGAACATTCTGCTGACCGGCTACATCACGCATGCCAGCCGCATCCTGCTGCACCGTAACATTCAGGACCGGGTGCGTACGATTGCTCCGTTCCTGCGTCTCGATCACGATCCCTATCTCGTCACAAGCAACGGGCGTCTCTTCTGGATGCAGGACGCCTATACGACGAGCAACTGGTTCCCCTACGCTCAGGCGGATTTCGACAACGGCGCCAATACCATCCGTAACGCGGTCAAGGTGGTAATCGACGCGTACAACGGCACGGTCGATTTCTATGTCAGCGATCCGGCCGATCCGATCCTGCGGACTTATCAGCGCATCTTCCCGGGTCTGTTCAAGCCTCTCGCGGCGATGCCGCAAGACCTGCAGCAACATATCCGCTACCCCGAAGATCTGTTCCAGGTTCAGGCGCAGCTATATCGGGCTTACCACATGGATGCGCCGGAGGTTTTCTACAACCGCGAGGACCTCTGGCAGTTCCCCCGGGAACTGGTCGGCATTGACGGGGGAAATAGTCCCGGCACACCGATGACGCCCTACTACATGATCATGCGCTTGCCTCACGAATCGCGCGAGGAGTTCGTCCTGATGCTGCCGATGGTGCCCAGCCAGCGCGACAACATGATCGCGTGGCTCGCCGCACGTTGCGATCCACCCAACTACGGCAAGCTCATCGTCTACTCGTTTCCGAAGGACAAGCTCGTCTACGGGCCGTTCCAGATCGAGGCTCGCATTCAGCAAAACACCGAGATTTCCCAGCAGATATCGCTGTGGAACCAGATGGGTTCGCGTGTCATTCGCGGCCATCTGCTCATCGTGCCGATTGAGAACTCACTCCTCTACGTCTCGCCGCTCTATCTGCGCGCGGAGTCGGGTCAGTTACCCGAGTTGAAGCGCGTGATCGCCGCGTATGGGGACCGGGTGGTGATGAAAGAGACCTTGGGTGAAGCGCTGGCGGCGCTCTTCGAAGAAAGCGCGCCGCTTGCATCGCCGCCTCAGGGCACGGCGGACGCGCGTGCCCGCGAAGCGCTTGCACACTATGACCGCGCCATCGCACGATTGAAGGCGGGTGACTGGAGCGGTTTCGGCGCGGAACTGGATGCGTTGCGGCCACTGCTCGAGGCGCTGGGCGGCGGCCGTTCGGACGGGCAACAATGATTTGCCGCGGCATCGCGCCGCCCGGTATCCGTGCCCCCGGCACGACAGCCTGAAGCAGCGTCCGAGCCGAGGGATGCGCGCGTCAAGCTTGGAGAACCCGGTTGAGCCCGTCGCAAATGTTATGTTATAACATGTCGAATTAACCGGGTCGCGTTGTCGCGTTGACATACGCGCCTTGCCTTTCATCATTTCAAGGCCTCTCCCCATGCACAAGCTTCCTGTCACCGTGCTGTCCGGTTTTCTCGGCGCAGGCAAAACCACGCTTCTTAACCATGTCCTGAATAACCGTGAAGGCAAGCGGGTGGCCGTGATCGTGAACGACATGTCAGAAGTCAACATCGACGCCCAGTTGATCCGCGACGGCGGCAGCCAGCTTTCACATATCGACGAAAAGCTTGTCGAAATGAGCAATGGCTGCATTTGCTGCACCCTGCGGGAGGATTTGCTGATCGAAATCCAGCGTCTCGCACGGGAACGGCGTTTCGACTACTTGCTGATCGAGTCGACAGGAATTTCCGAGCCTTTACCGGTTGCCGAAACCTTTACTTTCCGCGACGAAGCAGGCCACAGTCTTTCCGATGTCGCGCGCCTCGACACCATGGTCACCGTCGTCGACGCCTACAATTTCGTGCGCGATTACGGTTCGCACGATTTTCTGGCCGATCGGGGCGAAACCATGGGCGAAGAAGACCGGCGAACGGTCGTCGACCTGCTGACCGAGCAGATCGAGTTCTGCGACGTGATCGTGCTGAACAAAACCGATCTCGTAACAGCGGATCAGATCGATCAACTCAAGGGCGTGCTGCGCGTGCTCAACTCGCGGGCGTCGATTGTGCAAAGCCATTTCGGCCAGGTTCCGATCGACCGGATTCTCGATACGGGGCTATTCGACTTCGAGGCCGCGTCGCAAGCGCCCGGATGGCTCAAGGAAATGCGCGGCGAGCATATTCCCGAAAGCGAGCAATACGGCATTACCAGCTTCGTCTATCGCGCTCGCCGCCCGTTCCATCCGAAGCGCTTCTTCGACTGGATTCAATGCGAATGGCCCGGCGTGGTGCGGTCGAAAGGATACTTCTGGCTCGCCTCGCGCAATCATGCTGTCGGCGAATGGTCGCAGGCCGGCGCGATCTCTCGGCATGGGCGCGCGGGGACGTGGTGGGCGGCCGTGCCGAAACAGTCGTGGCCACAGGACCCCGAGGCGCAGGCGATGATTCGCAGCCGGTGGGACGGGCGCTTTGGCGATCGCCAACAGGAGTTGGTCCTGATCGGCACGGGCATGGACGAGGCGTCGTTGCGCGCGTCGTTCGATGTCTGCCTGTTAAGCGATGAAGAACTTGCCCGTTCGGAAACCGCGTGGCGTGACTTTCCCGACCCGTTTCCAGACTGGACACCGCCTCGCGGATGACACGGCACAGACGGGCTCGCCGGGGGCGTTAGGCAGGCGCCGACGGAAGTCCCGGCGGCGTCGCTCAGGAAAGCTCTCGCATTGGCGTCTACGGGTTTTTCCCGATCCCGGCCTATGTCGATACCGGCGTCGCCGAACCGTCGTTGAGGTATGTTCAACCCCTCAACTGAAAGGCAAACACACCATGGCTACTGGAACAGTCCGCCTCCAACGCGTCTTGCGTGCGCCTCCTGAACGCATCTATCGGGCCTTCCTTGAACCCGATGCAATAGTCAGGTGGCTCCCGCCCTATGGGTTCACCTGCCAGGTCCACCACATGGATGCCCGCGTGGGCGGCACCCACAAGATGTCCTTCCGCAACTTCGGCACCGGCAATAGCCACTCATTCGGCGGCGAATACATCGAACTGGTGCCGTTCGAAACGATCCGCTACACGGACCGATTCGACGACTCGAACCTGCCCGGCGAGATGCATGTCACCGTTTCATTGCGGCAGGTGTCCTGCGGAACAGAACTCTCCGTCGTGCAGGAAGGCGTGCCCGAGGTCATTCCTCTGGAGATGTGCTACCTCGGCTGGCAGGAGTCGCTCGTGCAGTTGGCCAAGCTGGTCGAGCCCGTGATTCCTGGTTGACGGAGCCGGCATAGCTGCGCGCCGCCACCGGCGCGCAGCTCATCGATTCGCGCAGTGAACCGGCCATTTCGCGTAATGGCCGGCGGCAGAACAGAATTCCATCATCATCGACCTGTGCACTGCAGAACGGCTCATGCTCGACCGCTGCAATGCATCTTGCCACGATCCGCCGTAATCAAACCGTCACAGTTCGCAGGTAAATAGTCCGGCAACTGGAAATTTTTTCAGCATCCGGACGAATCTGCGCACTCATCAGGCAAAATTGACCGTATAGTTTTATCGCGCTACGCTGTCCGCGCAACCTGATCTGCTTTCTGCTGCTTTCTATCTCCCGAACATCACGCGAAATGGTGATCTCACAAGCGCGATCCGCAGGCGTAGGAGTCAGTACACAGCCATGAAAAGTGAAGTCATCGAAGACCTTGTCACCACGGCGGCGGAGTTTTCGCCCGACGCAATCTTCCTCGTCAGCGAGACGGGCCGTATCCGCCATGCCAGTCGCGCGTGCGAGGATATATTCGGCTACGCGCCGGGCGATTTCGCCGACCAGTTCATCATTGATTTCGTGGTTCCCGCCGATCAGGACGCCACGCGCCGGGAAGCCAAAGAGGTGTTGGCCGGCCGCAAACGGGTAGGGTTTGAAAACCGCTATCGTCATAAGAATGGCAGCGACGTCTACGTCACATGGTCCGCGCAGTGGCTGGAGCATGAGCGTTTGCGTGTCGGTGTCGCCCGCGACGTGACCGAACTCCGTCGCCGTGCGGCCGCGCCATCGGCACTGTTGTCCGTCCTCGCGCCGCACGAACGCAAAGTGGTTGAACTGCTGCTGACGGAGGCGACTGAAAAACAGATCGCCGAGCGGCTTGGCCTCGCCGCCTCGACCACCCATTCCTATATCACCGGGATCTTCCGCAAATACGGCGTGCGAGGCCGGGCGGGTCTGATGAGCCTGTGGCTCAAACATCTCTCCGGCGGCACCGCCCAGTCTGGCGACAGGTAAGCGCGGGGCTTCCTACGCGGCCCGAATGCCCGGGTTGTTCCCGCGCGGCACGAGCGCTCGCAAAAGAGCCGCCCGCTAAGCAAGCGGGCGGGCTCTTCCAAATGACTTTCCATGCGGAGCCCGCCGGTCTTGTACGTATTGTCCGGGCTCTTGCTGGTCTCTCTCAGGTTTCTGGCTTCGAATTTTTTGGCTTAACGATGGCGTCGCTAATACCGCCGACGACACCGAAAACCCATATATTGGAACCGATGCTACCTGAAAGAACTTGCCCAACGAAGCCTGCTAATCAGAGGGGTGTGCCCGATCCAGATGCCGGCGCGGGCCGCGCCGGCCCGCGCGTACCCTTTCATATCCGCCACGCCGGCCCCTCGGGAAAGTCATACTGATCGAGCGACGCCGCATGCATTTCAATGCTGTAGCCCGCGCGTTGCGGCGGCATATACCGGCCGTTTCGAATCACGACCGGGTCGACAAAATGCTCATGCAGATGGTCCACGTATTCGAGCACGCGGTTTTCCAGCGACGCCGACACGCAGATATAGTCGAACAGCGAAATATGCTGCACGTACTCGCACAAACCGACGCCGCCCGCATGCGGACACACGGGCACGCCGAACTTCGCCGCCATCAGCAGCACGACGATCACCTCGTTCAGACCGCCGAGCCGGCAACTATCGACCTGACAGAAGTCGATGGCCTGCGCCTGCAGCAACTGCTTGAACATCACCCGGTTATGGCAGTGCTCGCCCGTCGCGACGCCGACCGGCCGAATCCGCTGCCGGATCGCCGCGTGGCCGAGTATGTCGTCGGGGCTCGTCGGTTCCTCGATCCACCACGGATCGAATTGCGCCAGTTGCCGCATGTTCGCGACCGCTTCGTCGACATCCCATACCTGGTTCGCATCCATCATCAGCTTCAGGTTTTCGCCGATCTCCTCGCGCAGGATGCGAGCCCGGCGCATATCCTCCTCGAGATTGCCGCCCACCTTCTGCTTGAAGTGCGTCCAGCCCTGCGCGACGCCTTCCCGCGCGAGCCGGCGAATCTTGGCGTCGTCGTAACCGAGCCAGCCGGCCGACGTCGTGTAAGCCGGATAGCCGTGCGCCAGCATCTCCTTCTCGCGCTCGCCCCGGGTTTTCGCATGACGGTGCAGCATGGCGATGGCTTCCTGCGGCGTAATCGCATCGGTCACATAGCGGAAGTCGAGACAAGCCACGAGTTCTTCGGGGCTCATGTCGACGAGCAGTTTCCACACCGGCTTGCCTTCGGCTTTGGCCCACAGGTCCCAGGCCGCGTTCACGACCGCCGCCGTCGCGAGGTGAATCGCGCCCTTGTCCGGCCCGATCCAGCGCAGCTGGCTATCCGAGGTCAGCGTGCGCCAGAAAGCGCCCATGTTCGCGGCGATATCCTCGAGCGTTTTGCCGACGATCAGCGGAGCCAGCGCCTGCACCGCCGTCACGCAAATCTCGTTGCCACGGCCGATGGTGAACGTGAGGCCGTGGCCGGTAAAGCCTTTCGGCGAATCGGTTTCGAGCGTCACGTAGGTGGCGGAGTAATCCGGCGCGGCGTTCATCGCGTCGGAGCCGTCGAGCGAACGCGAAGTCGGGAAGCGGATGTCCCGCACGGACAGCCTGGTGATCGTGGGCATCTGAACACCCTCCTGTTGGACAGCGATCGACTTCAGCCTATGAGCAAAGAGACCGGGTGCGCTCACCCGGTCTCTTTGCGGCCACCCTCTCGCCCTGCCATGCAGGACGGAAGACGCAGAGGACGCGTTGCGCCCTCCTCTGTCTTCGCGCCTTGCTGCGACGCTCAGTCGTAGAGCACGGCGGCGATCTTGGGATCGCTGATATTGCTCTTGTCGTACCAGTAGAAGCCCGTGTCGACTTTCTTCGGCAGCTTCTCGCCCTTGAGCGCCTTGACCGCGGAGTCGACCACACACTTGCCGATGCCGATCGGGTTCTGCGTGATCGCGCCGTACATCAAGCCGGACGTGATGTCTTCCTTCTGTTCCTTGCCGGAATCGTAGCCAATCAGGACAAGCTTCTTGCCCGATTCCTTGACACCGATCGCGGCGCCCTCCGCCGAGCCTTCATTCGAGCCGAAAATGCCCTTGAGATTGGGGTTGGCCTGAATCATCGTCTTGGCGATTTCCGCCGACTTCAGATGGTCGCCGCCGCCGTACTGCACCGAGACGATCTTGATGTTCGGGTGCTTTGCTTTCATCTCGTTCAGGAAGCCGTCGCGGCGATCGACGCCGGTACGGCTCGTCTGGTCGTGCACGATCAGCCCCACCTCGCCCGCATCGCCGATCGCCGCGGCCATCTTGTCGGCGGCGAGCGCGGCCGCCGCAATGTTGTCGGTCGCGCAGGTAGTCAGCGGAATGTCGCTGTCGACGCCGGAGTCGAAGGCGATAACCGGTATCTTCGCGGCCTGCGCCCGCTTCAGCAGCGGAATGGCCGCCTTGCTATCGAGCGCCGCAATGCCGAGCGCCTGAGGCTTCTTCGCAAGCGCGGCCGAGAGCATGTCGATCTGCTTGTCGACCATCGCCTCGGTTTCCGGCCCCTCGAAGGTGATCCTGACGTTATGCTCCTTGGCCGACTGCTCCGCGCCGGCCTTCACGGCCTGCCAGAACTGGTGCTGGAAGCCTTTCGAAATCAGCGGGATGTAGGTGTCCTGCGCATACGCAGCATTCGCCCCGCCAACGAGCGCGCCGACGCCGACCACGACACCGATTAGTCTTCTTTTCAACATGGGGTTTCTCCTCCTAAGTGGGCCATCAACCTCCAGCCTGGGGGAGCCTCTGCGCTCCCTTTTCTTGATCTTTGACTTTGTGCCGTGTGGCGTTTGCCTTCGTCAGCTCTTCTTGCGCCGCAAAATATCGGCGTAGACCGCGAGAATGATGATGAGGCCGGTCACCACGATCTGCCATTCCTGCGCGACGGACATGATGCGCAGACCGTTGGTCAGCACGCTCATGATGAACGCGCCGATAATCGTGCCCAGAATCGTGCCCGCGCCGCCGCTCAGCGAGGTCCCGCCGATCACCACGGCCGCGATCGCTTCGAGTTCGTAACCTTGACCTAGCGCCGGCTGGGCCGAATTCAGGCGCGAGGCGATCAACAGTCCGGCAACGCCGCAAATGGCGCCGGCCAGACCATAAATCGCAATCTTCCACCGATCGACATTCACGCCGGAAAGCCGCACGGCTTCTTCGTTGCTGCCGAGCGCAAAGGTGTAGCGGCCGAGCGCCGTGCGGTTAAGCGTGATCGAACTCACGATCGCAAGGAAAAACAGGATCAGCACCGCATTCGGCACAGGCAGGTTCGGCAGCACATAGCCGATCAGCGAATCCTGCGAGATCCGGTAGAAGTTTTCCGTGTCGCTGAAATAGATCGGCTTATCCGCCGAAACGACGAGCGAAAGGCCCTTGAGCAGCAGCATCATGCCCAGGGTCGCAATGAACGGCGGTATTTTCATTTTCGCCGTGAGGGTGCCAGAAATGGTCCCGCAGATCGCCCCCGTGCCAATCGCGGCCAGCACGCCGGTCCACATCGGCAAATGCCAGTAGGTCAGAAATACGCCGCAAATCACCGCCGTGAACGTCATCAGCGTACCGACGGACAGATCGATGCCGCCGGTGATGATCACGAAGGTGCAGGCGATCGCCAGCACGCCGTTGACCGCCGTCGCCTGCAAAATTCCCAGCATGTTGTCCATCTGCATGAACGCGGGCGACGCAAAACTGAAAAAGACCAGCAGGAGAATCAGGCTCCCGAAGGCCAGCAGTTTTTGCACGGCGGTCGGCGCGAAGACGCGGGCTCTCAGGCCCGAGGCTCTCTCCTTGCTACCCAGCGCCGACGTATCCGATGGCAGTGTCATGTCATAGACCTCTCGAGGCTCACGCCGCTTTCAGGGTTTCACGCTGCGTCGCCAGTTGCATGATGCGCTCCTGGGTCGCCTCCCGGGCCAGCAGTTCGCCGGTAACGCGGCCCTCGCACATCACGACGATACGGTCGCTCATGCGCAGGATTTCCGGCAACTCCGACGAGATCATCACGATCGCCTTGCCTTGCCCGGCAAGCGAGCGCAGGAGCTTGTAGATTTCGCTTTTGGCGCCGACGTCGATACCGCGCGTCGGCTCGTCGAAGAAGAGCACGTCGCAGTCGCGCTCGAGCCATTTCGCGACGACAATTTTCTGCTGGTTGCCACCCGAGAGAAGCCGCACCTCCTGCGTCGCGGACGGCGTGCGAATGGCGAGCAGATTGATGAAATGCGCGGCTGTCCGGCGTATCTCGGCACGGCGCAGGAAAAAGTTGAGCGACAGGAATTTGCGCAAGTTGGACATCACGATGTTCGCCTCGACGTTCATGCCGGTCGCAAGACCAAAGCGCTTCCTGTCTTCCGAGAGATAGCCGATCCCGCGCGCGACCGCATCGCTCGGATTCCTGATCGTTACTTTCACGCCGTTCACGACAATCTCGCCCGATTCGCTCGGATCGGCGCCGAACACTGCCCGCGCGACCTCGGTGCGACCGGCGCCCATCAAGCCCGCAAAGCCCAATATCTCGCCTTTGTGAAGCGTGAAACTGACGTCCCTGACGAGCGGGCCGGCGTTCAGATTCCTGACTTCGAGCGCGACCTCGCCTTTATCCGCCGTACCGTGAGAAGGCGCCACGTCGGTCAAGGTTCGCCCGACCATCATGCCGATGATCGCTTCGACGCTGGTGTCTTTCGCGGAGACGGTCGCCACATATTCGCCGTCACGCAGCACGGTAACGCGATCGGCAATCTGCTTGAGCTCATCCATCTTGTGCGAGATATAGACGATGCCCACGCCCCGGCTCTTCAACTCGCGAATGATGCGGAACAGCTCGGCGATCTCGGCTTCGTTGAGCGCCGAGGTCGGCTCGTCCATGATCAGCACGCGCGAATCGAAGGACAAAGCCTTGGCAATCTCGACCATCTGCTGTCTGGCTACCGTCAGGGTGCTGACCACCGCGCGCGGGTCGAGATTCACATGCATGCGGGCAAGAATGTCGCGCGCCTGCGCGTTGAGCTTGTCTTCGTCGAGGAACAGGCCGAAACGGCCGCGCGGCTCCCGGCCGATGAACATGTTCTGGGCGACGCTCAGATGATTCATCAACTGGAGCTCTTGATGAATGATGCCGATGCCCATGGCCTGCGCCTCGCGCGGGCTCGAAAATTCGACCGGCTGGCCGTCACGGAGGATCTCACCGGCGTCGCGGGTGTAGACGCCGGCGAGGATTTTCATCAGCGTCGACTTGCCGGCGCCGTTCTCACCCATCAGCGCGTGGACTTCACCCGCCATGAGTTCGAACTGGACTTCGTGAAGCGCCCGCACACCGGGAAAGTGCTTGCTGAGCCGCTTGACGGAAATGAGCGGGGTCATGGCGCGCAAGGAACGACAATGGCGCCAGCGCCGCCGGCCCCATTGCGAGCAGCGGATTGAAAACGACATGCACGCCGCTGCGCCGGGCGTCGCCGGGTATCGCAGCTGAAATCACGGCGGAAATCGCAACGAGAAGCCAGACGCATTGCCTGGTGCCCTCAAACCGATGTGCGACGATTCTACGCCGCTGGACGGCGGTGGCTCAATTAGGCATTCCCTAATATCGGGTGCGAACGCATTGCACGCCGGAGTCCCACTATTTGAGGTCCGGCGTGAGACTGCCCAGCGCACCGAGAAAGGCGCGCCAGCGTGCCTGTCTGTTACTTTTCGGCCAGAACCTGCTGAATGACCTGCTCGAAGGTTTCCACCGGCTGGCCGCCACTCACCAGATACCGGCCGTTAAAGATGATCGCCGGCACGGACTGGATGCCCTTCGCCTGGTATTCCTGCTCTTCCGCACGAACCTCGTCGGCATAGGCGCCGCTTCGCAGCACCTCACCGGCTTCCCCGGCATCGAGCCCGACGGATCGAGCCGCTTCGGCCAGCACCTCGTGATTGCCCGGATCCTTGCCGTCGGAATGATAGGCCCGCAGCAGCGCCAGTTTGAGCGGCAACTGTTTGCCTTTGAGGCCGGCCCAATGCAGCAGGCGATGGGCATCGAAGGTGTTATAGACATGCGTGCGCGCGCCGAAATCAAACCCGACACTTGCGCCACGCTCGCGGATTGCTGCTTGCGTTTCGGCGATCTGCTCCGGCGTGCGTCCGTACTTTTTGCCGAGATAATTAACGATGCTCTCGCCGTCCGGCCCCATCTCCGGATTCAGTTCGAAGGGATGCACGGTGACCTGGGCGTCGACCGTATCGCCTAAACGCGACAGCGCAAGCTGGAGCGACGAGAGGCCGATCGCGCACCATGGGCAGGCGATATCGGAGACAAAATCGATAGTTAGCGGTTGTTTCATGACTTTCCTGACGGGAATAGGCTGTGACACGGCCGCCTCGGCACCACCCGGAAACGGCCCACAGGGTAGCCTAGCCTGAATCGCCAATATTTGCAGGACCGCGCCGCGGCCCTCAGCCGAAGCACATCCGCGCGCAGGCTTCAGTCCGGCATCCCGTCATGCTCTCCGATTGGCCTCACGGGCCAGTCCACCCAGCGGTCCGCGCGCGAGCGTTCGTACGCTTCGTTGAGCGGGTAACGAATGCGGTTGTCGTCACGCGGACGTTCGCCGATCACCATCAGCCTGACTTCGTCCTGCGTATTGTTGATGAAGGTGTGGCAGATGCCGGTGCCTGCCGGAAACGCGACGGAATCGCCTTCCGCAAGTGCATGAAGCACACCGTCGATCCAGACATGGGGCTTGCCTTCGAGCACGTACACAAACTCCTGCTCGGTGCTCTCGGCGTGCGGATAGGAGGTCCGCCGGCCAGGCAAAAGCCTTACGTGATGAATACCGATACGCGTAATGCCAAGCGCGGCGGAAAGCGGTGCGTCCAGCGCCATTTTCTCGGTATCTCCGCGATAGGAATGCGCATCCGGTTCTTCCAGTTCAGTCCAGTGTTTGATGAAATCCGGACGGCTCATCGCTTGCTCTCCTTAAGGACTACGGTCGATAACAACGGCTCGCACAAAGCACGATACGTCTTCGGTTTCGCAATCAACACTCGCGTCGCGTCGAGGTCGCTTCGAGGTCACTTCGAGGTCGCTTCGAAGTCATTTAGACACGCGGATATTGAACGGTTTCCCCGGCACCCAGGCCCAGGTCGCAATGACCTTCGCGCCTTTCGGTCCGGCCGTGGTGACGTGCACGACTCCGGCAGGCATCCGGTAACTCTCGCCCGCACGAACGACCTGAGTGGGCTGACCGTCGGCCTGCACCGTCACCTCCCCCTCGAGTACGTACGCGACCTCCGGACCGGTCGCCTTATGCCACGGCTTCGACGCGTTCGGCGGAAATTCAGCAATCCCCATGCCCATTTCGCGATCGGTTCCAGGAACGGGAACCCGTTGCAAAACGACCGTGTCTTTCGCCGCCGGCGCGCTGTCCGCAGCTTTGACCGTTTGAACGCACATGAGCGAAGGAAGGAGAAGAAGAAGGCAACGAGCGCTTTTCATCGAGGATCTTCCTGGTCATTGTTGGCCGTTGGCCAGCGACGTGAGAATCCGGTATGCAGCGCTCACCCGTTCTTCAATGGGGAAGTTCTTGTTGGCGAGGATGACGATCCCCAGCCGCTTCTGCGGAATAAATGCGATGTACGCGCCGAAGCCGTTGGTCGAGCCGGTTTTGTTGATCCAGACGTCTTCGCGAGGCGCCTGCGGCGGCGATATTGCCGTGACCGGCGTTGCGTTGAAGATCATTGCGGGTGAATTGCCGTCCAGCAACGTCTGCAGTTTGACGGGATACGGATATTGTTCCCATATCAGATCCTGGGTCATCGGCCCGGCTTTGAAGTATCCGGTATGGGTCTCCGTCACCGCACGCTGGAGCTTCGGGTCCAACGGAATCAGATTCATATTGGCTTGCACGAAGCGAATCATGTCGGCCGCCGTGGTCCTCACACCGTAGGCCTCCTCGGACAACACGCCGGGTGCCATTCTGATCGGCGCGCCCTGTTTCGTGTAGCCCTGAGCGTAGTCGTTCAAGGCACTGGCGGGAACCTTGATGTAGCTGCGCTTCATATCGAGTGCGGGAAACAGCTGATTCTCCATCAACCGGCTGAAATCCTGACCCATGCTCTTCGCGGTTATCAGACCGAGCGCGCCGATACCGGGGTTGGCATACGTCCGATAGGTTCCAGGTGCATAGGTGGGCTGCCATTGCTGGAAATACTGCATCAACTGATCGTTGTTGTGGATCGAGTCCGGCACCTGCAACGGGAGCCCGCCAGGCGTGTGCGTGCCCAGATTGAGCAGACTGACCTTGCCGAACGGGCTATTGCGCAGAGACGGCAGATACTTTTCCGACTGATCCGACAAAGACAGATCGCCGCGCACCTGGGCGTACGACGCCAGTGTCGCCGTCAAGGTCTTGCTGACAGAGCCGAGTTCGAACAAGGTGTCACGCGTGACCGGTTGCTTCGTTTCCGTCGACGCGAGGCCATAGTTGAATACGTAGTGTCTGTCACCGTCGACGATCCCGACTGCCATGCCGGCGATGTTGTCTTTCGCCATGACCGGTTGTATGGCCCGGCTCACCGTCTGACTGATTCTGCTTTGCTGATCGTCGGCCGCGCGGCTAACGGTTGCGATTGCACAGGTAAAGAGGGCGGTTGCGATAACGCTGATGGCTCTGAGGTTCATGTCCCTAATATGTCGATTTTGCGCGGGGGGCGTGAGGTCCGGGCGGACTCACCGGGAAAGAAGTATGCGTGCTCGCCGAGCCGCCGACTAACGACGATATCTTGTCCCAAGGGGAAGAAAATCTATCGCATGACATGCGATACCCCTCCTCCACCGCATGCGGCTACCCGGCTTCCTCCCGCCCGCCCCCTGCGCCTACGATCAGTAAGCGCCCATATAGTCGCGCTTGCCGATTTCGACGCCGTTGTGGCGCAGAATCGCGTACGCCGTGGTCACGTGGAAGAAGAACTGCGGCAAACCGTAGTTTTGCAGATAGGCGCTGCCGACCAGCTTCTTCTCTTTCGGCGTACCCGGACGCAAAACGATTTCCTTGTTCTCGCTACCGTCGAATTGCGCGGCATCGAGCGAGCCAATGTAGGTCAACGCCTTGGCGATGAGCGCTTGCAGGTCGGCAAACGTGACTTCGGTGTCGGGCCACGACGGCACTTCGACGCCGGCCAGTCGCGAGCTCACGCCTTTGGCGAAATCGGCAGCGATCTGCACCTGGCGCACGAGGGGGAACATATCCGGGAACAGGCGCGCCTGCAGCAGCGCGTTCGGCTCGATGTTCTTTTCGGTGACGTGGGCTTCGGCTTTCTTCAGCACGTCGGACAATGCCGTCAGCATTTGCTTGAAAACCGGAACGGATGCGCTGTAGATGGAACTTGTCATGGTCACTCTTTCGATCGATGTGGGATGCCGGCGCGGAAGATGCCGCGCCGGTCGGTTGAATCTCTGGCCGGTCGTTAGACTTGTTGACTGGAGCGGCGCAAGATTACCATTGTCCTCGCGGGAATACTCATGCGGGAGCGCGGCACCTCTGCTTCAGGCGACAAGCGGCAAGCGGCAAGCGGCAAGCGGCAAGCGGCGACAGTACCTTCAGGTCGGCTTCACGCCAGGACAAACCAGCAAACAGGATCGATACTCATGAACGACAAGCAAGATGCAGCGCCAGACAGCACCGCAGCACGCGTCGCCTTGTGGCGCGCGCTGCATGTCGAGGCTGATTCCCTGCCCCATGTGCTGGACGACATCATCGGCCTTAAGCTGCTGGCCCCTGACGAGAGCTGGCGCAGCCGCGGAGACATGGACCCGCAGTTCACGCGGCCGTTTCGCGCGTCCATCGTGGCCCGGGCGCGCTTCATCGAGGATCTGGTCGTAGAGCAGGCGGCTCGCGGAGTGAGCCAGTATGTGATCCTCGGCGCGGGCCTCGACACCTTCGCCCAACGCAGACCGGAGCTCGCGTCCCGCCTCAAGGTGTTCGAGGTCGACCCGCCCGGCCCGCAGGCATGGAAGCGTCAGCGCCTGATCGAACTCGGCTTCGGCGTGCCGGACTGGCTGCGCTTCGTACCGGTCGATTTCGAGGCGGGCGGTTCCTGGCGGGACGAACTGGTAAGCGCCGGCTTCGATGAGAGCAAGCCGGCGATCGTGGTCTCAACGGGCGTCAGCATGTATCTCACGAAGGAAGCGAACGCGGCCACGCTGCGCGAAGTCGCCGCCCTCGCTCCAGGCTCGACACTCGCCATGACGTTCCTGCTGCCACTCGAACTGGCCGATCCCGAAGTACGCCCCGGGCTCGAGATGGCGGAGAAAGGCGCGCGGGCAAGTGGCACGCCGTTCCTCAGCTTCTTCACTCCGCCGGATATTCAGGCGCTGGCCCGCGAAGCAGGCTTTAAAGAAGCCCGGCACGTCTCGGCGGCGGATCTGACGCAGCGCTACTTCCAGGGCAGGACAGATGGCCTGCGCCCGCCGAACAATGCCGAGGAACTGCTGATCGCGCATACCTAGCCGCCCGCACCCTCTCCGACCCGCACGATCATGCGAATGAGCCAGTCAGGTGAACACTAGCTACCTCGTCGGCGGATCCAGACCCGCACCCCGCGTGCGACGCCTGCTATGGCTCTGGATCGCGTTCTGGCTGCTTATGCTGGCGGTTGGGATGCAGAAGTCCCTGTGGTCCGGCAAACTGCTGGTCTGGCAGCAGCTCGTCGACTCCTGCTGCACGCCTATATAGACATGCCACCCGATACTTCAATACGTTGGGCATTCACCCAGCGGTTATCTTCGGACAGCAGCGCCGCAATCATCGGTCCGATATCGTCGGGCAGACCCGCACGGCCGAGCGCCGTCGCATCCGCCACGAGCTTGTTGATCTCAGGATTGTCGCGAACCATGCCGCCGCTGAAGTCCGTGGCGATTGCGCCTGGCGCGACGGTATTGACAGCAATTCGACGCGGACCGAGTTCCTTCGCCAGATAACGCGTCAGAACCTCGACCGCGCCTTTCATGGACGCATACGGCGCACTGCCCGGAAAAGCGATACGGGTCAGGCCCGAGGAGATATTCACGATGCGGCCGCCGTCATTGATAAGCGGCAGGAGTTTCTGCGTCAGAAAAAACACGCCCTTGAAATGGACGTTGTAGAGCGCGTCCAGTTCTTCCTCGGTTGTCTTGTCGAACGGCGCGTGGTGCGAAATGCCGGCATTGTTGACGAGATAATCGAAACGCTCGGCGCCCGACTGGGCGAGCGACGCCCGAACCTGCTCCACGAACGAATCGAACGTCGCCACTTTGCCGGTGTCGAGCGGCAACGCAATCGCTCTTTGCCCTTCCTCCGACACTAGCCCGACAAGCTTTTCTGCTTCCGCCCGATTGGCGCGATAAGTGAATAGGGAACCGACACCGCGCTTCGCGAGATGGAGCACGGTATTGCGCCCCAAGCCGCGACTGCCGCCGGTCACGATTGCGATCTTCGAAACGGCATCTGCTGATTCTCCTGCTGTCATGTTGCACTCCGCTTCAGGTGTAAGTGGACGCAAGCTTATTCCCGCCGACAGCGAGGTTTAATGCCCTAACTCCCCTACTTCTTGCCTGATCCTGCTCAGGGTTGCGCCGAATGAAACGAGAGGCAGTAACATGAACCAACGCGAATGAACCAATGCGGGCGCAAAGGAAGTTCTTATGTCGAATGCTCTAATCGAAAGTGTCAAACGCTATACCGACAAGCAGGCCGGAAAGGAGAGCCCGTTCGCGACCGCTATCGAGGGACTACTCGTGCTCCGCTCCGATCACGAAAAGCACCCCGCTCATCTGATCATGAAGCCGGCTCTTTGTGTCGTCATTCAAGGCGCCAAGTGGACGCTATTCGGTGACAGGCGCTACGACTACCGGGCAGGACAAGCTTTGGTCGTGAGCGTCGAGATGCCGGCATTCAGCAAGGTCGTGCAAGCCAGCCCGGCCGAGCCGTACCTCGCTGTCGTGATTGAATTCAACCTGGCCATCATGCGCGAAGTCATGGCATGTCTCGATACGCCGCCCACGCCGGGCGACCATCTCGGGCACGGTGTTTTTGTCACCGACTTTGACGGCCCGCTCTCCGACTGCGTGCTTCGCATGGTGCGGCTGCTCGATACGCCTGACGCTATTTCCATTCTCGCGCCGATGATCATGCGGGAAATCTGCTACTGGATGCTGACGGGGCCTCACGGCAACGAGGTCGCCACGGTGGTGCTGGCAAACAGTCATGTGCAGAAAGTCGTTACCGCGATCCATGCACTCAGGGACCAGTTCACCGAGACCCTACGCATCGACGATCTGGCGGCCATTGCGCAAATGAGCCCGTCGGCATTTCACCGGCAGTTCAAGGCGCTGACCTCAATGACACCGTTGCAATACCAGAAGCAGCTCCGCCTGCTCGAAGCGCGCCACCTGATGGCCGCGGGAACGGCCAACGCCGAGACGGCGGCCTATCAGGTGGGCTATGAAAGCGCGTCGCAATTCAGCCGCGAATATTCGCGCATGTTTGGCGCGCCACCCCGGCGCGATATAGAGACATTGAAAACGGCAACGGCCTAGCGTTCTTATGCGGTGGCGGCTTCTCGAAACCCGCCGCTGCCCGGTTTGCTGAACGGAAGAAAAGCGCATCAATCTGCGGCCCCGCCTGCACACTCGATTCCGAAAAACCGGACACGCTATGGCGCCGCCTGGTGCTGTTCTAATAGCAAGCGACGCGGGACACGAAACACCTTTTGTGGCGCCACCCGCGCCTGCATTGCCTACACTCAGATCACGCGCGTCGAAACACCGAATGAACACAGCTCCGCGATCTGGGGCTGCGCGCGGGGCCTGCCGGCATTGTCCGCACGCAAACGCTCCGAGCGTTCGCCAAGGGCGAAGCCAGCGCGATTATCGGCAAGCTCCCATAAAACAGGCCGTCATGCGGAACACGAGCCGTTTTCTTTCCGCGACGCTTACTCAGGAGATCGCAATGAACGCAAACGCAAACAACAGTGAAGATTTACGCGCCTTCGTGCAAACGTCAGAGCAGGCCGGCGAATATGTCTGGGTCATTACGCTGGTCGACTTCGGGGCAAAAAAAGTCAAACGTTCGCTGGTTTCGGACGACAGGTTCGCGATGCGCGCCGCCGCTCAGGACGCGGGCGAAGCGTATCTGAAGGGACTAGCGGCGGACCGTTAGCGAAGCGCCGGGCAACCCTGATAGCTGCCTTACAGGCTCGCCTCGTTCTGGCACGTGGACAGACGAGGTCGGACAGAAGGCCTTGAGTCGGCAGCGAAAACTGCCGCGGCGCACCATGAACGCCATGCGCGTGCGCGGGAGTTTTATCTGCGTCTGAATGTCTGAGCTAAATAACGTAGGAATCGGTCGTGATCGAGGCGGCAAGGTTTGGCTCGTCGCCTCGCATCGAGCGCCGATTATTACCGACAGGAGACCCGATATGCGGCGCATTTATTTCCTATTGCCCGATGTGCAAAGCGGGAAGTCGATCATCGACGAGTTGTTGCTGAAGCGGGTCGAATGGCGCCATATCCACGTACTCGCGCGTCCGGACGTGCATCTGGAGCAGTTGCCGGAGGCGACGCTGACGCAGCGCAGCGATCTGCTTCCCGCGCTAGCGCGCGGCACTGCCGCGGGTGGCGTGACGGGCATGCTCGCGGGACTCGTCGCGATGGCTTTTCCACCCGCCGGGCTGACGATCGCGGGCGGCGTCGTGGTTCTGATGACGCTGGCGAGCGCGGGGTTCGGCGCATGGACCGCGACCATGATCGGGATCGGCATCCCAAGCACCCGCTTGAAGCGCTTTGAAAGCGCGATCGAAAAGGGCGAGTTACTAATGATGGTCGACGTCGGCAAGGATCGTGTCGACGAAATCGAAGAACTGGTTAAGAGCCATCATCCGGAAGCGGACATAGAGGGAACGGATCCGACTATTCCGGCGTTTCCCTGAGCCGTCGCGGTCAAGCGGCGCCGCGCCAACCACTCGGCGCCGACAATCAGGGATGCGCGAAGTAGCCTGGCTGGCCGATGTCGGTGAGAAGGTCCGGACCGGTCGGCGTCCAGTCCAACACCTCGCGGGTTCGTGCGCTCGAGGTCGGCAAATCCATGCCGACGAACATACCGAACCATCCGAAATGAGCCACCGCCTCGTCCTTTGACATGGCGACAACCGGCACCCCGAGCCGCTGACCGATCAGTTCGGCAATCGCCTTGAACGGCACGCCCTCTTCAGCGATTGCATGATAGGGACCGCCGATAGCGCCGCGCTCGAGCGCGAGCCGGAAAACGCGCGCGGCATCCAGACGATACACGGCGGACCAGCGGTTGAGGCCGTCGCCCACGTACGCCGACACGCCCTTCTCGCGCGCGATGCTGATCAGCCGCGGGACAAACCCATGATCGCCTTCACCGTGAACGGACGGCGCCAGCCGCACCGTGCTCGCCCGCACGCCGCGCATGGCAAGCGCTTCTGCCGCCGCCTCCGACGCGCGAGGAAAACTGTCGGACGGTACAGGAGGACGATCCGTCTCGGTCGCCACGTTGCCGTCATGCCTCAGCGACGCCGTGCCGGACGTGACGAGCAACGGACGCTCGCTGCCTTCGAGCACGCCGCCTAGTACTTCGATCGCCCGCCGGTCTTCCTCCGCGCTCTGCGCAAAGCGGGAGAAATCGTGATTGAACGCAGTGTGGATGACTCCATCAGCCGCCGCCGCGCCCCGGCGCAAGCTGTCGAGGTCGGTCAGCGACCCATGGTGCGCCTCGGCGCCGGCTGCGGCGAGTGCCGCCGCGCCCTCTGCCGAGCGGGTCAGGCCGAGCACCTGATGGCCGTTCCCGAGCAGCTCGCGAACAATAGCGGAGCCGACGAAACCGGTCGCTCCCGTAACAAAGACTCGCATCTGAAGTACTCCCGAATCAGGTTGATTGGGAGCAATCTACGAGGCAAAATCATCCTGTTAAAGCGGTGAGATTATCCGGGTATACGTCTTAACAGGCTAAGCATGGCGCAAGTGAACGACGACGAAAGCGGCAACCGCCTCGGCAGCTATCTGAAGAACCGCCGCACCAGGCTCGATCCCGCCTCCTTCGGTATTTCCGGTGGCCGGCGGCGCACGGCCGGGCTGCGCCGCGAAGAGGTGGCGCAACGCGCCAATATCAGCGCGGCCTGGTACACGTGGCTGGAGCAGGGGCGCGGCGGCAACCCGTCGGCGGAGGTGCTGGACCGCATCGCGAAGGCGCTGATGCTGACCGAGGTCGAGCGCGAGCATGTATTCCTGCTCGGCCTCGGCCATCCGCCCGAAGTCCGCTATCGCAGCAGCGACGCGATCACGCCCCGGCTGCAACGCCTGCTCGAAGCGCTGCCCTACAGCCCGGCAATCCTAAGGACTGCGACGTGGGATGTGGTTGCATGGAATCGCGCGGCCGCGGCCGTGCTCACCGACTACGCCACCCTGCCCCCTGAACGGCGCAACATTTTGCGCATGATCTTCTGCGACCCTCGCGTGCGCGCCGCGCAGTTCGATTGGACAAGCGTGGCTCGCATGGTAGTGGGCGCCTTCCGGGTCGATGCCGCGCGCGCGGGCGCCGACGCCGAAGTGGCGCCGCTCGTCGACGAACTGTGCCGGGCAAGCCCTGAGTTCGCCGCCATGTGGCAGGACAATGAAGTGCAGAGTCACGGCGACGGCATCAAGCGTTTGCGCCACCCCGTGCTGGGGCCGATCTCGCTGGAATACTCGTCGTTCGCGGTCGACAGACGGCCGGATCTTCGGATGGTGGTCTATAACCCGGCAACCCCGGTCGATCAGGAACTGATCCGCTCACTGATCGAGAGAACGCCGGTCATTGCCGATAAGTGAGCCCGGGCATTCTTTATTGCTCGGACACGGCCACACAGCAGGAATGCGGCAGGAATGCAGCGAACCGCCCGGATTACGGTGTTTGCCCGGTTTCGATCGAGGCCGCAGCAGGCATGCGAGCCAGTTCGATGAAGGCCTTGAGGTAGTCAATTTCCGTATCGGTTTCGCGGGCGCCCAGGAAAATCTGCTTGGCGATTCCCTTTCGCCCCAGCCGCACCGGGACCAGGTTCATCTTGTCGGCATACTCCTCCACCAGCCAGCGCGGCAGCGCCGCGACGCCTCTGCCGCTGGCCACCATCTGCAACATGATGTCGGTGGTTTCGATCGCCTTGTGACGCCGGGGCGTTACGCCCGCGGGCATCAGAAACTGATTGTAGATATCGAGCCTGTCGGTCTCGACCGGATAAGTGACCAGCACCTCCCGGGTCAATTGCTCGGGTTTCACGTACTCCACGTCGGCCAGCGGATGCTCGCGATTCACCACCAGCACCTGCTCATAATCGAACACCGGCTCGAAGCGCAAGCCCGGCTTGTAAAGCGGGTCCGGCGTGACGAGCAGGTCGATTTCGTAGCCGAACAGCGCGCCGATGCCGCCAAACTGGAATTTCTGCTTGACGTCGACGTCCACGTCCGGCCAGCGCGCGAGATACGGCGACACCACCTTGAGCAACCACTGATAGCAGGGATGGCATTCCATGCCGATGCGCAATGCCCCGCGTTCGCCCTGCGCGTACTGTTTAAGCCGCTCCTCGGCCTGAACCAGCTGGGGCAGCAGGCGGTTGGCAACCGCCAGCAGATACTGGCCCGCCTGGGTCAAGCGCAAACTGCGGCCCTCACGCAACCAGATATCCGTTCCCAGTTGCTGCTCCAGCTTCTTCATGGAGTGGCTGAGGGCGGACTGCGTCACGCACAGGACTTCCGCTGCGGCGGTAAGCGAGCCGTGTTTGTCCACCGCCTGGACAATCGCCAGGTGAACTCTCTCGAGCATGATATATGAGAAAAACTAATGGTTCGTTGAATTAACACCATTTTACTTCATGAGACGCCTTAGCTAGCATGCCTCGATCCGCAACCTGATCGAATCAAGGCGACACGATGGCAACCACACATAATCTGGGCTTCCCCCGCATCGGCGCGAAGCGCGAACTGAAATTCGCGCTCGAGTCCTACTGGAAGGGCGAATCCTCGCTCGCCGAACTGAAAGCGCTGGGCGCCGAACTGCGCCAGCGTCATTGGGCGCGCCAGGCCGACCTTGACTTCGCCGCCGTCGGCGATTTCGCCTTCTACGACCAGGTGCTGGACATGAGCTTCACGCTGGGCAACCTGCCGGAACGCGTGCGGGGCTTCCATGGCGATGCGCTCGACAACACCTTCCGCGTCGCCCGCGGCCGTTCGGCCAAAGGCGCCGAAGAGCACGGCGCGTGCTGCGGCGGCGTTGCTGCCGGCGAGATGACCAAGTGGTTCGACACCAACTATCACTTCATCGTCCCCGAATTCAGCGCCGGTACCGAGTTCAAGCTCGACCCGTCGCGTCTGCTCGAACAACTGGCTGAGGCCAACGCACAAGGCGTCAAGGCCAAGCCGGTGATCGTCGGCCCGGTGACCTACCTGGCGCTGGGCAAGGCCAAGGACGACTCCGACAAGCTGGCGCTGCTGCCGCGTCTGCTGCCGGTCTACGCCGAACTGCTGGCCGCGCTGGCGGCGCAAGGCGTCGAATGGGTGCAGATCGACGAACCGGTCCTCGTCACCGAACTGTCCGCCGAGTGGCAACAGGCGTACGTCACCGCATACGACACGCTGGCGAACAGCAAGGTCAAGCTGCTGCTGGCGACGTACTTCGGCCAGTTGCTCGACAACCTGCCGCTGGCTTGCAAGCTGCCGGTGCAAGGCCTGCATCTGGATGCAATCAATGCGCGCGCTGAAGTCGCTGCCGCGATTGCACAATTGCCCCAGGACCGCGTGCTGTCGCTCGGCGTGATCAACGGCCGCAACATCTGGAAGACCGACCTCAACGGCGTGCTCGACTGGCTCGAGCCGGTCGCGAAGCAACTGGGCGAGCGCCTCTGGATTGCACCGTCGTGCTCGCTGCTGCATGTGCCGGTGGACCTTGAAAGCGAGCAGAAGCTGGATGCGGAAATCCGCTCGTGGCTCGCCTTCGCGCTGCAAAAGCTGGGCGAACTGAAGGTGCTGGCGAGCGCGCTGAACAATGGCCGCGACGCCGTCAAGGCAGAGTTGGCCGCTAACGGTGCAGCGATTGCCGCGCGCCGCGCGTCACCGCGTGTGAATAACTCGGCGGTCAAGGCTGCCCTCGCGAAGATCAGCCCGGCCCTCGGTCAGCGCAAGAACACCTACCCGGCGCGCGCCGACAAGCAGGCTGCCCTGTTGAAGCTGCCGCCCTACCCGACCACGACCATCGGCTCGTTTCCGCAGACCGGCGCGATCCGTCATGCACGCAGCCAGTTCAGGAGCGGCGCATTGGACGAAGCCGGTTACAAGGCCGCGATGCGGGCCGAGATCGAACGCAGCGTGCGCGAGCAGGAAACGCTGGGGCTGGACGTGCTGGTGCACGGTGAAGCCGAGCGTAACGACATGGTGGAATACTTCGGCGAACAGCTCGACGGCTATGCGTTCAGCCAGTTCGGCTGGGTGCAGTCGTACGGTTCGCGCTGCGTGAAGCCGCCTGTTCTGTTCGGCGACATCAGCCGCCCGAAGGCGATGACGGTGGAATGGATCAAGTATGCGCAGTCGCTCACCAGCAAACCGATGAAGGGCATGCTCACAGGCCCGGTCACGATCCTGAACTGGTCGTTCGTGCGCGACGACCAACCGCGTTCGGTGTCGTGCTACCAGTTGGCGCTGGCGATCCGCGAAGAAGTGCTCGACCTCGAAAAGACCGGCGTACGCGTGATCCAGATCGACGAAGCAGCCTTGCGCGAAGGTCTGCCGCTGCGCAAGTCGCAATGGCAGGAATACCTGGACTGGGCAGTGACGTCGTTCCGTATCGCCGCCAACGGCGTGGATGACGAAACGCAGATCCATACGCATATGTGCTATTCGGAGTTCAACGACATCATCTCGTCGATCGCCGACATGGACGCCGACGTGATCACCATCGAGACTTCGCGCTCGGATATGGAACTGCTGGACGCATTCGACAACTTCAACTACCCGAACGAAATCGGGCCGGGCGTGTACGACATTCACTCGCCGAACATCCCGACCGAAGAACACATCGTTGAACTGATGAAGAAAGCCGCCGAACGCATTCCGGCGCAGCGCCTGTGGGTGAACCCGGACTGCGGCCTGAAGACGCGCCAGTGGGAAGAGGTCATTCCGGCGCTGACCAACATGGTGGCGGCGGCGAAGAAGCTGCGCGCTTGCGTCTAACGCGCGTGCGCGGTCCGCTCCGTGCGAGTCGCGCTTGCCGCGCTTACCGCGTGAAACAACTGGCCGGCGCCGCAACCGGCAAGCCGGTTGTGTGAAAGATGGCCACCTTCCGGTGGTCATCTTTCATTTGCTGTCGCGCTTACGCAGCAGATACGTGTCCATGATCCAGCCATGGGCGCGCCGAGCCTCCGCCCTGACGCGCTCAATTTCGTCCATCACGTCGCGCAGCTTTCCCGCAATGAGAATTTCGTCGGGCGTGCCCACGTACGCTCCCCAGTAGATGTCCAGGTCTTCGTGCGCGAGATGCCGATAGGCATTCTGCGAGTCCAGCATCACGACGACACTGTCGACATTCGCGGGGAAGCCTTCGGCGAGCGCGCGGCCGTTGGTGATCGCGATCGACCGGCCAATCAGGTTCAGCGGGACCTTGTGCCGTGCGGCCAGCGCCTGGACGCTGCTGATCCCGGGAATCACGTCATAGTCGAACGCGTGCCGCCCCTCTTGCGCAATGGCCTCGATGATGCGGATCGTACTGTCGTAGAGCGATGGGTCGCCCCACACCAGGAAAGCGCCGACTTCGCCGTCGCGCAGTTCGTCTGCAATCAGGGCTTCGAACAGGCGTTGCTTGTCGCGGTTCAGCTCGTCGACTGTCGATCGGTAATCGGTGTCGTCGCGTCTGCGTTCAGGGCTAGTGGCCTCGACGATCCGATAAGCGTCACCGTCGATAAATCGCTCGATGATCTGCTTGCGCAGCGCAACGAGTTTCTCCTTCGCGAGGCCTTTATCCATCACGAAGAATACGTCGACCCGATTGAGCGCGTTGATCGCCTGAACGGTCATGTAGTCAGGATCCCCTGCTCCAATTCCGATGATCAGGATTTTTTTCATCACTTCAACTCCTGGCTAAAGCGGCGGAAGTCCCGGTCGAGCACATCCGCGGCTGATGTCAATTGATGCTGGACGCGCCTGCAAGCGCTCACGGATTGCCGGATATCAGCTCGATGCTGTCCAGTTGGGCCGCGCAGATATCCCGGACGATCCTCACGAAATCGTCGAAGTACGGCCGCCCCGCGATTGCCTTGGGTGCGACGGCATAGAGTTCGCTCCACAGTCCACCGGCGCCGACGCGCTTCGCGAGCACGTAGTCGTGGTCGACGTAATTCTTCACGCCCCAGTTCGGCAGCGCCGCAATGCCACGGCGGCTCGCCACGAGTTGCATGATCGCGATGGTCAATTCCGCGGTGCGCCGTTCGAGCTTGATCCCGGCCGGCTCCAGAATTTCGCGAATCAGATCGATACGCGATTCCGGCACGGGATAGGTGATCAGCGTCTCGCCTTGCAGGTCGTCGGGACCGACGCGCCGCTTGTTGCGCAACCGGTGTTCATTGGCGATCACGATCTGTATCTCGAACCGGAACAGCGGCGCAATGTGCAGATTGCGCCGCGCGGCGGGCTTCGAGCCGATCACCACGTCTGCCTTGCCCTCGTTCAGCAGTTTCATCGGGTCGGCATGGAACCCGGCGACCAGGTCGACTTCGACCTCCGGCCAGCGCCGGCGAAATTCATCCATGACCGGCATCAGCCAGTCAAAGCAGGTGTGGCATTCCAGCACGATTCGAAGCTCGCCGCGCACGTCGCCCTTCAGGCGAACCAGATCGCGCTCGGCGGTGGCCACCGCGGCCACCGTGTCCCGCGCCAGCGCAAGCAGCCGCTCGCCAGCGGCCGTAAAACGCAGCCCGTGCCGGGTGCGTTCGAACAGGGACACCTCGTAGTGAGCTTCCATATCGCGGATCTGATGCGACAGCGCGGACTGGCTGAGATTGACCCGCTCGGCGGCGCTCACCAGCTTGTCCGATTCGGAGATCGCAATGAGCGAACGCAGATGACGCAGTTCAAGCATGGCACCGCCCGCGCCGGTCATGACAGTACAGAAAAGAAGAGAAAAACCTGATATGAATGTGGTTCATATGATGATGAAAACATGTCGCTTGATGAATCATAGCGTGACTTGCACACTACGCGGCATTCACTCAAGGATTCCGCATGGCCCGCACTCACATATCCGGCTTTCCGCGCATCGGCGCGCATCGCGAACTCAAGTTCGCCCAGGAATCTTTCTGGCGCGGAGAATCCGACGACGCCTATCTTCGTGAAGTCGGAAAAGCGTTGCGCGCGCGTCACTGGGAATTGCAGCGCGCCGCCGGGCTGGATTTCGTCGCGGCCGGCGATTTCGCGTGGTACGACCCGATGCTGAACCTGACCGCCCTGCTCGGTGCGTTGCCGGAGCGCTTCGGCTTCGAGCCGAAGACCCTGTCGCTCGCCCAGTATCACGAACTGGCGCGGGGCAACAAGGCGCAGCCGGCCATGGAAATGACCAAGTGGTTCGATACCAACTACCACTACCTGGTGCCGGAACTCGGTCCCGACACGACATTCGACGGCGGCGTCGACTGGCTGTTCGAGGAAATCGACGAGGCACTCGCGCTGGATCTCGCGGTCAAGCCGGTGTTGATCGGACCCATCACCTATCTGTGGCTAGCCAAAAGCCGCGTGGCGGGTTTTGACCGCCTGTCGCTGCTGCCTCGGCTGGTCATCCGCTACCTGCGTATTCTCGACACGCTGAAAGCGCGAGGTATCGAGTGGGTTCAACTCGACGAACCCGCGCTCTGCGTCGATCTCGAAGCGGACTGGCTCGAAGCGTTTTCCGCCGTGTACACCGTGCTGGGCGACTCCGGCGTCAAGGTGCTGCTGGCAACCTATTTCGACACCGCCGCCGGGCACGCGCCAACCGTCGCCAAGCTGCCCGTGCATGGTGTGCATATCGATCTGGTCAAGGCGCCGCAGCAACTGGAGGCCTGGTGCTCGGCGCTGCCGGCGGACAAGGTCCTGTCGGTCGGTGTTATCGACGGACGCAACATCTGGCGCGCCGATCTGGCTGCCATTGCCGCTTCGCTCAAGAGCCTTTACGCGCAACGCGGCGACCGGCTGTGGATCGCGCCGTCCTGCTCGCTGGCCCATGTGCCGGTCACGCTCGCGTCCGAAAAGAAACTCGATGCCGAACTCAAATCGTGGCTTGCCTTCGCGACTGAAAAACTCGATGAGCTCAGCACGATTGCACTGGCGCTGCGCCACCTGGGCGCCGGGCTGCCGGGCGCCGGGCTGCCGGCAGCAGCCCGGGCGGCGCTCGCCGCAGCGACCACCGCACTCGAGTCGCGCCGCCACTCCGGAGCGGTATTCAATGTGCTGGTTCAGCGGCGTGTCGCCGCTATCGCCGAGACCATGGCCAGCCGCAAGAGCCCGTTCGCCGAACGCAGCCGTGTGCAGCGCCACTCGCTCAAATTGCCGCTCCTGCCCACCACGACAATCGGTTCGTTTCCGCAAACGCCGGCGATCCGGCAAGCGCGCGCCGCCTATCGCCGCGGCGAAATGCGCGCGCTCGAGTATCTCGAACGTATGCGGGCCGAAACGGCGACCGTCGTCCGGCGACAGGAAGAACTCGGGCTCGACGTGCTGGTGCACGGCGAAGTCGAACGCAACGACATGGTCGAATTCTTTGCGGACAAGCTCTGGGGGTATGCGCTCACCGAAAACGGATGGATCCAGAACTACGGCTCGCAATGCGTCAAGCCGCCGATCATTTACGGCGACATCTACCGGCCCGAGCCGATGATCGTGGACGCAGCCTGCCATGCGCAGTCGTTGACCGACCGCCTGGTGAAAGGCGTACTGACCGGACCGGTCACCATGCTCGAATGGTCGTTTGTTCGTGACGACCAGCCGCGTTCGACCACGGCGCTCCAATTGGCGCTCGTCATTCGCGACGAAGTTATGGACCTCGAAAAGGCCGGCATCCGCATCATTCAGATCGATGAGCCCGCCTTTCGCGAGGGCTTGCCGTTGCGTAAGGCGGACTGGTCAGACTACCTCGACTGGGCGACCCGGGCCTTCAGGATTTCGGCGGGCGGCGTTTCCGACGCCACGCAGATCCACACCCATATGTGCTATTCGGAATTCAACGACATCCTGCCGTCGATCGCCGCGCTGGATGCGGACGTGATCACGATCGAGACATCGCGCTCTTCGATGGAGCTGCTCGACGGCTTCGGCGAGTTCGCCTATCCCAACGGAATCGGACCCGGCGTATACGACACCCATTCGTCGCGCGTGCCGAGTGCCGAAGCCATGCAGCGCCTGCTCGAACGCGCCTGCGAGGTCATCCCCGCCGACCGTTTGTGGGTCAACCCCGACTGCGGCCTGAAAACCCGGGGCTGGCCGGAGACGGAAGCCGCCTTGTCCAATATGGTGCTGGCCGCCAGGGCACTGCGGCAAAGGCTTGCAGTCCAGTAAGCCAGGCGTAATAACAACAGGAAGCGTACCGCCAACGCCGTGGTGATTGACGGCAACCACTACGCATCGGTACGCTTCGCGCTGATGGTTCCCGTTATCGGGATCAAAGGGAACGCAGTACGAGCAGCCATGCTCCGAATCTGCGGCTGCCCCCGCAACTGTAAGCGGCGAGTCCGTGCCATTCATGACCACTGGAGCAGAGCACCGGGAAGGTCGGCACGTGACATTGACCCGTGAGCCAGGAGACCTGCCATCGAACCGAGGTCTGCGCAGCCGCACCGGGCGGGGTGTCCCGATGTGCAAGCACCGCTCTTGAGCGGTTGCCCGCTGCAACGACAGCCCAAGCCTCAGGATCTGTCATGTCCACTGCTGTTCAATCCGGTTCCCTAAAGGGGGAGCCTCGCGTCGGCGCGTCGTCGCCATGGATAGCGCTTTCGCCGCCTTCAGGATTGCCGCCTGGCCTGGCTCGTTCGTCCCCTGTCGCCTGAAGCGCTACGACGAACTGGAAGCCTGTTGCGCCACACATTAAATCTTTGAGCGCGGCTAAACGGCCGCTGGCCCCTTGGTCCTCCAGCTCGCCACCCATATAGAAATCAGCAAGAACGAGCCCATCTCATCATGAAGTTCCGTCGACTCATCATCACCTCTGCCCTGACCGTCTCCGCATGGCAGGTTGCACAGGCCGCGGACGACACGCCGTTGCAGCAGCCGGAGCAGACGCCGGCTGAAACCACGCTGCCGAATATTCTCGTCAGCGGCGACACGCAACATCTGCCGCAATCATTCGACCAACGCTTCGCCACCACTCAGGTTCTGACGCGCGCCGATCTCGATCGTCTTACGCCCGCCGACCCGAGTATCACGCAGGCCCTCGCCACGCTGCCCGGCGTCACCATTTCCCAAACCGGCGGACCCGGTTCTTCCGCCGCGGTCAGTATCCGCGGTTCGTCGGCCAGTCAGGTCGCGGTGTTTATCGACGGCATCCGGGTCGGTTCCTCGACCACCGGGCAAGCTGCGTGGGCCGATCTGCCGACCTCCGCGTTCGACCGCGTCGAGGTAATCTCGGGGCCGGCGGCCGCCTCGTTCGGCGCGGACGCGATGGGCGGCGTCATACAGTTGTTCACCAACCATGCATCCAATCAGCCGAATCGGACCACCGTTTCGGTAGGCGGCGGTTCGAACAAGACCTTCGATACACAGATCCGCACGTCCGGCAGTATCCCGTCCACGGGTCCGCTTTCGGCACTCTCCGGACTGACCTACTCGCTCGGCCTGCACGACTACAACACCGCCGGGATCGATGCGACCCAGCCGTACGCCTACGGTCACGAGGACGGCCGCAATCCGTACCATGCGCAGGACGTGGACGCGCGACTCGGTTACGCGCACGACAACTGGTCGCTCTCCGCGTTCGCTCTGTATCACAAGTCCGATCTGTCGTACGACAATGCCGGCGGCGCCGACCGGCAGCTCGATCATCAACTGACGACGGGCCTCGCATTTCATCTGGACGTGACGCCGACCACCCAGTTCGACCAGTCGGTGGGTTATGCGACGGACCGCCAGTTCGTCTACGCGAACAACCCAGGCATTCCGTCCGATGAGTTCGATTCGACGCGTTTGAGCACCACGACCTCGCTAACGCATCAGGAGCGCGGGCTGACGCTGTTCGGTCTGCCGCTATCCGGAGAATCAAAAGTTGCGTACGATTTCAGCCGTGAGCTGGCGTTCATGCCGGTGGATGTGCCTCAAGGCTTGCCGGCCCGCAACGATTCGTCTTTCTCGCTCCATCAGTCGGCCACGCTCGGTGCGCTGACGGTGTTCCTCGCGGGTCGCCACGACGTTGTCCAGGGTGTGTCGGTCAATACCGGCAATGTCGCCGTGGCCTATGCGATCACGCCGGTTTATACGGCGCGCCTCTCGTATGGCAATGCTTTCCGCCTGCCGACGTTTAACGATCTGTACTATCCGGGCTATTCGAACCCGAATCTGTTGCCCGAGCGCAGCGATACGGTGGAGGCAGCGCTAGACGCGTCGACCTCGCTCGGCACCTTCACGGCCGCCGTTTATGACACCCGGGTTCATGACCTGATCTCGTTCAACCCCGCGCTCAGTATGCCCGTGAACATCGGGCGCGCGCACATCCAGGGCATCGATCTGTCCTACAAGGGCACTATCGGCAAATCGACGCCGGTTAGCGTTGCGGTCGGCATAATGAATCCGCAGGACGTCACGGATCAGACGTGGCTCCCCCGCCGTCCGCGCCAGACGATTAGTCTGAGCGTGGACCACATGTGGGACGAATTCCACCTGCACGCGCTCAGCACCGGCGTCTCGCTGCTTTATGGCGGCTCGACCTTCGACGACCAGTACAACACGACCTATCTGCCGTCGTACACGCGAGTCGATCTGCGCGCCGCGTACAGGATCAATTCGCACCTCACCGTCTCCGCCAACCTGTCGAACCTGTTTAACCGGCAGTACGTCACCGCATACGGTTACAACTCGCTCGGCCGCACGGCATTCGGCAAGGTGGCGTATACGTTCTAGGCGGAACCAGGCTCACGCTTTCTGTCGTCGGGCGACAATTCTCCCGACGACATAGCCCGCGTATTGCCGCACAGGACCTTATCGAATCAAACCGCGAGTCGAGCGAGTCAGAAACTCGTAAAACGGCTGGACTTCGGCGTGAGCAGAGGCGATCTCCGCGATCTCCGGCTTCGCTTCATCAAGCGTCTTGCCGCTCCGGTACAGCAGCTTGTAGGCCTGTCGAATGGCCTGTATTGCCTCTTTGCTGAAACCCCGGCGTTGCAGCCCCGTGGTGTTCACACCAACGGGCGAAGCGTGATTGCCCTGGGCAATCACGAACGGCGGTACGTCCTGGGCGATGCCCGAACAGCCCCCCACCATGACGTGCGCGCCGATGATGCAGAACTGATGAACCGCAACCATCCCGCCAATAATTACGTAGTCGTCCAGAATTACGTGACCGCCTAGCGTTGCATTGTTTGCCAGAATGCAATGGTTGCTCACGATGCAATCGTGGGCAACATGAGCGTTGACCATCAGAAGATTGTCGTTTCCAACCCGGGTAACGCCGCCGCCCTGGACCGTGCCGCGATGGATCGTGACGCTCTCCCGGATTCTGTTCCGATCGCCTATTTCCACCAGCGTCGGCTCGCCGGCGTACTTCAGGTCCTGGTTGTCCTCTCCAATCGTGGCGAACGGGTAGACGGTGTTGTCCCGGCCAATGCGGGTATGGCCGCTTACGACAACGTGCGACTTCAGTACGGTGCCTTCACCAATCTCGACATCGCCGCCGACGCAGCAATAAGGACCAATGCGAACGCCGGCACCAATCACAGCGCCCTCTTCAATCACCGCGGTCGGATGGATGACAGCCGTTTTATCGATCACAAACATAACCTCTCAGGAATGCCACTTTCGTGGCCGTGCAATTCAGATCCGATGCCGGAGCAGTGAGCTCCCATTCATTTCTGCGATCGATTATATGGGTCTTTATTGGCGCTTGCCGATCGGCCACCGGAACGCCTTATCGCGCCGCGCGAACAGGAATGTGAACGACTTTGCCAGCGTCTCGATCCACTTCGCGGGTTCCGTATTCCGCCGGCCCTCAGGGCCCCTTCCTTACAGATGGCTGTCTGAAAGCTCGTCGAGCGGACTGACTACGTGATCTCGTGCATCCCGCGCGTCACGTGCTCCAATCGGCCATGCTAGGCTACGCGTAGATTTCTTGCCGCATGGTATAAATTCCGCCGTCCGGACAAGAAACATCGAAGTTCGGGTGGTCCGCATAATCCCATCCGCTCCCCTCGCTTAAGCTGAACGCAGGCGATATAAGGTGGATCGATGATCGACGTGAACCAGCGTATTGTCGGGCGGCGGCGCCTGTACGTCGTGCTTTGCGGCTGCGCCGCGATGACGGGCTGCATGGTCGGTCCCAACTACCGCACGCCTGCCGCACCCGCTACGGACACGTACACCGCCACGCCGCTGCCCGGGCAGACGGCCTCTTCGCCGGGGGCTGCCGGCTTGCCCCAGCGCTTTGTGCCGGGCGAGGACATTCCCGCGGCCTGGTGGGCGCTCTTTCATTGCGAGCCGCTCGATACCCTGATCCGCCAGGCCATCGTCAACAGCCCGAACATCGCCGCGGCGCAAGCCGCCTTGCGGCAGGCGCGCGAAAACTTCAAGGCGCAAGCCGGCGGCACTCTCCTGCCCAGCGTCGACGCGCAACTCGGCGCCACGCGCGAAAAACTGAACGGCATTGCGTTCGGCCAGCCTGGCGTGGTCGACGAGTTCAATCTCTATAACGCGTCGGTGAATGTGTCGTACAAGCTCGACGTGTTCGGCGGCGCGCGGCGCGAACTCGAAGCGTTGCGCGCACAAATCGATTACCAGGATTTCCAGTTGCAGGCCGCCTATCTCGCGATGTCCGCCAACATTGTGACCGCGGCCGTCAAGGAAGCATCGCTGCGCGCCCAGATCGACGCAACCGAGCGGATCGCCACGGAAGAAGACGAGCAACTCGGCGTACTCGGCAAACAGTTCGAACTAGGCGGCGTGGGCCGTACCGCCGTACTCGCGCAACAGACCCTGCTGGCGCAAACCCGCGCCACGCTGCCGCCGCTGCAACAGCAACTCGACCAGGTCCGTCATCAGCTCGCCGTGCTGGCAGGCAAACTACCCAGCGACGCCGGATTGCCCGAATTCAGGCTCGAGATGTTCTCGTTGCCCGAATCGCTGCCCGTCAGCCTGCCGTCGGCACTGGTGCGGCAACGGCCCGACATTCTCGCCGCCGACGCGTTGCTGCATCAGGCCAGCGCGCAAGTCGGCGTGGCGACCGCGGCGATGTATCCGCAGATCACGCTGTCCGCGAGCTACGGCGCGGAGGCCCTGACGCCGGCGCAGGTGTTCAAGGCCGGCAGCACGATCTGGAGCCTGGGCGCGGGCCTGCTGCAACCGGTCTTCCACGGCGGCCAATTGAGTGCGCAGAAGCGCGCGGCCGAAGCAGCGTACGAACAGGCCGACGCGCAATATCGCGAAACGGTGCTGCTGGCGTTCCAGAACGTCGCGGACTCGCTGCGCGCGCTTGATCACGACGCGACCGGCTTGAAAGCGCAGACGGACGCCTGGCGCTCCGCCAGCGATTCGCTGGATCTCACGCGCGGGCAGTACCGCGTCGGCGGCGTGAGCTATCTGTCGCTGCTCGACGCGCAACGCCAGTATCAGCAAACGGTGGTCAGTCTCGCGCAGGCCCAGGCATCCCGCTACGCCGACACGGCGGCCCTCTTCCAGGCGCTCGGTGGCGGCTGGTGGAACGAGCCGGTGCCGGCCACCGCCGCAACAACGCATTGACGTAATCCGGCGGAACATTCGCCGCACCGCTACTCGCAATACACGCAGTAAGAAACGAACCGTCCGGCGCTTCGCCTCATGCCGTGCAAGGACACAACGATGACCGAAAGAAAACCGATGACAAAGCGGATGGTGATCATGCTGATCTGTGTCGGCCTGCTGCTGGCCGCGCTCGTCGGCTTCAACCAGTTCCGCTCGTACATGATCGGCAAGTTCATGGCGAGCAACGCGGCGCCGCCCTCCACCGTCTCGGCGATCGTCGCCGGCTATCAATCGTGGCAACCGCAGCTTGCCGCGGTCGGGAGTCTGCGCGCCGTGCGCGGTGTCGACGTCACCACCGAAGTCGCGGGCCTCGTACGCGAGGTGGCGTTCCGCTCGGGGCAGGAAGCGAAAGCCGGGCAAGTTCTGGTCCGCCTCAATGCCGACAGCGACGTCGCGCTGCTCCAGTCATTGCAGGCCGCGGCCGAACTCGCGCAGACGGTCTACACGCGCGACAAGGCGCAATACGACATCAAGGCGATTGCCAAGGCGCAGCTCGACGCGGACGCCGCCGACCTCAAGGGCAAGAAGGCGCAGGTCGCGCAACAGGCTGCGCTGGTCGACAAGAAGACGATCCGCGCGCCGTTTGCGGGACGCCTCGGCATTACCACCATCAATCCAGGGCAGTACCTCAATCCAGGCGACGCGATCGTCACGCTGCAAGCGATCGATCCGATCTACGCCGATTTCTATCTGCCGCAGCAACAGCTCGGCCAGCTCGCAATCGGCCAGACTATCGTGGTCGATACCAATGCGTATAGCGGGCAAACCTTCACGGGCAAGATTCAGTCGATGAACCCGCGGGTCGACAGCGCCACGCGCAACATCCAGATCGAAGCCACCGTGGACAATCGTGAGCGCAAGCTGTTGCCGGGCATGTACGCAAACGTCAAGATCGACGCGGGCACCGCGCAGCGCTATCTGACGCTGCCGCAAACGGCCATCACCTACAACCCCTACGGCGCGACCGTGTTCATCGTCAAGCAGGGCGCGCAACCCAACGCGCAGGGCAACGCGCTTCCTGTCGCACAGCAGGTGTTCGTCACGCCGGGTCCGACGCGCGGCGATCAGGTTGCGATTCTTAAAGGTGTCGAGGCCGGCATGCAGGTCGTGACGAGCGGACAGCTCAAGCTCAAGAACGGCACGCCGCTCATCATCAACAACAGCGTGCAGCCGGCGGACAATCCGAATCCGGCGCCCCAGGAACAATAGAGAGACCGTGCGATGACATTCACCGATCTCTTTATCCGGCGGCCCGTGCTTGCGTCGGTCGTCAGCCTGCTGATCCTCGTACTCGGACTGCGCTCGCTCGCCGCCCTGAAAGTCAGCCAGTATCCGCAGACCGAAAACGCCGTCGTCACGATCAGCACCGCTTACTATGGCGCGAATGCCGACACCATCGCCGGGTTCATCACGCAGCCGCTCGAAGCCGCGATCGCCCAGGCGCAGGGCATCGACTACCTGTCCTCGACCAGCACCACCGGCGTGTCGACCATTACCGCGACGCTGCGCCTGAACTACGACTCGAACCGCGCGCTTACCGAGATCAACACGCAAATCCAGTCGGTGCGCAACCAGTTGCCGCCGCAGGCGCAGCAGCCGGTGCTGACGGTGCAAGTCGGGCAGACCACCGACGCGATGTACATGGGTTTTTACAGCGACGTGCTGCCGAGCAATAACGTCACGGATTACCTGCTGCGTGTGGTCAAGCCCAAGCTCGATTCGGTTGAAGGTGTGCAGACCGCCGAAATTCTCGGCGGCCGTCAGTTCGCGTTGCGCGCCTGGCTCGATTCGACGCGGCTCGCTGCTCATGGCGTGACGGCGAGCGACGTCTTCACGGCGCTCGGCAACAATAACTACCTCGCGACACTCGGCACGACGAAAGGGCAGATGGTTAGCGTCGACCTGAACGCGGGCACCGATCTGCACACCGTCGACGACTTCAAGCAGCTCGTCATCAAACAGAAGAACGGCGCGATCGTGCGCCTTGAAGATGTCGCGAACGTCGTGCTCGGCGCCGACAGCTATGACTTCAACGTCGCGTTCAGCGGCAAACGTTCGGTGTTCATCGGCATCAAGGTCGCGCCGGACGCCAACATTCTCGATGTGGCCAAGCGCGTGAAGGCCATTTTTCCCGGCATGCAGAAACAGTTCCCGACCGGCATGACGGGGGATATCGTTTATGACGCGACCGACTTCGTCAACACGGCGATTTACGAAGTCATCAAGACACTGGTCGAGGCATTGCTGATCGTCACCGTGGTGATTTTCCTATTCCTCGGCAGCTTGCGCGCGGTCATCATCCCGCTGATCGCGATGCCCTTGTCGCTGATCGGCACGTTCTTCGTGATGCAGCTACTCGGCTATTCGATCAATCTGCTCACTCTGCTCGCGCTCGTGCTCGCGATCGGGCTCGTCGTGGACGACGCGATCATCGTCGTCGAAAACGTCGACCGTCACATGATGGAGGAAGGCAAGACGCCGCTTGAAGCTGCGCTGATCGCCGCGCGCGAACTCGGCGGCCCGATTCTCGCGATGACCGTCGTGCTGATCGCCGTGTATGTGCCGATCGGTTTTCAGGGCGGCCTGACGGGCGCCCTCTTCACCGAGTTCGCCTTCTCGCTCGCCGGCGCGGTGACGGTGTCCGGCGTGATCGCGCTGACCTTGTCGCCGATGATGTGCTCGCGCTTCTTCCGCGCGGAGCAGGAGTCAGGGCGCTTCGCACGCTTCGTCAATCGCCAGTTCGAACGCGTTCATCGTGGCTACGGCCGTTTGTTGCACGCGACGCTCGACACCTGGCCCGTGTTTATCGTAATGGGCGCGATGCTGCTCGCCGGTACGGTCTATCTGTTCATGACGTCGAAATCGGAACTCGCGCCGCAGGAAGATCAAGGAATTGTCCTATCGCAGATCCAGGGGCCGCCGAACGCGACCATTCAGCAAATGCAGACGTACGCCGACCAGGTATTCAACATCTCCAAAGCGTTGCCCGAATACTCGCAGATGTTCCAGCTTACCGGCGCGCCGACGCTGAATCAGGGCATTGGCGGCGTGCTGTTCAAGACATGGGACCAGCGCAGCAAGGGCGCAACCGCTTTACAGCAGGAATTGCAGCAGAAATGGAATCAGATTGCCGGGGCGCGCGTCGCGGCGTTCCAGTTTCCGCCGTTGCCGGGCTCACAGGGCTTGCCGGTACAGTTCGTCATCAGCACGACCGAGCCTTTCGAGAACCTCAATGAAATATCGCAAGCCGTTCTGCAAAAAGCCCGTGCGAGCGGAATGTTCTTCTTTGTCGACAGCGATCTCAAGCTCGACAAGCCGGAAGCGACACTCGTTGTCGACCGCGACAAGGTCGCCTCGCTCGGGCTTTCGCAGAGCGACGTCGGGCAAGCGCTCGGTTCGGCGCTCGGCGGCGGCTACGTCAACTACTTCTCGATTGCCGGGCGCTCGTATAAGGTGATTCCGCAGGTCTTGCAGACCGACCGCCTGAACCCGTCGCAGGTGCTCGACTACTATCTGCGCACGCCGGACGGCAGTGTCATTCCGGCCTCGACGATTGCGCATATCGAACACAACGTCGTGCCGGAATCCATCAACCACTTCCAGCAGCTCAACTCCGCGACAATCTCAGGCGTGACCGTGCCGGGCGTGTCGCAGGGCGAAGTGCTTGCTTTTCTGCGCAAGGCGACTGCGGAAGCCGCTCCGTCGGGATATTCGGCAGATTACTCCGGGCTATCGCGGCAATTCGTGCAGGAGTCCGGCGGTTTCGTCATCACGCTGCTGTTCGCGACGATCATCGTGTTCCTCGCGCTCGCGGCACAATTCGAAAATTTCCGTGACCCGATCGTGATCCTGGTGTCGGTGCCGATGGCGCTGTTCGGCGCGCTCACCTTCATCAACGTCGGCCTGACGACGCTGAACATCTACACGCAGGTCGGGCTCGTCACGCTGATGGGGCTCGTCAGCAAGCACGGCATCCTGATCGTGCAGTTCGCCAACGAACTGCAACACGCCGGCAAATCGAAGCGCGAAGCCCTCGAAGAAGCGGCGGGTGTGCGGCTGCGCCCGATTCTGATGACGACGGCGGCGATGGTGCTGGGCGTCGTGCCGCTGGTGATTGCCTCGGGTGCGGGCGCGGCGGGCCGCAACGCGATGGGGCTGGTGATCTTCACGGGCCTGTCGATCGGCACCCTCTTCACGTTGTTCGTGGTGCCCGCGATGTATATGTTCCTCGCCGCCGATCATCATCGGGAAGCGGGTGTGCCGGAGGCGAGCTGAATCACGCGATGCCGGCCGATCCTCTACGCCTCTCTACCGGCGACGATCTGCGTGCCGCCCTCGAAGACGTCCTGCGCCAGCTCGGCGTGCTGGCGGCCTTCGTGATTCAGGGCATTGGCAGCCTGTACGGGAATTCGCGTTGGCGCAGCTCGGCCCGGGTGTCGTGTTGCCATGACGGCAAATACCACTGCGCGCCGCGCTAGATCAACTCCGCAACGCGAACGATGAGAAATGCCGCCGGCACCAACACCGCCTGCGCGCATAGCGTTCCGAGAACGCGCGCCCCGACAAGCGTGGTGATCGCTCGCCGGAAGCTGTTTTCCGAAACGCGGCCTTCAATCACGTCGTCCGTCATGACTGAAACTTGCGGGTCGATGACAACCGCCAGGACAACAGTCGCAAAACCGTTGATCACCGACGACAGATTCGCACAGGTCACACGCAATTCCGGTTTCAGATATCCCGCATAGAGCGACGCAAAAACGCCGACCGTCCAGATTGCCATGGCGAAAACGTTCAGGCCGATGACTTTCCAGGAGACGCCGGCGCCGGTTGCGAGTTGGGTGACGTTGTGCCGGGACGGGAACCGCGCGCCGTCCCGGATATAGTTGACGCCGCCGCGGCTGAAGATATGGAGCAGCAAACGCGGCACCGAGCGATTGACCTGGAAATGCTCGACCGCCCGGCTGAAATAACGCTGAAAGGTGGGAATCAGGCACGCTCCCACTACGCTCGCCACGGTGGCGGACAGCAGGAAAAGGCGAAAGTCGCCCAGCAGGCCACCTTCCATGTGACGGGCAATATCAAGCTCTACCCGCTTCGCTATGAAGGGCCCCTGAAAGGAATTCGCCGTTCGGGAGACGAGCGCGATAATGCCGAATAGAGAAAACGACACGGCTATCCGGCGTGTACGAACGCCGGCGATCCGCACCGCATATGCCAGTGTCGCGATCACATGAATGACGAAAGTAAGCCCACAGATGATCCAAAGCTGAGTGTCCATGCTGTCGCGGCGAGTTGGGCGAGCACATAGTCTACCGGAGGGCATTCACCAGCACACACAGTCGCTCAATGGCATGATATCGCCCTCACGTCCTCACTTTCGAACCCTCCCGAACATGTCCAACCTGATCGTCCACGGCGGCGTGCCGTTACGCGGCGAAATCACGCCATCCGCAAACAAGAACGCTGTTCTGCCGATCCTTTGCGCCACGCTGCTCACCGATCAACCGGTGCGGCTGATCGGCGTGCCGGAGATCACCGACGTCAAGAAAATTCTAGAGATCTTCCGTACACTCGGCAGCGAGGTGTCGGTGAATTTCTCAACCGGCATTCTCGACCTGCATCACCATGCAACCGCCTTCGATCCGGCAACACACAAGCTGCCCGAAGAGATGCGCTCGTCGATCATGCTGGTCCCGCCCCTGCTCGCGCGCTTCGGCGTGGCGCGGCTGGAGAGCGACGTAAAAGGCTGTACGCTCGGCGTGCGCGAGATCGACCCGCACGTCGAGGTGTTCGAGCGGTTTGGCGCCCATCTCACGCGCACCGACGATTCTCTGATCGTGCGTAACGACCGGCGCATGGTTGCGAACGATCACTGGCTGGACTACGCATCGGTCACGACCACCGAGAACTTTGCGCTGTGCGCGGCGGCCGCGCAAGGCACGTCGACCCTCGTCAACGCGGCATCGGAACCTCACGTACAGGAGTTCTGCCGCTTTCTTGCCATGCTTGGCGTGGGCATCGAAGGTATCGGCACGTCGCGGCTCAGCGTAACGGGCGGCGGGCGGCTCGGCGGCGGCGAGTTCCGCTTCAGCGAGGATTTTCACGAGATCGCCACCTTTCTTGCGCTCGGCGCGATTACCGGTGGCGACATCGCGGTGAAGAATTCCGCACCCGAACAATTCCCGCTGATCGACCGGACATTCGCGAAGTTCGGCGTCAACGTCGAGCATCGTAACGGTTGGTCGCGTGCGTTAAGCGACGGCCCGCTGCACGTGCGCCGCCCGTTCACACAGAATATCCTCACCAAGGTCGAAGCGGCGCCGTGGCCTTATTTGCCGGTCGACCTGCTGCCAATCTTTGTCGCGCTTGGCGTAAAAGCCGAAGGCAGTGCGATGTTCTGGAACAAGGTCTACGACGGTGCAATGGGCTGGACCAGCGAGTTGTCGAAGTTCGGCGCGCATGTGTTCCTGTCCGATCCGCACCGGCTGATCACGTTCGGCGGCTTGACACTGAGTCCGGCGCGCGTCGAGAGCCCCTACATCATTCGTGTGGCGATTGCATTGCTGATGGTCGCGGCCAGCATCGAAGGACGCTCCGAGATCATGAATGCGCTGCCGATCCGGCGCGCGCATCCGCGTTTCGTCGAAAACCTGCGCTCGGTGGGCGCTAATGTCGAGTGGACCAGCAGCGAGTGAGTTAAGGAGGGAGCGTCAGGCGGGCGGGTTAACACCAACCGCACGGGCGCAGTGCCATCGAGGCGGAAATCCAGCGGACCGGATCGTTGGCCTGCAAACCTGACCGCCCTCGCGTACGGGCAAATAAAGACGTCGGCGCCAGCCAAAGGGTATACAGTGGGGCGGTCGGTCGCCAATGCGCGGCCTCCTGTTTCGGGGCTCCAACATGCGATCACCACTCCCACGCACTTCGGCTGCAGTGAGCAGCGAGAGCGAGTACGCGATCGAACGCAGGACGCGTGCTCATGTCCTCGACACAGCGGATGCTTTGAGAGCAGAGAAGAGACGCGTCACTTACGCCACGATCGACTCCAGCGCCAGCAAGTGGCGCTACTCGGCCGTGTGCGAGAAAGGCTGATCGCCGTGCTTCAATTCCCCAACCCCAGCCGTAGCTATGATGCCTCCCGGCATTGCGTATGTTTCTGGGGATACGACGACTCGCGCGAAATCACCTTCATGGTCGACGATGCGATGCTCAGAAACCTGCAGCCCGACGTGGGCTCCGACGAGCGGTCGGTGCTGGGCGCCTTCGACAAGTCGCGCGAAAAGGTTCTCGAAATCGCCAGGAAGCAGTACGTCAGCGGTCCACAGAATCGATATTTGATTTCGTGAGCGACATGAGCGACGGCCGCGTCGCAAGGCTGCGTTGCCCGGCAACGTGTCGCTTGAAGAAGGGAGTGCCGACGCATACACCCCCGCTCCGGCCGAGCCCAACGCACTGACGGCCTGAGGTTGTCGCAGGATCACGCCTGTCAGTGCACTTCGATCTCCTCGACCTCGCGCACGCCGATCAATTCGCTGAGCATGTTGCGGTAAGCGACGAATTCGTCCGCGGACATGCGTGACAGCGAAATCGTCACGAGGTCCCGCTGTTCGTCGCTGTCCTCGTGAACGCTGATGTGCTTGAGCCGGGGGCCGTCCTCGCCGAACAGGCGGCACAGCACCGGCAGCGTGATCGCGCCCCGATCCACCTGAAGGCGCAGCGCCCGGCGCAGTTTGCCTTTCGTGCGCAACTGGCGCGCTACCGGCTTGACCCAGGTGAGCGTCGTCAGAATGATCACCGTGGCCGCTAGCGCCAGCACGTAAAGTCCGCCGCCCGCCGCGAGCCCGATGCCCGCGACGGCCCAGACACTCGCTGCCGTTGTCAGCCCTCGCACCACTTCGCCACGCAGCAGGATTGCGCCGGCGCCGAGAAAGCCGATTCCCGACACCACTTGTGCGGCTACACGCGATGGATCGAGCGCGACGTTCGGCATCGAGCGGGTGTCCTCGAAGCCGAACGCCGAGACGATCATCACGAGCGCGGACGCCACGCACACCAGCATGTGCGTGCGCAAGCCAGCCGGAAACGCAAACCGCTCCCGCTCGAAACCGATTACGCCGCCCAGCACCGCGGCAAAGAGCAGCCTTGCGATCAGTTCGATATTGCCCGGCATCGCATCCTCCTCGTTAGCTTTTTTTGTCGGCCCGATAGCGTCGGCCGTTGACTGCTGCGACTGAAACTGGATTCATCTCGCGTCCTGTGCAGGTCGGATGTTCAGAACGTGCGCCGCATGAAGTAAGTGCAAACCGAGCTGAGCAGACCGACACATACGATGTAGAGCGCGATCCACCACGGCTGCAGGTTGCCGTAGTGCAGAAGCGCCGTTGCGACGAGCGGCGTGATCGAACTGGAGACAATGCCCGAGAGCTGGTACACGATCGAGATGCCGCTATAGCGCACCCGCGTGTCGAACAGTTCGCAAAAGAGCGCGGCCTCGGGTCCGTAGACGAACGCGTAGATCACACCGAGCACGATCACGATGGTCGCGGTTACGGCGGCGAGACTGGTCGAGTAATGAAAGACCGCAAAGGCCGGCCATGCGCTCAGGCCGCAGGCCAGCGCGCCCCAGCCGAACACCTTGCGGCGGCCGATCCGGTCCGACAGGCGCGAGGCGATCGGAATCATGAACATCAGCACCAGCGCTGCAAGCGTCACGGCCACGAGAATCGCCGACTTCGCATAGTGGTGGATGCCGATCAGATAGCTCAGCGCGAACACCGCGTAGATGTTGAAAATGACCCCGTCGATATAGCGCGCACCCCAGCCCAACAGGACATTGCCACGGTAATCGGTGAATACTTCGCGCGCCGGTACTTTCGCGACCGCATGCGTGTCGCGAATCTTCGCGAACGCGGGCGTCTCGACGATGCGCAAGCGGATAAACATGCCCACGGCGACGAGCAGGATGCTGGCCATGAAAGCGGCCCGCCAGCCCCATTGCAGGAAGGCGTCGGGCGTGAGCCAGGTGGTCAGTGCGGCCACCACGCCGCTGCTCAGACACAGACCGATTGCGAGCCCGATCTGCGGATATGACGCGTACAGGCCGCGCTGTTTGCGAGGCGCGTACTCGAAAGCCATCAGCACCGCGCCGCCCCATTCGCCGCCCAGCCCAATGCCCTGCAGCAGGCGCAACAGGAGCAGGCAGGCCGGCGCCCAGACGCCGATCGACGCATAGGTTGGCAGCACGCCGATCAGAAACGTGGACACGCCCATGATGGAAAGCGTGAGCACCAGCAATGGCTTGCGTCCGAAGCGATCACCGAAATGGCCGAAGATCACTCCGCCGAGCGGCCGGGTGACAAAGCCGACCGCGTACACCGTATAGGCCAGCATGGTGGAAACGAAAGCGTTTCCGGTCGGGAAGAAAAGCCTGTCGAATACGAGCCCGGTAATCGTGCCGTAGAGGAAAAAGTCGTACCACTCGACAGTCGTGCCGATCAGACTGGCCAAGGCAACCGACTTCACAGACCTGGCGTCGACGCTTACCGCGCCGCCTCCTGCAATTTCCACTGCTTCCATTGCTTGTCTCCTGATAGTTGCCGGGCCGGTGACGTCGCCTGACGTCCGCTGCCTCGGCACATGCCTGCCGTTCATGCGGCTTTTGTTGTGCTGCAAGATACGCCGGTGCCAGACCGGATGATTCTTTCCCTCCTCACTCACCGTATGGTGATGCTGCTCCCGTTGACTCGCCGCTGCCAGAACGTCAGGCCGCGGCAGCGATGAAATTGCGTCCGCGTGGGCCGCTCAAGGCGTGCGCGATCATCCGGTCCGATTCCTCGGCGCTCACGCCATAGCTCGAAAACGAGGTACGCACGCCGAGTGCTTCGAGAAAACCGGTCAGGTAATCGCGCGCATCGGTCAGCGGACACGGAAAGACTTTCGCGAGCACGGCATCGCACGACGCGTTCTTGCCCAGCGCGAGATCCAGCACCATGGGCAGCGTGAATGAACAGGCGATGCCATGGGGCAAGCCGTGATGGATCGTCATCTCATACGAAATGGAATGCGCCAGTGCGGTCTTCGTGTTCGAGAACGCGAGCCCGGCTTTGAGCGCGGCGAGCGAAGCGCGCTCGCGTAGCGTCCGGTCCTGCAGATTGGCGACGAGAAGCGGCAGCGTAGCCAGCATGTCGCGCGCGGCGGACACGGCGAATTCGTCGGAAATCGGATTGGCATTGACGTTCCAGATGGCTTCTAGCGCATGCGACAGCGCATCGAGGCCGCTCTGCACCGTGACCGGGTGCGGCAGCGACAGCGTGAGATCCGGATCGACGATCGCGGCTTCCGGCCACGTCTGCGGAAGTTGCAGCGAATACTTGCGTTGCTTGATCGTGCGATCCCAGATCGTCGCCCACGGCGTCACTTCGCTGCCGGTGCCCGCGGTAGTCGGCACCGTGATCAGCGATTTCACGCGCGGCGGCGTGAACGGCTTGCCCGTGTCGAGCAAGGCCAGCAGTTCGTCGAACTCATTGCTTTGCGTTCCGACCATCAGCGTTTTGGCCGTGTCGAGCACGCTGCCGCCGCCGATCGCGACCACCACGGGGCAGTTCTCGTGCCTGCGCCAGAAGTCGCGGTACATGCCGGCGATATGGGTGACGTCCGGGTTCGGTTGCACGTCGTCGATCACCGCGACCACGCTGTCGCCACACAACTCGCGCACACGTTGCACGAGCCCGAGCTGCGCCGCCTCGGCGAAAGTCACGACCACCGCGCGGCGGCCGTTGAGAATGTCGGGCAGCCGCTCGATACAACCGGGGCCGAAATTCACCTCTACTGGATTCCAGAAAACACCGTTCATCGTCTCCCCTCGTTTGGTGGGTGTTCGTTACGGATGAATTATGGAAAACATCGATGTATAGTAAAAATACAAATTTTTCGATCGATGTATTGAGCCAACCTATGCGACTTACTCAATTGCGCTCGTTCTACGCCGTCGGCAAGCACGGCAGCGTGACGGGCGCCGCCCGTGCGCTGCACGTCAGCCAGCCCACCGTCACCACCCAGGTGCGGGATCTGGAGGAGAGTTACGGGGTGGAGTTGTTCCACCGCAGCGGCCGGCGGATCATGCTGAGCGCGGCTGGGGAGACGCTGTTCGCGATTGCGCAGCGGATGTTCGGCAACGAACAGGAGGCCATCGACTTTCTGAAGGAATCTGCCGGTCTGAGCACCGGGATCATCCGCGTGGGCGCGGTCGGGCCACTCCACGCCATGGAAATCGTCGCGGCGTTCCATCTGCGCTATCCGGGATTACGCGTGTCGATCCGGCTCGGCAACTCGGAGGAAACCGTGCGCGGCCTGTTGTCGTATGAAACGGACGTCGCGGTGCTGGCGCAATACGGCGCCAACCCTCTGCTCCATTACGTGCCCTATCGGCAACACCCGCTGGTCATCATCGTGCCGGCGGCACATCGGCTGGCGCGCCGGCGCAGCGTCCGTCTGGAAGAACTGCGCGACGAAGCGATGATCATGCGCGAACCGGGCTCCACGACCCGCAAGGCGCTCGAAGACGCGCTACGTCAGCACGGCATCGCGCCGAACTTCTCGCTGGAAGTGGGCAGCCGCGAGGCCGTACGCGAAGCGGTCATACTCGGACTCGGCATAGCCGCGGTGTCGGAGCGCGAACACGTCGACGATTCGCGGCTGCGCAAGCTGACGATCCACGGCGAGCAGGTGGTGACCCACGCGCATGTCGCCTGCCTCGCCGAGCGCAAAACCGCGCGGCTCGTGCAGGCGTTCCTCGAGGTGGTCAATCAGGTACTGATCGAAAAAGACGCCGAGGGCGCCCTGCGCTAGACGCGATAGCGGCCAATGAAGCGGCCAATGAAACGGCTAGCCTCCGGCCCGCTTCGCGCTGTGGCCGTGCTTCTTCAACGCTTCGACGACCCGGTCGCAATGATCGCCCTGCACTTCGATCACACCGTCCTTGACCGTTCCGCCGGAACCGCAGGCGGTGCGCAACTGCTTGCCTAGCAACGCGAGAGCCAGAGGGTCCAGCGCCAGCCCTTTAACGATCGTCACGCTCTTGCCGCCGCGGCCCTTGGTCTCGCGACTCACGCGCACTACGCCGTCGCCCGCGGCTTGTGCTTTCGCAACCGTTTTGCAGATGCATTCCGCGAGCGCCTGCCTGCATTCGGGACACATCCGGCCGCCGTCAGTGGAATAGACAAGGCCGCCTTTTGAACTGCTCTTCATGATTGGCTTATTGAAAGACACGAAAGGTCAGGAACCGCAACGAGTTTAGCAAATGCGACTGAGCCGCTTCTTGCCCGCTGCGGTATCGAACGCCAAGGAGCGCGCGCGGCCAATTGGCTGATTTGCGCACTTTTGCTATCATGTGCCCTGCATCCAGAGTCGGACGAGTCCGACGCCAACCTGCCTTCCCGGGCAAGGTGGAAGCCTTAAGGGCGATGCGGCCGATTGACGGCAACGAAGCGGGAGCGGCATAGCTTGCACCGGTTCGAACCAACTTACTTTCCGGAGCTTGCATGCGCGAAGATCTCTTCCCACTACCCGCGGTCGACCACGCAGAAAACTGGTCGCGCCATCTGCCGGGTTTCCAGCTCACCCACGTCATCCGTCTCGTCTCCATTGCAAGCATGGAGGTGGTGTCGCGCGTCGCCGCACATCTGAAAGACCAACAGGTTTGCGTCAGCAGTTTCGTGGTGCTGCGAAGCGGCAATATCCTGGATCAGAAGATCGTTTTAGACGGCATCGGCGAGCGGCAGACGCAATTGCTGCGCGAGAAGCTGCTGGCTCTCGACGGTGTATTGCGGATTCGCCTGGAACACCTGTTTGTTCGGCCGGATCCCGGCAAGGCGGTAAAAAACGATCGGCAGTCCGATCGAGCCACGCGCGAACTAGCGTATCCATGCTAGACGAAAATCAGCAACGAGCGCCGCATTGAACAACGATCCGCTGCATACTGCCCCGTCGCCTGACCGCTTGTTGTTGCCGGAGCCGCCAACGCTTGCTGCCGGCATCGTGCACAGTACGTTTAGCGTTCAAGGCGACGCCAGTCAAAGTTTTCTGGCCTGGCAGGAGCGGATGAGTCCTGTCTACGACATCCGGCCTTCCACGAGGCACGCTGAGGATACGTTCGCGGCCTCGCTGTCTCGCTACACGATCGACAATCTGAGCTTCTTCGACTTCCGCACCGGGCCGAACGTGGCTGTGCGGTCGCTAGGCCGGGTGTCGACCGAAAGCATTCGCGACATCAGCTTCAGCGTGTTTCTTGAAGGTCTGCCGGCGCAGTTCCTGGGCGGCAAGGCGCGCCGCGACGCGCCGCACACAGCGCACGTAGCGCACGCGCCGCAAGTGCCCAGTATCCTCGCACTGGACATGGATCAGCCGTGCACCATCCAGAGTTTTCATGGCCGGCTACTGCTCCTGTTCGTGCCGCGCGCCCTGGTGGAAAGATCGTTTCCGGATGCCGCCTCGCTGCACGGCCGCTCGATTCACGCCACCACACCGCTGACACGCATGCTGATCGACCATCTGGTGGCGCTGAAGCGACAAATCGTCGGACTGAGCAAGGAGGAAGCGCATCGGTCCTTCGTCACTGCGATAGAACTGCTCGCCGCAGCGTTCGGCCGTGAAGCGGGTCTTTCCGGCAATGGCCGCGCCGCCGTGCGTGCGGCTGTTTATGGACAGGTTCGACGGTATGTCGAAGCCAATCTGCACGATCCGGCGCTGTCACCCGACAGCGTGTTGGCGTCGCTGCATCTATCGCGCGCCAGCGTGTATCGCCTCTTTGAACACGAAGGCGGCCTCGCCGCTTATATCCGCCGCCGCAGGCTGCGCATGGCGGCCGATGAACTGGTGCGCTTTCCGCATCTGGAAGTCCAGGACATTGCCGCGGGGCTGGGTTTCAACGATGCGTCGAGTTTCACGCGTGCATTCCGGCGCGCGTTCGACATCGCGCCAAGTGAATTGCACGCGTACGCGCCCTTGCTCCAGCGCGGGCAAACAACACAGGAGCGTTTCAGATAGCTGTGCACCGGCGGATAGCGCATGCCAGATCGGATCGCGGTTGATCCTGCTCTTGTGCATCATGCGTTGAGCGCCGCGATAGCGGATCGCAGCAGCGCATAACGTACAGCCCGGTACGGCATGGCCGGCCGTGATTCAAACCGGCCATGCCAGGCCTGACGTTCGCGCCCATCAACTAGGCTCGACCCTCTGTGCTGCCGGCGTTTTTCCTCGCCTCGGTGCGCGCTTCGATTGCGTGCACGACGGCCGCCATATCGGCCTGACCGTGACCCAGCTCGACGGTCTCGGTATAGAGGTCAAAGCAGACATCCAGTAGCGGCGACGCGAGATTCGCATTGCGCGCCGCTTCGGCCGCGAGCCGGTTGTTCTTCAGCACGTCGAGGATCGACGCCTGCACCGTGAAATCCTCGTTCACGAGCTTGTCGACCTTCACGCGCGAAACGTTGCTCGCCATCGGACCCGCGTCGAGCACGGCCTGGAATTGCTTCATATCGAGTCCATAGCGCCGCGCCAGATGCGACGCCTCGGCAATCGCGGTCACCATCGGAATCAGAAACGTGTTGACCGACAGCTTCATCAGAAGTCCGGTCGGCACCGCCCCACAGACCACGGTTTCATGGCACATCGGCTTGAGGAGCGGACGCACTTCTTCCACGGCTGCGGGCTCGCCCGCCAGCATCGCCACCAGTTGCCCCGCTTCGGCCGGCTTGCGCGAACCCGAAACAGGTGCTTCGACATAGCGCCCTCCCGCCGCACGGATGTCGGCTTCGAGTCCACGCGAATAGTCGGCCGAGGTCGTTCCCATGTGCACGATCGTGTGCCGCGCGACGTTCGCCGCGAAGTCCGCGGTATGGCGGCCGAGCACCGCGTCGAGCGCCGTATCCGTCGCCATCATCAGGATCACGATGCGGGCTTGCCGGAACACGTCGCCGGCACTCTCCGCAACCTGCGCGCCCGCGTCGCGCAACGCAGTGCAACGTTCCGGCGTGCGGTTCCACACGATCAGTCCGATACCCGCGCGGGCGAGGTTGAGCGCCATGGGTTGTCCCATCACGCCAAGGCCGATGAATCCTGTTTTCATGCGTGTCTCCGTTTCTTATCCATGGCTTGTGGCCACGGTTGGGTGGATCGGTGCGCCCGCGGATGCAGCGCGCAGGCACGACAGCAGGGTGGCCGCTCTGGCGACCTACCTTGTGGCGCGCTCTCCGGACGGTGTCGATCGAGCCGGGCGACGCTCAGTCTATCTAAATCGTCATCATCATGACTGCCGTCGGGGCATTCGATCTGGTTACGTTCTGCGAAACGACAACGGGCGCGAACCGGCCCGGCTAGCTCGAACCCGCTCGCCGCCTCACCCTTGCCGGGCTTCGCGCAGCGCGTCCTGCATCACCACGCCGGCTGCCTCGATATGCGCTTTCGTCAGGCGCTTCGCGGTGCGCCGGTCATGGGCAAGCACGGCATCGAGGATCGCATGATGCTCCGCAAGCGAGATGCGCTGGTAGCGTTCCAGTTGCCAGACGAGCCGCAGATACCGGTCGGTCTTCCTCCAGATTGCTTCCAGCGTCTCCAGCAGATGCCGCTTGCCGCACGGCTGATAGATAGCCCGATGAAATGCCCAGTTGTCGATCGACCAGTGCTCGACCTCGTGCGCATTCTCGTCGTGCTCGAGGATCGCACGGACCGCGGCTTCGTCGTCCGCGCCGAATGCGTCGATAGCGGAGTCGAGTGCCAGCAGCTCGAGCGCGATCCGCATTTCCGTCAACTCGACCGCTTCGAGCCTAGTCATCGCGGAGACGAACGCGCCCCGGTTCGGCACGATCGTGACAAACCCGCTGGCCTGCAACTGCACGAACGCCTCCCGCACCGGAATGTGGCTGGTGCCGAATTCCTTCGCAATCAGATCCTGCCGCAACTGCGTCCCCGGCACCAGGGTGCCGTCCGCGATGCGCTCGCGCAGGCGATCGGCGAGTGAAGTCAAAGAGAGCTTGCCATCTGCAGATTTTTTCACTTTAATATATTAAAACCATATTGGAGGTCCGCGTGACGGTATCTCGCCTAAGAAATATCCCTGGTATTGGAGTCGACCGGATCGGCGACGCCGCGGATTGCCTGCGCGACCCGGACATTCTACGGCTTGAAAATCTCGATACCGACCTGCGGCCGCCGGCGCAGGCGCTGGCCAGTACCCACGAGGCCATCGACGACGACGCGGCCAACAGCTACCTGCCCTTTACCGGCCAGGCTGCCTTGCGCGCGGCGGCGGCCAGCCGGGTCGGCCGCGCCGCGGGCATCGCATATGACCCGGCGAGCGAATGCATCGTCTCCGCCGGCGGTCTGGCGGGGATTTTCAATGTGCTGCTGTCGATCCTCGAGCCGGGCGACGAGGTCGTGCTGACGGATCCCACCTACGCCGGCCTGATCAACCGCGTGCATCTGGCCGCGGGTGTGCCGAGATTCGCGCGGCTGCAAGCTGGTGCCGACGGCTGGCGGCTCGACCTCGACAGTCTTGCCGCGGCGATCGGGCCGCGCACGAAAGCGCTGCTGATCATGTCGCCTTCAATGCCGGGCGGCTACGTCGCATCGCGGGATGAATGGCTCGCGATAGCGGCACATTGCGAGCGCCATGGCATCTGGCTGGTTTATGACGCAGCAATGGAGCGCATCCTGTTCGACGGGCGCGAGGTCATTCATCCCGCCGGTCTGCCCGGCATGCGTGAACGCACCATCACTATCGGCGCGGTTTCGAAGGAGTACCGGATGATCGGCTGGCGCGTCGGCTGGATCGTCGGACCCGCGTCGATCATGAACGACGTACGTCTCGTGAGCCTCTCGAACGTGGTGTGCCAGGTTGGAATCGCGATGCCCGGCGCCACCGCAGCGCTGACGGCAACCGACGACGGCGTGGCCGCAGCGGTCGCGGAATGGGAGCGCCGTCGCGACTTCCTGATGAACGCGCTTGCTGACCTGCCGGTGATCCGTCCGCATGGCGGCTGGTCGATGCTTATCGACACCCGCAAGCTGGGTCTTGAGCCGCCCGACGCGTCGAAGCTGCTGCTCGAACGCGGCAAGGTCGCCGCTACCCCGATGACGAATTGGGGACCCGGGGCGGACCGCTATCTGCGTTTCGTTTTCTCCAACGAATCCGTTGCGCGCCTGCATGACATTCGCGAGCGCGTACGCCGGTCGTGGCAGACGTGAGGCGGTCGGATAAAGCCGAATAGGGCGGCGCGTGCGCCAGTCACCTATTAATCTGCATTCCACATCATTCGCACAATTGAAGTCTCGCCGCACGGAGCCGTTCATTGATACGGCCCAGGCAGCCCGGCCGCGGCCGCCTGCTCCTCGCGCGCATACTGCGTGGGCGGACGGCCGACGTGCCGCGTGAAGGCAACGCTGAAGGTACTGGCGGAGCTGTAGCCGACGCGTTGCGCAATCTCGGCGACCCGGCCTTCGTTACGGCGCAGCAGGTTCTTCGCGAGCGCCATGCGCCACGCGAGCAGGTACTCCATCGGCGCGACGCCCACCGCGCGGCTGAAGCGTTCGAAAAAGGTCGAGCGGGAAAGCGCGGCCTCCTTCGCGAGTTCAGCCACCGTCCACGGGTGCGTCGGGCGTTCGTGCATTCCGCGGATCGCGACCGCGAGACGGCTGTCGGATAGCCCCCGGACCAGACCCGGCGACGCATCCGTTCCCGCCATCGACCGCAGCGCCTCGATAAGCAGCACTTCGAGCAGCCGTGACAACACGACCTCGCGCGCCGGCCGCTGTTCCCGTGATTCCTCCCGTACGAGCTCCACGAGCGTGGCGAGCCGCTTTTCGCCGCGAACATGCACGAATCGCGGCAGCAACGAGACCAGCAGGTATGCGTCCGGCGAACCAAAGCTGCAGTGACCCGCCAACATGCGCGCGTCGATCGGGCTGTCCGGGGCGCCAATTCTGAATTCGCCGTTGCCCAGCGCGACGGGCAACGCTGTCTCGATCCCCGGCGGTGGCGGCTCGAGGCTCGACATCGAGACGCCGTAGGCCGCCGGAATCAGGACGAAATCACCCGAGAGGAGTTCGATCGGCTCGTGCCCGTCAATCGCGATGCGGCAGCCGCCCTCGAGAATCGCGCAATAAAGCGGCTGGCCGGCATCCGAGCGGCTGATGCGCCACGGGCTAGCGCCGAGAACGAGTTTGGAGAACCGGGCACCCGGCTGCAGCAGCATCACGACTTCGGCCAACGGATCGATCATCGCCGGACTCCTGCAAATGAAATTCGGATTTTTGATTGTAGCAAGTACGGCAGCGGCGCTCTATCGTATGGGCACATCCTCACTACCCCGGCAATCCTTTTGCCGGTAACCGGAGTTCCCATGAAAACCGTACTGATCACCGGCTGCTCTTCCGGATTCGGCCTCGAGACCGCCCGCTTCTTCCTCGCTCGCGACTGGCAGGTTGTGGCCACGATGCGCACGCCGCGCACCGATCTGCTGCCACGCTCCGAGCGCCTGCGCGTGCTGGCGCTCGACGTCACGAATCCGCAAAGCATTCGCGCGGCCGTCGAGGCCGCGGGCTCCATCGACGTCCTCGTCAACAACGCGGGCTTCGGTGCGGCGGCCCCGGCCGAACTGGTCCCGCTCGCGACTGTGCGCGAACTCTTCGAGACCAATACCTTCGGCACGATCGCCGTGACGCAAGCCGTCTTGCCGCAGTTCCGGCAGCGCAAGGCCGGCGTCATCGTCAACGTAACGTCGAGTGTGACGCTCAAGGCGCTGCCGCTGCTCGCCGCGTACCGCGCGAGCAAGGTGGCCGTGAACGCGTTCACCGAATCGATGGCGCTGGAACTCGCACCGTTCGGCGTACGGACGCACCTGGTGCTGCCGGGCCGCGCGCCCGACACCCGTTTTGGCGAAAACGCGCGCGCCCATATCCACGGCTTCGATCACGAAGCGTATGCCGGCCTCGCCCAGGACGTTGTTGCGAGGATGGGCGATACCTCTGCCCCGATCACGCATGCACAGGACGTCGCCGAAGCCGTGTGGCGCGCGGCGACCGACCCGTCGTCGCCGCTGCGCATTCCCGCCGGTGCCGACGCCGAGGCATGGGCAGCCGAGGTTCGCTGACCGAGCCGTGCCATTGCCCTGAACTGAAATCGGCAATGGCTTCCGCGCGCGATAGCGCAATACCGCAATACCGCAGGGAATACCACAAGGAGATTGTCATGCAGGACAAACCCGTCGCCCTGGTCACCGGCGCCAATCAGGGAATCGGTCTTCAGATTGCCAAGGATCTCGCGGCACACGGCTTCACTGTACTGGTCGGCTCGCGCAATCTCGAACGCGGCGAGGCTGCGGCTCAGGAGGTTGGACCGAACGCCCACGCACTTCAACTCGACGTGACGGATCAGGCCTCGATCACAGCCGCGGCCGGACGCGTGAGCAAGGAGTTTGGCCGCCTCGACGTGCTCATCCAGAATGCGGCCATTTCGAATACGGGCAAACTGCCCGGCCAGTCCGTCGAAGACTATGTCAAGAAGACCCGCCCGAGCAACGTGTCGCTCGATGAAATGCGCGTCGTATGGGACACCAATGTGTTCGGCGTTCTTGCCGTCTATCAGGCGATGCTGCCGGTCTTGCGCACGACGCCCGGCGCGCGCATCGTCAACGTGTCGAGTGGCGTCGGCTCGCTAACGGCGAACTCGGACCCGGCCTTCGCCTATCGCGCGATCTTCGGCCCCGTCTATCCGGCCTCGAAGACAGCTCTTAACGCTTTGACCGTAGCCATGGCGATTGAACTCGAGCCGGAGGGCATCAAGGTCAATGCTGTTTCCCCCGGCTTCACCCGAACGAACCTCAATGGATATGCCGGCACGGAGCCCGTCGAGGCAGGCGCTCGCGAAGCGGTGCGCGTCGCGCTGCTCGGCCCGGACGGCCCCACCGGGACCTTTACGCGCTGGGAGAACGAAACAATTCCGTGGTGAGGCAGCCTGCAATGCAGGTTCCGTGGCAACGGCCGGCAAGAAGCCTGCGATTCGTGGATCGCGGGGGCTTGCGCCGGCACTGACAGTGACGTCATCCCCCTCGTTGCCTACCTGCGCTGCATAGTTTGGGCGACAGTGGGCACGGGGGAGCGGCGATTCAACGAGCAGTTGGCCGCCAGACAGCAGGCCCCGATCAATAAGGCAACCAGCACCGCAATCACGAGTTGATAGGTCAGGATGGTTGTGAGCGCATGGGTATGGGCAAGCCATACCAGCCAGCCGAGTGGACCGAGTGCTGCGCCCAATGCAGCTACCCCGAGCAGGCCGAGGATGACTCTCATGGCAATGTCCTCTTCAGGATTTCGAACGGATACCGCACAGCGGATTATCTGCCAGAAGATCATCGCAAACAGCGAAATGCAGCAAGCATGCAGCCATCCACTACCGGCCTTGCAAACTAGAAAACCCATGAGGCTCCACGCCACTCGTTGACGCTTGCCCGCTTACCGTCGGTTAGCCGATTCGGCGATTACATGCACGGCAGGCCCCGGCAACTTTCTCGATGCGAGCGAACAGACGGACACACTGCAGCGGATTTCTCTAGAGTTGACGAATCGTCGGTCAATCCTGACTTACGACGCCGCGCTGGCCGTTCAGCGTTAGCTCAACCTAAGGAAAAACAAATGCGTACGTCTCTTCATAAGGAAATCTCGCCCCGTTTCAATGAACCGGCCGACCTGAAGCCGGCCGCCAACAGTGCGCCCTTGACGCTCAAACACATCATTCAGCCCGAAGAGATACGGGACAATCTGCCCGCCGGTCAAGGCGGCGTCGGATTTCTGTTTCACGCGACGGACTGGGATACGCTTTCATTTTCTTTCCATAATGTGAAACCCCGCCAGGCGTCGTTCGAAGAGGAACTTTGGAATGCGAAGCCTTTTATTGCATCGCCTATCTATTCGGGCTCACAGCTCATAGGGGCCAATATTGCATGTCCGGTTCCTCTCGAGTTGTGGCTTGGGAGCCCACGCGGTATCAAGCGATTTCGGGAGACGCAATTTTTTCCTGCGCTGGAACTGGCAAGACAAGCGGGCTTGAACATGGTGGCGATGGGCGCCTCCACGCCCTATGCCTGCAACTATGGCGCGCTCCCCCGCCATACAAAGCCGCCTCATATCACCACCGGACATGCCGCCACCGCAGCGATGCTGAAAGACTGGGCGGTCCACTGCTGCAATGAACTTGCGCTCGAATTCGGCAAGACGAAGCTCGCGCTATTCGGCGCTGCCGGACGGCTCGGCATTACCGCGGCTAAATACCTACTCTATAAAGATGCACCGAAGGAGCTTGTTCTGATCGATTTGCCGGACAAGGTCAACCTGCTGACGGAACAGGCCAAGGAGCTGATGGCCGCGGATCTGTCGGGACGGGTGCGGGTTTCGGTGCACACATTCAGTCAGGACACTCCGTTGCCACAGTTCGATGGTGCAATTCTCGTCAGCAGCACCAGCGTGCCCTACCTTACGGCCTCCGACCTCAAGCGGGCGCAGTTCTGGATTGACGACTCACACCCCCGGGCGGCAAGCACCGAGGCTGAACTCGCATCACGCGCCCACACGTTATATATTGAGTGCTTCGCCCGTGGCCCGGCCGGACTCAACACCCTGTTCCCGTTCAGACTGCCGTCCACCCGCGATTGCTATACCTGTTTTGCCGAAGGCTACGCGGCCTGGCAGGAAGGCATCGCTTCCGATTTCATCATCGGCAGTCCTCCTGTGTGGTCTGTTTCATATACTCACGGTCTTCTGAAGAAGTACGGGTTTTCGGTCGGACCTTTTCACGGTAAAGACGGTTCGACGATCGCCCCGAATAGCCAACTTCGTGGCAAACATGAGTTGATAGGGTCGTGAACGTGATTGGAGGCCAGATGGTGATGCCGCGCGAGAGTATGCGGGATTTGCTGGAACGAAGCCGGCTTGCAATTCGATGGGGAGGCATACTCGGCCTCCTGTGCCACCCCATTTACTACGTCGTCTGGACCTATGTGCTGCCGCAGCCGTATGACAACCTCTGGCTTCGGCTGAGTGCGGCGGCCGTCTGCATTCCGTTGATCTTTCAGGCGCGTTGGCCCAAGCGCTTTAACAACGCGCTGCTGATCTACTGGCATTGCTGCCTGATCTACGTATTGCCGTTTGTTTGTACATTCCTCGCGATCAGAAATTCGTTCTCCACCATGTGGATGATGACCGAGGTCATGATGCTTTTCATCATGGCGCTGTGTATTGACAATCCGCTTTTGCTGATGGCCTGCATCAGCGTCGGTATTTTTTCCGGTGCGCTGGCCGCGGTAGCCACCTCGCCGGCTCCGATCGTGCTGAGCGCGGCCAACCAGTCGGATCTCGCCGTGCTGCCCGTCGTCGTTTTGTGCAGCATGGCGTTCAGCTATGCAATCAGCAAAGGGCGCATCTTTGTCGAACGAAACCGGGCTTTGCAGGCCCTCGCGGGCTCGATCGCCCATGAAATGCGTAATCCCCTCAGCCAGTTGAAACACGTTCTGGATCGCGTGGAAGAGGCGCTGCCCGCCACGACGGAATCCGACCGGTCGCCGGCGCTGCCGCACGACCAGGCGGCCGTGCTTTATCGTCATGTGGCTCACGGCCAGTTGTCGATTGAGCGAGGCCTGCGCATTATCGCAATGACACTGGACGAAGTCAGCGCAAAACCCATTCGCTCGGATTACCGCGCCTATCTGAGCGCGGCGAATACCACACGTAAAGCGCTGGACGAATATGGCTTCAGCGATGAAAAGGAGCGCAGCAAGGTCAGGCTCGCGGTACTGGAAGATTTCACTTTCAAGGTCGACGAAACCGTCTATCTTTTCACCCTGTTCAATCTGATCAAGAACGCGCTTCATCACATTGCCACGCATCCTTCGGCAACGCTCACACTCACGATCGACCGGCAGTGCGTGATCGTTCACGACACCGGCCCGGGGATTTCGCCCGACATCCTGCCGCATCTGTTCGAGCCCTTCCGCACAGCGGGAAATTCGGCTGGCACAGGATTGGGACTGGCCTACTGCCAGCGCGCGATGCGCGCTTTTGGCGGCACGATCAGTTGCCGCTCGGAAGTCGGCAAATTTACGCAATTCACGCTGCAGTTTCCGGCCGTTCAGGAGAGCGAGGTTGTGGAGCACGAGCACAGGATCTTTGAACGCGCCGCGCCATTTTTCGGCGGCAAACGCATTCTCATCGTCGACGACGATGCCGCTCAACGGGCGAGAATCCGTCGCGCGCTATCGAAGGTGGGCGCGGACGTGAGCGAGGCCGCAAACGGCGAGACGGCGCTGGCCATGCTTCGGCAGGCAACGCCGTGGGATCTCGTGCTGATGGACATCAACATGCCGGGGCTGGACGGCTACACGACCAGCGAAAAGATCCGCGCGGGCCATCGAGATCCTAACTGGAATGTTCTGATCGTGGCCTACACCGTAGAGCCCAGCAATGTGGCACGCGTCCTCGCGCGGCGAGCCGGCATGGACGAACTCATCAGCAAATCCTGCAGCGTGGTGGAATTGATCAATACGCTGCAGACGCTCTTCGAGAACGGCAGCCGGCATCATCTGAAAGAGCGATTCGACGGCTTCGACGGCAAGACCATCCTGGTGGCGGACGACGACACCTACAGCAGGCTGGTTGCCAAAGGCTATCTGGAGCGATGCGGCGCAAGCGTCGTCGAGGCCGAACATGGGCAGGCGGTACTCGCCGGCCTGGCGGAGAACGACGCCATCGATGCCATCGTGATGGATCTGAATATGCCTGGCATGGGCGGTCTGGAAGTCACGGCGTTGATTCGTAATCGTGCCGACTCATATGCCAACGTCCCCATCATCGCCTTGACCAGTCAATCCGATATGGACGCCGTACAGGCCTGCCTCGCTGCAGGAATGAACGAGGTCATGATCAAGCCGGTGCAGGTCAGTTCCCTGTATGCGTCGCTTGCCAGACAGTTCGCCCAGCAACGTGCGTTGAACGCTTCAGCGAAGGCGGATCTATCGCAAACATCGGCTGGCCCGATCAGAAAACCTGCGACGATCGCGGAAGACAGTCTGCTTGACGAGAAACATCTCGAAGAACTGGTAACGCTTGATTTGCTGGATCAGTCGTTCCTCAATGGCATTGAACAGATTCGCTTGCTCGTGGCGCGACTCCCCGCCAGCGTGGCAGCTCGTGACCTCGAATCGACACACGATGCATTGCACCGCCTTCTTGGCATCAGCGGCAATATCGGGGCAAAGGCGCTGTATCAGTTCACGAGGCAGATTTATCCGCGGGTGGTAGGAGGCGAATGGCCTTCAGAACCTGACTGGCTTGAATGGATTTGCATGTTGGGTGAACGCACGGCTGACGCGCTGCAGACGTATTTCGTTTCGGCGAACGCACGTCGCGATCATCGGGACGTGCTGAGCGGTGGATAGCGGCCGAGTGTAGCCGTCGGGTGGCTCCCCGGCATCTGCGATGCGCGTTCAACTTCTGGAACGAGGAAAACTCATCGTTATCGTCGTGCCCGCACCCAAGGCGGATTCGATCCCGAGGCGTCCGCCTGACGATTGCATGATGCGGTTGCAAAAAATCATGCCCATGCCGTGCCCGCCGGACCCCGCGTAGGTCGTGACGGGGTCCTGTAACAGACGCGCCTTGATCTCCGGCGCAATCCCCGGACCGTTGTCGCGAATGCGGATCTCCGGTTCGGGCGCATCCACGACCTCGAAGCGCAACGAAGGCGCGCCTGCACCGTCGAGTGCGCGCAACGCGTTGGAGAGCAGCGAAGAGAGTACGAGTGCGACGCAATTGGGCATTGCGTGCACGACGAAATCCCCTTGTACGTCGACCTGTATGCAGTCTCTCTGCGAGGCCGTAAACGGATAGGTATCGAGCAAGCTTGCGATCAACTGCGTCGCCTTGACCTTGCGCGCTCCGGCGCCCGACGCGAACGGCTGGCCTCCGTTCTGGTGTACGGCCGCCCAGAAAGAGGAGATCAGCGTCAGGCAGTATTGCGCGTTGTTCTGCATCGACGTTGCCGCCTCGCCGATCGCCCTTTGACGCTCCGGATCGTATTGCTCGGCAACGTCGGTTTCGACGGCACGCGCAAAAAGCGAGATCGCCGCCAATGGCGTATTCAGTTCATGGGCGAGAAAAGCGAGCGTCTCATCCATTGCCGACAGGCGCTGCTGGCGCGTTTCCCGCTCGGTGTAGCGCGCGGTGGCCTGCCGCAGGACCTCGCGCAGCGTTTCGACCCGCAGCGGTTTTTCGAGAATGCGGAATACGTCACCGGTATTGACCGTCTGCAACAGCATGTCCTTGTCCGCATAGGCGGTCACAAGGATCCGCACGATTTGCGGATGCTCCTGCGCTACCTGACGCAGCAGATCGTCCCCCTGTCGCCCCGGCATGCGGAAATCGGTCACCAGTACGGCGATCTCCGCGGCGTACTCACTCAGTACTGCCATCGCCTCGTCTGCGCTGCGAGCGATACGCACGTGGTAGTCCTCACGGATCGCGCGGGCGAAGTGGTTGCGCGACATCTCGTCGTCATCGACGAACAGGATGGAAAACGGCGCTTGCATGGTGTCGCTCATCGAACTCCCGGCAGATCGAATTTGAACAGAGCCCGCTTCGCGGGTAATAAAACAATCGGATCGGATGCGCCGGATTGGGCACCCAGGCGTAGATCCGCCTTGAAGGCAAAAACCAGCGGCTATCGTAAGCGATTTTCAGAAGCGGGCAAGGCATGCAAGACGCACGGCAGTGCTTGAGCCCGCACGATTGGTCAATATCATTGATCTATCTGGCCGGCCGCGATGCCTCCAATCGGTCTGCGGCCAGGTGGATCGCCGGTCAACGCTCCAGCGCACGCGCAAGAGCGACCATCCCCGACTCGATTGCTTTACTGTCGACAGACGCGAAGCCCAATACCAGCCCCGGCGGCGCCGGACGGTCGATCGCATACAGCGACAGCGGGCGCGTCTCGAGGCCCGCGCGCGCCGCCCGGCGCGCCATGTCGGCGTCGTCGGTGCCGGGTTGAAAAAACGCCGGCGCATCGAGCCCGGCGACGATTCGCGGGACATGCAGGAGTCCGCAAAGATGCCGGTCGGCGGCCATCTTCAGTGCTTCGGCACGCTCGCCGTACAGCATGCGCATGCGCCGGATATGCCGGCCAAAATGGCCTTCCGCGATGAATTCATGCAACACCGATTGCTGATCCAGTGGCACATGCCGAGCCGTCAACGACAAGGCGGCCACGAACGGATCGACCAGACGGTCGGGCAAGATCGCATACGCGGTCCGCAGCGCGGGAAACAGCAATTTGCTGAAGGTGCCGCAGTAGATCACGTGTCCATCGTCGTCGAGACTCTTCATTGCGGCCAGAGGATTGCCCTCGAAGCGGTATTCGCTGTCGTAGTCGTCCTCGATGATCACGGCGCCTCGATCCCGCGCCCACTCGAGCAGCGACAACCGCCGTTCGAGCGCGAGCGACGGCCCCAACGGCGCCTGCCGCCCGGCCGTGACATAGGCCAGACGTGCGTCGGGGGCGTGCTGCCGCGCCCAGTCCACATTGATACCGCTGGCATCGACAGGCACGCCGACAACCCGCGCACCCGCTGCTTCGAGCACGAAACGCGCGCCCTGATAGCCCGGATCTTCAATCCACGCGGTGTCGCCCGGATCGAGCAGTAAACGCGCGCCCAGATCGATGGCCTGCTGGACACTGCCCAGCATCACGACATTTGCGGCGCTACACCTGATACCGCGCGATATCCCCACGTAGCCGGCAATCGCCTCGCGCAGCGGCCGGTATCCTTGCGCCTCACCGTCGCCCAGCAGATTTCGCCGGCTGCGGCGTACGCGTCTTGCCGCGAGCCGTGCCCACAGTTCGAACGGGAACGCATCGAGATCAGGTTGACTGGCACGAAAAGCCCGGGCGGCGCCGGGGCGCCCGCCCACGTCAAAGACGCTTCGCGCGAGCAGACGGCCACGGACCGAGAGCGCGACGGCACGCGCTTGAGCACCGCCATCGGTGTCGCGATGGTGGTTGCGAGCGCCCGACCGTCCGTCGCGCTTCCTGTTCGACAAGCGATCGCCGCTATCGGCATGCCGCCCGGACAGCTCGGGCAGTTCCGGCGCGACGAAACTGCCTCGTCCTACGGCGCCCGTCAGATAGCCTTCGGCGGCGAGTTGCGAAAACACGCCCAGTACCGTTCCGCGCGACAAACCGGATCGGGCGGCAAGATCGCGCGATGAGGGCAAGCGCGCGCCCGGCGCCAGACGGCCCGCCAGGATCGCCGCGCGCAGCTCGTCATATAGCCAGCGTTGCAGCGGCATGCCGTCCGGCCGCGGCGCCAGTGCAAGTTCAATCTGTTCCGCTCGGCGCATCGTCACTCGTTCAGATTGGCTCAGTCAATTTCGCAATAATGGATCTTTTTTGTAACCATTAAAAGCCCTATCGTCATCTCCATCGAAGGCGCCATACCGTGGCAGAGATTCACCATCGCAGACGGGAGAAGGTAAATGACACACAAGGTTTTTGTAGCTGGCGCAAGCGGCGCAATCGGCACCGCGCTTGTGCCGCTCCTGGTCGCCGCCGGCTATGCGGTGTTCGGCAGTACCCGGCGCGTGGAGCGGGCGAAAAAACTCGAGGACGCGGGCGTCACGCCGGTGGTTGTCGATGTATTCGACGCGGCCGCGTTACGCAACGCGCTGCTTCACATCGCGCCGCACACCGTGATTCATCAATTGACCGACCTGCCGCCGGGACTCGACCCGGCCCGGATGGCTCAGGCTGTGACAGCCAACGCGAGGATACGTGACGAGGGGACGCGAAACCTGGTCGCCGCCGCAGTTTCGGCCGGCAGCAGCCGCATGATTGCGCAAAGCATTGCGTGGGCGTATCGGCCCGGCGCGAAGCCTTACGACGAAAGCTGCCCGCTCGACATCGACGCGCACGGTACGCGCGGTACCAGTGTGCGGGGTGTCGCCGCACTCGAGCAACACGTGCTCCAAGCGAGGCCGCTGACTGGCACCGTACTGAGGTATGGGCAAATTTACGGCCCTGGCACCGGAGCCGATGCTGCGGCCGGTTCGAGCCCGTTGCACGTTGAAGCCGCGGCGTATGCGGCGTTGCTTGCCCTTCGACGCGGCAACGCAGGCGTATACAACATCGCGGAGGATAACGCCGAAGTCAGCAGCGCAAAGGCGAAGCGTGAATTAGGGTGGTCGCCGGACTGGCGATCGGTGCCGCACCAATGACCCCGCGCATATTGCCGGACCTGTCGGGTAGGCCCACGATGCTTGCCGCGATCGTGGCGTCCGCGCTGATGGCGGGCCCGGCAGCGCCCCGATCAGCGATCGACTGGGTTGCGAATCTTTGCGCGGGCGACGCGGCACCGTTGCTGTCTGACGCGTCGCCGGATGCCCGCGCCACGCGCCGCCCGGCTTCGACGGTCAAGGTTCTGTCGTGCGAAGCAATGCCTGACGCACCGGGCAAGTCGATAACGACGGCCATCGTCGACTTTCCGCCGCTCGGCTTTACGCCGGCGCACCGTCACCCGGGTTCGGTGACGGCCGTCGTACTGGAGGGGACGATCCGCTCGCAGTTGGAGGGCGGCGCGCCCCTCGACTACGTGAGCGGACAAACGTGGTTCGAACCGCCGCGCGCGCTCCATCTGTTCGCCGAGAATCTCGATCCGACCCACCCGGCGAGACTGCTTGCGACTTTCGTCACCGATACCGGTTGCGGGCCGCTGGTGTTACCGCCGAACCCGTGAGCCAGTCGCAGTCGATCACGCCGGGTTGACGAGTCCTAAGCTCGCGTTTGAGCGTACGTCTCCTTGCATATCTGGCGCAACGATTCGACGAACAGATTCTGCGCCGCGGAGTGTGGGCCCTCTGAACGGGTGAACAGCGCGATGGGCGGAAGCGTCCATTCGAACGAGTAAGGCACGATTGCTACACCCGCAAAACGAACCAGTTCCTCGGCAATATCCGAAGGCACGATCGACACCGCCTCTTCGCTCGAGGCAATCATTTCGCCAATGAGTTTGGACGAGTAACTCTCCACCACAGGCACCGGAGGTGCGGTGCCCGCCGCGAGAAACAGGTCGGCGACCTGCTCTCTCATCGGCGTATGAGGCGCGCCGAGAATCCAGTCCAGCGTCAGCAGCCGGCTCCAGTCGAGCTTCGTGCGCGCGAGTTTGGCCGCGAGACGCCGGTTCGCGATCAGACGGGGTTGCTGCCGGAACAGGACTTCAAAGCTCGCCTGTTTCAGGTCGACGGATGCCGCCGCCCGTCCGATCACAATGTCTACCGTATGGTCCTGCAACTGCGGCAACAGCTGATCGCTGGTGCCTTCGTGGATGGTGACGGTCAAGCGCCGCTCCATTCCGGATTGCAGCCGCTTTAGCGCGGCCGACAGCATCTGGCCGGAAATAAACGGAATTACGCCGATGTGCAGGTGCGCCGCATGCCCCGACGCAACGGCCTTCATATCGCGGGCCAGATGGTCGAGATCGTTGATCATCGCCCGGGCCCGTTCGAGCACAACCGAACCGAGCGCGGTGGGCAGCATGCCGCGCGACGAGCGCTCGAAAAGCGGCGTGCCGAACATGCTTTCCAGTTCGGCGAGGGCGTTGGTCACGGCGGGCTGACTGCTGGCCATATGTTCCGCGACGCGCGTCAGCGAGCCGTGCTGCTGGATTTGCAGCAACAGCACGAGGTGTCGCATCTTCAGACGCGCGCTCAGCCGCCTGACTATGTCGTTCGACTCAAATGTCATTGAGGGTCAAGACACCCATCACGAAAAAATGATGGGTCGATATTAAAACAAAATCATCTGCTTATGGCAGATCTCTAGAATCGCCTCAACGGATCGCGCCGGGACACGCCCGGCGCCCTCACCCAGGCGAGAACACCATGAAGCAGACAGAGACCGACCAGCAAGCCGCGTTCGACTACCACGAGTTTCCGACCCCCGGAAAGATCTCCGTAGTGGCCAGCAAACCGCTCGTGACCCAGCGCGATCTGGCGCTTGCCTACACGCCTGGCGTGGCCAGCGTCTGCGAAGCCATTGCGGCGGACCCGCTACAGGCACATCGCTTCACGAGCCGCGGCAACCTCGTCGGCGTCATTACCAACGGCAGCGCGGTGCTGGGCCTTGGGAACATCGGCGCCCTGGCTTCGAAGCCCGTGATGGAAGGCAAAGGCGTGCTGTTCAAGAAGTTCGCCGGCATCGACGTGTTCGACATCGAGATCAACGAGAGCGATCCGGACAAGCTGGTCGATATCATCGCCGGGCTGGAACCCACCTTCGGCGGCATCAATCTCGAAGACATCAAGGCGCCGGAGTGCTTCATCGTCGAGCGCAAGCTGCACGAACGCATGAAGATTCCCGTCTTCCACGACGATCAGCATGGCACCGCCATCACGGTATCCGCCGCGTTTATCAACGGTCTGAAGGTGGTGGGCAAGGCCATTTCGGAGGTCAAGGTGGTGACTTCCGGCGCCGGCGCGGCGGCACTGGCGTGTCTGGACCTGCTGGTCGACCTGGGCCTGCCGGTCGAAAATATCTGGGCAACCGATATTGAAGGTGTCGTCTATCGGGGACGTACCGCGCTGATGGACCCGGACAAGATGCGTTTCGCACAGGAAACCAGCGCGCGCACGTTGGCAGAAGTGATCGAGGGAGCGGATGTTTTCCTCGGGCTCTCGGTGGGCGGCATTCTGAGCGCGGAAATGCTGAAGACGATGGGCCCACGCCCGCTTATTCTCGCGCTGGCCAATCCAACGCCGGAAATCTTTCCTGAGCTTGCCCATGCAACGCGCGACGATGTCGTCATCGCCACCGGCCGCTCGGACTATCCGAACCAGGTCAACAACGTCCTGTGTTTTCCCTACATCTTTCGCGGCGCGCTGGACGTCGGCGCGACCACCATCACGCGCGAAATGGAAATTGCGGCAGTGCATGCCATCGCCGGTCTCGCGCAAGAAGAACAGAACGAAGTTGTCGCCGCCGCGTACGGCGCCTATGACGTCGCATTCGGTCCGCAGTATCTGATTCCCAAGCCGTTCGATCCACGTCTGATCGTGCGGATCGCACCGGCGGTCGCGAAAGCGGCGATGGAAGGCGGAGTGGCGACACGTCCGCTGCCGGACCTCACTGCCTATGTCGAACAGTTGCAGCAATTCGTCTACCACTCCGGCGCCTTCATGAAGCCGCTGTTCTCGACCGCGAGACGCCTCGTGCGCGAGGGTGGCAACGCGCGCATCGTCTTCACGGAGGGCGAAGACGAGCGCGTGCTGCGCGCCGTCCAGGTCATCGTCGACGAGAAGCTGGCGCGGCCGATTCTGGTGGGGCGTCCGGAAGTGCTGCTGGCACGCATCGAGCGATTCGGCTTGCGCCTGCGACTCGGGCAGGACGTCGAGGTGACCAACCCCGAATACGACGAACGTTTCCCCCAGTACTGGACAACGTACTGGGAATTGATGTGCCGCGACGGCATCACCAAGGAGATGGCGCGTGTCGAGATGCGGCGCCGCCTGACCTTGATCGGCGCGATGATGGTGCGGCTCGGCGACGCCGACGGCATGATCTGCGGCACGGTCGGCGCGTATCACGATCACCTGCGCTTTGTCGACCAGGTGATCGGCAAGAAGCGCGGCGCGCACACGTACGCGGCCATGAATATTCTGCTGCTGGATCAGCGTACGGTAGCGCTGGTGGACACCCACATCAACGACGATCCGAACGCCGAGCAGATAGCCGAATTTACGATTAGCGCGGCCAAACAGATGGAATGGCTGAACCTCACGCCCAAGGCGGCGTTGCTGTCGCGCTCGAACTTCGGTGCGGGCGGCGCGGCCTCGGGCGTGAAAATGCGCCGGGCGCTGGAGATCGTAAGGGAGCAGGCTCCGGAGCTCGAAGTCGACGGCGAGATGCACGGCGACTGCGCGCTCGACGAAGTACTGCGCTCGCGGATTCTGCCGACCTCGCCGCTCAAAGGCGCCGCCAATCTGCTGGTCTGCCCCAACGTGGATGCGGGCAACATTGCCTACAACCTGCTCAAGACCGGCGCGGGCAGCAACGTGGCAGTCGGCCCGTTTCTGCTGGGCGTCAACGCCCCGGTGAACATTCTGACGTCCAGCTCCACGGTCCGAAGAATCGTCAATATGACGGCGTTGACCGTGATCGAGGCGAATCGCGCCCAATAGCAGTCTTTCGATCGACGCGACAGGTATTGAATTGCATTCGTGCCGGGCTGGCAGCGCTTATCTCATGCCCCCGGCACCCTCACCCAGCCCTCCATCAAGACCCGTGCACTGCGGCTCATGATCGCCTTGGTGACCGTCCACTCGCCGCCTTCCTCGCGAGCCTCGGCCCCCACGCGCAAGGTCCCCGACGGATGCCCGAAACGCACCGCATCGCGCGCGCCGCCACCCGCCGCGAGGTTCACCAGGGTTCCGGAGATCGCCGCGGCCGTGCCGATCGCAACCGCGGCCGTGCCCATCATCGCGTGATGCAGCTTACCCATCGACATCGCGCGCACCAGCAGATCGACATCGCTCGCGGCAACCCGCTTGCCGCTGGAAGCCACGTAGTCGGCCGGCCTGGCGACAAAGGCAATCTTCGGCGTGTGCTGGCGCGTCGCGATCTCATCGATATTCTTGATCAGCCCCATGCGCACCGCGCCATGCGCGCGAATGGTTTCGAACATCGCCAGCGCCTTGTCGTCGCTATTGATCGCATCCTGTAGTTCGGTGCCCTTATAACCGATCGCGTCCGCGTTCACGAAGATGGTCGGGATGCCGGCATTGATCATCGTCGCCTTCAGCGTGCCGACACCCGGCACGTCGAGATCGTCGACCAGATTCCCCGTGGGGAACATCGCGCCGCCGGCGCCCTCTTCTTCGGCGGCCGGGTCCATGAATTCGAGCTGAACTTCAGCCGCTGGAAACGTCACGCCGTCGAGTTCGAAGTCGCCGGTTTCCTGCACGGCGCCGTCCGTGATCGGCACATGCGCAATGATCGTCTTACCGATATTCGCCTGCCAGATGCGCACAATCGCCACACCGTTATGCGGAATCCGGCTCGCGTCGACGAGACCCGCGCTAATCGCAAACGGTCCCACCGCCGCGGAAAGATTGCCGCAATTGCCGCTCCAGTCGACGAAAGCCTTGTCGATGGAAACCTGCCCGAACAGATAATCCACGTCATGATCCGGCTTGCTGCTCTTCGCGATGATCACCGTCTTGCTCGTGCTCGACGTCGCGCCGCCCATGCCGTCGATCTGCTTGCCATACGGGTCGGGACTGCCGATCACACGCATCAGCAGCGCGTCGCGCGCGGCGCCCGGCACCTGGGCGGCCTGCGGCAAATCCTGCAGCCGGAAGAACACCCCTTTGCTGGTGCCGCCGCGCATGTACGTCGCCGGAATCTTGATCTGAGGTTGGTGAGCCATAAAAGTAATGTCCTGATGAGAAAAGCTCGAAAGCCTTATGCCGCTGCCTTCGTCGATTCAAGAAAGTCCTGCGCGAAACGTTGCAGCACGCCGCCGGCTTCGTAGATCGACACCTCTTCCGCGGTATCCAGTCGGCACGTCACCGGAACTTCCACACGTTCACCGTTCTTGCGATGAATCACCAGCATGAGGTCGGTGCGCGGTTTGCGTTCGCCGATCACGTCGAAGGTTTCGGTGCCGTCGATCCCGAGCGTAAGACGATTCACGCCGGGCTTGAACTCCAGCGGCAACACGCCCATGCCCACCAGATTCGTGCGGTGAATCCGCTCGAACCCTTCGGCGACAATCGCTTCCGCACCGGCGAGGCGCACGCCCTTCGCGGCCCAGTCACGCGACGAACCCTGACCGTAGTCGGCCCCGGCAATCACGATCAGCGGCTGCTTGCGCTCCATGTAGGTTTCGATCGCTTCCCACATGCGCGTCACCTTGCCCTCGGGCTCGATGCGCGCCAGCGAACCGGCCTTCACCTTGCCGTCCTCCAACACCATCTCGTTCTTGAGCGTCGGGTTCGCGAAGGTGGCGCGTTGCGCGGTCAGGTGATCGCCACGGTGGGTGGCATATGAATTGAAATCCTCTTCCGGCAAGCCCATTTTGGCGAGGTACTCACCGGACGCGCTGTCCGCCAGAATCGCATTCGAAGGCGACAGGTGGTCGGTCGTGATGTTGTCGCCGAGCACCGCCAGCGGACGCATGCCCTTGAGCGTGCGTTCACCGGCAAGCGCGCCTTCCCAATACGGCGGACGGCGAATGTACGTGCTCATCGGACGCCAGTCATACAGCGGATCGGCCTTCTCACCGGTATCCACGGAAACGGCGAACATCGGTTCGTACACCTTGCGGAACTGCTCCGGCTTTACGCTCGAAGCAACGATCGCGTCGATCTCCGCATCCGACGGCCAGATGTCCTTCAGCCGGATTTCATTGCCCTGGGCATCGACGCCCAGCACGTCCTTCTCGATGTCGAAACGGATCGTACCGGCGATCGCGTAGGCCACCACCAGCGGCGGCGAAGCCAGGAAAGCCTGCTTCGCATACGGATGAATGCGGCCGTCGAAGTTACGGTTGCCGGACAGCACCGCCGTCGCATACAGATCGCGATCGACGATTTCCTTCTGGATCGCCGGGTCCAGTGCACCCGACATGCCGTTGCACGACGTGCAGGCATACGCGACCACGCCGAAGCCCAGTTGCTCCAGTTCCGGCAACAGACCCGCCTCTTCCAGATACAGCGTCACCGCCTTCGACCCCGGCGCGAGCGACGTCTTTGCCCACGGCTTGCGAGTCAGCCCGCGCTGATTGGCGTTACGCGCCAGCAAACCGGCGGCGATCATGTTGCGCGGGTTGTTGGTGTTGGTGCAGCTCGTGATCGCGGCGATGATCACCGCGCCGTCCGGCATCAGGCCCGGTTCGTTTTCCACCTTGCCGCTGATACCGCGCGCGGCCAGATCCGAAACCGGCAAACGGCGATGCGGGTTCGACGGACCCGCCAGCGTACGGACCACGGTGGACAAATCGAACTTCAGCACGCGTTCATACTCCGCGTGCTTCAGCGTATCGCCCCACAGGCCGGTTTCCTTCGCGTACGTCTCGACCAGCTTGACGAGTTCGTCGTCGCGGCCGGTAAGCTTGAGATACCTGATGGTCTGCTCGTCGATGTAGAACATCGCCGCCGTCGCGCCGAATTCGGGCGCCATATTGGCGATGGTCGCGCGATCGCCGAGTGTCAGGTTGGCTGTGCCCGCGCCGTAGAACTCGAGGTAGGCGCCGACCACTTTCTCCTTGCGCAGGAATTCGGTCAGCGAGAGCACGACGTCGGTCGCGGTAATGCCCTCGGCCGGCTTGCCCGTGAGTTCCACGCCGACGATATCCGGCAGCCGCATATACGACGCACGGCCGAGCATCACGCTCTCTGCTTCGAGACCGCCCACGCCGATAGCGATCACGCCGAGCGCATCCACCATCGGCGTATGCGAATCGGTGCCGACCAGCGTATCAGGAAAGGCCACGCCGTCTTTCACCTGCACCACCGGGCTCATGCGCTCGAGGTTGATCTGATGCAGGATGCCGTTGCCCGGCGGAATCACGTCGACGTTCTTGAACGCGCGCTTGGTCCAGTTGATGAAATCGAAGCGGTCTTCGTTGCGGCGATCTTCAATTGCGCGGTTCTTCGCGAACGCATCGGGATCGAAACCGCCGCACTCAACGGCGAGCGAGTGATCCACCACCAGTTGCGTCGGCACGACCGGATTGACCATCGCCGGATCGCCGCCTTGCGCCGCGATGGCGTCGCGCAGACCGGCGAGGTCGACGAGCGCGGTCTGGCCGAGAATGTCATGACACACCACGCGCGCCGGAAACCACGGAAAATCCAGTTCGCGCTTGCGTTCGATAATCTGCTTGAGCGACGCCGTGAGCATCTCCGGATCGCAGCGGCGCACGAGGTTTTCGGCCAGCACGCGCGAGGTGTACGGCAGCTTGTCATAAGCGCCGGGCTGGATCGCGTCGACGGCGGCACGCGTATCGAAGAAATCCAGCTGGGTGCCGGGAAGGCGTTTGCGGTTGGCAGTATTCATGGCGTAGGGGAAAACAGTAATGATCCGGGGACAATAGCGGCGGCGAGCAATCGGACAGTCTGTGTAGTTTAGCTTGCGGTGGCGCACCGGCTTACCGCATGTTTCGTTGACGCGCTGCAAAAAAACGGCCTTGGCTCGGGGTTCCAGCGAGCCAAGGCCCAACTTCATCGCGCCGCGCTCATGAGACGCAATGGAGGAGAAACGCTTACGGCTTTGCGATTACGTGGCTCACACGCTCGCAGCCTCAAACGCGCTTGGCGAGCGGCACGAACGGCAGGTCGTCCGGACCGGTGTAATTCGCGCTCGGCCGGATGATCTTGTTGTCGATCCGTTGCTCGATGATGTGCGCGCTCCAGCCCGCCGTGCGGGCAATCACGAACAGCGGCGTGAACATCGCCGTCGGCACGCCCATCATGTGATACGACACCGCGCTGAACCAGTCCAGATTCGGGAACATCTTCTTCGCTTCCCACATCACCGCCTCGAGCCGCTCGGCGATGTTGAACAGCTTCAGGTTGCCTGCTTCCTTCGACAGCTTCTTCGCGACTTCCTTGATCACCTTGTTGCGCGGATCGGAAATCGTGTACACCGGGTGGCCGAAACCGATCACCACTTCCTTGTTTTCCACGCGCTTGCGGATGTCGGCCTCAGCCTCATCCGGCGTCTGATAACGCGACTGGATCTCGAACGCGACTTCGTTCGCGCCGCCGTGCTTCGGGCCGCGCAGCGCGCCGATCGCGCCGGTGATCGCCGAGTAGATGTCCGAGCCCGTGCCCGCGATCACGCGGCCGGTGAAGGTCGACGCATTGAATTCATGCTCGGCATACAGGTTCAGCGACACGTGCATCGCGTCGACCCATTCCTTCGATGGTTCCACGCCGTGCAGCAGGTGCAGGAAGTGGCCGCCGATCGAATCGTCGTCGGTTTCCACTTCGATGCGCTTGCCGTTGTGCGAGTAGTGGTACCAATACAGCAGCATCGAACCGAGCGAGGCCATCAGCTTGTCGGCGATGTCGCGCGCGCCCGGCAGGTTGTGGTCGTCCTTCTCGGGCAGCACGGTGCCGAGCACCGAGACGCCGGTGCGCATCACGTCCATCGGGTGCGCGGCGGCCGGAATCCATTCGAGCGCGGCCTTGACGTTCGCGGGCAGGCCGCGCAGCGCCTTGAGCTTCGTTTTGTAGGCGGTCAGTTCGGCCTGGGTCGGCAGCTTTTCGTGAACCAGCAGATAGGCGATCTCTTCGAATTCGCACGCACCGGCGATGTCGAGAATATCGTAGCCACGGTAGTGCAGGTCGTTGCCGGTCTTGCCGACCGTGCACAGCGCGGTGTTGCCGGCCGTTACGCCGGACAGGGCGACCGATTTCTTCGGTTTGAAGGCGCCTGCGTTCGGCGTGCTGTTATCGGCTTCACTCATAATTTCGTCTCCAACTGCGGGGTTGCGTTCGTGCGGCGATCTGCGCGCCGAGCTTGTCTTAACGGGGTTCAATGCGGTGACCGGCGAAAACGGAAGCCAATAACGCAAAGAATGGGCCATGCGCGTCGCCAGCCGCTAAGTGCCTGATTTAACAAAAAATCGTTCCGTCGCAAGCTCGTCGTGAAATTTCACAAATGAAATCATTGATTTCAAATTCGAAAGACAGAGGCGCATAATAGCCGCACTAGCGATCCTCCGCGCCCCTCCTCCGACATGAGCCTTTCGCCGTGAGCACACCGCCCTTCGACCCCACACAGCGCCCCCGTATCTGGGCCGTCAGTATCAGCCGGCTACGCGATCTGTTCTTCGACATCGCCGGGGAATACGTGGAACGCGCCGATCTGCGGATCGTCGCGCGCGGCTTCGAAGACGCCGTGCATGAGATCGACGCGGTCGGCGCCGGTCGTCCCGATGTCGTGATTGCCGGTGGCTCCAACGGTGCGTATCTGAAGACGCGCGTTAGCGTCCCGGTCGTGCTGATCGGCCCGACCGGTTTCGACGTCATGCACGCGCTCACGCGAGCACGGCGCGACGGCGCGAAGGTCGCGCTCGTCACGCACGGCGACACGCCGGATGAAGTGCGGCGCTTCATTGCCGCGTACGGCATCGACGTGACATTGGCGTCGTATCAATCGGCGCAGGACGCGGAGAGTGTCGTTCTCGATCTGCGCGATCGCGGCATCGACGCCGTGGTCGGCCCGGGGCTCATCGCCGATCTCGCGGCGAGCGCGGGCATGAGCGCGGTGTTTCTGTACTCGCGCGCGTCGATACGTGCCGCGTTCGACACCGCACTCGAAGTCGCGCAGGCCACCCGCCGCGAAACGGTGCGCCGTCAGCGGCTCGACAATCTGCTGCAGCATCTGCGCGACGGCGTGGTCGCGCTCGACGCGCAAGGGCGCGTCGAAGCGATGAACCGGCGGCTCGCCGACGTGCTGGCCATCGACGCAGCGCAAGCCGTGGGCCGTGCGCTACTGGACCTCGCGCCCGATCTCGCCGGCAGCTTGCCGGATTCGGACGGCGACGCATTCTGCACGGTGCGCGGCGCGAGTTACGTCGTGCATCGCGGGCCGCTGGCTAGCAGCAACTCGGCGCCGGGCACCGTGTTGACGTTTCAGGAGTCCCGCGCGGTCGAAAAACTGGATCGCACCTTGCGTGCGCGGCAACGCGTGCAGCAGTTCAGCGCGCGTTACCAGCTTGCGGATATTGTCGGCGTGTCGGATTCCATGGAACGGGTCCGTGCGCTCGTGCGGCGCTACGCCCGATCGGACGCCACCGTGCTGATTCTTGGCGAAAGCGGCACCGGCAAAGAAATGGTCGCGCAGAGCATGCATCAATTGAGCGCGCGGCGCGACTTCGCGTTCGTCGCCATCAATTGCGGCGCGTTTCCCGAGGCGCTGCTCGAAAGCGAGCTGTTCGGTTATGAGGAAGGCGCGTTCACCGGCGCGCGCAAAGGCGGCAAGGCGGGGCTGATCGAAGTGGCCCACCGCGGCACGCTGTTTCTCGACGAAATCGCCGAGATGCCGTTGTCGCTGCAGAGCCGTTTGCTACGCGTGCTGCAGGAGCGCGAAGTCGTGCGGCTCGGCTCGACGGAACCGACTCGGGTGGACATCCGGATCGTCGCGGCAACGCATCGCGCGTTGACCGAAAGCATTGAAGCAGGCAGCTTTCGCGCGGACCTGTACTACCGGCTCAACATTCTGAGCATCGCCCTGCCGCCGCTGCGCGAGCGGCCCAACGATCTGCTGCCGCTCGCGGCGGAATTGCTGCTGCAGGCCGCGTCGCGCGAGCCGAGACTGACAGCGCGGCTGCCCGATGCCGACGCGGCGCGGCGCGTGCTTGCTCAGCTAGCCGAGCCGCTGAAGCATTACATGTGGCCGGGCAACGTGCGGGAGTTGCAGAACGTGATCGAACGGATTGCGGTTGAACTGGCCGATGGCGACGCAAACCCGGACGCAAACCCGGACAGAGACCCGGATTCGCACTCGAACGGCGCAACAAAAGCCGTCTTGACGCGCGAAGTCCTGCGCACCGTCGCGCCCGAAATCTTCGCGCAACCCCAGGCGCGCGCGAAAAAAACAGCGCTGACGTTACGCGAGCGCAGCCGTCATGTGGAGGCGGACGAAATCCGCGCCGCGCTCGCCGCGTGCGACGGCGATCGCGATGCGGTTTGCGAGGCACTCGGAATCAGCAAGACGACGTTATGGCGGAAGCTGAACGCGGCGCCGTAGCCTGACCCGCGCCACCCTGTTTTTCAGCGTTCGCTCCGGCGCGCGCAATGAACATGCTGGGCGTCATTCCGCAGCATCGTTTGAAATGCCGGCCGAAGTGGCTTTGATCGAAAAACCCCACCTCGGTCGCCACCACCGATCCCGGCATGCCCTCGAGCAACAAGGTTTGCGCCCGCTGAATCCGCAACCCGCACAGATAACGATAGGGCGATGAACCGTACTGCTGACGAAACACCGTCGCGAAGCGCGACACGCTGAGCGCGGACAGCGCGGCGAGCTGCGCGAGCGTCACCGGTTCGTCGAAATGGGCTTCGATAAACGCCCGGGCGGCATTGAGGCTGATGGACTGTTTCATGACGTCGCGATACTCGGGCGGAGCGCGGCTTCTTTCGCGAACCGGCTGACGGAAAACACGTCGAGCGGAATGGGCGTGCTACCCGTATCGACAAGCTCCGCCAGCGTCTCGCCAACACCCGGGCCGATCTGGAAACCCGAGCCGCAAAAACCGAACGCGTAGTAAAGACCGTCGACCTTGCTGCTCGGACCGATCACCGGCTCGCCGTCGGGCAGATAGCTTTCCACACCGCTCCACACGCGAATCACATGCAGCGGGGCCAGCGCCGGCACGAGCCGCCGCAACTGCGCGACTTGCCGCACGGTATTGCGCGGCAGGACCGAGGCGCGGCACGTCACGGCATCCGCTGGGCCAGCGGGACCGCCGCCGACAATGATGTTGCCGCGCGGAATCTGGCGGAAATAGATGCTCTCCTCCTTGATCGAGGTGAACACCCCCATCGACGACTTGAACACATACGGCACCGGCTCGGTCACCGCCATCTGCGGTCCGCTCGCGACGAGCGGAACGGGTTCGCCGAACTGTTCGGTGAGACGGCTCGCCCACGCGCCCGCACAGATCACGAGTTGCGCGGCCCAATACACGTCGCCGCGCGCGCTTTCCACGCGAAACCGCTCGCCGTCTTTTTCGACCCGCACGATCTCGCTGTTCTCGATCACCTGAGCGCCGAGCCGCGCGGCCGCACGGCCAAACGCAGGCGCGGCGAGACGCGGATTGGCGTGGCCGTCGAGTGGTGAAATCGATGCCGCCAGCACCTCGCGGCCTAGAAACGGAAAGCGGTTGAACAACGCGTCGCCGCGCAGCACGGTGAGGTCGAGACCATAGGCGCGGGCAGCGAGCGCGTATTGATCGAAATTCTCCACGTCCTTCTGGTGATAGCACACGCGCGTGTGGCCCACCGGCAGAAACTCGATGTCCTCGCCCAGCATGTCCTTCGAACGTTGCCAGGTACGCAGCGCGCGGTTCGCCATCTCGAGTTGCGGCAACGCGCGGCCCTGCCGGCGAATGCCCCCGAAGTTCACGCCGCTCGCCTGCTGTCCCGTGAGTCCACGTTCGAGCAGGATTACCGAGCGGTTACGCTGCCGCAGAAAGAAGGCCGTGGTCGTTCCCATGATGCCGCCGCCGATCACGATGACATCGGCTTCGTTAGCTGTTGCCGCGCTCATTCGTTCACCTCTTCGGCAAGCGCCACCGGCAGTGGTTTGACGGGCGCCTGACCGCGCAGCCGTCCCACCGACGACAAGGGCACCGAAGCCGCCGCCGCAATGATTTCCGCGCCCGCGTGGCCGCAATAACGCCCTTGACAACGCCCCATGCCGACGCGCGAAAAGGCCTTCGCACGGTTGGCTTCCTGCGCGCCGGTCGCGTGTACGACGCGGCGCAGTTCGCCGGCTGTAATCGCTTCGCAGCGGCAAACGATCGTTTCGTCCGGCAAAGACGCGGCGAATTGCGCCGGCCATGGAAAGGCTTCCCGCAGGCCCGCGGCAAAGCGGGTGAAACGCGCGAGTTCGGCGCGCAACGGCTCGACGCCTTCGACCTGCATGCCGTGATCGCGCAACGCCGCCAAAGCCGCGAGGCGGCCGGAACGCTCGGCGGCGTCCGCGCCGCGCACCCTTGCACCGTCGCCCGCCAGATAGATACCTTTGACGCTGCTGCGGCCGTCTTCGTCGATTTGCGGGAGCCACTGCTGCGCGTTGTCGTCGAACACAAAGCGGCACCCCGCAAGGTCCGCAAGCTGCGTCTCCGGACGCAGGTGATAACCGAGCGCGACCGCATCGCACGCGAATTCGAGTGGCTTGCCGCCAGGCAATGCAACCACAACGCCACTCACGCCGTCTTGCGCCGACCCTTTGATTTCCACCGGCTGCACGCCGCGATAAACCGGTACCTGCGCGCTTGCCAGCACACGCGTCAACGCAATGCCCTTCCTGAGCGCGGCCGGAATCGCCAGCAAACGCGGCAGCGCGGCCACCCGCTGCATGAAGGTCGACGTATCGAGCACCGCCGCCACCTGCGCGCCCGCCTTGACGTATTGCGCGGCCACCAGATACAACAGCGGACCGCTGCCCATCATCACAATGCGCGAACCGATCGCACAGCCCTGCGATTTCAGCGCAACCTGCGCGCCGCCGAGGCTGTATGTGCCAGCCTGGTGCCAGCCCTTCACCGGCATCAGCCGGTCCGTCGCGCCGCTGCAAACAATCAGCGAATCGAACGGCAGGGTCCGATAATGCGTGCCGCTCGCCAGATGCACCGCGCCCGGCGATATATTCCAGACCAGCGTCTCCGGCAGATAATCGATCTTCTGCTTCAGCGCATCGAAGCTCTGATGCAACGAAGCGGCGCGCTCGGCCTCAGTGCCGTACAACGTCTCGTAGCTGCGCGAAAACCCTTCCGGTTGACGCCGATAAATCTGGCCGCCGTCACGCCGGCCTTCATCGATGAGCGTTGGCCGCAGTCCCGCCTCGACCAGCGCCTGCGCGGCGCGCACGCCTGCCGGCCCGGCGCCGACGATCACTACACGCGGGGCCATACACCCTCCCCGGCTTCGGCCAGTTTCGTCACGATCGCCATGCCGGGCGCCGCGGGCGTGCTGCAGGCCCGCACGCGGTCGCCTTGCGCCGTCCAGACCCAGCAGTCCTGGCACGCGCCCATCAAACAGAAACCGGCGCGGCGGCCGTCGCCGAATTCGGAGTCGCGCAAGGTGCTCACGCCGGTCAGCAAGGCGACCATCAACGTATCGCCCTCGGCGGCCTCGCGCACGACGCCGTCCACGGTAATCGAAAAGGTCTTGCGGCCCGTCTCCGCGAGCCGTACGAATCGTCCGCTCATGCCGGGGTCGCCTCCACGGTCTGCAAGCGGTTCAGTTCCGCCGCCGGATGATGACAAAGAATCTCCGCGCCCGAAGGCAGTTTCTTCAGCGAAGGCGGCGTGACATTGCACTTCCCGTCGATGCGTACCGGGCAGCGCGCGCGGAACGAGCACAACTCGGGGACATTGGCGCTCTCGCCCATCGGCGGCAACGCGGCACAACCGACCGCGCGGCGCGCGTCGAGCCAGCCCGGTTTCAGCGCGGGCACCGAATCGACCAGCAAGCCCGTGTACGGGTGATACGGCGGCGCCGCGAGCACGTCGCGCTGCCCGGCTTCCACGCGATGTCCCGCATACAGCACGATCACTTCGTCGCAAACCGCGCGCACCGTCGAGATGTCGTGACTGATGAACATGTACGACACGCCGAGTTCGCGGCGCAATTCGGCCAGCAGATCGAGAATCGCCGCGCCGACCACCGTATCGAGTGCGGACGTCACTTCATCGCAGAGGATCAGTGCGGGATCGGCGGCAAGCGCGCGCGCCAGATTCACGCGCTGCTTCTGGCCACCGGAAAGTCCGGCAGGCGTGCGCGTGGCAAGCGAGGCGGGCAGTTTCACCAGGTCGAGCAATTCCAGCATGCGTTTTTTGGCGGCCGAACCCCGCAGATGGTGATAGAACGCGAGCGGGCGGCCCAGAATGTCGGCGATCGAATGGCTCGGATTCAGCGCGGTATCGGCGTTCTGGAACACGATCTGGATCTGCCGGTACTGCTCCGGCGTGCGGCGCGATAGTTGCGCGGGCAGCAGCGTGCCGTTGAAAAATACTTCACCGCGTGCGCGGTCGACCAACCCGGCTACCACCCGCGCGAGCGTCGTCTTGCCGGAACCGGATTCGCCGATCACGCCGAGCGCGCTGCCGCGCGGGATCGACAGGCTCACGTCGTCGAGTACGCGCACAGCGGGCGCACCAAAACGGTCGACGCGTCCGTAGCCCGCCGCGAGCCCGCGGATTTCGAGCAGCGGCGGGATATGCTTGCCGTTCTGCGGCGTTGCCAACTCCACTTCAGGACGCCGTGTAGCGGCGAGCAATTGACGCGTGTAAGCATCCACGGGTGCATCGAGCACTTGCGCGACCGCGCCGTTCTCCTTCACCGCGCCGCCATTCAGCACGACGATGCGGTCCGCCATCTGCGCGACCACCGCCAGATCGTGCGACACGTACACGGCGGTGGTGCCGAGTTCGCGAATCACCTTCTTGAAGGCCGCGAGCACCTCGATCTGCGTGGTGACGTCGAGCGCGGTGGTCGGCTCGTCGAACACGACGACAGCCGGATCGGTGATTAACGCCATCGCGGCCATCAGGCGCTGCAACTGGCCGCCGGATACCTGGTGCGGATAACGCTCGCCGATCGTCTCCGGCGCCGGCAGAGCAAGTGCGCGAAACAGTTCGATCGCTTTCGCGCGCGCTGCTTCGGCGGACATCACGTGATGCAGCAGGGCCGGTTCGGTGACCTGATCCATGATCGTGCGCGACGGATTGAAGCCTGCCGACGCACTCTGCGCGACATACGCCACGGTGCGTGCCCGCAACCCACGCCGGCCTTTGGCATCGAGCGACAGCACCTCCACGTCGCCTACGCGCACCGAGCCGCCGCTGATCGAACATCCCGCCCGCGCATAACCGAGCAGCGACAACGCGATCGTCGTCTTGCCCGAACCGGACTCGCCGATCAGCGCCAGCACCTCGCCCTTCTTCACCGAAAAACTGACACCCTTGACGATTTCCGTCACCGGCCCCGGCGCCGCGCCCGCGACCACCCGCAGCCCCTTCACCTCAATCATGTCCCGCTCGGTCAGCTCAGCCATCACGCACCTCCATGGCTACGGCCGCGACGCCGCAGGTTGTCGATCAGCAGATTCATGCCGATGGTCAGCGTCGCAATGGCGACAGCCGGCATCAACACGGCAGGCGCGCCCTCGGACAAACCACCGATGTTCTCGCGCACGAGCGAGCCCCAATCGGCATTCGGCGGCTGCACGCCGAGGCCGAGAAAACTCAGCCCGCTCAGCAGCAGCACGATGAACACGAAGCGCAATCCGAAGTCGGTGAGCATGGGATAGATCATGTTCGGCAGCACTTCTACCCGCGCGATATAGAAGATGCCCTCGCCGCGTGCTCTTGCCACCTGAACGTATTCGAGACCCATCAGGTTCACCGCGAGCGAGCGCGAAATGCGGAATGCTCCGGGTATGTAGGCCAGTGCGGCAACGGTCGTCAGCATCGTGATCGACGAGCCGAACGCGGCGATCACGACGAGCGCGAGCACCTTGCTCGGAATCGAAATCAGCGCGTCGAACAGGCGGCTCAGGATTTCATCGACCCAGCGCCCCGATACCGCGGCAAGCAAACCGAAGAACGTGCCGATCACGCTGGCGAGTATCGCCGCGGCCAGTGCCAGGCCGACCGTATAGCGCGCGCCGTAGAGAATCCGGCTCAGCATGTCGCGGCCAAGATAGTCGGTACCGAGCGGATACGCGGCGCTGTAGCTGCCGAAAATTTCCGTCGACGTCAGCGCGCCGCCCTTATACGGCGCGACCAGCGGCCCGATAAACGCGACGATCAGCCAGAACGCCACCATCACGAGGCCAATCAGGCCGAGCACGGAGAAACGATGCACCAGCCGCTTGAACACACCCTGCTTCAGCGCCGCCGCTTCGACAACCGGCGGCTCGACCACGGGCTCGCCGGCGTCGATGTCGTACAGCTCGGTGCCCGCATGGGGAATATGAGGAACGTGGGGATTGGTAGGTTGGCTCATCATCGACGCAGCCTCGGATTGGATACGATTTGACACAGGTCGGCGATCAGCACCAACGCGAGATACGCCGCGCAGAACACCATCACGCAGCCCTGCACGAGTGGCATGTCGCGGTTGGTGACGGCATCCACCATCAGGCTCGCGAGGCCGGGATAGTTGAAGATCGACTCCACGATCACCACGCCGCCGAACAGGTAAGACAGGCTCAACGCCACCGCGTTGGCAATCGGCCCAATGGTGTTGGGCAACACATGCCGCAGCACCACGCGCGCCGGTGACGCACCCTTGAGAATCGCCATTTCCACATACGACGAATTCAACTGATCGAGCACCGCGGCGCGCGTCATCCGTGACATCTGCGCGACGATCACGCAGCACAGGGTCATCACCGGCATCGCGTAGATGCGCAGCAGCGCGCCAAACGAATGCACCTCCGAGAGATACGACAGCGCGGGCAGCCAGCGCAGCTTGACGGCGAAGATCAATACCGCGATCGTGGCGATCAGAAATTCCGGCACGGCCACCGTCGAGAGCGTGAGCACGTTGAGCGTGCGGTCGAGCAGCGAACCGCGAAACATCGCCGACGAAATACCGATCACGAGCGCGAGCGGCACCGAGACCAGCGCCGTCAAACCTGCCAGCACCAGCGAATTCGGCAGGCGCGTGGCGATCAGCTCGCTGACCGGCAGATTGTTCGACAGCGAAGTGCCGAAGTTGCCGCTGACCACATGAATGAGCCACTCGAAATAGCGTTGCAGCGCCGGCTGATCGAGACCGAACTGATGCCGCAAGGCCGCGACGGCTTCCGGAGTCGCCGCCTGGCCGAGCGCCTGCTGCGCGGCATCGCCGGGAAGCAGCCCGGTAATGGCGAACACGACCGCCGAAACCAGCAGCAGCGTAAGCAGTGCGAGGCCAAGGCGCGCGGCAATGAGTCGTTGCGCGTGTGCTTTCATCGAAAGTCGCCTCCTATCCGAGGTTGAAGCCGCACGCCGCGGGAGAGCGGCGTACGTATTGCCTGTGTTGCCTGGTGCGGCCTGTTAAGGCGCACCGGACAGACCCGCTTCAGGCGTCCAGCCAGACGTTTTCCGCGAACATGAAACCCATCAGGCCGGCCAGCGGAATCGAGCCGAGCCCCTTGAGCTTCGACGTATAGGCATCGATCGAACTCTGGAACATCGGAATGCCGACGCCGCCCGTTTCATGCACCAGCACCTGCATGTCACCGTAGATCTTCTTGCGCTTCGCGTCGTCCGGTTCGCCCCGCGCCGCAAGCAGCATCTGGTCGAACTTCGGGCTCTTCCAGTTCGCTTCGTTCCACGGCGCGTCCGACTTGAAGAATTGCGTGAAAATCACATCGGCGCTGGGACGCGCGTTGACGTTGCCGAAACCCAGCGGATGCTTCATCCAATGATTGGACCAATAGCCGTCGGCCGGCACGCGCGACACCTGCAGATTCAGACCGGCTTGCGGCGCCACCTGCTGCAGGAACATCGCCATTTCAACCGACCCCTCCGCCGCCGGCGACGCAAAAATCTGCATCGGCGCGCTGCCGACTTTGGCCTTCTGGAAATGGAACTTCGCCTTGTCCGGATCGAACGTTCGCTGCGGCAACCCGGCCAGGTAGTACTTGTTGGTCGGATCGATCGGCTGATCGTTGCCGATCGTGCCGTAACCCTGGAAGATCGCCCGGCGCATCTGCTCGCGATCCTGCAGATACATCATGCCTCGCCGAAAATCGTCGTTGCCGGTGATGCCGCCTTCGTCGCGCACGATCAGGTCGGTGTACTCGCCCGTCTTCGTCTCCAGCACGCCGAAACCGCCGGCACTCTTGATCTGCGTGGTCGAGCGCGGGCTCACCGAGTTGATCAGTTGCACGTCGCCGGAGAGCAGCGCGTTGACGCGGGCCGATTCGTCGCCAATGCCGATCAGTTCGACTTCGTCGAGATGCGGCAGGCCCGGCTTCCAGTAATTCGCGTTCTTCACGCCGACCGTGCGCACGCCCGGCGAGAATTCCTTGACCTTGAACGGACCGGTGCCGATCGCCGTTTTGAAATCTTTGGTGCCGTCCTTGATGATCTGGAAATGCGAGGTGGCGAGAATCACCGGCAAGTCGGCGTTCGGGCCTTCGAGCGTGATCGTTACTTCATTCGGGCCGGTCGCCTTCACTTCCTTGATCTGATCGGCCAGCGTTTTCGCCTTCGATGCCGTCGCCGGGTCCTTGTGGCGCATGATCGAATACACGACGTCCGCCGGCCCGAACGGCTTGCCGTCGTGGAACTGCACGCCCGTGCGCAACTTGACGACCCACACCGTCGCGTCCTTCGTATCGAGCGAGGTGGCCAGCGCCATCTTCGCGCCGAGATGCGAATCGAGTTCGGTCAGGCAGTTGTAGAACATGAAGCCGCGCACGTAGTCCGTGCCGAGCGCGCCCTTGGCCGGGTCGAGCGTGTCGGCGGCCGAAGCGGATTGCGTCGCCACGCGGATCTTGCCGCCCTGCTTCGGCTTCGCCTGCGCGAAGGCCGCACCGCTCGCGCTCAACAGGCCGGCGCCCGTCACCGACATCATGCCGGCCGCCGTCATCGCGCGCAGCACCTGGCGTCGTGACGCGCCTTTTGACGTCAAGCGCTCCAACTCGGTGCCGAGTCGAAGAGCGTCATGTTGCGAGGTTTCCTTATTCATCGAACTTCTCCGCGAGGGTGACAGGGATAGCTGCGTGGTTTTTTAGTGGCAGGTACAACAAGGAACAATCAATAGAAAATATCTTTGATGCGGTAGTACGTCCCCACCAGCGGCAGGAACCAGGGTTTGCCGGTATGGCCCGGAATCGCGGGCCAATCCGGCTCGCGCCAGGGATTGCGCTCTTCGTGGCCGTCCATCACGTCGGCCATTACCTGCCCCATATGCGTCGACATCTGCGTGCCGTGCCCGCTGTAGCCCAGCGAAAAATAGATGCCGTCGTGCTGGCCGGCATGCGGCAGACGGTCGGCGGTCATATCCACGAGACCGCCCCAGCAGTAGTCGATGCGTGCTTTCGCCAGCATCGGGAACATCGCGGCCAGCCCCTGCTGCAGAATCCTGCCGCTCTTCGCGTCCGACGGCCGCTCGGATGCCGTAAAGCGCGCCCGGCCGCCGAACAGCAGACGCGAATCCGGCGTCACGCGGAAGTAGTTGTGCATCAGGCGCGTGGTGGTGTACGCGCGGCGGTTAGGAAATACCCGCGCCAGCAGTTCCGGCGGCAGCGGCTCGGTCACGACGATGAACGACCCCACCGGCGCGAGCCGCCGCCGATACCAGCCGAACGGACCGTGCCGCGACGGGCCGGTGGCAATCAGCACCTGCCTCGCGCGCACTTCGCCGCGCGCCGAGGTGACCTTGAAACCGCTGCCATCCTTCGCAATCGCGGTGACCGCCGCGTTTTCATAGAGCTTCGCGCCGCGACGAACCGCGGCGTCGGCCAGTCCGACGGTGAACTTGCCCATATGCATCTGGCCGCCGTGGCGCTGCAGCAAGCCGCCGTAAAAACTGTCCGACTGGATTTCGCTGCGAATCCGCTCACGTCCAATTAGTTCGATATCCGTATCGACTTCGCGACGGATCAACTCCGCGGTCTTCTCCAGATGCGCGAGGTGATGCGGTTTCGACGCCAGCTTCAGCTTGCCCGTCGCGCTGTAATTGCAGTCGATGTGTTCCTCGCGAATCAGCCGCTCGACCGTATCGACTGCATCCGAGAACGCGCGGTAGCAGGCACTGGCCCGCTCCACACCCAGTTGCGCGACCAGCGCGACGAAGTCCTGCGCGACACCGGTATTGACCTGACCGCCGTTGCGCCCCGACGCGCCGCCGCCTATGCGCCCCGCGTCGAGCACCGTCACCGAGGCACCTCGTTTGCCCAACGCCTGCGCCGCCGACAGCCCGGTGAAGCCGCCACCGATCACGACGACATCGGCCTGGCCCTCGACCGGACCTTCACACGCCGAGACGAACGGCGGCGCGGTGTCGAGCCAATAAGAATCGAGCTTCATCCGGTCTGTCCTTGAGATGGGCAATGAGCGAGGCGATGAATGCGCAGACAACGCTTACCGTTACAGGCCGAGTTCCGCTGCCAGTTGCGGAATGCCGCTGACTTCGTAGTACTGGTAGTACGGCGTGGACGGCTCATGCCCACGATTGACGAAGGCCTTGTGCCTGATGCCCAGGTCGTGCGCGGTCATCAGGTCGTAGCGCAGGCTGGACGACACGTGCAGCACGTCTTCCGGATTGCAGTTCAACTGGTCGAACATGTATTCGAAGCCCTGCATGCGCGGCTTGTACGACTGCGCCTGCTCGGCCGTGAAGACCGCGTGGAACGGCGCGCCGAGTTTGTCCACGTTGCTCTGGATCTGGTTGTTCGACGCGTTCGAGAGAATCACCAGCTTGTACTTCTTCGCCAGACGCGAGAGACCTTCCGGAACGTCCGGGTGTGGGCCCCAGGTCGGCACGGCGAGATAGATCTTCTCGGCTTCCTGTTCATCGAACGCGACGTTCATGCGCTTGCAGGCGCGGCGCAGCGCGTTGACCACCACGTCGCGATACGGCTTCCAGGCACCCAGCACTTCGTCGCGGCGATAGCCCGCGTAGAACGCCACGAGCTTTTCCAGGTCGTCGGCGTTCAGCAGGTGGCCGAACATTTCGCGAGTCATGTCGGCCATGCGGAATTTCGTGAGCGTGCCGTAGCAGTCGAAGGTGATGTATTTCGGTTCGAATTCGATCATGGTGCAGTCCTGTCGTGGTGGTGAACCCGGGAGCGAGTTCAGTGGCGAAAGAGAAGCTAATTCCTGTTAAAGATTTAATCAGTGCAAAAACACAGATGTTCCTGATTCGAGTGCGGCTGGTGACACAAACCATGCGTTTTGAGGCCGTCGCGCAGCACAGTCTGCGGTGGGCAGGCTGGAAGCCCCGCCCGTATTGGTGTTGCGAGATTTAAGGCCGCAGGTCGATCAGCACGCTCTTGAAGCGCAGGTTTGCCTCGTAGGCCTGACGGCCGAGGTCCTTGCCGATCCCGGAGCGCTTGTAGCCGCCGGTGGGAATCATGAAGTCGGAGGTACGGCCGTAGCGGTTGACCCAGACCGTCCCCGCCTCGAGGCCACGCACGAAGCGCAGCGCCCGGCCGAGGTCGGCGGTATGCACGCCGGCGGCAAGCCCGTAGTCGGGATGCTGGGCGAGCGCGAGCGCTTCTTCTTCGGTGTCGAAGGTCTGCAACGTCAGCACGGGGCCGAAGACTTCTTCGCGCACCGCTTCGGAATGGGCGGTGACGTCCGCAAGCAACGTCGGCGCGTAGAAGGCGCCCGCCCCAGCGTCGCTCCGCACGCCGCCGTAACGCAGCGTCGCGCCTGCCTCCAGCGTGCGCCCGACGATCCCTTCGATACGCGCCGCCTGTGGCGCGGAGATGATCGGCGACAAGGTGGTGCCGGCGGCCCACGTCGCGCCGGGTCTCAACTCGGCGAAGACCTTGCCGATGCGCTCGGCCAGCGGTTCCGCGAGGCTGCGCTCGACCAGCAGCCGCGAGCCGGCCACGCACACCTGGCCGGCATTGCCGGTGATCGAGCCGGCGATCCGGCGCGCCACATCGTCCAGGCGCGGGGCGTCGGCGAAAACGATCTGCGGACTCTTGCCGCCGAGTTCGAGCGTGACCGGCTTGGTGCCGCTTTGCGCGCAGGCCGCCATGATCGCGGCGCCGGTGCGCGTGGAGCCGGTAAAGGTGACCTTGCTGATCTTCGGATGACGCACCAGTTCGTCGCCGGTGACGCGGCCGTCGCCTTGCACCACGTTGAAGATGCCCGCCGGCACCCCCGCCTGCACCGCCAGTTCGGCCAGGCGCAACACCGAGAACGGCGTCATCTCCGAGGGCTTCAGCACGACCGCGTTGCCCGCGGCGAGAGCCGGCGCGATCTTCCACGAAGCCATCACCAGCGGGAAGTTCCATGGCGCAATCGCGCCGATCACGCCGTATGGCTCGGCGATCGTCATGCCGAGATGGTCATGGTCCGTTGCCGCCACGTCGCCGCCCAGCTTGTCGGCGAATTCAGCGTAGAAGCGAATGCCTTCCGCAGTGAACGGCACGTCCCAGCCAATCGCCTGAGCAATCGGGCGGGTCGAGCCGAGTGCCTCCAGACGGCCCAGATACGACGCATCGGCTTCGACCAGGTCGGCGAAACGGCGCAGGATCTTCGCCCGCTCGCGCGGCGCCATGCGCGCCCAGGCGCTGGTTCTGAACGCCTGCCACGCGTTCTGCACCGCGCGATCCACCATTTCGGCGTCGGCGAGCGGCAGCGAAGCGTAGGCCATGCCGTCCGAGGGGCGCAGCACCTCGATGCGAGGCTCGCCGCCTTCCACATACTCGCCGCCGATGAAATGTCCGCTGCGAACCGCGACGTCGTCCGGATTGAAGCTGTCCATGAGAAAGGTTTCCTGTGTGACTGGCTACTGGCTGTTAGTCCCGGGCGGTGCGTCCAGGGTGTGTCCGAACAACGCCGCCGCCATGACAAAATCGTAGAGCCGTGGGCGCGGCATATGTCGCCGACAAAAATCCCCGCGCAGCAGAACACGCTTGTAATGCGTGCCCAGACTGAGTGTTTTGCATCGATTCGCGCTGCGGCCCTGATGCATGGCCCGGATAAAAAGATCGTCCTAGTCACGCCACGCGCCGGATGACAAAGTGGCGGCGTAAGCCTTCAGCCATTCAGGGAGTACGGCGTGTCCGATTCGAATACCAGTTCGATTACCTATCGACCTTTCACCCAGGACGACATTGCGGCCGCGCACGCGCTGACGGTCGAGCTCAAATGGCCGCATCGCGCGGACGACTGGCGTTTCGTCGCGCAACTGGGCGTGGGTTTCGTCGCGGAAGACGCGAACGGCGTGATCGGCACGGCCTTGTGCTGGAAATACGGCGCCGACCGGGCCTCGCTCGGCATGGTGATCGTGTCCCCCGAACAGCAAGGGCGCGGCATCGGCAGAAAACTGATGGAGTTGGTGCTCGAGGAACTCGGCGGCCGCATCACGTTTTTGCACGCGACACCGGCGGGTCAGCCTTTGTACGAGAAGCTCGGCTTTCGCGCGGTCGGCACGCTCGACCAGCATCAAGGCGCGGCATTCCAGCCGCCGCTGGTTTCCCTGCCGCCCGGTGAGCGCTTACGTCCGCTCGGCTCGAGCGACACGGCGCGGCTGGTCGAACTGGCGTCGCAGGCAAGCGGCCTCGACCGCGGCGACGTCTTGCCCGCACTGCTGAACGCCGCCGACGGCATCGCCCTCGATCGCGACGGCGAACTGGTGGGCTTCGCGCTCTTTCGCCGCTTCGGGAGAGGCTTTGCGATCGGGCCGGTGGTCGCGCCCGCGTCGGAGGATTCGAGCCGCGCCAAGGCGTTGATCAGCCACTGGCTGGCGCTCAACGAAGGCGTGTTCGTACGCATCGACACGCCAGGCGAGAGCGGGCTGACCGAATGGCTCACGCAGTTGGGAATTCCGCGCGTGGATACGGTCGTCAAGATGGTTCGGCACGCCACGCCGGCCGATCTTACGGGAGCGGCCAAAATCAGCCCTTACCTGCAATACGGCATTATCAATCAGGCGATCTGCTGATTCATCATGGCCTTCCTTTATAAAGCGGACCCGGCGCGGGGCGCGCACTGGGCCAGACTCTTCGCGCAGAAAGCGCCCGATCTGCCGTTTCATATCTGGCCCGATCACGGCGACCCGGCGGCAATCCGGTACCTCGCCGCCTGGCAGCCGCCGCACGATCCGACTCGCACTTTCCCGAACCTGGAAATCGTTTTTTCGGTCGGCGCGGGCATCGATCAGTTCGACCTGTCGGGCGTGCCGGCGCATATCCCGGTGGTGCGAATGATCGAGCCGGGCATCATCGAAGGCATGGTCGAATACGTCACGCAAGCTGTGCTGACGATTCATCGCGATCTGCTCGACTACGGTCTTCAGCAACAACAGCAGGTCTGGCGCGAACTGCCGCTCAAGCCGGCCAGTGAACGTCGCATTGGCGTGCTCGGGCTCGGCGTGCTGGGCACGGCAGTGCTGGAGAAACTACAGCTATTCGGTTTCGCCTGCGCGGGTTGGAGCCGCTCGCCGCGCGAGATCGAAGGCGTCGAATGTTATGCCGGCGAAGGCACGCTGGACCCGTTTCTCGCCCGCACCGACATCCTGATCTGCCTGTTGCCGCTCACGCCGGCAACGCGCGGCCTGCTCGATGCCCAACTGTTTGCGAAGCTGCCGCGCGGTGCGTCGCTGATTCAAACCGGACGCGGTCCGCATTTGAACCAGACGGATCTGCTGACTGCGCTGGATAGCGGCCAACTAAACAGCGCGATTCTGGACGTTACGGATCCCGAGCCGCTGCCCGCCGGGCATCCGTTATGGACGCATCCACGGGTCCGCATCACACCCCATATCGCCAGCGCGACACGGCCGGAAAGCGCCGTCGACGTGGTGCTCGCGAATCTGCGCCGCCACCGCGAAGGCCTGCCGATGCTCGGCCAGATCGACCGGACCCACGGATATTGACCGCGCCGCCGCGGCGCTGAACGAAACGCCCGCGCGGCGCGGCTTTTCAGCGTCCGCAGCAGAAAATGCCGAGACCCGGTATCAAAACGCGTCGCACGCGCTTTTCGGACAATTGTTTAGGTGAGCAGGCAATCGTCGTGGGTCAGTAGTATGGAACGGTCAACAGCCCCTTCCCGCGACGAGAACCATCATGCCGAATCATTCGCTCATCGAAGCCGACCGCAAACATCTGATTCACCCGGTTATCAGCTACCGCGCACACGAAGCCCGCGGCGTCACCGTCCTCGAGTCCGCCCGCGGCGCGTTCCTGCGCGACGCGGCCGGCAACGAACTGCTCGACGCCTTCTCCGGTCTGTGGTGCGTGAACGTGGGCTACGGCCAGCAAAGCATCGTGGATGCCGCCACAGAGCAGATGAAGAAACTGCCCTACGCGACCAGCTATTTCCATTTCGGCTCGGCTCCGGCAATCGAACTGGCGCAAAAGCTGGTAGAGGTCTCGCCCGCGTCGCTCCAACATGTGTATTTCACGCTGGGCGGCTCCGATGCGGTCGATTCGGCGATCCGTTTCATCACACACTACTTCAACGCAACCGGTCGCCCGGCGAAGAAACACATCATTGCGCTGCAACGCGGCTACCACGGTTCATCGACGATGGGCGCGGGGCTCACCGCGTTGCCCGCGTTTCACCGCAATTTCGATCTGCCGCTGCCGAACCAGCATCATCTGCCGTCACCGTATGCCTACCGTAACGATTTCGCCGACGACGCCGCGCTGATCGCCGCTTCGGTGGCCGCGCTCGAAGCGAAAGTGGCCGAACTCGGCGCGGACAACGTCGCGGCGTTCTTCTGCGAACCGATCCAGGGCTCGGGCGGCGTAATCGTGCCGCCGGTCGGCTGGTTGAAAGCGATGCGCGACAGTTGCCGTAAGCTTGGCATTCTGTTCGTCGCCGACGAGGTCATTACCGGCTTCGGCCGTACGGGTCCGCTATTCGCCTGCCAGGGTGAAAACGTCGAGCCGGATCTGATGACCGTGGCGAAAGGCCTGACCGCCGGTTATGCGCCGATGGGTGCCGTGCTGATGTCTGACGAAATCTATCAAGGCATCGCGGACGGCGACGCCGAAGCGGTGGTCGGCCACGGCCATACGTACTCGGCGCATCCGGTCAGCGCCGCGATCGGCCTCGAAGTACTGCGCCTCTATCACGAAGGCGGCCTGCTCGCGAACGGCGTCGCCCGTGGCCCGCGCTTCGCACGCGGCCTCGACGCGCTGCTCGCGCATCCGCTGGTGGGCGACTCGCGCCACCGCGGCCTGCTCGGCGCGCTCGAACTGGTGTCGGACAAGGACAGCAAAGCCGGTTTCGATCCGTCGCTGAAACTGTCGGAACGGATCGCCGCCGCGGCGTATGAAAACCGCCTGATTTTCCGCGCGTTCGGCGACAACATTCTCGGTTTTGCGCCGGCGCTGTCGTACACCGAGGCAGAGTTCGATCTGATGTTCGAACGCCTCGAAAAGACCCTCGACGACGTTCTCGCGCAAGCCGATGTCCGGGCCGCGTTGAACGTCAAAATTCATGCCACTGCGTGCTAGAGTAGAGGACTCTTCGAGACCCTTTCACCCTTCGCCGGAGCGACACCGTTACGATGAGCAGCGACAGCAAGCTGGACCGGATTGATCTGCGCATACTTTCCCAGTTGCAAAAGAAAGGCCGCATAACCAACGTCGAGCTTGCCGACGCGGTCGGCCTTTCGCCCAGTCCTTGCCTGATCCGGGTCAAGCGTCTAGAGAAGGCCGGCTATATCGTCGGCTACGGTGCGCAGATCCAGCTCGAAAAGCTCGGCGACGTGCAGATCGTGTTTACGGAAGTGACGCTCGCCGATCATCGGCGCGAAGACTTCATCAAGTTCGTGAATGCGATCAAGGACGTCGACGAGATCGTCGAGTGTCATCTGGCGAGCGGCGGCTATGACTATTTGCTGAAGTTCGTCACGCGCAGCGTGAGCCACTATCAGAGCATCATCGAGGGGCTGCTGGAGCGCGACATCGGCATCGAAAAGTACTTCAGCTACGTCATCATCAAGTCGCCGTTCGTGAAAAGCCACTACCCGCTCGAAACGTTGTTCTCGCAGAATCACAACTAATGCAACGGCCGGCGTCCGTTACGGATAATCGCTAAAGCGCGAGGTCGGCTCGTTTCCCGTGCCAGCCGGCGTATAACCCGGCACGTTGGCGCGAAACTGGTTGAGCAGGCCGTTGTCGACCTGCGAAAAACCTTTGAGCTGCAGTTGCATCAGCACACGCGTGCCGGTGCTGGGCACCGTGGTCGAGGTCGCGTTGGTGTACTTCTCGAACGCCACGCCGAGCGACCAGCAATCCGTATCGTATTGAAGTCCCAGCAAACCTGCGATCAAGCGATGCGCGCTCATGTCGTAATTTACCCGCGCAACGCTGACCACGTTGTGCAGCAGCGGCCATTGCTCGGACACGATGAACTGATTGACCGGTTGATAGTCCAGCGTGCTATTGGCGCGCGTATAGCGATACGCCACATTCAATACCTGCCGTGCAGCAGGCGACCAGCCGAACCCGGCTTCGGCATTCGTGAGGTAGTGGTTGGCCTGGCTGTACTCCACCGCCTGCTCCGCTGAGAAACCCTGGCCCAGCTTGTACGACGCACCTGCTATCACGCTGGTGCGGGCGACTGTGCCAATGGGATCGCCAACGTTGAGGGTCACCTGCGGCGTGTGAAAATCGTACTGCTCCGCCAGAACGAAACGGGCTCGCTCATCGCCGCTCGCAGGATCGATGAAGCGCGTGGTCAGGGCGCCCGTGAGGCGATCGGCATCGGACACCCGGTCATTGCCGACGAAGCTGTTCGGCATGAACAGTTCCGCGAGCCCGAAGTCGGCCGTCGCCGTATCGAACAACGGCGCGAACGACTGATTGCGGTAAGGCGTGTACACATAGAACAGCCTTGGTTCGAGCGTCTGGATATACGACTGCCCGAAAAGCCGCACGCTGCGTTCGAAGCGCATTCCCGAATCGAGACTGAGGGTCGGCACGTTGATGTCGAACGTCTTAGGCTGGCCGGCGGGCGCGTTCGACCCGATCGTGGTCAGGTCATACGCGGCGAAATGCCAGGCGAGCTTGGGCGTGATGAACCAGCCGGGATGCTCGATCGGATAGCTGACGTAAGGGTTGAAAACAAAGCGGCTGCCTTGCGTCGCATCCGCCGTCGAAATCGTGAAGCGCGTCGCATCCGCTTCGGCGCCGAAGTCGAAGCCGCCCACGTTATAGCGCGCGTAATTGACATTGACCTGCGGTTCGCGGTTATAGGTCGAGTCGCTGGTAAAGGCCTGCCAGCGTTGTTCGCGAGCCAGCACGCTCCACGGTCCGTTTGAGTAGGTCAAACCCGCTTCCTGCTGATACAGCGTGGTGGACCCGGTCGGAAACGCGACACCCGATGCAAGATCGGTCACCACCGTCGAGTCGGAAACCCGGTTGTAGTTGACGTAGGCGCCGAAGCCCGAACCGAGCTTCCAGGTCTGATTCACCGCAATCGAGTAACGGTCGGTGTTGGTGATCGCGTCGTGCGGCAGCCACGCGACTGATATCGACCCTGAATCGTTCGGTTGCAGATAACGATAGTCTGCCGTCAACATCTCGCCTCGTTTCGACATGATGCGAGGCGTCAGGGTTAGATCGTAATTCGGCGCCAGGTTGAAGTAATACGGTAACGCGACGTCGACGCCATTGGTCGAACTGAACGAGAAGGTGGGCGGCAGGAAGCCGCTGCGCCGCGCGTCGGACAACGGAAACGATAACCACGGACTCGCCAGCAGCGGCACCCCCTGAAAGAACAGCACACCGTTGTGCGCGATTCCTTCATCGCTGCCGGTATCCATGTCGAACTCGGAGGCCCTCAGATACCACGCCGGGTCCGACTCGCATTGACATGTGCTGTATGTACCGTGATGCACGACCGTGCGTTCGTTATCGACCAGATCAGCGCGCTGGGCACTACCCCACCCGCCCGTCAGATAAAACCGGTACCTGGGCACGCTGATCGTGCCTTCATTCGCGTCGACATAGAAATGCGCGTCCGGACCATTGAACACATTGCCGTCGTTGACGAGTTGCACGTGCCCATATGCATCGGCCTTGTCGGTATCGACGTCGTAGTGCAGCGCATCGCCTTTGACGATCGACGCGTAGCGCCGCAGTTGCGCGTTACCTTTCAGCGAAACGTCCGTGCCGGTCGTGGTGGTCATCGAATCGGCCATCGCCGAAGTCGCGACCCCGACGCCCGCTATTAGCGGATGTTCCGTCAGTTGTGGATCGAAGCGCAGGCCCCAGACGCCATCGAGCGATTCCGGAATCGCGCCTGCGCCGGCCAGTTGCGCGTAGCTGGCAATCGGCACGCATCCAACCGCGCCCAGCATGAACGAAACGAGAGGCCTTAAACGTAGGCATCGAAATACACCGCGTAGTATCAAAACAGATAAGGATCGGAAAGGATGACAGACGCATCAAGGCAAGCAGAAGCCCCGAGCTGCGCGAGGATGAACCACCGCGAGTGCGCGCGGCACTACTGGAGCGTGACGTCGTGAGAACGGGCCCCTGCCTCACTTGCCTCACCCGCCGCGCTTGCCGCGTTCGCAGCACCACCCAGCGCCTGCAGAAGATGCGGAATCTGTTCGGCGGGCAAGGAAAACGAAAGCCCTGCGCTGCCGGATAAACGGAAGCGGATCACCACCATTTCCATACCGTGCAATCTGCCCACTTCCCAGCCCTGGCAGTGCAGCGCGAACCCCATCTCCCGATCGTTATGAATCACGCGGTCGGCATGCTCGATCGCATTCGGCAGCGCCACCAGCAGATCGTTGAGCACCGAACGATGAAGCGCCGCGGTAGGTTGATTGCCGTGTATCAGCAGATACTGGCCGTCGGCGGTGAGCTGCATGTCGCTGATCGAGTTCAGCACGAAGGTCGACGGATCAGACACGGCGTGCGCCCTCCTGCGTCGGTGTGCCCGCGACATGGTTCACAATGCGCCGCTGCGCGGCGCTCACCGTGCTGCCGGACATGTCGCGCAGCATGCGCTTCGACGCCATGGCCAAACGTGCCGAAAAAATCGGCGAAGAGCTGACGCGCAGGACAGCCGCAACAACCGCCGGGGAAAGAAATTCGATCATGACCCGTTCTCCAAATGGTGCTACGCAGGTAGCGGGAGCCGACCATTTGACGATAGCAGCGCAAGAACCACGTCAGGTTACGGGCACACTACGCTTCCTTCGGTTCTGTAACGCATTATTTCCACGCTCCCGCCGTAATCCGCGCCAGGCTGAGCAACCGGCGCAATGCACACGTTAGCAAGCCTAATGGGCGGAAAGTTTTCGGTAACAGAGAGGGGAGAAAAAACGCTCCTATACTTCCCGCTTTCCAGAGCCACGGAACCTCGTTTCGAATGCATCGCTCGCTGTCAAGCGTTCTTGTTTGCGCCTCGCGCGCTGCATCAGGACAGAACCCCAAGATGAATCTTCAAGCTTTAACGAGGCGTATCGCGAGCGCGCTCCCGCTCGCCGGCATCACGCTGACCGCCGCGCCGGCTCACGCGGCATCACCTTTCATCGTGCAGGACATCCGGATCGAGGGACTCAAACGCATCGAGCCCGGCACCCTGTTCGCCTATCTGCCTATCAAGCAAGGCAACACCTTCAACGACGACAGGGCTTCCGAAGCCATTCGCGCGCTCTATGCGACGGGATTCTTCAACGACGTCAGTATCTCGGCTGAAGGTACGACCGTCATCGTTCAGGTTCAGGAGCGCCCGGCGGCAGGCACGATCGATTTCGCCGGCATTCACGAGTTCGACAAGGACAACCTGACCAAGGAATCTTGACGTGTTCGATGGTCAACAGCCAGTTGGGCAGAGCGGAGAGCCAGAAGGCCAGTCTCGATGTTGCCGTCTGCCGCTTGCGCGGCGTGATAGACGCCGATCCGTCCGCCCCCCGGTTCATTCGGACCTTGCGCGGACGAGGCTATATGTTCGTCCCCTCGCCGGAACGGCTACCCTCGCAAGGCAGGCGCGATAGTACGCACCACACCGCGCTATTTCCGGTCCTGAGCCACGGCTAGCTTCGTGATCGGCAAGGTCATCGCGGCGTCGATCACGTCGACCAGGTCGATAGCGCCGAAATAATCGTCATACAGGCCACCGGTCGCCGCCAGCAGGCCGCCGAATCCGTAGTGGAAATCCGCCGGCACAACGGGCCTGAACCCCGAGGCGTAGTGAATCTGTGGCGAGCATCCGCCCAGATCATCCGCGTCGGCTGCGGCAGCGCTGCCGTTACCTCGGCAGAGGGCATTGACGCTCTCCGGGCGCAAACCATGGCGGATCGAAAAGCACCAGATCGACACCACAGCGAGAACGAGTATGAGAATGCGCATAAACGAAACGCTCGCAGTTTTATTCCGTGAATCAGACAGCCATAGGAGACCGAAGTTTTTTTGGCCAAATTACAATCCCTTCCCGCTGCACTGGCCGGCTGCGCTGGCCGGCTGCACTGAGCGACTGCACCGAGCCGCTTCCGGCAACGCGGTCAACAGCGAAGCCAGGCCGCGCTCAACCGCGCCGCAGACGCACGCGGTTCGCGGGCGTGGTGGGGTCGTCCGTGAGCGTATGACGCTGGCCGTTGCGATGCACGCGTACGCGCTCCCTGATCTCGGCTACCGTGGCGGCGCCTCGCACGGCGATGCAGGAATACTCGCCGTTTCTGTTGATCCACTCGACAATCCGGCAGCACTCGCCCCAAGGTTGCATGAGCGGCGCCGAAACGCGGCAGCCGCGTATCTTCACGACGTCTGTTCGCCGTGACGCGCCGGCACCGTTTTGAGCCTTGCCACGGCCTCCGGCAGCAGCGGCTGTTTTGCGGCCAGGTTGGAAACCCCGCGGCTCGACATGGTTCACAGATGAAGACATTTGCATGAGATTGCTCCACTAACACGGAACTGACCACCGGACAGGGCCTCTGCGTCAGGCCACCTTAAAAGTGCCGTGCCATCATATTCAGACAACACGCAGACACAACGAAGAAAGGATGGAGAAGTTGTGGAGATTCACCGGTAACCGCGGATTGACACAGCATTCATCTAGAATTCAGCCATGCAAAGTGAAACCATCCGAATCCGTCCCGGCCGCCCTTTCGGGACCCTTCTCTCGCACGTGCGGCAGCAGCAGCGGATCGACATACGCTTTGGCATCACCTGGAAAATGTTCCTCGCGGTACTAGTCGCATGCCTCGCGATTTCCCTGACAATGGGCTATGCCCTGCGCGTGAGCTTTGAAAACGGCTTCCTGCATTACGTCCGGGAGCGCAACGCCGGGCGCATCAAAGCCGTCATGGCGAAGGTCACGAGCGAATACTCCGCTCACGGCAACTGGAATTTTCTGCGGGACCATCCCGACGTGTGGGTCACGCTGCTCGACAGCGCCGCACACGACGCGCTGCGCGAGGAACTCGCCACGGCGCAGACAGGCAAACTGCCCGGCTGGCGAACCTTTCCCGGGAGCGGCAGCGTTCAGCAACTGCTCGGGCCGCTCTCAGGGCCGTCCGAATCGCCGCACTGGGGCATGCGCCTTCCGTCGGCGCCGCCGCCCAATCCGGATATCGCCATGGAGCGTGACCGTGTGTCGGCAAGCGGTGTCGTGAGCGGCGACAATCGGTATGACCGGGCGCCGCCTTCGGCCGCGTTGCCGCCTTTGCCCTCGTTGCCGTCCGGCGCCTCGTCGCTGCATGACGGTGGAGCGCGCGACACGCCGCCCGAGGGACCGCCCGTCACTCTCTACGACGCCCGCCACGAACTGGTGGCAAGCACCGGCCAGTTGCCGCCTCCGGGCAGTGCGATGAGACCGGTTGTCTACAGCGGCAAGGTCGTGGGCTGGCTCGCCGTGAACGGGCCCGATACCCTTTCGGACGCGGCCGACATCGCCTTCCAGGCTCAGCAGAAGCGCTCGACCTGGCAGATCGCCGGCGTTGCTGTCGTGCTCGCCGCGCTGGTCGCGCTGATACTCGCGCGCATCGTGCTCGCGCCGGTCAAACGCCTGATGAACGCGACCCATCGCCTCGCCGGCGGCGACTATACGACCCGGGTGCCCGCCGGCCGGCGCGACGAGCTTGGCCGGCTGGCAGGCGACTTCAACGTACTGGCCGACTCACTGCAGAAAGCCGAGCGCTCGCGGCGTGATTTCATCGCGGACATTTCACACGAGTTGCGCACGCCGCTCGCGGTGCTGCGCGGCGAACTGGAAGCGATCGAAGACGGCGTGCATGTGTTCAACCGCGATTCGCTCACCTCGCTGCAAACCGAGGTGAACATGCTCAACAAGCTCATCGAAGATCTCTACGAGCTTTCTCTGAGCGATGTCGGCGCACTCAGCTATCGCAAGGCGCCGACCCATGTCGGGCAACTGGCGCGAGCTTCGATCGAGGCCATGCGGGAGTCGTTCAAGGCGAAACGAATCGCGCTCGAGCTGACCTGCACACCAGAGATCGCCGACACGACGTTCGCGGTCGACCCCGCGCGTTTCGTACAACTGCTGAAAAACCTGCTGCTGAATTCATTGCGTTACACCGATCCGGACGGCCAGGTCCACGTAGCGCTTTCGCAAAGCGCCAGCGGTTGGCAACTCGACGTGCAGGACTCGCTGCCCGGGGTACCCGAGGCCGCACTCGATCACCTGTTCGACCGCTTCTATCGCGTAGACGAATCGCGCAGCCGCCAGAACGGCGGCGCGGGCCTCGGCCTCTCGTTGTGCCATGCGATCGTGACGGCGCACGGCGGTACGATCGGCGCCACGGCCTCGCCGCTCGGCGGCGTCTGGATCACGGCGCGCTTTCCGCCGGAAGGAGACTGACAATATGACCGATGGGCGTCCCGCGCACATCCTGATCGTCGAGGATGAACCCAAGCTCGCCGCCGTGCTCGAAGCGTATTTGCACCTCGACGGTTTCGCCACCACGATTCTCGACGACGGCCAGCAGGTCATGCCCTTCATTCGCTCGACGCCTCCTGCGCTGATGTTGCTGGACCTCATGCTGCCCGGGCGCAACGGCATGGATATCTGCCGCGAGCTACGGCAATTTTCCGCGTTGCCGGTGATCATTCTGACCGCGCGCATCGACGAGATCGACCGTCTGCTGGGTCTCGAGATCGGTGCCGACGATTACGTCTGCAAGCCGTTCAGCCCACGCGAAGTGGTGGCGCGCGTCAAGGCGATCCTGCGTCGGGCCACGCCTGCGGCCGCGATTGCGACGGCGGACGGCGTGCCGCAAGCGCCGCACGGTCTCGAAGTCGACGAGCAGTTTCATCTCGCCTTACTCGACGGCAAGGAACTCAAGCTCACGCCGCTGGAGTTGCGGCTCCTTGCGCTGCTGATGAAATCGCCGGGGCGCATTTTTTCGCGCGACTATCTGCTGAGTCATCTGTATGCGGATCACCGGGTGGTCACCGACCGCACCATCGACAGCCATATCAAGAACCTGCGCCGCAAGCTGCAGGGAGCCCGGCCCGACAGCGAGCCGATCGCGTCCGTGTACGGCGTGGGTTACCGTCTGGAAATCTGATCGCCGTGAGGGGATGCCTCAATGCCATCCTGATTCGCCGTCAGCGGTTCTCGAACTCAGCTCGTTTGCACCGCTACCGTTGTGTCAGGCGGCGGACTCCATTGCGCGAACTCCTCGCTCAGAAAATCGACGCATACCCGCACTTTCGCCGACTGAGCGAGCCGCGCCGGGTACACCGCCCACAGGTTCGCGGGTTGCGTGACGTCGGGAAGAATCTGCTGCAACTGGCCGCTGTCGAGCAAGGGCCGCACGTCCCACATCGAACGCAGCACTATTCCGCGCCCGGCCAACGCCCATTGCACCGCCACTTCGCCGTGATTGGTCGACAACGGTCCCGTGACCTTGATCGACGCCGCTTCGCCGCGCACCGTCAAGCGCCATAAACCGAAGGGATGGTCGCGTTCCTTGATCGCGAGACACGCATGCGAGGACAGATCGGCGACCTGCCGCGGGGTGCCGTGCCGCGCGAGATAGCCGGGCGACGCGCACAGTACGCGATGATTCGACGCGAGCCGTTTGGCAATCAGATGCGGGGCGATCTCGTCGCCGATACGGATATCGAGGTCGAAGCCCTCGCCACCCACGTCGACGAGACGGTCGAACAGATCGAGCCGCACGCTCAGTTGCGGATAGCGCTCGGAGAACCGGGCCAGCGCGGGCGCAACGAAACGGCGGCCGAAGCCGAAACTGCTGGAAATGCGCAGCTTGCCGCCGGGAATGCGGCGCGTGGTGGAGACGTCTTCCACCAGTTGGTCGACGTCGTCGAGAATCTTTTCGGCCCACGCGTAGACACGTTCGCCAGCCTCGGTAATCGCTACACGCCGGGTGGAACGATGCAATAAACGCGTACCGAGCGTAGTCTCGAGCACGTTGATGCGTTTGCTGACATAGGCCGGGGAGACCGACAGCGCCTCCGCCGCCGCGCTGAAACTCGATTTGCGCGCCACCTCGCAAAACACGCGCAAATCGCCGAGATCGGGTGACGGGACGGCATTCATAGGCGGCTGGTTTGTACACGATTCGTGCACAGTGGCTTAACTAAAGCAGTCATTTTAAGCGTAAACAGCAGGAATAAAATAACCGTCATCGAAACTCAAACGTCCCAACGGAGGAGCAGGAACATGGCGAAGACCTATCGGATCGCGGTCATACCCGGCGACGGCATCGGTGTCGAGGTGATGCCTGAAGCGATTCGCGTGCTGGACACGGTAAAAAAACGCTTCGGTATCGAGCTGGAGTATCAGCACATCGAATGGGCGAGCTGCGACTACTACGCGAAGCACGGCAAGATGATGCCGGACGACTGGAAAGCGCAACTGCAATCCGCCGACGCGATTCTGTTCGGCGCGGTCGGCTGGCCCGACACGGTGCCCGACCATATCTCGCTGTGGGGCTCGCTGCTGAAGTTCCGCCGCGAATTCGACCAGTACATCAATCTGCGCCCTGCGCGCCTCTTCGCCGGCGTGCCTTCGCCGCTCGCGGGCCGCAAGGCGGGCGACATCGATTTCTGGATCGTGCGCGAAAATACCGAGGGCGAATATTCGTCGGTGGGCGGCGTGATGTTCGAAGGCACCGAGCGTGAGTTCGTGCTGCAGGAATCCGTGTTCACACGGCACGGCAGCGAGCGCGTGCTGAAGTTCGCATTCGATCTCGCGCAACGGCGCGAACGCAAGAAGATCACCGTGGCGACCAAGAGCAATGGCATCGCAATCAGCATGCCGTGGTGGGACAAATGCGCGGCCGGCATCGCGGCGCAGTATCCGGACGTGACGTGGGACAAGCAGCACATCGACATTCTCTGCGCGCGCTTCGTGCTGAACCCGGACCGCTTCGACGTGGTGGTCGCCACCAATCTGTTCGGCGACATCCTCTCCGATCTCGGTCCTGCCTGCACCGGCACGATCGGCCTTGCGCCGTCGGGTAATCTGAATCCGGACCGCAAGTTTCCGTCGCTGTTCGAACCGGTGCACGGTTCGGCACCCGACATCGCCGGCAAGAACATCGCCAATCCGATTGCAATGATCTGGTCGGCCGCGATGATGCTCGATTTCCTCGGCAATCACGAGGGCAAGGAGCGCGAGGCGCACGACGCGATTCTCGCCGCGATCGAAGCAACGCTAATCGAAGGTCCGCATACCGGCGACCTCGGCGGGAAGGCGAACACTACGGAAGTTGGCGAGGCCATCGCGGCCAAACTCGCCTGAGCCTGTCGATCCCAATTCTCTGCGAGGTCACTTTCGAATGAGCACCGAAGCCTATCCCATCGAAGTCGCATTCCCCGATATTTCGGTTCACGAACAATCGTCATCGGGTATTGCCTACGTTCATACGTTCGACTCCGGTGAACCGGGTCCGCATGTGATGATCAACGCGCTCACGCACGGCAACGAAGTGTGCGGCGCGATCGTCGTCGACGAACTGTTGCGCCGCGCGTTAAGGCCGCGTCGTGGACGCCTCACGCTCGCCTTTGCGAATGTCGCCGCCTATCGGCGCTTCGATCCCGCGAAACCCGACGCGGCGCGTTTCGTCGATCAGGACTTCAATCGCGTCTGGACCGCGGCGGCACTCGACGATACGTCGCGCACGTCGAGCGAACTGGCTCGCGCGCGCGAAATGCGCCGGGTGATCGACACGGTCGACATGCTGCTCGATCTGCATTCGATGCATGAAAAATGCAAGCCGCTGATCGTGGCGGGACCGCTGCAAAAAGGAATCGACCTTTCGGTACGGCTCGGCACACCTGCTACGGTGATCTGCGACGAAGGCCATCCCGAAGGCCGCCGCATGCGCGATTACGAAGGCTTCGGCAACGCGGACAGCACGAAAAACGCGTTGCTGATCGAATGCGGCCAGCACTGGGAACGCAGCGCGGTTACCGTGGCGCGCGACACGACCGCGCGCTTCCTGCTGCTGGCCGGCGTGGTCGACGAGGCCGATCTGCCGGACGGCTGGCTCGCACCGTTGCCAACTGCTCAGCACATCGTGCGCGTGACGCAGCCGGTCGTGGCGACCAGCATGGACTTCCGTTTCGCGGCGCCCTATACCGGCCTGGAAGTGTTTCCGGATGCCGGCGCGGTGATCGGCTGGTCGAACGGCGAAACGGTGGTCACGCCTTACGACAATTGCATGCTGGTGATGCCGTCGCTGCGGCAATTGCGGCCCGGGGTTACGGTCGTGCGGCTGGGCAAGATCGAACGAACCGTGCCGAACGCCAGTGCGAGTACGAACTGAGACACGAACACGATTGGCCGATGAATCGGCTCGAGCACATTCAAAAAGGTAACGTGAAGATGAAGGTACAAAGCATCAGGCAAAGCGTGAATCTGCAGAATCTCGAGGACTGGGGCACGGCAGGACTGCCCGGCACGACGCCGCTTCAGATCTCCGGCGTGCAACGCGTCATCAAGGGCAGCGAAGCCGTCGACACCGGTATTTTCGAATGCACGCCGGGCACCTACCGACGCGCGATCAAGCAGGCCGAAGTCATGCACTTTCTCGCGGGGCGTGGGCACTTCACGCCTGACAACGAAGAAACCGTCCATTTTGAAAGCGGTGACACGCTCTTTTTCGAAGCCAATACAGAGGGGCTTTGGGAAGTCGAAGAGACTATGCGAAAGGTTTATGTGATTTTTTAAGCAACGCCTGAAAGAATGACCTGAGCGCCGCGTCCCGGCGCTTGCCTACCCCGCTCCCTTCTCTGCATTCCACGCCCGGCGCAGGTTGCGCCGCGGCATCCACAGCCGTTCCGGCGCCCCGCCCCCCCCAATTCGACGCGCATCTACAACATGCTCGGGTAATCCCGCGTTGCTCCTCATTATCAAACTGCTTACAGTGCCGCTTGTTCGCATAAAGAATCACAGTTCTATATACGAACAAACTGATAAAAATTTCGACGACCGGGTCGCCCAGATCCTCTCGCAGGTCAGGCAGGTCGAATTGGAGAGCTCCGCATGAATCGCAACATCACAATGACCCGGATCGCTTGCGCGATCGCAACGTTGGCCAGCACGTCCGCATTTGCACAAAGCAGTGTCACGCTGTACGGTATCGTGGATACGGGTATCGGCTATGTATCCAGCCAGGCGCCGTCTCTCGGCTCGACCTCCGGCGGCAGATCCGCCGTCAAGATGATCAACGGCGTGTGGGCCGGCAGCCGCTTCGGCCTGAAGGGCGGAGAAGATCTCGGTGGCGGCACCAAGGCCATCTTCCAGCTGGAATCCGGTTTCAATTCCACCACCGGCGCACAGCAGTATACGAACGCGATGTTCGGCCGCCAGGCCTGGGTCGGCGTGACGAACCCGACCTACGGTACGTTCACCGCGGGCCGTCAATACAGCGCGTACTACACGCTGCTGTCGCCGTATAGCCCGACCACGTGGCTGACCGGCTACTACGGCGCGCACCCGGGCGACGTCGACGCACTCGACACGATCTACCGCGCCAACAATTCGCTGGTCTATACATCACCGAAACTGTACGGCTTCACGTTCAGCGGTTCGTATTCGGTGGGCGGCGTACCGGGCAGCCTGAACCGCGGCTCGACATGGAGCGGCGCGATCCAGTACCTCAACGGTCCGGTTGGCGTCGCAGTCGGCTTCATGCGCATCAACAATTCGACGCTGGGCGGCGGTGCGTACGGCGCGGATTCGACCGTGTCGAACAACGGCGCGCAACCGGGCGTCTCGGCTGTCACCAACGGCTATCAGACGGCACAGGCGCAACAGCGCTTCGCGGTCACCGGCGGCTATAACTTCGGTAACGGATGGGACGTGTCCGCGGCATACTCGAACGTGCAGTACATTCCGGGAGTGGGCTCGAGCTTCCGCGATACGGCGATCTTCAATACGGCCGGCGTCGTGCTGCACTGGAAGCCGACGGCCGCATGGGACTTCGCGACCGGCTACAGCTACACGCGCGCCACGAAGGCGAACGGCATCACGAGTTCGGCACAGTACCAGCAGGTCAACCTGTCCGAGTACTATGCACTGTCGAAGCGCACCGGCCTCTATGCGCTGCAGGCGTTCCAGCGCACCAACGGCAACACGCTCGGCACGGCGGGTTCGGGCCACGTCATAACGGCCACCGCTACCATCGGCGACGGCTTCCAGAGCGCGCCGTCGTCGTCGCGCAGCCAGTTCGCCGCCGGCGTGGGCATCGTGCATCGCTTCTAAGCGGCGTACGATCGTAAAAGAAAGAAAAGGCTTGCCGCGACGGCAGGCCTTTCAGCATTCAGCAGTGAGGAGACCAACATGAGCCGCAGCACCGCCGTGAACGTTCAAACGTTTATCAATGACCATCCCTTCTCGCCGTTCCAGTGGCTCATCTTTTTCATGTGTTTCATCATCGTCCTGCTGGACGGTTTTGACACAGCGGCGATTGGCTTCATTGCACCGTCGCTGATCTCCGAATGGGGCATCACGAGGCCAGCGCTCGCGCCAGTGCTCAGCGCGGCGCTGTTCGGCCTCGCGTGTGGCGCACTCGGCTCAGGGCCGTTGTCCGACCGGCTCGGCCGGCGCTCGATGCTGCTCGGCTCGGTGCTGCTGTTCGGTGTGGCCTGCTTCGCCTCGGCGTTCTCGAACAGCATCGAACACCTGACCATCCTGCGCTTCGTCACCGGCGTCGGCCTCGGCGCGGCCATGCCGAACGCCGTGACGATGATGGGTGAGTACTGCCCGGATCGCCGCCGCGCGACCGTGATCAATCTGATGTTCTGCGGTTTTCCGCTGGGCGCCGCCTTCGGCGGCTTTCTCGCCGCGTGGATGATTCCGCACTTCGGCTGGCGCAGCGTGCTGCTGCTCGGCGGCGTCACACCGCTGTTGCTGCTGATCGTGCTGGTGCTGAAGATGCCGGAATCGGTCCGCTACATGGTGGCCAACAGCCAGCCGGTCGAACGGATTCGTGCCGCGCTGGCGCGTATTTCCAGCGAAGCGGCGCAGGCCGGCAGCTTCGTCATGACCGAAACCGCACCGCAAACCGGCGGCAAGGGCATGAGCGTGGTGCTCTCGCGCTCGTACATCATCGGCTCGGTGATGCTGTGGATTGCGTACTTCATGGGTCTCGTGATCTTTTATGCGTCGATCAACTGGATGCCGATTCTGCTGAAGGATGCCGGACTCACGCCGCAACGCGCGACGCTGATTTCCGCATTGTTCCCGCTCGGCGGCGTGGGCGCCGTGCTGTGCGGCGTGCTGATGGACCGCTTCAACGCGAACCGCATCATCGCGGCCTGCTACGCGCTGACGGCGGTGAGCGTGTACTTTATCGGCCAGGCGGTCGGCAATGTCGGCGCGCTGGTGTTCATCGTGTTCGTGGCGGGTGTGCTGATGAATACCGCGCAATCGTCGATGCCGGCGCTTGCTGCGGCGTTCTATCCGACCCAGGGCCGGGGCACGGGCGTGGCCTGGATGCTGGGGATCGGCCGCTTCGGCGGGATCGCGGGTTCGTTCCTCGTGGCGGAGTTGACGCGTCGCCACTTCACGTTTGGCGGCATCTTTGCGATGGTCGCGATGGCGGGTCTGATTTCGTGCGTGGCCTTGCTGATCAAACAGGCAGCACGCCCGCATGTGGCGGCGGAGGCTGGTGCGAAAGCGGAGTCGTTTGGACATTGAAAAGGTGAGTGAGGCTCGGGTGAAAAGCACCGCGCCTCACTTCCCGATACACTACGCCGTTATTTGAATCGTGCGGTTGCCGCGATGGGAAATACCACCGCTTTTGCGCCGTCGTCCATCTAACGACAGGACTCCAGTAATGAAACGCGTCGCTGTATCGGCCCTGCTCGCGCTGTGCCTCGCTCAACCTGCGGTTGAAGCCGTCGCGCAGACGGTCAGCAATCAATGTTTTGCAATCGGCGACATTGCCGGTCAGGTAGCGTCGTGGCGCGCACACAAGAAGACCAAAGCGCAAGCGCTCGACCAGGCGAAAAAATATTACACGAATGAAGCCGACCGCCAGGCGGTCTTCGACATCATCGAGAAAATCTACCGCCCCGGCGCCCCGCATATGACACCCGATCAGGCCAGCATGGCGTTTACCTCGGAGTGTGCGGACCAGCACAAGGCGCAGGCAGCGGATCATTAACCCCGGAACTCAGCGCGGCTTTACGTGCTTCGATACTACAGACGCGGGAAGCCGCCTGAAAGGGCCACACTGCGTGGCGCCGCCACAGCAGAAAATGCTGTGGCAGCCCGAAAATAACGCTCCGCGCACCGTCAACGCCCCCATGCGATGATTTCATCCACTGCGGCGTACGCGTAGCATCAATCTGCCAGTCGACCAGAATCGACCGTATGTGCGCGGCCGCGCCGCCGCATCGACGACCCACCTCGCCTCGTCCAGAAGCCCTCGAAGGAGCAACCCGATATGTCTCTCGCTTTGACTCGCCCCGACCTGATCCACCCGCACAACCTGATCGACGGCAAGTGGGTCGACGCCGCCGATCGCGCCCGCTTTCCCGTCACCAACCCGGCCACCGGCGAATTGGTCGTCGAAGTCGCCAACAGCAGCGCCACGGACGCGCGCGCCGCCACCGACGCCGCCGCCCACGCCTTCCCCGCGTGGCGCGATAAGCTGCCGCGTGAACGCGCCGAGATTCTGCGCCGCTGGCACGCACTGATCGTCGCCAATACGGAAGACCTCGCGAAACTGATGTCGACCGAACAGGGCAAGCCGCTCACGGAAAGCCGCGGCGAAGTCGCCTACGGTGCGTCGTACGTCGCCTGGTTCGCCGACGAAGCGACCCGTATTTACGGCGATCTGATCCCGCAGCAACAACGCGGCAAGCGCATGAGCGCCGTGAAGGAACCGGTCGGCGTGGTCGCGGCGATCACGCCATGGAATTTCCCGCTGGCGATGATCGCGCGCAAGATCGCGCCCGCGCTCGCCGCGGGTTGCACGGTCGTGGCCAAACCCGCGGAAGACACGCCGCTCACCGCGCTCGCGCTGGCAGCGCTCGCTCAGGAAGCGGGCTTGCCGGACGGTGTGCTGAACATGCTGTCGGCTTCGCGCGAACAGGGTATTGCGGCGGTCGCCGATTGGCTTGCCGACGCGCGCGTGCGCAAGATCACGTTCACCGGCTCCACGCCGGTCGGCAAGCATCTCGCCCGCGAATCGGCCGGCACGCTTAAGAAGCTGTCGCTGGAATTGGGCGGCAATGCGCCCTTCATCGTCTTCGACGACGCCGACCTCGACGCCGCGGTCACCGGCCTGATGGCCGCCAAGTTCCGCAACGGCGGCCAGACCTGCGTGTGCCCGAACCGGGTCTATGTGCAGTCCGGCGTATATGCACGCTTCGCCGATCTGCTCGCGCAGCGCGTCGGCGCGTTGAAAGTTGCACCCGCAACCGATCCGGACGCGCAGATTGGCCCGATGATCAACGAACGCGCCATCGACAAGATTGCCCGCCATGTAGAAGACGCCGTCAAACACGGTGCAAAAGTGCTGACCGGCGGCAAGCGCCTGGCCGAACTCGGCCCGAACTACTATGCGCCGACCGTGCTGACCGATGCACAGGACGGCATGCTCGTCTGCTGCGAAGAAACCTTTGGTCCGGTCGCGCCGCTGTTCCGCTTCGATGACGAAGCCGAAGCGATCCGCCTCGCGAACGACACGCCGTTCGGCCTCGCTGCGTATTTCTATACGCAGGACGTACGGCGCATCAATCGCGTTGCGAGCCGGCTCGAAGCGGGCGTAATCGGTATCAACGAAGGCGCGGTGTCGAGCGAGGCCGCGCCGTTCGGCGGCGTGAAGGAATCGGGTTACGGCCGCGAAGGTTCGAAGTACGGGCTCGACGATTACATGTCGATCAAATACATGTGTCAGGGCGGACTGGATTAACGGGTTCCCGCCGGTTCCTGCCGGTTCCTTCACTTAGCGCGCCATCCCCTCCCGCATCACGCCTCGCTTCACGCGGGGCGTGAGCGCTCAGTCAGCCCCCCGCCGTCACCCTTCCCTCGTCATGCACCCCATTCATGACGCTCATTTTTGTCCCTAATTTGACCGGGTTTTCTCGCGGTTCCATGGTTCGGCCATGCCTGCCGGATTCGTAGCGCCGGAGTTCTATTTCCTGCCGCCGCTTCTCACCATGCTCGAACAGAACGCGCGCGGCATCCGCATCGAGATCGCGAACTTCCCGGTAGACTGGGTCAGCGCCGCCATGCACAGCGGCAAGATCGATCTGGCGCTCGGCTATGTGCCGGGTCTCGATCCGGGTTGCGTAAGCCGGACGCTCCTTGTCGACGAACACGTCTGCGTGGTGCGGGCAGGCCACCCGCTGCGCAAACAGAAGCCGACCAAGGAGGACCTCGCGGGCTTGCGCTACGTGTACGCCAGCACCAACGCGACCGGGCACAGAATGGTCGAGCAATGGCTGGAAGAGCTGAATCTGCGCCGGGATATCGTCTTGCGCCTGCCGCATTTTGTGGTGGCGCCCGAAATCGTTCAACATACCGATCTCGCGGTCATTTTCCCGAGGAGGGGCGGACCCGGGCATTGCATGGCTCCTCGATGTGATTTACACCCTGTTCCATCGGCCTTCGGCCGACACTGAGGCGAAACCTGTATGAATCTTCGGGCTTTACAGTGCTTTGTGATCCTGGCGGAAGAACTCAATTTCAGCCGCGCGGCCGAGCGACTGCACATCGCACAGCCCGCGCTCAGCCAGCAGATCCGCTCGCTGGAGGAACGGCTCGGCACGCAACTGGTCGATCGGGCGCGGCGCCCGTTGAGTCTGACCGAAGCCGGCCACTATCTCTGCACGGAGGCGCGTCAGATACTGGGTTCGTTGGAACAGGCGAGTCTGGCGACTCAGGAGATCGGTGTCGGCCGGCGCGGCTGGCTCAGCATCGGCTTCACGCGCTCGTCCATGTACAGCATCCTGCCGCCCGCGCTCAAGGCATTTCACAACGCGTTCCCGCAGGTCGAACTCAAGCTCTTCGAGTTGCTGACCGAAGAACAAACCGATGCGCTGCGCGACATGCGCATTCACATCGGAATCGGGCGGCAGCCGCTCGCGGTTGAGGGTTGCACCTCTTATCCGCTACTGCGCGAGCGCGTCATGGTCGCGCTCGAAGCGGGTCATCCGCTTGCCGCGCGCAAGACCGTGCGGATTGCCGATCTCGCCGATACGCCGTTGATTCTGTATCCGAAGCACCAGAACGCACAGTTCAAACACTCGGTGCAAACGCTCTATCGCGATGCGGGCGTAACGCCGGTCATCGCTCACCAGGCCTACGAAATCCAGACCGCGATCGCACTCGTGGCCGCCGGTCTGGGCGTCACGTTTATCGGCGAATCCGTCGCACGGCACGGACGCGCCGACGTCGTGTTCCGTCACCTCTCCGGTCCCGGTTCGTCATACCGCTCCACGCTCGCCGCCACCTTCCGTACCGACGACGCGTCGCCTCATCTGCGTGCTTTTCTCACCTGCCTCCCCGCCCCGCTTGCCGACGCGACACTATAAGCAAAAGCCTATACAAGCATAAGCAAGCAGTCTTGGACTCCGTGTAGAGGCGTTCTTATCATGAAGGTTCTGCTTTAGCCGTCAAAATGCGCGGCTAACGGGACACTGCCGGCGTTCGATCCGGCAGGCCAACTATAGGAACGCAGCCACGGCTCCGGCCGTCGCGGCACGGTAGGAGACAGCATGACCTCATTCGACGAAACCGCAACCATGCGCAAGGTGTACGGGCGACTAATGCCCCTGCTCTTCGCGATGATGTTCTTCAATTATCTGGACCGGATCAACATCGGTTTCGCCGCGCTGGACATGAACAGGCAACTGGGTTTCAGTCCAGCCGTGTTCGGCTTCGCGGGCAGCATTTTCTTCTTCGGCTACATGCTGCTGGAAGTGCCGAGCAACCTGTTGCTGCATCGGGTCGGCGCGCGCCGCTGGATTGCGCGCATCCTGCTGACGTGGGGCGCGGTCGCGGCAGCCACCGCGTTCGTCTTCAACGATTCGAGCTTCTATGTGCTGCGCTTTCTGCTGGGCGTGATGGAAGCAGGCTTTCTGCCGGGCGTGGCGGTCTATCTGACCAAATGGTTTCCGGAGCGTTACCGTGCCCGCGCGGTGGGCGGCTACATCATCGCCGGTTCGTTTTCGGCGGTGCTGGGCGGTCCGCTCTCGACAACCTTGATGACTTACGCCAACGGCGTGTTCGGCTTGCAGGGATGGCAGTGGATGTTCATTCTCGAAGGCCTCCCGGCGATGGCGCTGGGTCTGCTGACGCTGCGCATCATGACCGAACGTCCGGCCGATGCCAACTGGCTCTCCGACGAAGAAAAACATTGGCTCGAAGCGACGCTCGCCGCCGAACGCGAGACGGTGGGCGGCAACACCCATTTTCCGCTGCTGCGCGTGGCGAGCGACATTCGCGTCTGGAGTCTCGCGTGTCTGTTCGGCTGCGCGCTGGTCGGCATCTATGGCCTGTTCCTCTGGCTGCCGCAGATCGTCAAGAGCCTCGGTCATCTGAGCAATATCGAAGTCGGTTTTCTGTCCGCCGCGCCGCCGCTGCTCGGCGTATTGGGCACCTTCCTGATCAGCCGCAGTTCCGACCGCACCGGCGACCGCAAGAAGCATCTCGCCTTTGTGTACGGCATGAGCGCGCTGGCGATCGCCGGCAGCGCTTACGCGCCGAATCCCGTGATCGCGTATGCCCTGCTGTGTCTGACCGGCCTGTTCATCTATGCGGGCAATCCACTGTTCTGGAGTCTGGCGTCGTCGTTCAGAACCGGCGCCGCGGGCGCCGCGACGATTGCGCTGATCAACACCGTCGCACAGTTCGGCGGCCTGGTCGGCCCCTGGAGCATCGGCCTGGTGCGCAATGCGACCGGCAACTTCAAGCTGGCCCTGCTGACCATCGCCGCGTTTCTGGTGGTGGCGACGATCATTGCACTCGTAATGCGCGTCGCGCCGGCCGAAGATGAAAGCACCTCGCTCGCGGCCGGCGATCCGGCGGCCGGCGACCCGGCGGCCCGCACCTGATGCAAGCATTCACAAGCACACCCAACGGGTTTTCAATATCATGATTATCGATTGCCACGGTCACTACACCACCTCGCCGCCGCAGCACGAGGCCTGGCGCGCGCAGCAGATCGCCGCGCTGAAAGACGGCGCTTCACCGCCACCGCGTCCCACGATTACCGACGACGAAATTCGCGAGAGCATCGAAACCGGCCAGATCCGCATCCAGCGCGAACGCGACACCGACCTCACGATTTTTTCGCCGCGCGCCGCCGGCATGGGTCACCATCTCGCTTCGGCCGAGGCCAACGCGGTCTGGTCGAGCGAATCCAACGACCTCATTCATCGCGTGGTGTCGCTGTTTCCGCGCAACTTTGTCGGTGTGTGCCAGTTGCCGCAGGCGCCAGGCGTGGCCCCAGCCAATTGCATCGCCGAATTGCGGCGTTGCGTGGAAGAGCTGGGCTTCGTCGGCTGCAATCTGAATCCGGACCCGTCCGGTGGACACTGGTCGGGACTGCCGCTCACGGACCGCTCCTGGTATCCGCTCTATGAAGCGATGGTGGACCTCGACGTGCCGGCGATGATTCACGTGTCCTCGTCGTGCAACCCGAATTTTCATGCGACGGGCGCGCATTACATCAATGGCGACACGTCCGCGTTCATGCAGTTGCTGCAGGGCGATCTGTTCGCCGACTTCCCGACTCTGCGCTTCATCATTCCGCACGGCGGCGGCGCGGTGCCTTATCACTGGGGGCGCTACCGCGGACTCGCGCAGGACATGAAGCGGCCGTTGCTCAGCGAGTACCTGATGAAGAACGTGTTCTTCGACACCTGCGTGTATCACCAGCCCGGTGCGGAACTGCTCGCCAGGGTGATTCCTGTCGAGAACATTCTGTTCGCGTCGGAAACCATCGGCGCGGTTCAGGGTATCGATCCGGAAACCGGCCACTACTACGACGACACGCGGCGCTACATCGACGCAATCGAATGGCTCAGTGCCGCGGATCGTCAACGTATCTACGAAGACAACGCCCGCGCGGTGTACCCGCGGCTGTCGCGTCAACTCGAACAGCAATTCGCCACACAGGGGGCAACAGTATGAATTCCGCAATCAATCCCATCGGTTGGCGCGAGTACGCATCCGCGCCCCAGGCCAATCCGGCCACGCTCGACGCGTTGCGTGAACTGGCGGTTTCGCTGCTCAGCGACAACATGGCGCGAGCTAGCGGCATGGTCGGCTTGCGGCCGTATCACCAGCCGAGGCCGATGGCCGGCACCGCGGTCACGGTCCACACCCGCCCCGGCGACAACCTCGCGATTCACCGCGCGTTCGACTTTTGCCGGCCGGGCGACGTGCTGGTCATCGACGGCGCCGGCGAACTGACTCAAGCGCTAATGGGCGAGATCATGGCCAGCTTCGCGGAGAGCCTGGGCGTGCAGGGGCTCGTGATCGACGGGGCGATCCGCGACGTCGGCGCGCTGCGTCAGCGCGACTTCCCGGTGTACGCACGTGGCGTGACGCATCGCGGACCGTACAAGAACGGACCGGGCGAAATCAACGTGCCGGTCACGGTCGGTGGAATGGTGGTTCATCCGGGCGATCTCATCGTGGGCGATGAGGACGGTTTGCTCGCGATCTCGCCTGCGGACGTCGAAGCGGTGATCGAAGGCGCGCGACGGCAGCATGCGAAAGAAACCGCGGCATTGAAATCGATCGCGAATGGATCGTTCGACCGTTCGTGGGTCGTGCCGCAGCGCGACCGGATGATGAACAACTGACTTCACGCACGGCACGGGAGCGGGCATGATGCTGAGGATACGGCCGCGTCCCACGCGTCGCGCGCCGTATCATCGGCTCAACCTTGCAGGAATTGTGTGCTCCATGGCGGAATATCTGAACGCTGCAACGCTCCTTGAACTCGCACAAAGTGCAGAAGAGCGCGCCGCCGCGCCATGCTCGTGTACGAGGACACCGCTGGACGGCTGGCAATCTCAGCCGCTGTCACTCGACGAAACGCAGTTCGAGGAAGTCGGCACGCTCGCGCCGCAAGACGATCCGGAACCCACGTTCAGCGAGTACCTGCCGGGCAAGACGAACTACTGGTCGGCCGACGCTCCCATCGCGCCGCGATACTTCCCGTATAACCGCTGCGCTGTCTGGCAGTGCACGTTGTGCAGCCGGCTTTATCTGCGCTACACGGAAGGCGGCGGCTACTTCGTCGATCGCAGGATTCGCGCCGTACAGTCGGCGCTGATCGAAGACGTCGCGCTGCCTGATTAAAGCTTGCGGTGCAGGATGCCGGCAACGCGCGTCCGCCCTAATGTCCAGGCTTTAGCGCCGCATACGTCCCCGGCGTGATCCCATAGGCCCGTTTGAAAAGCCGGTTGAGATGGCTTTGATCGTAAAACCCCACGGCCGCCGCGGCCGTTGCCGCGTTCTCTCCCGCCGCAAGCATGCGTCTGGCGGCGAGCAGCCGCACCTGCGTCGCATAGGCGTGCGGTGGCAGTCCAAATTCCTTGCAGAACGCGCGCGTCAGGTAATAACGGCTTAGCCCCACCAGTTCCGCCAGTTCGTCGACCGGGATATCGCGCTCATAGTTGGCGGCGACGTATTCGCGCACTTGCGCCATCTTGCGGGCTTCGCGGCGACCCTCGCCGAGTTCGTGCCGCGATTGCCCATAGCGCCCGACCAGCATTCCCATCGCGGCCCACCAGTTCGCCTGCCGCTCCATCATCGGGACCGAACCGTGTTCGTCGAGACTGGCATGCGCCTTGGTCAGCAGACCGGCAAGATGCGCGTCCTGGTAGAGCCCTGGTGGAATCAGCAGCGGTGTGTCGTCACGCGAATCGGGCGAGAACACCGCGCCTAGTGCCCCCAGCCCTTCCATGTCGAGATAGATGGCGCGATAGTTCCATTCGCGGCCTTCCCACACCTCCCCGCTGTGATACTCGCCGGGGCCGAACACGAGCACGCTGCCGGGTCCCGCGACGTCGGTGCCGGTACGCGTATGACATTGCCCCGCGCCGCTTTGCGTCATGACGATCACGAGTTCGTCATGCAGATGCCGATCGAATTTGTGATCGCCGTAGCGCGCGATCGCGAGACAGGCGCCGTCCAGCGCGCCGTCCCGCCAGCACACTACCTCTGGTTCGCCTTTGTCCGATGTGTCCATGGCCGCTCTCAACGCTCCGGAATGCCTGTTACACCAATTCTATTCTGACCCGGCGATTGCGACGCCCCTTGTTCTCGATCTTCACGATGCGGATCGGTCTCGATTGCGCCGTATTGGTCAGATGCGTGCCGCCGCAGGCCTGCCGGTCCAGGTCGCCGATTTCGACGATTCGCACGGTGCCGTCGGAGGTCGGCGGGGGCGCCACCGAGAGGCTGCGGATCAGACCCTGCGTCGACTTCGCTTCCGCTGCGCTGACGTAATAGGTTCGCACATCCATGGCGCTGCGGATCACCTCGTTGACAGGTTCCTCCAGCAGGCGCAGCGCGTCGTTGTCCGCTTCGGGCAGATCGAAATCCATCCGGGCAGTGCCGTCGGCATTGATCTGCGCGCCGGTCACGAGCGCCCCGGCGAAGCGCTGATAGACGAGAGCGTTAAGAATATGTGTGGCGGTATGAAGCTGGGCGACGGTGGCACGCCGGGCCGCGTCGACGGCCACGTGCACGTCGCCATTCAGTTCGAGCGGCTCGTCGAGCAGATGCCACAGCATGCCGCCTTCCGGCGCCACGCCGGTAATGTGCGCGACGCCTTGCGCGTGTGTCAGCACCGCCGCGTCCGACACCTGGCCGCCGCCGCCCGGATGCAAGGCCGTGCGCCCGAGCACGACCGCGCCGGGGCGCGAGGCGATCACGCTCGTTTCGAACTCGAGCAGGTCCGGCTGCTCATGGCAAAGATAGTGCGCCACCTTGAAGTCCCCGCAGGAAATGACTGATGACGCCCAGCATACTCAGTCTCATGGGACGCCGTCTTGGTCAAAAATGCCCTCGGCAGGTCGAATCATCGGAATAACCAGGATAATCGGGGCCGGACCGCGGCTGAGGAAGTCGCTCAAAGCCGGTAAAGGCGGTCGTATTGTCGTGAAACAGCAGGCCGCTCACACGGCGAATACGAGGCCGACGTCGGTATTGGTGAGATGCAGGTCATCGCGGATCAGCCCAGCGGCCGCCGACAGGTTGACGCGGTCGGGATACGCGATGAACGACATCGCACACCTGATCGCGAGAATACTGTGGTTGCGAGAATTGCCTGCGAACTCTCACACGTTGAGAGACCAGGATTGATTCACCCTGAAGATGCCGTCCAGAAAGAGACTCGCCGTTGATATAATTTTTCAGCGCGTACGGCAACGGGCAAGCCCTGGCAAAACATTCATCTCGCCCGTCAACCGTCAATCTGACTGGAAGATTCGATGTCCCAACAAATTGCCAACACGAGTCGACCGCCTACCCTCACCGGGCTTTTCCTTATATTCAGCCGCATCGGGCTCACCAGTTTTGGTGGCGGGTTGAGCGGCTGGCTGCTGCGCGAATTCGTCCAGGATCGCGACTGGATCGGCGAAGAAGACTTTCTGAACGGCCTCGCCATCTCGCAGGCGCTGCCTGGCATCAACGTCAAGAATATGGCGATCTGGATCGGCCACCGTCTGCTCGGCTGGCGCGGCGCGTTGCTGGCCGTCACCGGCATCATCGTTCCGCCCGCCATTCTGATTATTGTTCTCGGCACGGTTTTCGAGCATCTGCTGCACTTCCCGCTCGCTCACATCCTGCTCGCCGGTGCGGCCGCGGCGGCCACCGGCCTGTCGTTGTCGATGGGCGTGACGACCGCGCTGCGAGTGCCACGCAAACTCCTCCCTCTGCTCTTTCTCGCGGGCACCTTCGTCGCGGTCGGCATATTGCGGCTGCCGCTGGTGTGGGTCGTGATAGGCGCGGGCGGTCTGAGCGTGCTGGTCGAATACATCAGACTACGCAAAGCATAGCTATGTCGAATCGCGCTCTTCTACAGCTTGCCGCTGTTTTTGCGCCCTTGTCGTTGGTAACGATAGGCGGCGGCCAGGCCATCATCGCCGATATTCAACGGCAGGTTGTCGACGTGCACGGATGGATGACACATGCGCAGTTCGGTGTCGACTTCGCGATTTCACGCATGGCGCCGGGCCCGGGCTCGCTGCTGGCCACGTTGATCGGCTGGCAGATCGCCGGGTTCTGGGGCGCCGTGGTGGCCACGCTGGCCTTGCTCGCGCCCACCGGCTTCCTGATCTACGGGGTAACCCACGTCTGGGCACGCTATCAGGGCGCGGCCTGGCAACTGGCGCTCGAGCGTGGGTTGCGCCCCGTCGCCTCCGGCATGATTCTCGCCGCCGGATGGGTTCTGCTTAAGTCGCTGGACGGCGGCCTTCCGGCCAAAGCGATTGCGATTGCTTCAGTCGTAACGCTGCTCAGTACCCGAATCAACCCGCTCGTTCTATTGCTTTGCGGGGCCTTGCTGCTGCTCGGCATGTCCGAACTCAGTGCGAGCCTGCCAGCCATGTTCCAGGTACATACGGCGGGCTAGGCGCGGTTTTACGTTTGGTCTCATGCGCTTCACCGGCTGCACGTGAGCAGCCGTGCTGTCCACCAGGCTCGCGAGCCGCGATCGGACCTCGCTGCATGCGACTAAGACCGCGATGTGTGTCAGGCCTTCATAGTTCGCTGAGTGACCGCGGTTTGTAGGAAACCAGGATGTCGATTGTCGAGGCGGCCAATGACGACCCGATTTTCTCTACTTGCGCGAATCGGTATCTAAAGAACGGCCAGCCAGCCCCCGTCGACGTAAATGATCTGCCCGTTCACATAGCTCGACGCCGCCGAAGCCAGATACACCGCCGTGCCGACGAGTTCTTCCGGTTTGCCCCAGCGTTGCGAAGGATTGCTGCTCTTGACCCATGCGTCGAAAGCGGCATTCTCGATCAGCGGCTTGTTCATGTCGGTCAGGATGTAGCCCGGCCCGATCGCGTTCGCCTGAATGTTCGAGCCCGCCCACTCGGCGCTCATCGCACGGGTCAGCATCTTGATGCCGCCCTTCGCCGCCGTATAGGCGCCGACCGTCGCGCGTCCGGCCTCGCTCGTGAGTGAGCCGATGTTGATGATCTTGCCGCCCGTGCCGCGCGCAATCATGCGGCGTGCGGCCTGCTTCGCGACGATGAACGCGCTTGTCAGATTGGTGTCGATCACGCGCTGCCAGTCGCTCAATGCCAGTTCGACGAGCGGCTTGCGAAACTGGATGCCGGCGTTGTTGATCACGATATCGATCTGCACGCCGTCCTTATCCCACTGCGCGAATGCCTCGGCAACCGCCTGTTCGTCGGTCACGTCGAACGCGCGGCCTTGCGCATTGAAACCCTTGTCGCTCAGACGGGTGGCCGCCTGCGCAACCGTATCGGCGCGCGTGCCATTCAGAATGACGTTCGCACCGGCCGCGGCCAGCCCCTCGGCGAGCGCGAAGCCGATGCCGCGCGCCGAGCCGGTAACGAGCGCCGTGCGGCCGCTCAGATCGAATAGCTGTGTCATGTGTGTCCTTGCGATGTTCAGAAACGAGGCGCGAGTGCGCCCCTCGCGGTTCCGTCAGCGGTCGCGCGTTTGGCGGCAAGCCTCGCGGCGTTCGGCTCGATGATCAGACGCAACTCCATCATATCGTTGATAAGACCAGCCTCGGCAGCGCCCGCCCGCGCGCGCCACGTGAGAATCGCCGCAAGCCATAGCACCGGATTCTTGCGAGCGATACGGAATCCCTCCGCAAGCCAGCCGGCCACACTCCGGACACTGACCACGCGGCTGTATGGACAGGTCAGCCCGCACGCAGGTCGCGGGTATGCCGGGATTGCCGTACTGCCTGAATAGCGCAAGTTCATGACCGCTTCCTTTTCACGAAAGTGCATCGAACGTGGTATCGAATGTAGTCGGCGACGATTTCGTCGACCACCTGCTTCGGCAGACTCCGCAGTTCGTGGCGCGATTGCTGGATGAATGCGTCCTGCGTCATCGCTTTTCCCCTGTTCCTGAGGACGTACCGGACAAGGCCAGCACGCCATTGACTTCATCGACAAAACTGCGCCATTCGCTTCGCATCTCCGCCAGACTGTTACGGCCCGCCGCTGTCAGCGAGTAATACTTGCGCGGCGGCCCCGAGCTGGACTCCACGAAATACGTCGACACCCATGCCTCGGCTTGCAAGCGGCGCATCAGCGGGTAGATCGTGCCCTCGCTGATTTCCATGGTTTCCGAGAGCGTCGAGACGAGCTCGTAGGCGTAGCTGTCGCCGCCGGCAAGGACAGCCAACACGCACATGTCGAGGGTTCCCTTCTTGAGCTGCGTTTTCATTCAGTTCCATTACAAATTAGTGTGCATAGCACGGTACCGTTCTATGCACAGGACGAGACCACCCTGCGATCATTCGCGGCATTAATACAAAGGATTAGAAAACAGACTTGTACTTATTGTTTTTGGCTTCCGATAAAGGCACCAGGCCATGCGCGCAATGGCTGCGTTCATCCACTGCAACCGCCATGCCCCAAGGAGAAACCCATGACGTCCTATCGCCCCGCGGAGCCACCACCGCCTTCGGACAGCGCCCCCGCCAACATGAACCGGATCGCCGTAGCGAGTGTGATCGGCACGACCGTCGAGTGGTATGACCTGTTCGTTTTCGCTACCGCCTCGGCGCTCGTCTTCAACAAGGTGTTCTTTCCCGGCTTTGTGCCTCTCGTCGGCACCTTGCTGGCGTTCGGCACGTTCGCCTCCGCCTATCTGGCGCGAATTGTCGGCGCCGCGCTGTTCGGGCATTTCGGCGACCGTCTCGGGCGCAAGGCCATGCTGCTGGTCTCGCTCATCATCATGGGCGTTGCGACGTTCTCGATTGGCCTGCTGCCGAACTACGCGTCGATCGGAATCTGGGCGCCCATTCTGCTGCTCACCTTGCGCGTCATCCAGGGTCTCGCGCTCGGCGGCGAGTGGGGCGGCGCCGTGCTGATGGCGGTGGAACACGCTCCGGCCAACAAGCGTGGACTGTATGGTTCGTGGGTGCAGATCGGTGTGCCCGCCGGCACCCTGATCGCCAATCTGGCGTTTCTGGTCAGCAATGCCATGCTGTCTAACGAAGCCCTGCTTTCGTGGGGCTGGCGTATTCCGTTTCTCGCGAGCGCGTTGCTCGTGGGGGTCGGTCTGTATATCCGCCTGAATACATCGGAGACGCCGTCTTTTCGCAAGGTCAAGGAAGCGGACGCTCAGGTCAAACTGCCGATCGCCGAAGTACTCACGCGCTACTGGAAGCAGGTTCTGCTCGGCGGCATCGCGACCATGTCGACGGGTACCTCGTTCAACCTGATCGTTGCCTTCGGGCTTACCTACGGCACGCAGACGCTGGGCTTTTCGCGTAACGCGATGCTCTCGATTGCCTTGATTGCCTGCGCGCTCTGTATCGTGTTGTTGCCGGCGTTCGGCAAGCTCTCCGATATCGTGGGCCGCAAGCCGGTGATTATCGGCGGCATCGTCGCGGAAGCCCTGCTCGCTTTTCCGCTTTTCTGGCTGCTGGATACGCGCGAATTTTCGTTTGCATTGCTCGGCTATCTGCTGATGATGACCGCCTTTGCGGCCAACTACGGCCCTATCGCCACCTTCCTCGCCGAGTTGTTCGGTACCGAGGTGCGCTACTCCGGTCTCTCGGTGAGCTATATGCTGTCCGGACTGCTCGGCAGCGCGGCTACGCCGATTGTCACCACGGCACTGCTGTCCGCCACCGGCCGCGGTTCGTCGGTAGCGTGGTACATGATGGGCTCGGCGGCCGTCTCGGTCATCGCGCTCCTGCTGCTCACGGAGACGCTGCGCCGCGATATCTCGTCGACGGCGCGCGCCCGTGCCGCCACGGCGAGCCTTTCGTGAAGGCCTGCTATGGAGCCTGTTATGGAAACGGAAAAGATCTCGCTCATGCCAGCCACCGCGGAATCATCGTTGCTGCGCAGCCTTGAAGCCGTCAGCTTCCCGACGCTCGGGCATTTTCTGGAGAACGGCTTCGCGAATCATCGCCTGCGCGCGATGGTCCCCAACGTGAAGGTGATCGGCCGCGCGGTGACGCTCAAGCTGCTGTCGCCCGACGCCATTGCCGTGAACCGTGCGCTGTCGCAACTAAAACCTGGCGACGTGCTGGTGATCGACATGAACGGTGACCACACGCATGCGCCGGTCGGTGCGGTCACGGCATGCGCGGCGCTCAACGCCGGCGCGCGCGGCGTGATCGTCGACGGCGTGGTGACCGATCTCATCGAACTACGCGGCACGGGGCTGCCCGTATTCGCGCGAGGCACCTCTTTACTGACGACCAAGAAACGCGACACGGCGTCGAGTCTGTTCAACGAACCGGTGGTGTGCGGCGGGATCATGGTGCGCCCGGGCGACATCGTGCTGGCCGATGACAACGGCGTGCTGTTCGCGCCCGCACCGGCACTCGCCGCGGTGATCGACCTCGCGCTCGCGTCCGATCGCGCGGAGCCCACGATCCTTGCCCGGCTTAACGCCAAAGAACCGGTCCACGAGGTTCTGCAATGCTTCATGCCGGCAAATATTCGCGCCGCTAATGATCAGCATTAGAACAATGAAATTGACGGATACTGGCACGCTAACGAACACTACGTGCGCGACATATAGCGATCCAGCCACATACAGCAAGTGAGACTTTCGGAGACTTCTGCAATGCAATCCACGCCAACATCCGATCGCATAAGCGACAAACAGGCGCCGCTGGGCACCGAACAGCAGGTACGGGAGGAACTGGCGGCGCTGTACCGGCTGGCCGCGCACTTCCGCATGACCGACATGATCGACACGCATATCACGGCGCGCCTATCCGGCTCGCCGGGCGAGCCGCCGGCATTTCTGATCAACCGCTATGGCGTGCTGTTCCATGAGATGCGCGCGTCGGACCTCGTGAAGATCGATCATCTCGGCAACGTCATCGACGAACGCGCGCGCAGCGAGCCCGCGCTGTTTCGCGTGAACGCCGCCGGGTTCACGATTCATTCCGCCATTCACGCCGCGCGCGACGACCTGCATTTCGTGATCCATACGCATACGGCTGCCGGCACAGCGGTATCGGCGCAAGAACAGGGACTGCTGCCGATCAGTCAGCATGCGTTGAAGTTCTACGGCAAGCTCGCTTACCACGACTACGAAGGCATCGCGCTCGAACTCGGCGAGCGCGAGCGTCTGGTGCGCGATCTCGGCTCCTGCAAGGCGATGATTCTGCGCAATCACGGCCTGCTGGCGGCCGGCGCCACGGCAGCCGAAGCCTTCCACGAGATCTATTTCCTCGAGCGGGCCTGTCAGGCGCAAATTCAGGCGCTGGCCGGCGGCAGCGCGCTGCGCATTCCACCGCGGGAAGTGTGCGAGTTGACCGCGAGCCAGTTTTCCCGCGCAGACTCCGCGGAAATTGCGGAGCTGGCGTGGCGCGCGGCATTACGGCTGATCGACGATCCGCAATCCGACTACCGCAACTAGGCCCGCATTTCGATTCAACGCAATGACCAAACTTGTTCTGATGAGCCGTGACTACGACATGTCACATCTGGTGCAGCCGATTCAGGACGCGGCTCCCGACCTCGACGTCGTGATGCACGGCGAGCAATCCGCCGGCGATGCGGAAATCGCCGTGTGCTGGAATCCACCGGCCGGCGCGCTGGCAGCGCTGCCGAAACTGCGGCTCGTGCATAGCATCGCCGCGGGCGTCGACAACATTCTGTCGGACCCTGCCCTGCCTGCCGTGCCGTTATGCCGGGTCGTCGATCCGCAACACGCACGCGGAATGAGCGAATTCGTTACGTGGGGCGTGCTGCACTTTCATCGTCAGCTCGACCGCGTGCTCGCCAATCAGCGTCTCGACCGCTGGTTTCGCCACGACCAGCGCGATGCGTCCGAATGCGCGGTGGGCATCATGGGACTGGGCGAAATCGGCAGCCGCGTCGCGACGGACCTGCAGCGTTTCGGTTTCGCGGTGCGCGGCTGGGCGCGTAAGCCCCGTGAGCTTCCCGGCGTAACGACCTTCGCCGGTCCCGAGCAATTCAAGCCATTTCTCGAGGGGACCGACATCCTCGTGTGCCTTCTGCCTCTCACGCCCGAAACCCGCTGGATTCTCAACGCGAATACCTTTGAACACCTGCGGCCGGGCGCGAAACTGATTCACGTTGGCCGCGGCGAGCATCTGGTGCCAGCGGATCTGATCGCGGCACTCACGGGCGGACAGATCGGCGGTGCGATCGTCGACGTGTTCCCGACCGAACCGTTACCGCCTGAAGATCATTTATGGCGCGCGCCGAATCTGATCGTGACGCCTCACATGGCGTCGGTCGCAAGCTCGGCGACGATCGGCGCGCAAGTGGCGCACAACGCACGCAGGCTGATCCGCGGCGAACCGCTGCATAACCTGGTCGACGTCACGCGCGGTTATTGAGCGCGGTTATCGAACGGTCGTCGACCACGGTTATTGGGTTCGGCTGCCAGACGAAGCGCTAAAGTTCGGCGGCTTCCGTCTGGCCGTCTATGAACACATTCAACGCATCGATAAACGCGGCTTCGGCCGTGCTCAGCTTGCGGTCCTGTGACCACAGCATGTAGATATCGAGGTCGGCCACGCCGCCGTCCGGCGGCAGCCTTTGCAAGCGGCCCTGAGCGATGTCGTCGCGCACCACGTGTTCCGGCAGGCAACCAATGCCGAAGCCCGCGAAGATGAAACGCCGCACCTCGGTCATGCTCGACGATGAGCCGACCACGCGCCCCGTAAAACCCATCTCGTCACGAAAGAATGTGAGTGGCGACATGTGGTCGCCCACCTTGTCGCCGGTGAAAGAGACGAATTTTTCGCCGGCCAGGTCGGCCAGCTGAATGTCGCTGCGTCCAAAGAGCGGATGATGACGTCCGCAGAAAAGTGCATACCGTTGCCGCAAAAACACACGGCTGTCGATCCGCTTGGGCAACGCGCGCCGCGGCGTCAGTCCCAGCGTTGCGGACTTTTGCTGGAGGCTGTTCACCACGTCGGCGCTGCGCATTTCCTGGCTTTCGAGTTCGATGCGCGGATACGTGCGATGGAACTCCGCAAGAAACGTGTCGTAAGCCGGAAAATCGATGCCGCTGACGGTACTCACGCGCACCATGCCGGAGATATCGTGATCGCGATCCACCTCGGCAAGCGACAGGCGCGAGATCGTGCCGTACACGTCTTCAGCAATCTGTTTCACTTCGATACCGGCCTGCGTGACCTCGATACGCGGACCGTGGCGGTCTACGAGGCGCAACCCCAACTGCTCCTCAAGACGGCGCAACGCCTGGCTCACGGCAGGCTGCGTCAGATGCAAACGCGTTGCCGCGCGACTCACGCTGCCCTCTTTCGCAATGGCGAGAAAAGTGCGCAGCAGGTTCCAGTCAAGGCGGTCGTTCAGGTAAGTGTCCGGGCGGTCTTTGCTCACGATGAGCCTCACTGTTCACATCATCCACGAAAATTATACTGAGGATTAGAATTAGAAATTAGACTTATCATTTTTGATTACCGATAAAGGCATCACGACGAACCCGACGTGGCGATTGCGCCGCGGCTTCAGGAGTATGTGATGCTAAAAATCAATGGTGAGCGACTCTGGACGAGCCTGATGAACATGGCCGCTGTCGGCGCCACGCCCGCGGGCGGTGTGCGGCGCCTCGCGCTGACTGAGCAGGACGCGGCCGGCCGGGCGCTTTTTTCGCAATGGTGCGTCGAAGCCGGGCTTACGTTGTCGGTCGATCAGGTGGGCAATCTCTTCGCGCGGCGTGCCGGCAAACGCAACGACGCGGCACCCGTCGCGAGCGGAAGCCACCTCGACACCCAGCCGGAAGGTGGCCGCTTCGACGGAGTCTACGGCGTGCTCGCCGCGCTCGAAGTCGTACGCACGCTGAACGATGCGGACATTCAAACCGAAAAGCCCATCGAGATCGTCGTATGGACCAACGAGGAAGGCGCGCGCTTCACGCCGGCCATGCTCGGATCGGCGGCCTTCACCGGCGTCATGCCGCTCGCCCAGGCGTTGAACACGCGCGACGCCAGCGGCACCTCGGTCGAACAGGCATTGCAAACCACCGGCTACGCCGGCACGCGCGCCGTGCCCGGCATCGTCTTCGACGCCTATTTCGAAGCGCACATCGAACAGGGGCCCGTGCTCGAGGAGAGCGGCGTGCCGATCGGCGTCGTGACAGGTGGCCAGGCGATTCGCTGGCTCGACGTGCACGTGCGTGGCCAGGCCGCGCATGCGGGCACGACGCCGATGCAGTACCGCCGCGATGCGCTGTTCGCGAGCGCGGAAATGGCTGCGGAACTGGAGCGCATCGCAGCGGAGTTCTTCCCGCTGGGCCTCGCCACCATCGGCGAATTGCAGATACGCAACGCCTCGCGCAACACCATTGCCGCCGACCTGACCTTCACCGTGGACCTGCGGCACCCGGACGACGCACTCATCGGCGACATGGAAACAGCGCTGCGCGAACGCTTCGACGCGATTGCGAAGCGCCGCCGCCTCACGGTCGAAATTGGACAGCACTGGGTCAGCCCTGCCACGCCGTTCGACCCGCAGTGCATTGCGGCTGTCAGCAACGCGGTGGAGGCGCTGGATTATCCGCATCAGCGCATCATCAGCGGCGCCGGGCACGATGCGATCCATCTCGCCAAACATTGTCCGACGGCGATGATCTTTATTCCCTGTGTCGACGGTCTGAGTCATAACGAAGCAGAAGACGCGTTGCCGGAAGACGTCAGACGGGGCACGGACGTACTGCTTCACGCGATGCTGGCACGCGCCGGACAAGCCGCATGAACACCCGTCAAGCGGTGCGTGCGCCGGGCGTGCGGCGTACATGGCTCTTAGTACCCGGCAACAATGCGGCGGCCCACGCCGCTGCGCTGCGCAGCGGCGCCGACGCCGTGGTCGCCGACCTCGAAGAGATGACCTCGCCACAGGAGCGGCCTCAAGCACGCGAGCGCATTGTCATGCTGCTGCGCGAAGCAGCCGGCGCCGGCATATTCGGCTCGGTACGGATCAACACACTGGAACACGACGGCCATGCCGATCTCGCAGGCATCATGCCCGGCAAGCCACGGGCAATCTTTCTGCCGCACGCGCAAAGCACGGCCCAACTGGCCGCGCTCGACGATGCGCTCGCCGTCATCGAGCGCAAGCTGGGTATTCCGGCGGGCTCGACGGAGGTGGTTCCAGTTATCGAATCCGCGCAGGGTCTGGTCAATCTGGGCGCGCTACTGCACGTGGGAGCACGCATAAAGTGCTGCATGCTCGCGGTCGAGGACCTCGCGGCAAATCTCGGCGCACGCCGCACGCCTCGCGGCAACGAACTGCTTTACGCACGCAGCCGCTTTCTGATCGAGTGCGTTGCGGCCGGTTGCGTGCCGATCGACCTTCCCTGTACGTACCGCTCAGCACAGGTGCTCGAGCAGGACCTGGACATCTCCGCGCAACTCGGCTTCGCTTCGAAAAGCGTCGTGTTTGCCGAGCATGTGCCGGCGATTCACCGTGCGCTGACACCCTCGACGGAAGACGTGCGGGCGGCGCATGCGCTGATCGACGCGCATACCGCCCAGCAGGCGAATCCGTCTGCCGCTGATGGCTCGATATGGATCGACTACCCGGAGCGCAATAACGCGCAACGCCTGATCGCCCGTGACGCCCTGCTGCGCGCCTTCGACGACGGCCGCAACGGGTAGGGCCGGCCAACATTAGTCAACAGGATTCCCCATGTCCCATTCTGAACAGACGCATCAGCCTGTGCGCGCCGCCACCGCTGCTTTTATCGGCACGGCCGTCGAGTATTACGACTACTACACCTATGCGACGGCCGCCGCGCTCGTTCTCGGCGACGTGTTCTTCCCGAGCAGCAATCACTTCCTCAGTACGATGGCCTCGTTCGGCACGTTCTTCGTCGGCTTCATTGCACGCCCATTGAGCGGCGCCGTTTTCGGTCATCTCGGCGACAAGCTCGGCCGCAAAAAGATGCTGCTGCTGACCATGTTCCTGATGGGGATCGCCACGACCGGCATCGGCCTGCTGCCGGGCTATAGCAGCATCGGCATCTGGGCGCCGGTTTCGCTGGTGCTGCTGCGGATTCTGCAGGGAATTGCCGTGGGCGGCGAATGGGGCGGCGCGGTGCTGATGGCCAGCGAGCACGCACCGGCGGGACGCAAGACGTTCTTCGCGTCCATGCCGCAGATGGGCAGCCCGGTCGGTTTGATTCTTTCGCTGGTGTCATTCAGGCTCGTCACCTCGCTCGATCACGACAGCTTCGTGGCTTGGGGCTGGCGCCTGCCGTTTCTGGCCAGCTTCGTGCTGTTGCTGATCGGCATGGCGATCCGTCTCGGCGTCAAGGAGTCGCCCGAGTTCGAGCAGCTTCGCAAGAATCGCGAGGTGCTGAAGTCGCCCGTCAAGGAAGTACTGCGCACCGCGTGGTATCCGATCGTGATGGCGGCGATGGCCACGACGATCGGCTCCGCCGGATTCTTCTTCACCAACACGTTCATGATTTCGTATGTCACCGGTTATCTCGGCATGTCGAAATCGTTCATTCTCGATTGCCTGTTTGTCGTCACCCTCATCCAGCTGGCATCGCAACCGATTTCAGCCCTGCTGGCCCAACGCGTTGGAGAAACCCGCTTTCTGACCTGGGCGGCTCTCGTGTCCATGTTCACGCCTTACCCGATGTTCCTGCTCGTCAAGACGCAAAACCCCGCCGCGATCGTGGCAGGCATCTCACTCGCGGTAGTGGTGCTGTCCGCGACCTACGCCGTCATCGCCGGCTTCATGACGCCGGCATTTCCCACGCAGGTCCGGTACTCCGGCATTTCGATCGCCTATCAACTGTGCGCGACGATTGCCGGCGGGACGACACCTTTGATCGGCACGATGCTCGCGCAGAATTACAAGGGCGAGTGGCTGCCGCTGGCGCTATTCTTCACGGTGCTTTCGGCCGTGTCGCTGATTGGAATCGTGGGGCTTGGACGGTATCGCAAGGGGATTCGTGCGGAGGAACCGACTGCGATGCTTGTCAATTAGCGCCGGCTGGCATGGGGTGATCAGGCGCGGCGCGAATCCGCCCGGCAACGCGCCTTCGATCGACGTCATGCGCGCTTAGAGCGACGCTCCTCCGCACATCACGATCTGTTGCCCGGTAATCGCGCCCGCTTCGGCGCCGAGCAGAAAGGCGGTCAGCGCCGCCACTTCCGACGGTTTAACGAAGCGGCCGATCGGCGGCAATTTAGGCGGGGTACCGGCTCGCGCGGGATGGCTGAGCAGCGGGGTATCGGTGGCGCCTGGCGCCACCAGATTAACGGTGATGCCGCGCGGAGCAAGTTCGGCGGCCCAGGAGCGGGCCATGCCGACCAGCGCCGCTTTGGTCGCCGCGTATTGGCTGCGGGTGACAGCGCCGTTCGCGGTCCGGCTGCCGATCAGCACGATACGGCCGCCTGCAGCCAGGTTCGGCAACAACGCATTGGCAAGATATGCCGCTGCGTCGACATGAATTCGCCACATCGCCGTGCCGTCTTCGGCGGCGAGTTCGCCGAGCGGCGCCGTGCGCATGAATCCTGCCGCATGCACGAACGCGTCACAAGCGCCGATAGCGTCGACCACGGGCTCCAGCGCGGCAAAATCGGTTACGTCGACGGGAGCGATGGTCAGGCGCTCGACCTGATGCGTTGCCGGTGTCCGGCACAAGCCCGTTACACGCCACCCATCCTCCAGCAGACGTTGAACGATCGCCTCGCCGATTCCCGACGACGCCCCCGTCACCACCGCATGCCGTTGTCCATCTGCTTTCGCTGTCACTCCGCTTCTCCTTGAAAAACGGTCACGGAGAGACGTCGCGAACGCTTATCGAACCGCCACGGTCTCCACCGTCACCTCGCCCCGTTCGTCGAACAAGGCCAGTTCCTGCGGCTGAGCCGCGTTATCGGTGATCAAGGTCCAGTCGCGCTCGAGCGGCGTCCAATGCTGCTGGCTGGCGCGGCCGAGCTTGTCGGCGGTGACGAGCACGAACACGCTGGCCGCCTGACGGATCACGCATTCCTTCAGATACGCCTGCTCGGCCGTCGCCTCACACAGGCCGCGCGTTGCTGTCACGCCGTCCGCGCCGAGAAACGCCTTGTCGAAACTCAGGCGGCTCAGCGCAAGCTGTGCGAGCGGCCCGAGCGTACTCATGCTCGACGAGCGGATATCGCCGCCGATCAGCGTCACCCGCACCTTGCTGGCGGCGAGCGCGCCGACCACCAGCAGGTTATTGGTCACGACGTGAATCGAACGATGCCCGATCAATTGCCGCGCCAGCGCCGCCGTGGTCGTTCCGCCGTCGAGAAACAGCGTGTCGTCCTCCTGGACATGCAGGAGCGCGGCGCGCGCGATCGCATCCTTCTGCTCGCGAAAGCTCTCGCTGCGCTCGTCGAGTGACGCTTCCGGTTCATGCGCGCTGACCGCTGCCGCGCCGCCATAAGTGCGCAGGATCTGGCGGTCGTCCGCGAGTGCCCGCAAGTCCCGCCGCACGGTCGCCTCGGACATGCCGAAGTGCTCGCACAGCGTACCGACATCTGTCATCCCGCCCAGTACAGCGTGAAGCATCGCCTCGCGGCGTTTCGCAACTTTCATGATCTTGGATCGGAGGAACCGGTTAAGCGACAGCGCGCCAGCAGCGCGCGAAAAAGTGTGCCTAGTGTAGCGAATTTCCATTCGTACGCCGCGTCCCTTTCCGGTTCGCTCAAAACCGGCTGTTCCCCCCTGCTGCCCGACTTACGACTTCAACCGCGCACCCATGTTTCGTCAACGCTCACGTACTTGATCCGTTGACGGAAGTAAGTGAAAGCAATATGCAATGCGCCGTCTGCGGATTGCACAATCGACGGATACGAATACTCGCGGTTACGCTGCTCGGCCGAGTTGTTCGTCATGCAGTAGCCGTCGCCGATTTCCAGAGTGCGCCGACGTGTCCAACTGTGGCCGCCGTCTTCGGAAATCGCCAGTGACATCGGGCTTCGCGGCGCGCCCCAGAACGCGCTGCCGCGTGCCGACGCGCGCTGGTCGCGCAACGCGCCGCTGTCTTCGGAGTCTTCGATATCGTCGTACAGCGAGGCGCGCCGCCCGGCGGCATGCGACGCGTCGCTCTCGTTGTACACCAGCGCGAGATGGCCATTTTTCAGCGACACGAACTGGATCGACGAATTGTTGTTCGGCAACGTGGTCGCTTGCGGCGCGCTCCACGTGCGGCCATCTTTCGAGCGGCTCGCGTATATGAAGTCCGCCCAGCGGCTGCGGAACAGCGCGAGCAACGAGCCGTCTGCGAGCACCTGTACGTTCATATGCACGCAACCCACGCTATCGGGCACCTCATATTCGCGCCACGACTGTCCTTGGTCCTCGGAAATGAGCACGGCGCTGATATCGTTGTTGCCGACCCAACGCTCGCCGGGTTCGGTACGGCACAGAAACACCGGACACAACCACGCGCCGTCCGGCAGCACGACGATCGGCTGGCGCACGAAGGTGCCCGCGCGATCGAACAACGTTTCGATCGGTCCCCAGCTCATCCCGCCGTCGGACGAGATGCGCCGCCGCACAATCGCGGTGTTCTGATGTCCGGACAACTGCGCGGTATAAGTCAGCCACAAGCGGCCATCGGGCGCGGTGAACAGCACGGGATTCTGCTCGGAGCGCGTCGGGTCGTTCGACAGTTTCTCGGGCTCGGACCAGACGCCGGTACCCGCACGCAAGTGCGACATGTAGACCGACACGTCGGGAATGCCCTCCTGCGTACCGCCGAACCAGACACACAGCAGGTCGCCATCAGGCAGCGCATGCAGATTGGCCGCGTGATTCTGCACGCATGGAGACGGCAAATACGCTTCGCGGCGTTGCGCGTCGGCGTAGGTCACGCGTACGTGGCTGTCCCACGCCGTCGAGGCCGGGGTCTCTGCGAGGATGGAAGTCATCCGGGGTTCTCCTGAATACGTCACTTCAATGTGATTCACGATGCTGAAGCCGCTCGCCGCTCGCGCCGACAGGCTTGGAACCCGACGGAAACAGCAACTTTTCCAGCACGATTACGATAGCCGGCGTCACCAGCGACACATACATGTTGTCGATGCCGAACGGATTGCCGAGCAGATACCAGACCGTCGTCGAGATCGTTGCGATGATCAGCGCGGCCATTGCGCCACGGCTGCTGTTGAAGAATGGCAGATAGATGCCGATCAAGGCCACCACGGAGACCGTCAACCGCAACGCCCGCGTGAAGAACGACAGCGCGAGAATCTGCGGAACGAACAGCACGAACACGAGCGGTACGAGTCCGACCACCAGCGAAATCCAGCGCGTCATACGCAATTCGACGTCTGGCGTCGGGTTGTAACGCGGCACATAGAAGTCCTTCACCACCAGCGATGCGATCGCAAGCGCCACCGTGCACACGCTGACGAAAATCGACGCCACCAGCGAAGTCGTCACCACGCCGGCCAGCAGCGGATTCATATGCTGCAGGAACACCGGCAGCGCATAGAGGCTCTTGATGTGGGGAAACAGAAACTTGGCCGCGACGCCGAGAAAACCCAGCGCGATCGAGATCGGCACGCATAACGCCGCGGCAAGCAGCGAGGCATTGCGCGCCGCCGCCGGCGAACGGGTCGCGGAAATCGCCTGAATGATGAACTGGGTCGAGAAGATCGCGCCGGCCGTGCCGATGATCCACGCGCCGATCGTACCGTTGCTCAGCGAGCCGTTCCACGTGAAGTAATGCTCGGGCATCTGCGCCATCATCGGCTGGATGCCGCCGGTCATTTGCCACGCCACGATCACCAGAATCGCGATGCCGATCAGCTTGACCGCGCTATGCACGACGGTCAGGTACGCGACGCTCTTCAAGCCGCCCCAGGCGAAATACACGGTACTGACAATCGCCGTGATCACCGCGGCGGTGGGCAGGTTGATGCGCATCACCGTTGAAATCGCCGCCGCGCCGCTCACATAGTTGCCCACGTTCACGAGGAACAGCGCATAGATCATGATCGCGGAGACGACCAGCTTTGCACGCTTGCCGTACTTCATTGCGATGAAACCGGAGATCGTGAATTCGCCCGAACTGTAGAGGCGTTTGGCCATGAACAGGCCAAAGAACAGAAAGCCGATCGACGCGGCGATCACCGACCACGACGCCGCGATACCCGCGCTGAACGCTTCCTGCGAGGTGCCGATCGTCGACTTCGCGCCGATGAACTCCGACATCAGCAATACCGCGACGACCATGGCCGGCATCGAGCGCGACGCCACCATGAACTGCTCGGAATTGCGGCTGCGCAGCCGGACGCTGAACCAGCTGGTCAGCAGGATGTAGAGCACGACCATCCCGATGATGATCGCTGTGTCCCAGTAGCTAAAAGTTGCCATGGTGTCTCCAATGTATTTTGACGACGTCTTCGCATCGAAAATTCGGCCGCCGGGCGTGTCCCCGCCTTCTCGCCGGCCGAGAATCTGCTTCCACCGCACGAGCGGCAAGGTGTTGCCGGTTGTTACCGGTTTGCGGCCCGCGCTCAGGCTTCCTGCTCGGAGTGCCGCGTCGCGAGATCGAGTGCCTGCTTCAGCGCCTCGAGCATGCTGCGTTCGTCGGCGATCCCCTTGCCGGCGATGTCGAAGGCCGTCCCGTGATCAACCGAGGTGCGGATCACCGGCAGACCGACAGTCACGTTGACGCCAGCCTCGAGGCCCATCACCTTGACCGGACCGTGGCCCTGGTCGTGATACATCGCGACCACCACATCGAAGTCACCGCGGCCGGCGCGGAAAAACAGCGTGTCGGCGGGCAACGGGCCTTCGACGTCCCAGCCGCGCGCCTGCAGCACCTGCACCGCCGGAATGATCTTTTCCTCTTCCTCGCCGTAGCCGAACAAGCCGTTCTCGCCCGCATGCGGATTGATCCCGCAGACGCCGATGCGCGGGTTGTCGATCCCGGCGCGCACCAGCGTTTCATGCGCGCGCTCGATGGTCCGTTGCACGAGTCCCGGTTCAATGCGCCGAATCGCATCGAGCAGGCCGATGTGCGTCGTCACGTGAATCACACGCAGCTTCGGCGCGACGAGCATCATAGACACTTCGTCGATACCCGTCAGATGCGCGAGCATCTCCGTATGCCCGGGGAAAATGTGGCCGCCTGCGTGCAGCGCTTCCTTGTTCAGCGGCGCCGTGCAGATCGCGTCCAGTTCGCCGGCCGAGGTCAGTTTGACCGTGCGCGCGATGTACTGATACGCCGCATCGCCCGCGATGGCCGAGAGCTTGCCGTATGGCAGATCCGCCGGAATCAGGCCGAGATCGATGCAATCGACCACACCGCACTCGAAGCCGGCGTCCGCGGGACTCTCGATCGAGCGCACTTCGAGCGCGACGCCCGCGCGCTGGCCCGCATCGCGCAAACGCGCGGCGTCGCCGATCACGAGCGGTCGGCACTGTTCGTAGACGGAGGCATGGGCCAGCGCCTTCATGACGATTTCGGGGCCGACGCCGGCAGCATCGCCCATGGTGATGCCGATAACTGGACGATAGGTCATGGTGGTAAGTCCTTTGAGGGTGGCCTCGATAGGCAGGGCAAGGCGTTGAACGCCGGCGAGTTTTCGCCAGGCAACATGAAGCGTGCCGGGATGGCCGAAACCGCCGGCTTTGGTAACGACGTAAAGGCGGCGCCCGTTGTGATCCGCGTGCAGCAGCGGCACACCGCTTTCGATTTCTTCGACAATCCGCAACTGGCCGATGCCGGCAGCGGACAGCAACGCACGCGCGGTCTCGCCGCCGGTGGCGATCACGCTGCCGGCGAACGGCAGCGTGGGCGCAAGCAATGCTGCGAGACGCCGGGCGAACAGCAGGCCGTCGGCGACGCTGCTGCGATCGGACTGGCTCAGTGAAACGACGACGTGGCGCCCCTGTTGCAGTGCTGCGCTCACCTTGCGCGGAAGATTCGCATTCGCTTCCGTGGGCGGCTCGGCGAGCAGCGTCCGCGTGTCGACTTCGAACGCAACCAGCGCGCTGCCCGCTTCTGTTTTCAGCCGCTCGATCTGCGCGTGGGACATGCTCGACATGCTGCCGACCACGGTCAGTACCGGCTGACCCGGCGTGTGCTGCGCCGGTGTGGCGAGCTGCACCGCATCGGCCAGATTCAATGCGCACATCAGATCGCCTGCGAGCCCTGCCGAGCCGACCCAGAACACGCCGCGCAACGTTGCCGACGCGCGGGCGACCCGGTGCAGGTCGTCCGCCGTTTCGCTGTCGCACACCACGGCCTGAATCCCGGCCTCGCGCAGCGTGTCGAGCCGCTCGGCCAGCAGGGCGCTGTCCGCCCGAACCTCGGCCAGCGTGAGCGCAACCGCGTGCACGTCGTATTGCCCGAGCATCGCGGGAAGATTCGCTTCGCCACCGATCCCTTCGTTGCGCCATACCTCTGTGTCTTCCACCGCCACGCCGTTCAGCCACTGGCGTGCGTCGCGTGTCGTGCGGCCGGCGGCTGGAAACGCCGGCGCCACGATCGCCATGCCGGCGAGCGGCACAAGCGCGGCCACTTCCGCCGCGAAGTTGCCGCGCAGCGTCGAATCGACTTTCTTGTAGAGCTTCGTCTGCGCGCAGCCCAGTTCGCGCCACAGGTCAGCATGACGGTGCGCCGCCGACGTAGCATCCAGCCGGCGCGAATCGGCGTCGACAGCCAGCACGTCGAGCGCGTCGGTCACATCGTGCGGGTCGTTCGCTTCGCGCGTTGCAGCCGCCGAAGCCGAGCGTGCATCCAGCATCACGACGCTGCGCAAGCCGAGGCGCGCGCCTGTCACGGCGCAGTCGGCTGTGCCCGACAGATCGTCGCCGATGATCAGGAGCCGCAAGCGGCGTTCGCGTGCAGGCTTCATGGCAGCAGACGGCGATAGATCGCCTTCATGTCGTCGAGCGAAAGCGGTTTCGGGTTGTTGCCGAGCAGCCGTTTGACCTTCGCCGCCGCTACCGCGAGCGCATCGAGGTCGTCTTCGCTGACGCCGAACTTGCGCAGATCCTGGGGAATATCGACAGCCGCCGTCCACTCGTTGATCCGCTCGATCAGCTTGCGCGCGGCGGCCTCTTCGTTGTCGTCGTGCGCGCAGAGCGAGAGCGCATGCGCGACGTCGGCGAGCCGGCCCGCACAGGCATCCATATTGAAGGCCATCACATGCGGCAAGAGCATCGCGTTCGCCACGCCGTGCGTGATATTGAACATGCCGCCGAGCGGATACGCGAGCGCATGCACCGCGGCCGTGCCGGCCGCCGTCAACGCGAGGCCGCCGTACATCGAGCCGAGCATCATGGCTTCACGCGCCTTGATCGATTCGCCGTGCTCGTACGCTTCGACGATGTTCGCGCCGATCAGCCGCATCGATTCCATCGCGAACATATCGCTGACCGGATTGGCCTTGGTCGAGATGTACGATTCGAGCGAATGCACGAACGCGTCCATGCCGGTCGCCGCAGTAATCGCTTTCGGCAATTTCAGCGTCAGCGCCGCATCGAGAATCACGAGTTGCGGCAACAGATGACGGCTCACGATGCCGACCTTGAGGGCCTCGTCCGGCAACGTGACGATTGCATTGGGCGTGACTTCCGAACCGGTGCCGGCGGTGGTCGGCACAAGGATCAAGGGCACACCCGGTTTCCTGATCAGATCGATACCGAGCCATTCGCGCAGCGGCTGCTCATTGGTCAGGCGCACGGCAAACAGTTTGGCCGCGTCGAGCACGCTGCCGCCGCCGATCGACAGGATCGCGTGCGGCGCGAACGGTGCGATCTGCTCGCTGAACACGCTTTCCACGTTGCCGATGGTCGGCTCGGCTTCGACATCGCGCACGATCAGCACTTCGACATCTTTCTGCGCAAGTGCGGCCGTCACGCGATCGATCACACCGAGTTGCTCCATCGCGGGCTGGGTAATCAAGGCAATGCGTTTGACCGGCGTGTCGAGCAAGGCAAGTTTGTCAGCCAGCAGGTCAAGGCTGTGCGCGCCGTGCACGATGTGCTTGACGGTCTGGAAGTGATAGGTCGAGGTCATGACGGTAAGTGGTTGGCGATAGAGCGGCGTGGCCGAGGTGTTTTAACGTGACGCGTCGCGGTACACCGCGAGCGCCTGTTCGAGACGGGCGCGGGCATTGGCATCGAGCGGCTGGGCGGGTGAACGCGCCGGACCGGCCGGCATGCCGAGCATTTGCGCCGCGGTCTTCAGCACCACCGGCATCGTGCCGAGCGCGAAGGCGTCACGCAGCGCGCGCAGCGATTCCTGCGCCTTGCGTGCGGCCGCGATATCGCCAGCCTGAAAGTGCTTCCAGATCGACGTGACGACATCCGGTACCGCATTCGTGGTCGCGGCCACCGCGCCGTCGCCGCCTGCGATCAGGGTCCACAGAATCATCGAGTCGGTGCCGGTGAACACCGCGAAATCGTCGCGGCGCAGATTGATCAGTTGCAGCAAACGGTCGAAATCCCCACCGCTATCCTTGATACCGCGAATGTTGGGGATCTCGGCCAGGCGGCGCACCGTGTCCACGGTCAAGGTGATGCCGGCCTTCGCGGGGATCGTGTAGAGCATCACCGGCAAGGTGGTGGCCCGCGCGATCCGTTCATAGTGCGTGAACAGTTCCGGCTGCGTCGCGCCGTTGAAATACGGTGTGATCACCGACACCGCATCCACGCCCACGTCGAGCATCTTGCTGTTCAGATCGATCACGTCGCGCGTGGCATACGCGCCGGTACCGGCAATCACCGGCACGCGCGAGCGCGCCTGGTCGACGGCGATCTTCGCGATCCGCAGTTTCTCCGCTTCGTTCAACGCGATGAATTCGCCGTTGGTGCCGAGCACGAACAGCGCATGCACACCGGCCTCGATCAGGCGTTCGATCAGTGCGCGCAAACCCGCTTCATCGACCTCTTCCGAAGCCGTCATCGGCGTGATGAGGGCGGGAATGATCCCTTTGAACAAGACTGTCATGCTCGACTCCACTTCTACGAAGGAAGGCTCGAGGTTGTGGCTCGAGGCCTTCCTGTTTAATCAGACTGCTCGAATCGTTCAGAACTTGTGACGCAAGCCCAGCGCCGTGACGAACTGATGCGAGGTGCTCGACGCCGTAATCGGCCATAGCGCCGCGGTTGCCGCGCGGCCGGTCGAATCGATGCCGCTCGCCGCCTGCCAGCCGGCGCTGAGATACACGTCGGTGCGCTTCGACAGGAAGTAGTCGGCGCCGGCGTTCACCTGGTTGTAGTGCGCGTCGCCGGCGCCGTGCGTACGGGTGTAGTTGTAGGCCACACCGAGCAGCGTGGCCGGCGTCAGTTGATAGCGAAAGTTGGCTTCGACGTTATCGAAGGTCGCGGTATCGCCGGCAAAACGCGCCACGGGTGCGGACGCCGCGCCCGACCCCAGATCCTTGAACTTCGAGTTCGAGTAGATCAACCCAAAGGTGGCCGCCCCGAACGTGTACGCGCCGCCCACCGCCGCGATCTGAAGCGTACGCGCGGACGCGTAGCCGGAGTAGATCGGGGTATTGTTCGGCGAGATCGCCGCCGTACCGGCCGTGCCGTCGAACAGTCCGGTGTTCGGCGTAGTGGCGTTCATATAGGACGCCGCAACCACGAACGGACCGTTCGCATAGGTGGCGCCGAGCCCCCAGACGCGGTTATTCGAGAAGTCGCCGGCGGTGCCGCCAAAGCTGTACAAGCCGCTGAAGCGAAAGCCCGCATAGTCGTTACTGGTGAACTTCACGCTATTGCTAATCCGCTCATTCACGTAAAGGTTGTCCGTATTGCCCGGATGCGCGCCAAGACCGCCCGCCCACTGATTGGCCGCCGTCAGTGCACCGAGAAAATCCGCGGAGGTGTCGTTCTGCCGCCCCGCTGTCACCTTACCGAAACCGCCGCTCAAACCCACATAAGCGGCGCGCCCGAACTCACGGCCGTTCTGACCGAGCGTGCCGGCCGTGCTGCTGAAACCATTCTCGAGGACAAACAGCGCGCTCAGGCCGCCGCCCAGATCCTCCTGACCGCGCAATCCCCAGCGGCTGCCAGACAAGGTGCCGCTCGACATCTGGAGATTCGAGTGGCCTTTCTGGCTGTTCGAATAGACGAGCGACGTGTCGATCAATCCATACAGAGTAACGCTGCTTTGCGCATGCGCGCTGGTCGTGGCCGCACCGAGTACGCCCAATGTGGCCAGGACCTGGAAGGAACGCTTCTTCAATTGTGTCTCCGTGATTTTTCTTGATGGCAGGCCATGGCGCTTCGGCCACTTGCAGACGGTCGAGGCCTGTTAACGTGAGCGTTTCGCTCAATATAAACGACCGATTCGGTCAATATAATGATCGATTCAGTCGTTTGCAAGTATTTTTTTTGATTCGATCATGAAAACGATTGATTCGATCAATTTTGCGTCAACCGATCACGCAGCCGATGCAGCGGGACACAAAACAGTCGGCGGGAGGTGGCTATCGGGTAGGAGGTTGCTCGAAGTGACATAATTCCCGCGTCGTTGCTTTGCAACGCGACCACTACTTTCACGCCGCAAAACCAGGAGATTCAGATGAGCAAGGGATATTGGGTAACCGCGTACCGCGCAATCAAGGACCCGTCGAAGCTGGCCGCGTACGCACAGTTGGCAGCACCCGCGGTGGCCGCCGCTAACGGCAAATTCATCGTCCGCAGCGCGGCCGAAGAAGTTCGTGAGCAAGGTTTGAAGGAACGGACCGTCGTGATCGAGTTTCCGACCTACGAGCAGGCCGTTGCCGCCTACGAAAGCGACGCCTACAAGAAAGCGCTTGAAGCCCTAGCCGACGGCGCCGAGCGCGATCTGCGCATCGTTCGCGGCGCCGAGTAACGCGTACGCTCAGGTGGCCGCGGCGGCCTGCACAAGCGCGCCGATGCCGTCGATTGCTTTCATCAACTCCGCAGGCGCGCCATGCCGCGCCTGCAGATAGCTCGTAGCGTTATACGAGAACCACACCTCGCCGGCTTCGTCCTGCCACACCAGCACCTTGAGCGGCAGATCGAGCGCCACGCTCGGCGCGGCCAGCATCAGCGGCGTCCCGGCCCGCGGATTGCCGAACACCAGCAATTGCGACGGCGGCATCGCCAGCCCCGCGCGCTGCGCATCCGCGGCGAAATCGATACGGGCAAACAGGATGATGTGCTTCGCTTCGATCAGCGACGCAAACGCGTCGGCGCCCTGCTCGACTGTGCGTTGCGTGGGTACATTGACAATGCCGTTGTCGGCGGTGAGCGCGGACATGGATTTCCTCCGAGTGTTGACGTCTGTTATCCCCACCTTCGTTCTAGTCGCCGATTCCGCGATTTGCCAACTTCAACGAAGCGACCCGTAAGGATTTCCTGACCCGAAGTTCAGCATCGACCGTCCATTTTTTCTCGATGTCCCGACAGCCCCGGAATAAATGACCGCATACGATGCATGCATCGTCTACCGTCATTTGCCTGGGGCTGTCATGTTCCCTTACCTGTCCGAGCGCGAGAATTCCGTCGAGCATATCAACACGATGTGCCTGAATTTCTTCGACGTGTGGTGCGAAAGCAGAAGCGTGGTGCCGTTGAGGTATCTGCTAAGCGGTTGGCCGTTGACGAATAGCGACCCGGAATCCCTTCGGCGTCTCGCCACCGCGCTGCGCGATCTCCGACGGCATCATCTGTACGACGCCAGGGGCGCCTCGTTTGAAGAGCTCTGCGAACTGTCGGATTGCGTCGAGGATCTGCTGGCCCTCTCGTCGCTATCGTCGCTCTCGTCCCAGTCGACGTGGGCGGCGGGCAATGCGTAACACGTAGCGCGACCGGAGAAGCCGGGCCTCGCGCCAGTGAACAGGTAACCGGCAACAGGCAACAGGCAGGGGAGAAAGCGTGCATTTCAACGAAATCAGCGACGAGGAATGGCGGCAGTTGGCGCCGATCCTGTCGGATGCGATCATCGCTCATGGGCAACGCGGCCGGCCTCGTGTGCGGGTGCGACTCGTGGCCAATGCCGTGCTGTGGATTCTCACCACCGGCGAATCGTGGTCACGCTTGCCGGGCACTTTCCCGTCCGTGCCGACATGCCGGCGCAGCCTCGAAAAATGGCGGTCGACCGGTGCCCTCGCGGAAATGCACCGGCTTCTCTCGAACGCCGGCCGCACGTTTCGCTGCGGGCCGGACGGCCTGCCGGAACTCCGCCACGCCGCGCCGCGGACCATTGAGCGTCAACCCAGGGACGAGGGCCTCCGGCAGGTATTCTGGAAAGACCAGGCGGCGTGGCAGGCACCGGAGGCCCCACGGCGGCCGCGTCTCACGATGGATACGTTCACCCGGATCGCACAGCAGTTGCCGAATGCTTCGCACACCCGGCCTGAGCATGTCTCATCCTGCGGGCCGGCCGGGCGCCCGCAGAGCCTTCATCGGACTGTCTCGCCCTGGATGGGTCTTGCGTCGAACGGCCGATGCGAACTCGATCCGCGCGGCTACGTTATTTATCTCGTCGCCGATCCGGTCGCCAACGGCCGCTTCCGCGGCTGGGCCGAGATCGTGCGGGATGCCCGGCGGATGGCGCGCTCCGGACTGATTGGCCCAAGCTTCAGGAACAGCGAGGCGGCCCAGCAATATGCCTTCGAATGGGCGCGGCGCTGGATCGACGAGGCACTCGGCAACAATAGCGAGGACGCCGAGCTCGAGAACGATCTCTGGCAGCGAAAACTCCGCTCAGGGTAAGCGGGTGCACAGCGGTCCATTAGAGGCACGCCCGCGCGATCACGATTTCTCAGAGCATCCAGTACTCGTCTGGAATTCTGCGGTCCGCTTCGGAGAGGTAGGGATTATCCAGTTGAAAGGTCTTGCGCAACGCGGGTTTTGCGAGGCCCAGCGCATTTTGAATGTAGGGATGCGAATTAAACAGTTTCATGTAAGTCCCGTCGCGATACGCCAGCACGAGCCCCCGCTCGATCGTCTGCGCGAGCGCCGCGTGGCCCGTCGCGACGTAAAAAATAAAATCGGACCGGTACTTCAGCATCAGCCGGTTCTCGACGACCAGATCAGGCTCGAGATGCCGGCGAGCCTCCAGTTCGGCGAACGCTTCAACCACGCCTCTTGGAAAATAGTCAACCCGCCCGCTCTGGGTCATTTCGAACAGCGACTCGTAAGTCGACGTTTGAACATCCAGACCGGTTGTCCGCAGGATGTCGGTATCGATCCATCCTAGCCCCTGACAGCACGTGAACGCTTTCAGATCCGAAAAGCGCTCGACTCTGTCGAAATCGCGTTGCCGGTCCTTTCTTATGATGAATATCCGATAGCCGATCAACCCGCGATGGATCGGAATCCGCACCACGTTCAGGCCGCGTTCGGACCTCGCCTCCATGCTCGTCCAGTGCAGATTGATCGTATTGTTGCCGTTTGCCAGTTCGGCCAGCGCGCGGCCACGCTCCATGACAATGTCGGTCTGCTGCGCCGTATAGGCGGCTTGCGCCGTTTTCATCGCCAGATCGAGGACAGCGAGCGCAAACGCAGCATGCACGTCCCCACCGGGACGAATGCGTGGATAGACGATACTGAAAGGCCCGGCCGACGCGGCAGGCGTGCCAAGCGTCAAGCCCGCGGCGCCCAGCGCGGCCAGTACGAAACGCCTGCGATGCATGAATGGAAAGGTTTCTCGACACGGGATGGTGCGCCCGGATTGGCGCATCGCCGCTCAGGTGCGCACCTGAACGGTGTTTCATCGTGCCATGCGTAACGCATACTGGCAAACCGTGCTTTCCCGCTGCCGCAGCAGGCGCTTCAGTGCGCCGGCGTGATCAGTGAACCGCGCCGAACATTGCGTTGACCCCTTCCACGGGCGTCAGTCCTACGTTGAAATAGCCCTCCAGCCTCGAGGCGGTCGCGTCGTCGAGTATGAAAGGCGGCCGGATGAAGCCGGTCGAAAACGCATGGTCATACCATTCGCTCATCCACACACGCAATTCCGTCTCGTGCTTCGACAACTCCGCCGAGTGCTCCGCGCTCATTCACGACCTCCCTTGTCCGGCGCTGTCAGATCACGCCACGAGCCGCTCAAAGCCCATCCTGCCAAGATTGTCCACGGGCGGGAATACATGCCAGGTGCCGTCGCCGTGCCGGTAGAAGAACAACACGATCGGACCGCCGGGCCGGCTGACTTCGATGCAGACCCGGCAGCTCGTCCCGTCCCGCGAGGCATGCAGCGCGATTAAGCGGGCCGGCAGTGCGCCCGCGGTTGCCTGCAATTTCTCGCGCAAGCCGCGCAATGAGTCTCTCGTTGCCATCGCTTCCGCCCCTCGCGCAACTCGTTCGCGTCTGACAATCGTGGGCTAACGGGATATTTTTTTCCGTCAGGAGCAATGGATTGTGCATTCAGGAAACACTGCTTCGAGGCTCAGGATTTCCTGAATGGCGTGCGTTACTCCGTGACCAGACCGTGCCTGATTGCATATCGGATCAGCTCGGCGTTGTTGTTGAGGCCGAGCTTCTGCATCAAGCGCATCTTGTGGGTGCTGATGGTCTTGGCACTGAGCGAGCACGATTCGGCGATCTCGTTGATGGCCTGGCCGGCCGCCAGCATTTGCAACACCTGGAATTCACGGTCGGACAGAACCTCGTGCGGCGGCGCGTCGCCGGAATGGGTTTCGAAGACCATCGCATCGACCAGTTTCGGATCGATGAAGCGGCCGCCTCCGGCCAGCTTGCGGATCGCCGCGAGAAGCACGTCGGGATCGCTGTCTTTCGTCACATAGCCGGTTGCCCCGGCTCGCAGCGCGCGCGAAACGACCTGCGCCTCGTTGTGGATACTCAGCACGAGGATCGGCAAAGGAGGTTGCTCGGCACGCACGCGCCGGATCAGATCGACCCCGCTGATCCCGGGCATCGTCATGTCCAGCAACACCAGATCGAAGCGCTTCGTGCGCAGCCAGTCGAGCACTTCCGAACCTTGCGCGGCCTCGGCGGCGACGACGATGTCGGCGGTCGTCGCGATAATCTGTTTCAGGCCGCCCCGCACGACAGCGTGGTCGTCGGCAATCAGAACGTTAATCATGTGTTTTCCCCGCCTGTGAGCGGAATGTGAATGGAAATGGCTGTGCCCATGCCGGGTGCGCTGTCGATCGTCATCACGCCGCCGATCAGGCGGGCGCGTTCCTGCATGCCAAGGAGACCGTACGAATAGCCCCTGCTCGCCACGACCGGGTCGAAACCGCAGCCGTCGTCGCTCACGTGGAGGTCGAGCGCGGTCGCGTTGCTGGTCAGCGTCACGTCGACTCGCGCCGCATTCGCATGGCGCCCGGCATTGGTGAGCGAGGCCTGAACAATGCGAAACACGGCCGTAGCGCAAGCCTCCGGCAACACCGGCTCGCCGCCGTTGATGTGCAACTGGCACGGAATGCCGTTACGGCGCACAAAATCTTCAACCAGCCACTCCAGCGCCGACACCACCCCGAAGTTCAGCGCCACCGGCCGCAGATGGTTCGCGACGTTGCGGACCATCCAGATCGTTTTTTCGACAAGTTCACGCATGTCGTCGGCTTTGCGCATCGCATCGGAATCGTGGCCGAGGCGCATTTTAAGCAGCGAGACATCCATCCTCAAGGCGGTCAGCAGTTGGCCCAGTTCATCGTGAATTTCCATCGCGATACGCTTGCGCTCCTCCTCGCGAATCGCCTCCATGTACGCGGACAGTTCGCGCAACTGATTGCGCGATTCGAATAGCTCCTGCTCGATGCGCTTGCGCGCCGTGATGTCGTTCAGGCCCACGTAGATCGCCGGCGCATCGTCGAAGGTCGCCACGCGCGCCGTCGCCATGGCCCAGAACGACGACCCATCCGCTCGCCGCAAATGGACTTCGCTGTTGCTGAAGCTGCCTTCATTGCGCAGATGCGAGACCAGCCGGTCGCGATCGCCGGCATCCACGTAGAGGTCGACGATATTGGTCAGCATGCCCGCGCGCGCGTCGAGACCGAACAGTTCGCGCAGCGGTTCATTCGCGTACAGAATGACGCCTTCGGGCATCGACGTGATGCACAGCGGAATGGGGCTGGTTTCGACAATCGTGCGAAAACGCGCTTCGCTTGCCTGTAATTTCGCTTCCGCCCGGCGGCGTTCGTCGACCTGGGCGGACAGCCTCGCGTTCGATTCCGCCAGTTGCCTCGTGCGCTGCTCGACCTGCTGTTCGAGGACATCGCGCGCGAGCGACAATTCGGTCTCGGCCTGCTGGCGCACCGCCACCTCTTTGAGCAACTGGCGGTTCTGCGCGACCAGTTGCCGGTGCATCACGCGCAGCGCGAGGTGAGTTTCGATTCGCGCCATCATTTCATTGACGCGCACGGGCTTCGCCACATAATCGACGCCGCCGGCCGAGAAGCCCTCGACCATGTCGTCGCCGCCCGTCAACGAGGTCATGAAGATCACCGCGATATCGCGTGTGCGCTCATTCGCCTTGAGCCGCCGGCAGGTCTCGAAGCCGTCGATACCCGGCATCTTCACGTCGAGCAGGATCAGGTCGGGCTGCGAAAAGAGCGCGCGTTCGAGCGCCTCCTCGCCATCCAGTGCAACGAGTACCCGAAAACCGCGCTCTGTCAGGCTATCGACAACCACACCGAAATTCGCGGGTGTGTCGTCCGCGATAAGGATCGTCGGCCGTTCGCCGGCCTCTGCGTTGGCTTCGTTCATGGCTTGGGCTCGACATTCAGGTATCGTTCGACCAACTGAAGAATAGCCTTCGATTGATAGTCCCGGGCGAGCGCGCGCAACGGCGCCGTGAACGCGTGGTAACGCGGATCGCGCGCCGCCATTGTCTCGGCCCAGACAATGATTTCATGCATGTCGCCAAGGCGGGCGAGATGATGGAGCTCTTCCATCTGCTGCCTGGGCACGGCCGCGAGGCCGATCCCGGGCATATTGGCGCGCGTGGACGATACCGGCGTCGCTTGAATCCAGGTTAGTCCAAGCAATGTGGCGATCTGGGTCAGCAACGCTTCGAGATCGAGCGGTTTGGACAGGAAGGCGTTGGCGCCCGCGTCCATGCTCATCGCCCGGTTGGTTCCGGAAGGACTGGCGGACATCGCAATGATCGGGAGCTGGGCGAACGCCTCCAGTTGGCGCAGCTTGCGGGTCAGCTCGAGTCCATTCATTTCGGGCATCACGATGTCCGTGAGAATGAGTGCGGGGTGTTCGTGCTGCGCCTTCTCAAAACCCTCACGACCGTTTTCCGCTTCGACCGTGGCAAAGCCGAGACGGCCCAGCAGGTCCACCACGATCGCGCGATTGATCTCGACGTCGTCGACCACCAGCACCTTGCGGCGCGGCCCTTCATAACCCTGCACGGCATCCGGGCGCGACGCCGCGGCCGTGGCCGTATGCGATGCCGGCGGCACGTTCGCCGCCGGCAGTTCGAAGCGGAAAACGCTGCCCTGCCCGACGCGGCTTTCGACCTCGATCCGGCCGCCCATCGCACTCACGAACTCCCGGCTGATCGCCAAACCGAGGCCGGCCCCGCCGGCGCGCCGCTCGGCTGCGCCCAATTGCTCGAAGGGCTCGAAGATCGTGTTCAACTGATCGGGACCGATGCCGATCCCGGTGTCGCGCACCTCGAAACAGACACGGTTCGACGCGGACCTCGAGATATACAGGCCGACGTAACCAGAATCGGTGAACTTCACCGCGTTTGCAAGCAGGTTGAGCACCACCTGGCGCAAGCGCCGCTCATCGGCACGCACCCCCGCAGGTGCATCCGCGGCAATCTCGCAGATGAAGCCAAGACGCTTTTGCTCCGCCTTCACGCCGATGATTTCCCGAATCACATCGACAAACCCGGCCAGACGCACGTCACAGATTTCGACTCGCAGCTTGCCCGCTTCAATTCTCGCGAAATCGAGCGTGTCTTCGATCAGGGTCAGCAGATGTTCGCCGCTTTTGCGGATCGCCTCGACGCGTTCGCGCTGCCGCTCGCTCAGCATCGGATCGCGCGCCAGGATCTGCGCATAGCCAAGAATGCCGTTCAGCGGTGTGCGTAGTTCATGACTCATGTTCGCCAGGAATTCGCCTTTGGCCCGGTTGGCTGCTTCGGCCAGATTGCGGGCCTCGCGTTCAGCCGCGGCATCACGCTCGTCGCGATACGCGTAATACAAACGCGCGCTCATCGTATTGAACGCGGCCGCCACGCGGTCGAGTTCGTCCGGCTCGCGGGGCTTGCGCCGCTGGAGCATGAACGGCTGGGGCGTTTTACGGAAATCGTAGCTTTCCACCGTGCGCGCAATCGCAGCGACGTGCCGCATCACGAGACGGGACAGGATGTAGACGATGAACAGCGAGACGAGGAAGGTATTGGCGGCCTGCGTGACCAGAATCATCGCGGCGGTTCGCATTAGCTCGTCGTACAGATCGAGCAGCGTCGCCTCGACGTAGAGCTCGCCGATCTGCCGCTCCTTGCCCTGTACGCTGTAGACCAGCGGAAACGTGCGGGCGACGACCGGGTCGGCCGAGCGCTGGCCGGCGCTGATGTAGGCGGATTGTCCCGTCGCCCCCGCCTCGCGAATTTCCACGGCGCGGATGTCGGCGAGACGCAGAATGCCGTTCAGTTCCAGTTGCAGTTGGGCACGGTCCAAGCGCCAGAGGGCTTCAGCGAGACTGTCGCGATTGCTGCGGTCGATGTCCGCGAGGCGGCTCTCGATCTGCTCGACTCCAAGGTGGTAATCACGGTACAACTGCAAGCCTGTCAACAGCACAGTGACGGCGCAACTGACCAGCAGCACCGTCACGAGCAGCCGCAACACAAGGCTGCCCCGCAAGCGGCCGATCAAACTCCACCATGTGTCGAACAGATTGTGCTTCATACATCCCCGCGAGTGCTACGGTTCTAGTTTCGTCTATTCTGCACTCGTTGCCGCAGCGGAATACCGACACGTCGGGCGCCGCGTCGGCAGGTGGCAATTCAAGGTTTGCGCCTGCCTGGCCAGTCGATGGTGAGCCCGTTCGGGGTTTCCCCCGGGCTTTAGCGGCGCTCACGCGAAGTGAAACGCGCGCTGACTCCTCCGCGCAAGAGCGTTTATATCCCGTACAGGACCCGCACCACCGGCGGCGCATCGGCTACCGCCTTCACATAGATCCGGGGATATAGCACGATCTCATCGATGCAGGAAACCAGTTCGCAGAGGATCGGCCAGATGCGTCCGCCAAGCGCGTCGGGATTCGATCTGCCGAGTTCGCGCAAGCCGTCCGCCAACCGTTTCACGGAGGCGTGTCCCTTATCCGGCAACGGCCAGCTGTGCAACAGGTAACCGAGCGGAACGACACTTCGGCTTTCGCACCACGACTCGAACAGGTGCTGACACGCGGCGTTCAGGCGTTCAAACACGCGTTCGTGGTTTTCTGAATGACCGCTCATGAAAAGCCCATTGAACAAGACGACGATAAATCATCGTAGGGAGGCCGGCGGCGCCACGCAGTCAGGAAGCCCGGAAAAATGCACTTCCGGTCTGCTGAATATACCGTCAGGAAATCCTGAATGCCGCCGTCAAGGCTCTCAGGTCCGACATGCTCTGCACCCTGTCGAAATCCGCCTGACGATCCTTCCGTATGATGAATATCCCGCACCCCGATCAATCCGCAATTTTCCGGAATCCGTACCACCGACAAGCCGCATTCCGCTTCTGCGTCCATGCTGATCCAAAGCAGATGGATGGCGTTGCCATGCAGCGGCAGCGTGCCGCGATTCGTGTAAGCATATAAAGACGCGTTGCTTGCCAAGCAATGCGCCATGTACCGCTCCAACCCATCCAGCCACAGGAGTCGCCCGTGAGCCCGATATCTTCGCAGATCTCCGCCGCCCAGCACGCACTCGATACCGAGCCGCAGTACATCGATGCGCCCCTGTCGGCGGCCGCCGCGTTCCTCGTCCTCGTCGTCAAGGACGATGCCGCGTCGATCGCCACCGCCCGCTCCGTAGTCGCCAGCATCGACGACCTAGTCAAGAACGTCAGGATCCGGGCCAATCAGGCCGTGTTCACCTGCAACGTCGGGATTTCGCATCGCGCGTGGGGGCCGCTCACCGGGAAACCCGCGCCCAGCGAACTCGCGCCGTTCCGGGAAGTGCGGGGCGCCACGCACACGGCGGTGGCCACAGCGGGCGATCTGCTGTATCACATCCGTGCCGACTCCACGGACCTGATCATCGAGTTCGAGAAGATTCTGCTCGAGGCCTTCGGCGACTCCGTCACCGCAGTCGACGACGTGGCCGGCTTTCGCTACTTCGACGGACGCGACCTGCTCGAGTTCATCGACGGTACCGCGAACCCCGACGGCCTCAGCCTGCCCGCCGCGACGATCGTGGGCGACGAAGATCCGGCCTACGCCGGCGGCAGCTACGTCGTGATCCAGAAGTATCTGCACGACCTGGCGGCCTGGCGCGCGCAGACCGTGGAGGCTCAGGAGGCGATCATCGGGCGCACCAAGTTCGACAACGTCGAGTTGCCGGACGCAACAGAAGGCCAGAAGTCGCACAAGACGCTCTGCACGATCGAAGACGCCGACGGCGAGCACGACATCCTGCGCGACAACATGCCGTTCGCGATCCCCGGCCGCGGCGAGTACGGCACCTACTTTATCGGCTATTCACGTCATCTCTGGGTGATCGAGAAGATGCTGGAACGGATGTTCATCGGCAATCCTCCGCCGCTGCACGACCGGATCCTGGACTTCTCGAAGGCCGTCGCCGGCGTCACCTTCTTCGCGCCGGCCCGCAAGTTCCTGAGCGACCTGGGCGATTGACGGAGCGTTCATGTACAGAGACTATTTGTTCTACTGAGAGAACGCGCGCCGACAAGCTTACGGAGGCAACATGGCACCTGATCGAATCATGTTTATCCGGCATGCGGAGAAACCCGACGCCAGCGCCGGTCTCGGGATCGAAGCGGATGGCAAGGCCGACGAGGAAAGTCTGGCGGTTCGCGGCTGGCAGCGTGCTGGCGCGTTAGCGCGATTCTTCTGTCCGATCGACGAGACGCGTGCCGAGCGTCTCACGCCGGTCACAATATTCGCCGCGGGAAGCGGTCCCGCCAGTAAGAGCAAGCGCTCGATGCAGACCGTGACGCCGCTCGTTGCGCTGCTGCGGCAAACATCGCAGGTGAACTACATCACGACATACCTGAAGGACGATGGGGCTGCGCTCATGACGGACGTGCTGACGCAACGCGGCATCGTGCTGATCGCGTGGGAGCACAAAGTACTGCCATCGCTGATCGGACACGTGCCCGGCGCGCCCGTGGTTCCTGCTGCATGGCCGGATGAGCGCTTCGACATGGTCTGGATACTCGAGCGCGCAGAGGGCCGATGGTCATTCTCGCAACGTCCGCAACTGCTGCTCGCGGGCGATCGTGCCGAGCCGATCAGGTAGCCCTGCCGGTATGAGCGAACACGTCGCCGCGGCGGCTCGTCAGTCCGCGATGCCAGCGATACCCGAAGGCTTGCTCCCGATTAACTCGCTCAGTGCGTCGCTCACGGTTTCCAGCAGCACAAAGCGCAACTGGCTTCGTGCATCGACGGGGATGTCCTCGAGGTCCGGGGCATTACGCGCCGGCAGCAGTACCGTACCGATACCGGCGCGCAACGCGGCCAGCACCTTTTCCTTGATACCGCCCACCGGCAGAACGACACCACGCAGACTGATCTCGCCCGTCACCGCGCAATCGCTGCGCACGGCTCGGCCCATCAGCAGCGATGCAATTGCACTGAATATGGCCACCCCGGCACTGGGGCCGTCTTTCGGGACCGCGCCGGCCGGCACGTGGACATGAATGTCGCGCTTGTCGAAGGCCGCGCAATCGATATGCAACGCCTCGCATTGCGACTTGACCAGGGTCAGCGCGGCCTGGGCACTTTCCTTCATCACGTCGCCCAACTGACCGGTCAGCACCAGCCGGCCCCCGCCGGGCGTGCTGCTGGCTTCGATGAAAAGCAGTTCGCCGCCAACGGGTGTCCATGCCAGGCCGGTCACCACGCCGGGCAAACTGGTGCGCATCGCCATCTCGCGCTCAAAGCGGTGATGCCCCAATATCGACGACAAACGATCGGGTTCGATCCGTTCACGCGTGGCCGGGTCCTCGGCAACGCGCAACGCAACAGAACGGAATACCGAGCCGATCTGCCGCTCCAGGCTGCGCACGCCTGCTTCGCGTGTGTAGTCGCGGATAATGGCGCGCAGCGCCTCGTCGCTCAGTTCGCATTGTGCGGGGGTCAGCCCGCACGCCTCCAACTCGCGTGGAACCAGAAAGCGCCGGGCGATCTGAAACTTCTCGGCCTCGGTATAGCCGGGTAAATCGAGAATTTCGAGGCGGTCCCTCAAAGGCCCGGGGATACCTTCGAGCTGATTGGCCGTGGCAACGAACACGACGGCGGAGAGGTCGAACGGCACACCCAGGTAGTTGTCCCGGAAGGTGGCGTTCTGCTCGGGGTCCAGAACCTCGAGCATCGCGGCGCCCGGGTCGCCATGCACGCCATGGCCGAGCTTGTCGAGTTCATCCAGCAGCATGACGCAATTGCGCGCCCCCGCTTTGCGGATCGCCTGGACGATATTGCCGGGCATGGCGCCGATATACGTACGCCGATGGCCGCGGATTTCCGATTCGTCATGCACGCCGCCGAGACTCACCCGTACGAACGGCCGCGCGAGTGCCTGCGCAATGCTCTGTCCCAGTGATGTCTTGCCCACCCCGGGCGGGCCGAGAAAGCAAAGAATGGGCGCCTTGCCGTGCGGATTCAGCTTTCTGACGCCGAGATACTCGAGGATGCGGCGCTTGACCTTTTCCAGGCCGAAATGCGCGTCGTCGAGAATCTGCCTTGCACGGGCAATGTCGATCGGCGCCTCCGGCGCAAGCGCCCAAGGCAGTTCGGTCAGCCATTCGAGGTAGCTCACGCTGATCGAGTATTCGGACGACGCCTCCGGCATCCGCTCCAGCCGGCCGAGTTCCTTGCGGGCATGCGCTTCGACATCCGGCGGCATATGCGCGGCGTCAATCGCTTCGGCCAGCTTGCGAGCTTCTTCGCGGTTTTCGACGTTCTCGCCGAGTTCCTGCTGGATGGTCCTCAATTGCTCGCGCAGCATCATCTCGCGTTGGCGCTGATCGATCCGGCCGCGCGTCTGCTCGCCGATTTCCTGCGACAGGCGCAGAACTTCGATCCGGCCGGCGACGGCGTCGAGCACCTTGTCCAGCCGCTTGCAGAGGTCGAGCGTTTCGAGGATCTCCTGCTTACGGCCCGGCGGGATTTCGAGCAGGCCGGCCACGGTGTCGGCGAGCAGGCCAGGCGACTCGATCGCATCCAGGGCCCGCACAAGCTCGCCTCCGGCATTGGGCAGCAGCCCGATCATTTCCCCCGCGCGCTGCCTCAGAACCAGCGTGCGCGCGTCGATAGCGGAGTCGCGAAGCCTGGTATCGGGCAGCATTTCCACCCTGGCGGCCCTGAACCCGAGACCCGCCACCGGCGCGATCAGCCGGAAGCGCTCTACCCCCTGGCATATCAGGTGATGTGCACCGTCCTCCGGACTGGTGATGTAGCGCAGCACGTTGGCGACGGTGCCGATCGTGTTGAGACCGTCGAAGGAGGGGTCCTGCACCTGCGGATCGCGTTGCAGCACGATGCCCAGCGGCTGCTGGCGTTTCATCGCAGCTTGCACGTCTTCCTTGGTCTGCCCACGCCCCGCCATGAGCGGCAACACCATGCCCGGAAACAGCACGGCATTGCGCACCGGAAGCAGAATCAGGCTGTCCTTGGGAAGCGCGGGGATAGCCGACCCGTCCGGGCTCGCCGGATTGGTCTCAGGGGCCACACTGTCACTGTCCGTGCTCATCCTCGCTCCTCAAGCCGCCCGTGCCTGCCGGGCTCAATCCAGCCTCTCGAAGTCCAGCAACAGGCAACCATGTTCGAAATCGCGCCGTGCCAGGCGATAGTGCCCGGCCGGAAGCCGGATGTGTCGCTCGAAGCGGCCATACGGAATTTCCAGGCAGTGGATCACGCCCCCCGCGAAGGCCCGAGGCGTGGTTCGCTCAGCCGCGATGATCAGCATCGCGCCTTCGAGGTCCAGGCTCAAGCTATCGGGCGGCACACCCGGCAATGCGACCACGATCGCCAGCCGGCCGTCCTGCTCGTACACCTCGATAGGCGGCTCCCATACCGGCGCCCGCGCACGCTGCCCCGCTAAACGGAAGAACTGGCGATGCATGCGCTCGGCGCGCTCGAGTGCGTCGACGGCGGTTTCCCACATCATGGTATGGCGGGTGAAGGTCACGGCTGGCTCCCTGCCTGTTCTGTCAGCCCAACGCTGGCTGTCCATTTATCAAAGGCCAAGCCCGCACGCGTGTCAAGTCAGCACAGACGAATACAGCGAACGCGAGGCGCTGTGCCGGAACTGCGCGTCGCGCGCCCGGGCCGGTAACACCGCACGTGACAGCACTCGCTGCGTGTCCGAACCATGCTATCCATTCGTTGTGGTTTGGGCTTTGGACAGCGCCTCCACCAGCTTCAATTCGTCATCCAGCGAAAGATTGGTGTAGAGCACAGTCCCGCCCAGTTTCGCGAGATCGGCTTCCACTTTATCCAGCGTCACATCCTTAAGCAGCGCAAACAGCGCGGCCGCACCAGGCTGTATTTTTTGCTCCAGCGACTTCATGAAATTGTCATCGACACCGTATTCGCTCAATTTGCCCACCAACGCCCCGGATGCCGATCCCACCGCGGCGCCCAGCAACGGATTGAGAAACAGCCAACCGATCAGGCCGCCCCAGAATGCCCCTCTCAGCGCACCTGCCGCGGTTGGGTTTACCGTCTGATGTAATTTGATTTTGCCGTCGGCCGTGCGCTCAACCACGACCGCATCCTGCAGTTGCAAAAGGTATTCGCTCTGCAGTGTCTGCAACTCCTTCAATGCCTCTTCTGCAACTGCCAGGTCCTGGTAGGTAATCGCAATCAACGTAGACATGACATGACCTCAAGAGAGTGGAAGCTGGTGATCAAAACGTCAATTCGGAGATGACAGCTACGCCGTCCGCGCCTCAGGCCAGCGGGTCCAGAAGTCGACGTTGGACCCGTTGATTATAGTCAGGATGAACGCGGGCAATAGAGACCGAAATGTCGATGTACTTATCAATTCGCCCGATAGTTACTATCGTTTTCAACGCCTATTGATGCGAGCCGCCAATCGCGGCGAGAATGTCAGACAGCTAGCTCTCTCTGGTGTGGCCATACTCGTTTCATCGTCCCGATGCCCGCCCTTTCTCCGACTCCCGCCGAGCGCGCCGCGCTGCGCACCGAGGCGCAGGCGCTCAAGCCCGTCGTCCTGATCGGCGCCGAAGGGCTGACTGATGCTGTGCTCGCCGAAATCGACGTCCACCTCGCAGCGCACCATCTGATCAAGATCCGCGTGTCGGACGACGACCGCGGCGCACGCGATGCAATCTGCGAGCAGATTTGCGGCTGCCTCGATGCCGCCCCAATCCAGCATATCGGCAAGCTGCTGGTGATCTGGAAACCTGAAGCGAGCGAGTCCGATGCCATGCGCGGCGTGCATGGCGTCCGCGCGGATACCGGCGTGGCGAGGAAAGGTGCTGCGCCGCGCGTCGTCAAGGTCGTCAAGCGCTCGCCCAATGCACCGGCGATACGCCGTTCGAAGCGTCGAAAACTGCTGGTCCGCGGTAACGAGCGCGTGACCGCGGGCGGCAACGTCAAACGTGCGAAGAAACGCCAGACGAGCGCGAAGCGCCAGAGTCAGGGCCACAAATAATCCACACGCCGATGGCCCGCGAAGCATGTGCAACGCAATCTCGTGCGCATTGCACCGGTACTTCCTTTCGAGCAGTATTCATGCGTGACGCCGGTGCACTTCATCCGAAAGGCAACCTGTAACGCATGAATTTTTTCATGAGAGGTACTTTACGATGACCCAACAATTGATCGTCGCGGTTTTCAGCAACGTGACCGATGCGGAAAAAGCTGCCGCGGATTTCCGGACCCTCGAGGGAGAAGACGCGAACTTCAAGATCGACAGCGGCGTGATGGTTCAAAAAGACCTGGCCGGAAAAGTGAGCCTGCTCGGCACGAAGACGCAGCCATTCTGGGGCGTTGTAATCGGTGCCATAACGGGCGGCCTGATTGGCATGCTCGGTGGAACGTCCGGCGCCCTGCTCGGTTTCACGATAGGCGCGAGTACCGGGTTAGCCGGCGTTGCGCTTGTCGACATACTGGATCATGAATTCGTCGACTCCGTCAGCGGCGACTTCGCGCCGGGATCGTTTGCAATCATTCTCGAGGCTCGCGAAGCGACGCCCGAAGCGCTCGACAAAGTCGTTGCCGCTCATCACGGAATCGTCTACCGCAAGCCACTTGGTGCGTGAACCGGGCAAGCGCGGTGCATCGGCCTGATAGGGTTCTGGATTGACGCATCGGACATTAAACCGTCCACGCGGCCTGTTATGATCGCATCCGTTCCGGATTGATGAAAATGACCCAGACACTCGACGAAGGAGAGGTGGCATGAGCGGCTTGCGAACCATAATGAGTCTGTCGATCGTATGCGTGTGTTTGCTGGCCGGCTGCACGTCGACAATGGCGCAGCAGATTAAACCCGAGGACGTATCGGACTTCAAACCGGGCGTAACGACCGAGCAGCAAGTGCTGGCGAGACTGGGCACGCCGTCGTCAAGCTCCATCCTGCAAAATGGATCGACGTTCCTCGTATATGCATCCACCGAGGCACGGCCGCTTTCGGCGCTTTTTCTTTCGAACCTGAATCCGACAGTGGGCGGCAACAATGCCGCGCCTACCGCCACGATCAGTTTCGAGTTCGGGCCGGACGGCATATTGCGGGACTCACATACCGTTTCTTCGGGCTTCGCTCCGCAGACGCCCCGACAGCCATAAGTAAACGGGCGCGGGGGCGCTCATCCGCCTTCAGTTGATTGCTGCCGCGCGTCGCGCCCCCCGACCGAAGCTTGTTCCAGCCACCCTGGCTGACAAAGCACCGGCGCTCGCAGCCAATGCGGCAAGAGCGGATCGGGAAACCTTCTGATCGAAAAACGGCGGCGGCACACTAAGTTTGCTGCGCTTGCCAGCCTAACCCAAGGCTTTTCTGCAGCGACACAAAGTCCTTCAGCAACTCGGCCTGCCCGGCCACGACGTTCTGCTGCGCGGTGAATTCCGTGCGTTGCGTATCGAGCAGATCGATCAATGTAGCGACGCCCGCGGAATAGCGCTGCCGCATCAGCGTGGCCGAGTGCGTTGCGGATGCCTCCACCTTTTGCAACGCGACGACGTGCTCACGCTGATGCCCATAGCGCGAGAGCGATGAATTCGCGTCCTGCAACGCGCCGAGCACCGCTTTGGTATAACGCGCCTCGGCTTCATCTCGCGATGCTTCAGCCGCGTGCACGCTGCCCAGCGTGCGCCCAAAATCGAGCGCATTCCATTGCAAATAGGGCGCACCGATCCAACTGAAATTGTTCTTGCGCACGAGGTGGCCCGGATCGCCCGCGCTAAAGCCGATATCGCCGAGCAACGTCACCTTCGGGAAAAAATCGGCGATGTGTTCACCGATCTGCGCATTGCTCGATGCAAGACGCCGTTCCGCCGCACGAATGTCGGGGCGCTGTTGCAGCATCACCGACGGGTCGCCGACGGCGACCGTCTCCGGCAACACCGGCAGCGGCCGGGCGGCGGCAAGCTGTGCGTCCAGCGCGCCCGGTTCACGGCCGGTGAGCACGGCCAGGCGGTCGAGCGAATCGGTGAGTTGGGCATCCAGTGGAATCAACGTCGCGCGCGTATTCTCGACCTGCGTGCTCAGGCGTTCGACATCGATGTCCGCCGCCGTACCGCGTTCACGCCGCTGCTGCGTGAGCGTCAACATCTTCTGCTCCGTTTCCGCCTGACGCCGTGCGAGTTCAAGCCGCATCTGCTGATCGCGTAGTTCCACGTAGGTCTGCGCAACCTCGGCTGCGAGCGATACCTGGGTGTCCGCAAGATCGGCATCGACCGCTTGCGCATCCGCCGACGCCGCTTCGATCGCGCGCCGTGTGCCGCCAAACAGGTCGATTTCCCACGTGGCGTCGAATCCCGCGGTATAGAGCTGCAGCGGACCGCGCCCCGTCGAAGAGCCACTTCCGCCTGAGGAGCTCCCCGAACTGAGCGAACTCAGATCAGGCTCGCGCATGCGCACCGCGGCGACTGCGCCTGACACCTTCGGCAACTCGTTCGCACGTTGCACCTGCAATTGCGAACGCGATTCCCGCAGCCGCGCCTGTGCGATATGCACGTCGGGACTGTGCGCAAAGGCGGCGGCAATCAGTTCGTTCAACTGCGGGTCGTTGAACGCGAGCCACCACTGGTTCGGCGCGCGCGTTGCAGCCATGCCGGAGGCCGGCGTACGCACGAAGGTCGTACTGTTGCGGGCGTCCTGTGCAACCACTGGCGCGCCGTGATAATCCGGGCCGACCGTGCAAGCCGACAAGGCGGACAGAAGCGCGGCGGCAGTCAGGGCGAAACACGAGGGACGAATAAACATCATGTTGGAATAAGACATTAGTGTCCGGCAGACGAAGGCGACGGCGCATTGCGGCGCGGCGTTTTCAGAAGCAGCGCAAGCGGAATGCAGGCGAGCAGCGCGATGCCGAGCAGATAGAAGGTTTCCGAATAGGTCATCACGACGGCCTGCTGCTGGATTTGCGCCCCGAGTTGCCCAAGCGCGCGCATCTGCGAGTACGCCATGTCCCCCGTGCGGGCGAACCAGTTCGCCGCGCTCCCCGCCAGGCTCTCCTGGCCGATCAGCGAATTGGCGCTGACGGACTCGCGGATCATCGCGGTATGAAACGTGGTGCGCCGGTCGATCACGGTGCCGATGATCGCGAGGCCGATCGAGCCGCCGAGGTTGCGCGCCATGTTGTACAGACCGGCGGCGTCGCCGGAATCTTCGCGCGACACGGCCGCCATCGACGCCTGATTGAGCGGCATCATCGCGAGCATCTGCGCGGTGCCGCGTATCAGTTGCGACCAGACGAAATCGTGTCCGACACTCTGCGCGGTCAGGCTGATGTCGATCATGCAACTGATCGCGTACAACACCAGCCCAGTGATCACCAGCACGCGGAAATCGACTTTGCCAAGCAACCGCGGCAGGATCGGCATGATCATGAACGCGGGCAGCCCGGAAAGCAGCATGATCGCGCCGGACTGTTCCGCGTTGTAGCCCGCCACCACGCCGAGAAATTGCGGCACCAGATACGACACACCGTACAGCGCCGCGCCGACCGCGGACACAATCACAATCACGCTCGCGTAATTCGGGTTGCGCATCAGGCCCAGGCGCACGATCGGCTTCTTCGCGGTCATTTGCGAAGCGGCGATCAGGAGCATGCCGAAGACCGACGCGCAGGTGAGCGCGACGATCATCGAAGATTCGAACCAGCGCTCGCGCTGACCTTCCTCGAGCACGACGGTCAGCGAACTCAGACCGATCGCGAGGCCGACGATGCCGAGCCAGTCCGCCTTGAGAAACGCCTCCCAGTGCGGCCGGTCCGACGGCAGACCGACGATCAACAGGGTCATCAGCGCCAGACAGATCGGCAGATTCATGAAGAAGCACCAGCTCCAGCTGATGTTCTCCGCGAGCCAGCCGCCGACCACCGGCCCGAGCAGCGGTCCGAGCAAGACGATCAGGCCGAACATGGTCATGCCGACCGGCAACTGCGACAGCGGCAAGCGCGTACGGATGATGGTCTGCGCCGTTGGAATCAGCGCGCCGCCGGTGAAACCTTGGCCGATGCGCCCGGCGATCATCATGGGTAAGGTGTGCGACCAGCCGCACATCATTGAAAACGCGATGAACAGCGCGGAATTCGCCAGCAGGAAATTGCGCAGACCGAACACGCGCGTGAGCCATGCCGCAAGCGGGATCATCACGATTTCCGACATCAGATAGCCGGTTGAAATCCAGGTGCCCTCGGTGCCGGTGGCGCCGATTTCGCCCTGAATCTGCGGCAGCGCGGAGTTCGTGATCGAAATGTCGAGCGTCGCCATCAAGGCGCCTAGCGCGCCTGCCGCGACGGCGATCCAGTCACCTACGCTGGCACGCTCTTCGGCGTGCGGTGCGGCCGGGTTGGCGGACGTAGCGTTGCCCGGTTCAGCCACGATGATTCTCGGCATCGATGCGTGAGTCACGATCGCGCGCGGAACGCGTGTCAACATCCACGGTTACCGAGAGTCCCGGCAGGAGCACGCTGCGGGTCTCCGCACCTGTATCGATGCGAATCCGCACGGGCACGCGCTGCACGATCTTCGTGAAGTTGCCGGTGGCGTTCTCCGGCGGCAGCAACGCGAATTGCGAGCCCGTGCCGGGTGAGAAACTGTCGATCACGCCATGCAGCGTATGACCGGGCAACGCGTCGACGTGCAATTCCACCGGCTGGCCGACACGCATCCGGCCCACCTGCGTTTCCTTGAAATTGGCCAGCAGATAGGTGTTCTGCACCGGCACGACCGTCAGCATCCGCGTGCCGGGCTGCACGTACTGACCCACCCGCACGGTGCGATCGCCGACCTTGCCGCCGAGCACGCTGCGCACCACGGTGTTGTCGAGATCGAGTTGCGATTGCTGCGCGCTTGCCTCGGCCGCTTCAAGTTGTGCGCGTGCCTGCGCGAGCTGCGCGGCGGCCGAGCCGATCTGCGAGCGCGCGGCGGCGACCGCTGCGGCGTTTGCGGCAAGCGTGGCGTTTGCCTGATCACGGCTGCTGGTCAGTTCCGCCAGCCGTTCACTCGTTTCGGCGCCGGTTGCGACGAGCGGCGCATAGCGCCGCACTTCGTCGCTCGCATGGTGGGCGTTCACTTGCGCGACCTGCTGCTGTGCCTGTGCCTGCGCGATATTGGACTGCTGCTGCTTGATGTCCGCCTGCGCGCGTTCGATGTCGGCCTTGCGCGCATCGATCGTGGCCCGCGCCTGGTCGAGCGCGACCTGATACTGGCGGGCGTCGAGATGCACCAGCGGGTCGCCGGGCTTCACGACCTGGTTGTCCGCGACGTAAACCTCCGTGACGTAGCCCGCGATCTTGGGCGCGACCGTGACGCTGTCGGCCTGCAAATAAGCGTCGTCGGTGGATTCGATAAAGCGCCCCACCGTCCACCAGCGGGCGAACCAGACGGCCCCGACAATCAGCGCGACGATGCCGAGCGCGAGCAGCACCGTTCGCCGGCTGGGACGCCTGGCATTTGATGCCGGCGTATCTTCTGCCGGTAGCGGACGGGAGGGAGAACCTGCGGTGGTTGACATCTTGTTAGTCCAATTATTTCTGTCCGGCAAAATTATTCCAGTTGGTACAATTGTGTCAAGTGATATATTTCGGAAGAAATCCTCCCAGAGGTTCTGGCCGAGGCGCCCTTCCCCTCAAAGACTTACTAAGGGGCGCTCCCGTCAAAGAAATGCCTTTGGGGCGCAACGAAAAGAAACGCGGAGAGCAATGCATGAACACCGCAAAGAGGCTGCGCCGTCCGCCGGAAGGCGGCTATGCGCGCGGCGACGAGACGCGTCGGCGAATCATCGAAGCGGCGGTAGAACTGTTCGGCGAACATGGTTTTGAAGGCGCTTCGACGCGCGACATCGCGGCTCTCGCGGGCGTCAACGCACCCGCGCTGCAGTATTACTTCGAGAACAAGGAAGGGGTGTATCGCGCGTGCGTCGAAGCGCTCGCCGACGATGCGTGGAAGACCTTCGGGCCAGCTATCGCGGACGCGCAGGAAGCATTGCGTGAAAACGCCGGCACCGCGGCGCTGATCGACGCCTACATCCGCATTCAGGGAGCGGTCGCGGACGGCGTTTTCGCGAAAGGCGAGAATCGCGGCCGGCGGCTTTTCTTCGCGCGCGAGCAGGCCGGACAGGAACCCGAAAGCGCGACGCGGATTCTGGCGAGCCGGATCCGTCAGCCGCTCACCAATGCAACCGCAGCGCTCGTCGCGCGAATTTCCGGGCGCGCCGCCGATGATCCAGTCACGCTGATCCGCAACTTCAGCCTGCATGGGCAACTGGTGATTTTCCATGTCGCGCAACGCTCAACGCTGTCGATGCTCGGCTGGAAAAGCATGGACGCCGAGAACATGGAACAGATCAAGTCGACCATCCGCGACCAGACGCGCATATTGCTCGAACAATGGAGCCGGGAACGTGACGAGGGGGGTGCCGCTGCCGCGCCTCGCACGGTGAAGGAAAAGCCACGCAAGCAGCCGTGATCCCCAAACACCGCGATCAAGGCGGCATTCGTGGTTCTGACGAGAAAGGGTCCGGGTGGACTTACCTTCGAACCGCTGTCGCGCGAATGCACTCCATGAAAAGGCTTAGCCCGTCCGTGACTCACTCCGATTCGCTTCAAGGTCTTTCCGATATCCTGGCACCGGGTTTATCAGTGGTGTTTTGCGGCATCAATCCGGGTCTCCGTGCGGCGTCGACCGGCCGGCACTTTGCCGGCAGAGGCAATCGGTTCTGGCGGACCCTTCATCTGGCCGGTTTTACGCCTGGACAGATCGATCCTCAAGACGATCGCACAATCCTGCAGTACGGCTGTGGGCTGACCACCGTGGTCTCGCGGCCGACCGCACGAGCGGACGAACTGTCGCAAGGGGAATTCAAAGCCGCCGCGATCGAATTCGAGCGGAAGATCGAAGGATATGCGCCGCACTGCGTTGCCTTCCTCGGCAAGATGGCGCTCAGTGCGATGTCGGGCACGCGCGACATCGACTGGGGCCCGCAACCGGCACTATTCGGCGGCGCCCGCGTATGGGTGTTGCCCAATCCCAGCGGCCTGAACCGGACATTTAGCCTTGACGCGCTGGTGACGGCCTACCGGGAACTCCGTCTGGCCCTGGCGTCGGCCGAAGCAGGTCTGCGCGATGTTCCGCGTCAGTGAGATCTGCCCCGTTTATCAAACTGAAGATGGTCAGTTCTGGCGCGACGCTTTGGCCCGGTCAAAGAATCCGAACAGAAGCGCCGCAATCGTGAACCCCAGTACCACGATGCAAACGCCACTCCATCCGGCCCACGCCCAGGCCGCCCCCGATAGCAACGCACCGAGCGCGCCGCCGATAAAGAAAATACCCACGAAGAGCGCATTCAATCGGCCGCGCGCCGCCGGGTTGATGAGATTGATCGCGCGCCGTCCGAGCGTTTGATCGGTGATCAGACCCGCGTCGAGCGCTGCCGCGCCGGCAACTAGCAGCGCGAGTGCGAGACCGGGATGCGTGGTGACCGGGAATCCGCCCCAGCCCGCACCGGCCGCGCCCATGACGAGCACGGCCGCAATCATCAACAGATGCGCGATCAGTTGTGTGATGCGCTGCGCCCCGCGATCGCCGAGATAACCGGCGAGTGGCGTGACGATCGCCCCGCTCGCACCCGCCAGTGCAAACCCGGCGATGCCGTGCATGCCGAGCGAGAACGGGGGCTGCGCCAGCAACAAGGCGATGGCGGTCCAGAACGCGCTGAACGCGCCAAGCCCGAGCGCCGCCAGCGTGGCGCGGCGTTGCAGGATGGGTTCGGTGCGCAGCAGCGTCCACAGGGAGCGCAGCAACGCTGGATAACGGGCCGTCGCGAGCGGCCGGTGGGTCGGCAACTGGGTGTACAGGACCACGGCAAGCAGCGCGTCGGCGCACGCCTCGATGCCGAAGAACGCGCGCCAGCCGAACGATCCCGCGATCACACTGGCAAGTGGGCGTGACAACAGAATCCCGATCATCAGCCCGCTCATCACGTTGCCGATTGCCCGCCCACGTCCGTGTTCAGGCGCCATCGACGCCGCCATCGGCACGAGCATCTGAATCACGCTCGACGTCGCGCCCGCCAGCGACACCGACAGGAGAAACAGCCAACCCGACCGGGCGAGCGCCGCAATGCCGAGAAACACCGCACAGCACATCAGCGTCCGAAAAATAAGCTTGCGGTTCTCGAGCAGATCGCACAACGGCACGAGCAGAAGCAGCCCGGCCGCGTAGCCCAACTGCGGCAGCATGGCGATCAGGCCGGCGAGTTCGGGCGGCAGGTTCAGCGCGCGGCTGACGGGCCCCGTCAATGGTTGCGCCGCCGTCAGGTTCACGATGATCACACCGACCGCCGCCGCGAAAAACAGCGTGAGCGGCGCGGTCAGGCCGGCAGCCGGCGCCGGCGAAGGTACGGTCGCGGCAGACAAGGGAGGCAAGGGCCGCGCAGGCGTCTCGGCACGTTGATTCATCGTTCCACTCCGGTTGAATTAGCTCCGGCTTATCGTACGGACGACGATGTTATGCGACAATTGAAATATGTCGATAATCTTTATGCGAGTTAGTTATGAACACGCGTGACTTGCAGGCTTTCGTGGCGGTGGTCGAAAGCGGATCGATGGTGCGGGCGGCGGAGAAGCTGTTTCTCACGCAGCCTGGGCTCACGCGCCGCGTTCAGAATCTGGAGACCATGCTCGGCGCGGAGTTGCTGGACCGGCAGAGCAAACCGCTCAAGCCGACCGCGGCGGGCAATGAGGTGTACGGTCTGGCGCGCACGGTACTGCGCGCCGTCGACGACCTGATGGCCGTGGCGTCGCCCGATAGCGAATCGACCGGAGAGTTGAGAATCGGCGTCCCACCGTTTCTATCCGAACTCGCGCTCGAACGGCCCGTCGACCGTTTGCGTAGTGCCTTTCCGAAGCTGACGCTGCGCGTGACCGCCGGCTGGTCGCCGGGCTTGTTGCAGAACGTGGAGCGTGGCGCCGTGGATGCGGCCGTCGTGTTGTTACCCGTCGGCATTCCCCTGCCCGAAGCGATGACGGCCGCGCGACTCGGCGACAAACGGGCCATCGTTGTGGCGCCGCGTTCTTTCGGCTTGACCGACGAACCGACGACGCTCGCCGAGCTTTCGCGTCATCCATGGGTGTTGAACCAGGACGGCTGCGGGATGCGTTCCGCGCTGAGTCGGGCGATGTCGTCGGCCGGCTTGCAGTTCAACGTCGCGGTCGAGGCGTTTGGGTCCGAGTTGCAGCTTTCGCTGGTGGCCCGGGGCATGGGCATCGGGCTCGCCGTGCCGGAAATGCTGAAGCGCAGCGCCTACCGTGAATCGCTGCAGCGCATCGACGTGACGGACTTCCACAACGTGCTCAACGTGTGGCTCGTGCACGGCATGCTGCCCGGTCGCCTGGTGCGGCCCGTTGCGTTGATGCGCGACGCGCTTGTGGAGAAAATGGAGAGCGATGTGGAGCGCAGCGCGTAGCCGCTCAGCCTCGCTCTCTCCGGGCGGGTCTGGTTCCGTCTATCCGGCCGCGCTAACGGAATCAGTTTTAACAGCCAGCAAATCCCGGCAATGCGCGAGCGCGTTACGCACTGACGCGCCACCGGCATGCGGGCCGGATTCAACAGTCTCGCCGCCAGGGAGCAACTGGACGAAAGCGATAAGTAGATTACGGAAACGACTCGGGAACGCGCCTGCGAAATCATTTCGGCGAAGGTGCCCGCGTACGGAAACGGGCGAAATCCTCCTCGACCCGGTCTGGCCGGTTGTCACACCTTTTGGGCCGGTTTCCTCACGCACTTGTTTACCGCTGCAATGGACGGCTGCACGTTCGGCGCCGGCTCCGTCACTGCGGACGGCGTGTGTGCCTCGCCGTGCATGCCAATGCGGCAAGCGCGGGCCAAGGCGGCCGCGACGAACAGCGCAGACAGCAAGACGAACAGATCGCGACCACGTTCGGCAAACGTTCCGGCGACAAGTGGGAGTTTTTCGTGCTGAGATTTACCAGTAAAAAAGCCGGCGATGATCAGTTCGCGCGGGGCTACCTGCATAAAGGCATAATCGGCGCGACCAGTTGAACGGGAAACATCGATCTGTCACCCTCGGCGGCTACGGCCGGGGCACCGGGTCGCAGCCTGTTGATCGTTGGGAGTTTGCGGCTTGTAATCAGGTCGCGAAGCCCCACCCTTTCCGGTACTGCAAGCCGGATTCGGTGTTGTCCTTGAAGTACTTTGCATCCGTGCCCGGCGTCCAAACGTACCCGGTCTTCGCGCTATTTGGAACACCAATCCGTTTGCCATGGTCGGTCCACTTTTTCATCTTGTCGCCAAAGGCGGTAAAGAACTCGGCCGGCTTGCAGACGATGTTGGCCCACGGATCGATGATCCACTGGTCGTCACCCGCGTAGTCCATCGTCTTGATCGAACCGAACGCGGGCGTGCCCTTCATCAGGATGCAGAACTGGTGGTCTCCGGGATCGTCGATGATGGCGATCCATATGTTTAAGTTCCTGCTTTTAAAGGCGAAACAGAGAAGCCATGTCATTTCGGCGCAATTGCCGCCTCGGAGTTCCTGTTTTTTAATAATTTCACCCATCTCAGCCGGAGTGAGCGACCTATTCAAGAGACTCTTCATCTCCTGTCTCTTGCCTTGAATCGTCTGGCGTATCGTACTGGCAAGCGGCTGATTGGTATTTCTCCTTTCCGCCTGCCCTTCCTTTAATGTCAAACCCTCGGCCGGTTGTTCATCGTATCGCTTGTTATCCGACTTCTTGCCCGAATGCTCAGGGCCGTCGAAAAAAGCCCGAACCCATTTGTTCATGACGGTGGCGTTGCCCTTGGTGTACATGAAACCTCCCGTTTGTCACTCGTTCGCGGAGAGCCCCCGTCAGAGCCTGCTGGCGAGCCTGGCTTCGTCCTCCCGCCAGGTTACGAGGCAACCGTTTCCCAAGCGTTTCCTACGGTGTGCAGTGAGCGTGACACCAGTGGCGTCCTGATTGGAGATTGCGATTCTTCAGGCTGCGGAGCCGAACTGAGCGCCAACGACCCACGGTGTGAGTTCGTTGATTCGGTTGATCGGGGTCGGCGATGCGTGTACGCACGAAGCGCGGATAAGCGTCAGGATCGACGCCGTTGAGTTTTGCGATGCCAATGAGGCGGGCGATTGCGGCGGCACGCCAGAGCAGACCGAGGCCTTTTGTACGGGCGTCTTTCCGGCCGAGGCTGGCAGCTTCCAGACCGGAACTGCTTGGGGGTTCAACTCAGGCGACTACCTTCTGCTCCCCGGCCGCCTGTTCGCGCATGCGACGGGCTTCGTCGCGCAGGAACTGCTGGTAATCGTCCAGATCGCCGTCGAAGGGCTCGACGCCACCCTTGGTGACGAGCCAGAACTCGTCACATACCGCGCGCAGCAGCGACCGGTCGTGACTGACCAGCATCACCGTGCCTTCGAATTCGTTGAGCGCCATGCCTAGCGCTTCGCGTGTGGCCAGGTCGAGGTGGTTGGTCGGTTCGTCGAGCAGCAGCAGGTTGGGACGCTGCCACACGATCATGCACAACACGAGCCGCGCCTTTTCGCCCCCGCTCATCGTGCCGACCGCCTGATGGACCATGTCGCCACTGAAGTTGAAGGTGCCGAGGAAGGTTCGCAGCGATTGTTCGGTGCCGCTCTGGCCAGGCGCACGCAGGTGCGCCGGCGTGTCCCTGGCAAGGCGGATCATGTGTTCCAGCGGCGTGTCCAGAGGACGCAGCACATCGAGTTCCTGCTGTGCGAAGTAGCCGATGTTCAGGCCTTTGCCTTCGCTGATTTCGCCGGCAATCGGCGCCAGCTCATGCGCCACCGTCTTCACCAGAGTGGACTTGCCCTGGCCGTTGGCGCCAAGAATGCCGATGCGCTGGCCGGCCAGCACGGATCGGTTGATGCCCCGCACGATGACCGTCGGCGGCGTGCCCAGCGGCGCGTCGTCCGGCGCCGGATAGCCGAAACTCGCGTCCAGCATCGACAACAGCGGATTCGGGACGTTGAGTGGCTCCTTGAACTCGAAGGTGAACTCTGCATCGGCCAGCACCGGTGCGATCTTCTCCATGCGTTCGAGCGCCTTGACCCGGCTCTGCGCCTGCTTCGCCTTCGAGGCCTTGGCCTTGAAACGGTCGATGAATTTCTGCAGGTGAGCGATCTTGTCCGCTTGCCTCGCCACCGCGGCCTGCTGCAACACCAGTTGCTCGGCGCGCATTTCTTCGAACTTGCTGTAGTTGCCGCCGTAACGCACGAGTTTGGCGTTGTCGACGTGCACTGTCACCTGCGTCACCGCGTCGAGGAATTCGCGATCGTGGCTGATCACCACCATGGTTCCCTGGTAGCGCTTGAGCCACGCTTCCAGCCAGACCAACGCGTCGAGGTCGAGGTGATTGGTCGGTTCGTCGAGCAACAGCAAGTCGGACGGACACATGAGCGCGCGCGCCAGTTGCAGTCGCATACGCCAGCCGCCGGAAAAACTGTTGACAGGGTGGTCGAGCTGCGCAGCGCTGAAGCCAAGGCCCTGGATCAGTGCCTGGGCACGTGCGGGGGCATCGTGTGCGCCGGCGTCGTGCAAGGCCATGTAGGCGTGCGCCATGCGCATACCGTCGTCGCTGGCCTCAGCGGCGGCCACTTCGGCCTGCGCCGCCAGCAGTACGGTGTCACCTTCGATTACGAAGTCGGTCGCGCTTTGCTCGGTCTCCGGCATTTCCTGCGCAACCTGGCCCATCCTCCATGCGGCGGGAATCGAGAACTCGCCGCTGTCTTCGTGGAGCGTGCCGTTGAGAAGGCCGAAGAAGGAGGACTTGCCGGCGCCATTGCGGCCGACCAGGCCGACCTTTTCGCCGGGGGTGAAGGTGACGGACGCGTTATCGAGTACGACGTTGACGCCGCGGCGCAGGGTGACATTACGGACGGAAATCATAGAGGGCTACTTCGAAGAGGATAGGCATGATAGCCGACCGGGCGTGCGGGTTGACTCTTTTCTGGCCGCATGGGTGAAAAACCGCTTGCGCCTGGGAGGCGCCGGCGTGCCGAGCACAAGCGAAAGCTTACGCAAATCCATGCAACGGCGCGCGGACGCCATTGCCTATGCCGTGATTCACTGCGGCACGTCGCCTCCTTTCGAGGGAGTGTTCTACAGATTTGCTACGCCATCTTCGCCTCGGATGCAGCCTGCGCGACTACCATTCACGTTTCCATGCCGCACGCGGCGCATTCCTATCTTCAGGTTTTCGCATGAGTCTATTAATTCGTTTGCTGCTTGTGGTACTCACCAGTCGTCACCGCAGTCGGCTGCACGTGCTCGATACGTGTGTCACGCCTTTTCGTGTCTGGCTAAACGACCTCGATGTGTTGCTGCATATGAACAACGGCCGTTACTTCACGATTCTGGACCTCGCTCGCGTAGATCTGATGATGCGTAGTGGCCTATGGCGGCAATTGAAGACACGTGGCTGGTATCCGGTCGTCACGCTGGAAACGATGCGATTTCACCGGTCGCTCGAGCTTGGCAACCGTTATAACGTCCAGACTCGCGTGATCGGTTGGGATGAAAAGCATATCTTCATCGAACAAGGGTTCGTGCGCGATGATGTGCAAGTCGCATTGTCCGTGGTGCGAGCACGCTTCCTGAAGCGCAGCGGCGGCACCGTAACGACGGCGGAGTTGCTGCAGTTGGCGCAGATTACGCAGCCGTCGCCGGAATTGCCTGGATGGGTCGCGGGGTGGAGTGCGGCTGAAGGAGGTATGGCGTCGACGTAGTCTTCGCTTTCGGCCTCGCCCGGCCCCGCACCACCCCGCCCCTGACCACGGCAGATTACATGCCGCCAAATGGCTTCTTCACCGTCAGCTTGTTGGTCACTGACGTCACCCCGGGAACGCCCCGAACGATCGCCTCCACTTTGCCGATCTGAGCCGTATCCGTGACTGTGCCATTCAGTGTCACCGCGCCGTCTTTCGCGATGACACTGATGTCTCCGGCGCTGATTTCCTTGTACTTCCCGATGGCAGCATAAACCTTCCGGCGCAGCGCACGATCCGCTTTCCTGCCCATGGGCGCCGCTGCTCCCGACCCCGCCGCCGCGGATGCACCTTGCGCACTGGACGAGCTACTGGCTGCCTCACCGGCCTGGCACCACGGAGTCATGGACATTGAAACAAACAATGTAACGACAGCCAGCCCAAGTATCTTGATTGCTTTCATGGATTGCTCCGCTTGATGAAAGTGACGGAATCAGAAGTTATGGCGCAAGCCGATCATGGCCGCCGTGGTGGAGACACCCGGCGCAACCGGTGCCCCATAGATGATCGTCTGGTTCATCGTCCCCTTGTTGTCGACGTAGCCGACTTGCGCATATACCTTGGTCCGTTGCGACAGGTTGTATTCGGCACCCACCGATACTTCGCTCGAATGATTCGCTGAGTGGTTCCGGTCCTTCAGGTAGTAGTAGCCCGAGGTGATCTTGAAGTGCGGATTGAACTGGTAGCCGAGGCCACCCGACACCATTTCGAAGTCAGCGGTGCTGCTCTTCGCCGGATTCTTGCCGATGCCGTACGAGGCGGATACGGAAAACCCACTGATCGTATACATCGCGCCGAAATAGTAGAAGCGGTTATTGCTCTGGCCTGTCGCCGGCGTAGCCGGAGCCGCCGGATAGGTCAGCGGATACGGATTGGTGTCATGTCCGTTGTAGTACACAGCGGACAGGTTCAGACCGTAATTCGAGTACTTGAGCACGGCCGACTCGCGCGTGCCGCCCTGGAACTGTCCCGCGACGCCACCCGGCGCGTACTCCAGCGCAAGCGAAGCACCATAGAATTTCGGCGAACTGTACACCAGCGCGTTGCTGTCATAGAGCGCGCCGATTGGCGCATTCGTGCTGGTGCCGGCCCAGCCCGCTGCCTGGTTGATGCCGAGCCACGCAGTCAGGATGCTGCCGAAATACTGCGCGCCGCGCACATCGGTTTCCGCCATCGCGTAGATCATCGGGATGATCTGCCGGCCGGCGTCGAACGTGCCAAACGGTCCGGTCGCGCCGACCGTCGCATACTGGTTGAAAAGCGCGGTCGTGCCCGGCGTGTCGGAAAGCCCGAATTTGCCGGTCGTGGTGTTGAACGAGCCTTGCAATTTGAACGTAATCCTGTAGCCACCGCCAATGTCTTCGATTCCCTTCAAGCCCCAGTAGCTGGAATAGATACCGCCGTCCTTCAGTTGGTAGACATGCCCCTGGTTACGCGCGGTCGGCTGGAACGTCGCCGCCGACGTGCTTTGATACAGGAGTCCGTTGTCCACCACGCCGTAGAGCGTAACGGATGACTGGGCATGAGCTGACGCCGAAAAAACTATCAGCACTACCAAGCAGCTTGATTTCAATTTCATTTCGTCTCCTCCAGGTTTTATGCTCGCCGGGCGGTGCCCGGCGGCTTATGGCTTGCTGCTCTGATGAAACTGTGTTGCTGCGATTCCGGTGTCTTAGGCCGACAGGTAATGATCGCCGAACTGGTCCCGTAACTGGTTCTTCAGAATCTTGCCCGTTGCACCGAGCGGAACCGACTCGACGAACACCACAGCGTCCGGTTTCCACCACCTGGCAACCCGGTTGTCAAAGAAGCTAAGCAGTTCCTCGGCGACGAGCGCGCTACCTGGCTTCTTCACAATCAGCAGCAGCGGCCGCTCGTCCCACTTCGGATGCCGCGCGGCGATGCATACCGCTGTCGCGACTTCCGGGTGCAGGTACGCGACATTTTCGATGTCGGTCGAGCTGATCCATTCGCCGCCGGATTTGATGACATCCTTGCTGCGATCGGTAATCTGCATGAAACCGTCGGGATCGATCCTCGCGACGTCGCCGGTCGGGAACCAGCCGTCGCGCAGCGGCGGTGTGTCGTCAACGCCGAAATATTCCCGCGTGACCCAATGACCGCGCACGAGAAGGTCGCCAGTTGCGGCGCCGTCCCACGGCAATGCGTTGCCGTCCAGATCGACGATCTTCATGTCGATGCCGAACACCGGGCGCCCCTGCTTCGCCTGAAGCGCGTAGCGCTCTTCCACGGGCAGAGACACCTGGTGCGCCTTGAAACTGCAGACGGTGCCAACCGGGCTCAATTCCGTCATGCCCCACGCGTGCACGACGTCGACGCGATGACGCTCCTGGAACACTGCCGTCATTGCCGTCGGGCAGGGAGCGCCGCCGATAATCGTGCGCTGCATCGACGAAAACGAACCCGCAATTGCGTCGACATGCGCGAGTAATCCCTGCCAGACGGTCGGCACGCCGGCCGACAGCGTGACCTGTTCGTCCTCGATCAGTTCATGAAGCGACTTGCCATCCAGCGCCGGCCCCGGAAACACCAGCTTCGCCCCCACCATGCAGGCGATATACGGCAATCCCCATGCGTTCACATGGAACATCGGCACGACCGGGAAGATCACGTCGCGCGCGGAACAGTTCAGCGAATCCGGCAGCGCCGCCGCGTAGGTGTGCAGCAGGGTCGAGCGGTGGCTGTATAACACGCCCTTAGGATTGCCGGTCGTCCCGGACGTGTAGCACAGCGATGACGCGCTATTTTCGTCCAGCAATGGCCAGTCGAAAGCATCGCTATGTCCGTCGACGAGGTCCTCGTAGCACAACAGCGTCGTGGCCAGATCAAGGTCTTGAGGCATGTGCGCGCGATCTGTCATGGCGACGAAGATTTTCGGGCTTTTGACGCGCGGCGCGATGCTCTCGATCAGTGGCAGAAACGTAAGGTCAAAGAACACGACGCGATCTTGCGCATGCTCGATGATGTACGCGAGCTGATCGACATGCAGACGCGGGTTGAGCGTATGCAATACCGACCCGGCCCCGGACACGGCGAAGTACAGCTCCATATGCCGGTAGCCATTCCACGCCAGCGTGCCTACCCGCTCGCCCGGCTGGATACCGAGGCTTGCGAGCGCATTGGCCATGCGGCGCGCGCGTTGCGCAAGATCCCGGTACCGATACCGGTGGATATCACCCTCGACCCGTCGCGATACGATTTCCTGGCCGCCGTGATGGCGTTCAGCATGCGTGAGCAGCGAAGCGATCAGCAGCGGTTGCTGCATCATCAAACCTTGCATCCTTGTTCCCCTGAATGGCGATGTGTTCCCGCGCGGCACGAATCACGATGCCGCATTGCATGCCGGTGCGGGCGCGGCCCCGGCGACCGGGTTCTCGAGACTCACGAACAGCTTTCCGTCAATGGCCCGGACTGGGAATGTCGTCAGGCTCAAGCCACTGGCGCCCGGCATGCAACCGGTGCGAAGGTCGAAGCGCAGACCATGCGCCGGGCAGCTCAGCACGCACCCGTCGAGATGACCGTTTGCGACCGAAGCGCCCTGGTGGGGACACGAGTCGTCAATCGCGTGGATCGTGCCGTCGATGTTAAAAAGGACAACGCCGCGCCCATTGATGAAGGCCAGTTTTCGCTGGCCTGGTCCGATTTCATCGATCGCGCCAACCGGTATCTGATCAGACGAGTTCATGGATCAGCGCCTCCGCCATCGGCCATTCACCAAACCCCGCGGCCGGATTCAGGTGACCGACTTCGCCAAGGTCGACGAGCCGGCTGCCCCAGTCGTTCGCCATCGCCGCCGCGCGCTCGAACTGCGCGAGCGGATCGTTGCGGCTCGCACCGACGATGCTCGGAAACGGCAGCGGTTCGCGTGGAATCGGCAGCCAACCGTTCTGAGCGAGCGCATCGAAGGCCGGATAGCCTGCCGGCAGCGGCGTCTCGAGGTCGGCCGGAGCGGCGAGCAGCGCACCGTGAATCTTGCGGCTATGCTGTTGGGCCCAATGCACCGTGATCATCACGCCAGCGCTGTGCGCAACCAGAATCACGGGACCATCGATCTTCGCGAGTGCGGCATCGAGCGCCGCGACGCGCGCCGCGCAACTGAGTTTGTCGTGCTCGAGCGGCGGCACCGAGACCGCCTTGGGCAGCTTTTGTTCCAGCAGCGTTTGCCAATGCTCCGCGACGTGGTCGCGTAAGCCCGGCACCAGCAGGATGGTCGGTGTTGTATCGAGAGTCATGAAGCGGCCTCCTGGCCCATCAGTACGGCTTGTCACCGACAATTCCGGCGCGCTCCATCTTGCGGTGGCACGGCGGGTAGTCCATCACTGCATAGTGCTGCGTGCTGCGGTTGTCCCAGATCGCGATGCTGTTGGGTTTCCAGCGCCAGCGGACCTGGTACTCGGGGATATAGGCCTGGCTGACGAGATAACGCAGCAGGTCACTCGCGCCCGGATTGGCGTCCTGCCCAAAGCGCACGCGCCCCGGCGTGTGGTAGTTGGTGAAATGGGTGGTAAAGGCGTTCACGAACAACACACGCTCATCGGTCTCCGGGTGGGTGCGCACAACCGGATGTTCCGCGTCAGGAAATTGCGCCTTGAGAGCGAGACGTTTTTCGATCGGCATGGCAGCCCCGAAGCTCGCCTCGATGCTGTGGCGGGCACGCAGGTCCGCGATCTGGACCTTGATGTGGTCCGGCAGGTTCTCGTAGGCGAGGACCATGTTTGCCCACATCGTGTCGCCGCCGACGGGCGGGCACTCCACACAGCGCAGGACAGCGCCGAACTGCGGCGCCTCGCGCCAGGTGGCATCCGAGTGCCACGCGTTTTCATACCGGTCGTTGGGCTGATCCGGGTTCTTGTAGATGCGCACGAGGCCAGGATATTCCGGGTCGCTGCCGGCAACGGGATGGTCCTCCAATTCGCCAAAACGGCGCGCGAACGCAACATGCTCGGCGCGCGAGATGTTCTGATCGCGCAGGAACAGCACCCGATGTTTGAGCAGCGCCGCGCGGATTTCTGCAAACAGGCCGTCGTCGTCGATGGCATCGGCCAGATTCACACCCACCAGTTCGGCACCGATGGCGCACGTCAATTGTTCGACTCGCATGGTGCTCTCCTCAGATGACGAAGACGGACGAGCCGGTCGTCTTGCGCGATTCAAGGTCGCGGTGGGCCTGCGCCGCGTCCTCCAGCGCGTAACGCTGATTGAGTTCGATCTTGATGCGGCCCGCGGCGACATGTCCGAAGAGTTCGCCGGCGAGTGCGTCCTTCTCGGCGGGGTCGGCGATATAGTCCGCCAGCGCGGGGCGCGTCAGGTAGAGCGAACCTTTCATTGCCAGAATCTGTGGATTGAACGGCGGGATCGGCCCGGAGGCTGTGCCGACGCAGACCATCAGGCCACGGCGCCGGAGCGAATCGAGCGATGACTCGAAAGTATCCTTGCCGACACTGTCGAACACGACGTCCACGCCGACGCCGTTGGTCAGTTCGCGCACGCGCTTCGCAACGTCCTCCCGGCTGTAGTAGACGATGTGGTCGCAGCCATGCGCACGGGCCACCTCGCCCTTGGCCTCGTTCGAAACCGTGCCGATCACGTTGAGGCCCAGCAGCTTCGCCCATTGCGACACAATCAGGCCGACACCGCCGGCGGCCGCATGCAGCAGGATGGTGTCGCCCGCCTTGAAATCATGAATGCGGCGCATCAGGTACGACGAGGTCAGGCCTCGCATCGTCATCCCGGCAGCCGTTTCGCAGGAGATCGCAGCCGGCAGCTTGATGAGCGGCGCCGCCGGGACCAGGCGTTCCGTGCTGTAGGCGCCGAGTGTGTTGAGAAAACCGGTATAGGTCACGCGGTCGCCAACCGCGACGTTGGTCACCTCGGAGCCGATTGCCTCGACCACGCCTGCAGCCTCGACACCCATGCCTGCGGGCAGCGGCACGGGGTACAGGCCGGTGCGGAAGTAGGTGTCGGCGAAATTCAGGCCCACTGCCTCGTGGCGCAAGCGAACCTGTCCAGGACCGGGATTGCCCACTTCAACGTTTTCATAGCGCAATACTTCGGGTCCGCCGGTTTCATGGAAACGCACTGCTTTTGCCATATCGATTCTCCTATCCTTTACTTGAACTGCGAATTTATTTGGCGCGTGACGGACCTGCCTGTCCTGCTCTCAGGCGCACTTGTCAGGTCCAGACCTCGCGGGTGACGGTCGGGTCAGCAGCCGGCCTGTTCACGCAGGGCACTCACGCGATCGAGGTCGACGCCGTAATTCCGCTTGCCGATGAAGAAGGCGGCCGCTGCGACGAGCGGTGCGAACGGCACGAATTGCAGCGCGCCGAGCAGCCCGACCCGGTCAGCGACGATACCCGTCAGGATGGCAGCGGGGGCCAGCCCCAGCAGGTTGTTCGCGAGCGTCAGGGTGGCAAATGCCGACGCATGGATCGACGGCGGGGTGAGGTTCGCCACCATTGCACCCGAGGGGCCGGTCGCGCCCGCGCTGAAGAACATGCCGGCGCCAATCACGACGAGCTGTGCCGGACCCGCCGGCATCCGGAAACCGATCGTGAGCAGCACGAAACAGATCAGACAGAAGGCGATGGCCGTGCTCCACTTCCTTTCCCGCCCATGCTTGCTGAGCCGGTCGGTCAGAATCCCGCACACCACCATGCCGAAAGCGGTTGCCAGTACGAACATTGCCGCACTCATGGCGGCCTTGCCGGTGGACATGCCGTAGTAGCGATTCAGGAAGCTGGGCATCCACGCCCATACGGCTGCCGGGACCAGCAGATGGATGCCGCTGCCGACATAGGCGCACACGACCGACTTGGTCGAAAAGAGTCCTTTCATCAGCGCGCGCAAGCTCATGCATACACCGCGGCCCTGCGCTTGCCGGCTCACACTGGCAGGCTGCAGCCGCGCCAGCCGTTTTTCGGTGACGGCAAACCGGTAGAGAACCAGCAGCACGATCCCCAGGGCCGCCATTGCGCCGAACGCCGCGCGCCAGCCCAGGTGAGCGGCGACTGCACCGCCTAGCGCCATGCCCAGCACTGAACCAAACGCCCCGCCAGCCATGAACGCGGCCGTGAGCGTGGAGCGCAGCCGCGCCGGAAAGATACTGAGGACGACGGCGATGCCGACGCTGCCATAGGCGGCCTCACCGATACCGACGAAGGCACGCGCGAGCAGCATCTCGCCATAGTTCGTCGCGAGCGCGCAGCCGAGCGTCGCGAGACTCCACATCGCCGCCATCAGGACGATGCTCTTCACGCGGCCCCAGCGGTCGGCAAGCACCGACAGCGGAAAGGTGAGCACGCCGACCATCAGGGCGACCACACTGCTCAGCGAACCGAGCCGGGTGTCGGAAAGGTTCCATGTGGCCTTGAGCATCGGAAACACCGCATTCAACACCTGCCGCGACATGTAGTCAGAAAGCAGCAAGCCGACCGTCAGCGCGAATACCACCCACGCATACGCGCGCACGTCTTTTTGCGTCGTCGAAACATCGGCCGTCGTCGGCTCGGCATGCGTGAACATGAGTCGTCTCCTTCGTGTCCAGCTCGTTGGCGACCGCCTTTGACCAGTTGGGCAAAGGCGGCCTTTATGGATACCGTGCAACCCTCCCCGGCATACCGGGGAGCCCTACGTTGAAACGCGACATCCGCGAAGCGTCAGCGGCATTCCAACCGCTCACGCCGCGCGCAGCGGCAGATTCTTCACGCCAAGCTTGCGATTCGGCGCCATGCCGTTGGCCGCGAGCGTCTCGTCGACCGTTTCGTACTGCACGCCGATGCGGTAGATGTCGCGCGCCTCCTTGCCGGACGCAATCTCGCGCCCCAGTTCGCGCGCCACCCGCACGCACTGCTCGATCTGCTGCACCGAAGTCATCCGGTTGCCGTGCTGGTCGATGATCGTGTCTTCGATGCCGCAGCGAGGATGCAGGCCCATGGACAACGCCATCATGTTGAACGGCAATACGTTCTTGAGCAACGACTCGGCCGTGAGCGTACAGCCGTCCGGCGCGCGGTGCACGAAGTTGAAAAAGTTGAACGGGTTCGGACCGTCGAAGCCCCCGCCGATCCCGATCCACGTCAGATTGAGCGGCCCCTTGTAGGCGCCTTTGCGCACCAGTCGATCGAGTGTCTCGAGCGCATGGATGCCCGTGAGCTGGAAGTGCGGCTGGATGCCCGAGGCCTGCAGGCGGCGCAGGTGCTCCTCGACCCATGCCGGGCCGGCCGGAACCGTCATTTCGCTATAAGCGGCCATGAGCGCGGGATTGGACAAGGAGGTGCCTTCCAGGTACGCCGGATAGAGCAACTCCATGATGTTCATCTGCGTGGTGTTGATCGCCACCGTCACCTGATCCGGCCTCGGATCGAGATCGGCCAGCATGTGACGCGTATCGTCGGACAGCCACTTCGCGGCCTGGCCGTCGTCTTCCGGCGCGAACGAGATCGAACCGCCCACCTGGATGATCATGTCCGGCACGGCCGCGCGCACGCCCGCGATGAGTTCGTTGAATTTCGACAGGCGCTTGGAGCCCTTGCCATCCAGTTCGCGCACGTGCAGGTGCAGGACGGTCGCGCCGGCGTTGTAGCAATCGACGGCCTTCTGGATCTGCTCCTCCATCGTCACCGGAATGTCTTCCGGAAAGTCTTCGGGCATCCATTCCGGGCCGTAGGGAGCAGTCGTGATGACAACCTTGTCCTGGTTCTCGGGGTGCAGCGAATCGTCGAGGAATTGCATCGTGTTCTCCAATAAGGGGACGGTGTTCCGACGCTCGCGGCACGGCTGGCCGCATCAAAACTGGTCGGAACATGATGAACCGTTGAGATCGCACGATACGGCAATCCTGCGTTACACTTTTGTGATTGGGCGCCATCCTTTTAGGATTTCATGCCACTGCGCGTTAACACCAGTATGGGCGCGCAGCAGGCATTTCATGACCAGACACAGCGGCGCAGCCTGCGAGATGGGCGCGGAGACACAGCAATGGAAACGATGTTGCGCTCGGTGGCCATGAGCGGCTATTTCGATGTGACGCGGCGGGCCGGACTGAACCCCGTCGAGCTTGCACAGCAGGTCGGCATCGATACCGCTGCGCTTGCGAATCCGGACGATCGCATTCCGGCAGCCGCCGCGTGCCGACTGCTGGAACTGACGGCTGAAAAGGCGTCATGCCCGACTTTCGCGCTGCAGATGGCCGAGACCCGGCAGAAGTTCGGTACCGGAGTGGTCAATGTCCTGCTCGCGCACAAGCGCACGCTGCGCGAGGTATTGCTGGCCACGGCAGAGTACCGGCATCTGTTGAACGAAGCGCTTGCTGTGTACGTCGAGGACGTGGGCGAAACGGTTACCATCCGCGAAGAACTGGTCGTCGAGCCGGGCATCCCAACGAATCAGGCGATCGAACTCGCGGTCGGTGTTCTCTGGCGCCACTCGAGCGCCCTGCTTGGCGATCACTGGAAACCGCGCGCAGTCCATTTTGTTCATCAGGGGCCGAAGGACCTGACGTTTCATCGCCGGTTCTTCGGCTGTCCGTTGGAGTTCGGTAGCGATTTCAATGGCTTTGTGTGTGCGGCCGCCGATCTCGACTACCCGAATCCCGCCGCTGACCCGGAGCTGGTGCGATATGCCGAGAGCCTCGCGGATTCACTCAATGTGACGGGTGTCGATTCGACCGCGCTGGAAGTACGCAAGGCGATCTACTTGTTGCTGCCCATCGAACAGGCCACCGTCGAACGGGTTGCCCGCCATCTACGTCTGAGCGTTCGCACCATGCAACGCCAACTTGAACTGGCGCACACCAGCTTCTCGCGTCTGGTCGAGGAAGTCAGAGGCGAACTCGCCGTGCGCTACATGAGCAACCCACGCTACCCCATCGGGCGGGTCGCCGCACTGCTAGGCTATTCGCAGCAGGGTTCCTTCACGAACTGGTTTAATTCACGCTTTGGCGTGACGCCGCGTGACTGGCGCAACAGTCATCTGAAATGATCGCGTTGCGCGAAACACCTCGCAATGCGCATGCGCCCTTTCAGGACGTCCACCATACCTGGTTCGGATCGAACACCGGGAAGGCCGAACTTTCGGGCGCGTTACCGAGAGCGAGCCAACTTGGCGCGAGATCGGAGCGAATCATCACGCAATCGATCTCCAGAAGACAGGGGAAATGTCCCGAATTGTTCGGAACGAAAGCACTAAGCGAAAATCCGCAACGTTCGTACTCCGTGATGGCCTCGCGAAAATCGACCGAGGTCTCGTAAAGCTTCGCGATCGCCAACTCGCTTTGCATCCCAACGAACTCTCGCATGATGCCCGCTGAGGCCTGCACGATCTTGACATCGAAACCTTGCGTGTCCATTTTCAGAAACGGGCGTTCGAATCCGTACTCGGCGCGCAAGCGCCGTAGCGTGGTTTCCAGGCGCTCTGTCTTTACCGTAATGGTCTCCGCGACCGAATTCACATGGCGGAACAGTTCGACATCGTCATTCTTCGGCGCGCTCAGTGAGCTGAACTGACTTGCACGCATCACATTGAACTCTGCCTCACCGTCCGACTCCGAAATGGCTAGCTCAATTACGGTCCACTTGTCATCGCCCTCAGCGCGTTCCCGCGCGATACGGGCATCGTGCGGATTGGGTTCGAATGAAAAAATATAGCCTTTATAACCCGCCTTCTTTCTCAGCATTCCGGCGTATTCGCCCTGGCTGGCCCCGATATCGAAAACGCAATCGACATCGAGGTAGGCCAGTAGTTTTGTCAGTTGAATATGCTCCCACGTCGCATAGAGCTTTCGCTTGTCAATCACGGTGGCGTTTTTGACCATATCGAAGGACTTCTTTGGCAATCGGGCAACTCGTTGAAGCATGGACATGACAACTCCTCCTGTTCGCGCGTTGAGTGCGGTCGGAATCCTGTTGCATCTGCGGCCACGTGTAGCGAGACTTGTGGAAATACGATTGCTGCCGGTCCATATACGGCCTGCAAGGATCGAGGCGATCCGGGTTCTTCAATGGAGAATAAGGCGGTTCGTGGCATGGGCTCCGACGATGATGCTCAACAGAATAGCAGTCAGAAAGCGTGACAGCGAGTAGTCCGCAAAGCGCGTACATCCTTGTAAATTGACGAGATTTCCTCTGAAGAATTAGACACTCGCAATCAACCATAACGAGCACGCATGCATGCTCGTTATGGTGCGAGTGAGGCGTCCTTTTCGAGCTACAGGTCAAACCCGAGTTGCGCGCTGCCAAGCGGTGTCAGATCGTCAACCGTCGCGCGTCCGGTGAAATCCACTTCGAAATGATCGGCCGGGAAATCAGGCGGGCTTTCACCTTTGAGAAAGCTCGGCAACTGACGCTTCAGATAAGCGTCGTTCTTGGCGCATGCGGGCGCCGAGGCGATATACATGACATTGCTGTAACCCATGCCCTTATGTTCGTCTTCGACCGCGTGGATAACGTCGCTGTGCCAGAACACCGTGTCGCCCGCTTCCATTTTGGGAATCGACGACAGCGCCTCGAACAACGGCGCATGAAATTCCGGCTTGATGGACAGCGCCCGCCCAGGCATCGCACAGCATAGGTCGTCCTCGGCAACATCGTCCTGTAGCGCGCGTAGCAGGATGTACGCCATCGAGTTGGCAATCGGTACGAGTTGCAGCGTGCCGTCGCCCGGACCTTGCGGCGTCAGGGCGGTCCAGCCCTGGAACGTGCGAAACATCGAACATACGGCGGGCGACGCGATCTCTTCCACGTCAGGTCGGAACGCCGCGTCGAACGGATCGTAGTCTCGCCAGTTCCCCGCGAACACATGGCGATACACCTGGCGGAAATTGCTTTCGATCCAGCGCTCGACCGAGCCGCCATCGCAATGCGCCGACAAGCCGAGCGACGCGGAACCCGGTGGCCTGCGGCGCAATCGGTCGGCATAAGCCGGCACGCGCTCCGGATCGAAGTGCACGCGGCCCTCGCTCTCGTTGCGCCACAACCGGTTCAGGAATACACGTGCCTCGGTCAATGCAGCCGACTGACGGGCCAGCACTTGCGGCTTCGACCAGTACACGCCATAGATCTGCGGCTTGCTGGACGCCAGTTGTCCAAAGTACTTGTCTTCGGCGCGGTTTTCCAGGTGCTTGTCGAGGTTATTGCGATCGACATAGTGGGCAATATCCTCGTCCCAGCCCTGCACCAGCGCACGAGGGAATACCTTCCGGATCACGCATGCACCGCGCGCCTTGACGAGCGCAATCTGGTCCGCGGTGACGCGTTGTTCGGTGATGTCGGAAAACTGGATCTCGGGAATGACATCCTCACCTCGATCGCGTTGCGCGGCGATTCGCTGCGCCTCGGCGCCGATCGATTCTTCGACTTCGGCGAAGACCTCCCGGTAGTTCGGCAACGCTGCGCGCAACGTTCTTTTCGCTTGCCGGATCGCGCTCGGCAGGTCCTCGATTTTCAACGCCATGACTGTCTCCCTATCGATTGGATATGGGCGAGGATATGATGTGAACGCACTCCATGGTGATACTATTCAGCCAATTAATTTGCGTTTCCGGCCATGAAACCAGCCTATGAACACGTCGAGTTCGGCAAGGACTGTTCGCTCCGGGTTTACCATCGGCGGCTTCCGCGTATTCCGTTCGAGTGGCATCACCATCCCGAGTATGAGCTCACGCTGACAATGAACAGCCATGGCAAGCGCTACATCGGCGACTCGGTCAACGCATATGAAGCCGAGGATCTGGTCCTCGTGCCGCCGGATCTTCCCCACACCTGGGCATCGAATCGTTCGATCGACCCAGCTTCGCCACAGGTCGCCATCGTTATCTGGTTCGACGGCGATTGGGCGCGGCGTATGGCGGATCGCTGCCCCGAATACGAACCGCTGCGCAAGCTGTTACGCAGGGCCGCGTGTGGCTTGGCGTTCGAGCCGCCTGCTGGCGAATCGATGCGCGAGCGTCTGACGCAATTACTCTCGAACGAGGCACGCGAGCGCCTGAGCGCCGCCCTCGATATATTGTGCATGCTCGCCGACGCACCGGGCCAACCGCTCGCCTCGCCCGGTGCTTTCAATCATCCTGCCACGGGGCCGTCCGGCCACGAACCCGAACGGATCAACCGGGTTCTTTCGATGATCGATGCGCGCTTTGCCGAACCGCTGCGCATCTCGGAACTCTGCGCGGCTGCGAGCCTGTCGGAACGCACACTGACGCGTTACTTCGTTCAGCATATCGGTGAAAGCGTCGGCCGTTATATCGCCCGGGTTCGCATCGGGCACGCATGCCGGATGCTGTCTGATACCACTCTGCCGGTCGCCGTCATCGCGACCCGTTCGGGCTTCGCGAACATCGCCAATTTCAATCGGCAGTTCAGGGCCGCCAAACAAACCACGCCGGCTGAATATCGACGGCTGTTCACATCGGCGGGCGCGGCGGATCAGGAAGTAGATGCGCGCCTGAAAGAACGATCGCCATCGCTTCAAAGGCATCGGACATTGGCGGGTCAGCGAGACGACGGAGAGACCGGCTAACCGTGCCGCGCGCTTCAGGAATTTGCGGCGCTGGCGGACCGGCAGTACGCCAGGACGAATTGCCCGGACGTACTTATGTTCGAGACTCAGGTTGTTCGCGAAGGCTGACGCGGTTCACTCTGACGCGAAGCAGATTCTGGAAGCGAAAGCGCGGCAACTGGTGGGCGGCTTACCAGTGCCTCAGGTTGCCGCCGCTCAGAATCCGCAAGCCGTTAGCGCTTGTATCCATCGGTTAGCGTCGCAAGAAATGCAGCCACGTCGTCGATATCCTGCTCCGACCACACGGGACGCTCGCCCGCTTTACGCGTAAGCGGCTCATCGGTCGTATCGACATTCACCCGCAGCGCAACCGGCAGGTCGTTGAATTTATCGACCTTGCCGTGCGCGTCTTTCGGATACCACTTCGCCGGATTGGTGTCGCGCTGCACGTAAAAGCGCAGTGCGTCCTTCAGCGTATGAAAGCGGCCGTTGTGGAAGAACACCTGGCGCGTCGCCGTATTACGCAGCGACACCGACTTGAAGAGTCCGCAGTTGCTTTTGTCGCCCGACTGATCCGTGCGCAACGGCCCACACAACCCCATATCGAAGTACTTCGGGTCGGCGTTCGCACGCAACTCAGGATTGCGCGGCACACCGAGCGCCTGGAAGTTGAAGTCGGTGAAAAGCGGATGCGAGCCGTCGACGCCTATCTGGTCGATGTGGCAGGAGGCGCAATTGCCGCCCGTCGGACTGTCGAACAGTTTCTTGCCTCTCAACTCCTGCGCCGTCAGTTGCACTTTGCCGTCGAGGTAGTAATCGAACTTGCTGGTGTAGGGGTGGAAGCTCGGATCTTCGAGCTCGAAACGCTCGATCGCGGCCATCGCCTGGGCGAACGCTTTCGTGCGGTCCACGAAAATGTTCTGGCCAAACACTTCCCTGAAGCGGGCGGCATAGGGCGCCCGCTCCAGTTTCGCGAGGACGGCTGCCGGGTCCCGGTTGGCCATCTCATTGGGATTGAACAGCGGAAAGCTCGCCTGATCGTGCAACTGGTTAAAGCGCCCGTCCCAGCCGAAGCCGCCAACCGGTGCGTTGTCCGTCTCGCTCAGCCGCTCGGACAGGCTGGCCGCCTGCGCATGACTCCACATCGGCGTGCGGTTCAGCACGTAGCGCAAGCTCGGCACGGCGCGCGTGCCTTGCCGGTGCATGTCGGGGCCGCCGAACTGCGCGGCCAGCCCGTTAGGCGGGCCGTACGCGTGCGACGGGCTATGGCAGCTCGCGCACGACATCTTGCCCGAGCCCGACAACGACGCATCGAAGAACATCAGCTTGCCGAGCGCCGCGGCGTCGCTGTAGACGGGCTGTGCGTCGTTGGGCGTCGCGCACGCTGCTATCGGTAGCAGTGCAGCGCCCGCCAGTACAGCGCGCGCTGCGAATCGCGTTGCGGAGACCATCATCGGCTTAGAGGTTCGTGAAGATGTCGTTGCCGAATCCGACCAGGCCCGCCTGCCCTGCATAGCCCAGATAACCCAGCTGGAAGATGTCTTCAATGCTCTTGAGCATCGAGTAGTGGTTGTACTGCACCGTCGACACCGTCCCCGGCTTGATGAACCTCGAAATCATCACCGCGCCGGTCTGGTCGCCGCCAAAGCTCTGCTTGGTCAGGTTGATCGTCAAGCCCTTGTACGTCAGCGACGAAGTCTGCGGGAACGCCGGCAGATTCGGGCCGGGCTGCTGGCTACAGCAGGTTGTCCCCGCAAAGGTCAGTTGCGTTTGGCCCGCCGAAGGCTGGGTCACGGACGCGTAGCTGCTTTCGTCGAAGTTGATGATCAGCAGGCCGTCCTTCTGGAATGCCGGCGAGGCGGTAATAATCGGCACCCACTTCTGCAGGAACGTGTTCGCGCTCGTCAGGCCGCCCGGCTGGCCGTTCACGCACGGCGAATCGTGACCGTCGTCGCACAGGTTCGGCGTGATCAGGTTGAAGTTGGCGGTGGTCGAGATCGACTGCAGGTCGGTGGTGAGCCTGTTCAGATTCACGACGTTCTGGCCGCAATCGGGCGAATCGATGATTGAGTGGAAGTACATGAACGGGTTGTGACGCGTCGCGTACTGGTCGCCCTGCGGTACCACTGCACTCGGTGCTTCTCCAATCTGCGTGAGGTCGGTCGTGTTGAGCGTCGGATGACCGCACGTAGCGGCTTCGCGCGTCGGGTCGTTACCCATGTCGTCTTCATAGCCCTTCCAGGTGTAGCCGGCGGCCTTCAACTGGTCCGGCAATGTCTTGATGCTGGCCGGATACACGCAGCCCGAGCCGATCGCCTGACCATCGGGCGTCATGCCGGTCAGTGTGAAATCCTGATAGATCGGGCAATCATTATCCGTTTCCGGCGTCGGCGCCTGACCGCTGATCATCGAGATGTAGTTGTCGAGGCTCACGTGCCCGGTGCCGTAGTACTGCTGCACCAACGCGCCTTGCGATGCCAGCGTCTGCGACAGATACGGCGCCTTGCTGCTGGCGCCGAACGTGGTCGCGTAGTTTTCGTTTTCGAGCGTGATGACGAAGACGTGGCGAATCTGCTGCTGCCCGGTCTGTGCGATCGATGAAGACGATGAGCCGCATGCGGCAACGATAACGCCAATTAAGGCGGCAGAAATGGCAGCGAAAAGTGTGCGCATCCACGTGCGTTTTGACATTCCTTTCCCTTTCAATTGTGTTTTACCAACCTGATTGGTTCGATACACCTTTCTATTATTTTGTATACCGAACTAAATCAGATTGAATCGATGAACCCGCGATCACCCATCACGGCCCATTTGCAAAAAGAACCGGCGTATCCTGCGATCGGGACAGCCGTTTTTGTGCATGGCGAGGCTAACATGGCAGGTTTAACCGCACGTAGTCCATCTCGACTAGGGAGAAACGACGACTGCAGCTCCGCGGCCCACACCGTCGGCGCAGCGACAACGGCATGGCCAGCAGTTCAATCGGACCGTTCGTTGTGAATACAGCAGAGCAGATCTATCAAGCGGTGCGGGACTTCAATCATGGAGTGGACGCTTCGGGCACATGAGGGCCGCGAGCGACGGACGCGCATAACGGCTCATCAGGCCGCAGGGATCGGGCCGCCAGGATCGCGCTGTGGGCGATAGCAAAGAGGCGCCGTGCGCCGATTCCATGCACGAAGAAGTCAGCCGGTTTTACGCAGAATCGCTTCGACGCTGGCACCGATCGCAAGCAGACGCCGGTCGCCCATGTGCCGCCCCATCAACATCAGGCCAACCGGTGCCTTGCCTGCCTCATGGCAAGGCACGGATAACGCGCATAGATCGAGCATGTTGGCAATTGCCGGATTGCGCAGCAGCAGCCGATTTGTCGACGTATAGACACTTTCATCAGCCAGATCCGCAATCCGTGGGGCAACGATCGGCACAGTCGGACACACCACCGCGTCGAACGGCTGCAACTCGCCGTCAGCCTGCCGGCATAACAGCGCACGGCGCGCCTTGGTACACTGGTACTCCGCCGTACTTTGCTGGCTGCCGAAACGGATGCGGGACAAAACCCGCGGGTCATACCGATCCGCCTGCCTCGCGATCAGATCGACGTGCCATGCCCACGCCTCCGCCGCCACCAGGCCGCCGTGTTGCCCCAAGGCGGCAAGCGCGTTCCAGCTCCCGAATTCCACGTTCCGCACCAGATCCGGTCGATTTGCTAATCACGGACCGTGCACCTGCACCAGCGCCTATGCGGATATTCGCTCAAGCAATCTCGAGGCCAGTTGGGGAGACTCGGACGAGCAGTGACGCGGATGACATCTTCATCGACATGGCAGCGCGCGGTGGAGACCGTCATGGTGTTGGGGAAGGCGACGCTCGATTATCACATCCACCGATTCGACATCGTCGAACTTGGCCGGTATCGCGAGCGGGACATTGAGCGATTGCGCAAGCAAGCCGCTCAATTCACCTCGGGCACCGAACTCTGCTCGTTCGCCTCGCGGACCTGACGCGACCGCCGTATGCGTTCCCGGCCATGATCCAGGTGGCTTCGGATCAAGCTCTCAGTGAGATTCGAATCACCAGCGGCAATTGCCTCGATGATCGCTTCGTGCTCGTGAGCAGACTGCTCGATCGCTTCTTCGTCAAGCGTCAGGGCTGTTTGCCGGAACAGGCTGAGTTCGCGTACGAGACCCCGGTACGTATCGAGCAATTTCTCGTTGCCGACCGCCGCAGCCATCGTGTCATGAAACTGCAGGTTCAGGTGGCCGTAAGTCTGCGCGTCGTGACTGTTCTGCGCGCGTTTCATCGACTCGACAATCTGGCGCAGCGAGTTCAGATGTTCGGCCGAGATACCATTGGCCAGCAATCGGCCAATGTGTTCGTCCAACATGGCGCGGACCTGATAGATCTCTTCCGCTTCCTTAAGGGACAACATCTTCACCGATACGCCGTGATTCTTTTCCGTGCGCAGCAATCCCGCCTGTTCGAGCGCGCGAAAAGCTTCCCGCACCGGACCGCGCGAGACGCCCAGCCGAGTGGCCAGTTGTGCCTCGTTCAGCTTGTCACCCGGAGCGAGTTCGCCACGCAGAATCAGGCGTTCGAGCTCGTCCTGCACAAGCGTTGTCAGCGAGTGCTTTTTAAGCAACTGGATTGTACCGATCGATGGCGCGTCACTCATGGCGGACAGAGCAGAATTAATGTCCAACATTAGCAGACTGAATCGTCAACTGTCAACAAAATGACGGCTTGGTAAGGCATTTGAAGAGCGCCGCAGGAACGTCTGGAGACAGGGTCGTGCCGGCAGCGGCATAGGCGTCAGTGTAAAGATCAATTGCGGCGCGGCGCATCCGCAAGCTCTCTTTGGTCGCTTCGCGCTGATTTTGCGGGCTACTGCCTGGTCTCGCTCTTCGACGAATAGCGCTGAGCCCATTGCGCAAGGATTTTGGCGCGGTTGTTTGCCGCCCACGTGAAGTCGTTTTTGACCAGCAGGCTGGCGTAATTCGCCGGCACATTCGGCAGCGGTTTGGCCGTCCCAGGCACTGCCGTGATCGCATAGCTTCTCGCGTACAGCGAGTTCGCTTCCCGGCTCGACGCAAAGTCGGCAAGCTTTTTCGCCGCGTCCAGCTTCGTCGTGTTCTTCATGATCGCGAACGCCTCCAGATCCCAACCCAGCCCCTCCTTCGGGAACACAAGATCAATCGGTGCGCCCTGCGCCTTCAGGGTAGCCGCGCGGTATTCGAACGAGATTCCGATTGGATACTCACCTGATGCAGCCATCGTGCACGGCGCGGAACCCGAATGGTTGTACTGCGCGATGTTCTTGTCGAGCGCATCCATGAATTGCCAGCCGCCCTGCTCGCCGAACAGTTGCAACCATGCGGTCACGTCGAAATATCCCGTCCCCGAGGAGGCAGGGTCCGCCATCACGATCTTGCCCTTGTAGACCGGTTTCGTCAGGTCCTGCCAGCTCTGCGGCTTAGGCAAATGCTGCTCCGCGGCAGCCGCGGTGTTGAAGCAGATCGTCGCGCCCCATACGTCCATGCCAAACCAGTTCGGCGGCGATTTAGGGTCGCGGTACGCAGCGCTCATGGCAGGCAGATTCTTCGGCGCATACGGCAACAACATGCCGTCGCTTTCGAACTTCGCGATGCTGGTCGCGGCGAGACCCCAGATCGCATCGGCCTGGGGGTTGTTCTTTTCGGCAAGAACCTTGGCTGTGATCACGCCAGTCGAGTCACGTACCCATTTGATCTCGATGTCCGGGTTGGCTTGCTCGAATGCGTCCGCGTACGGCTTGAGTTGCTCGTCCTCGAGCGCTGTATAGACCAGCAGCGTGGTCTTGGCGACCACCGTAGCCGTGCTGCCGACCAGCAGCGCTATCGCGGCAGTCGTCATTAGCGCGATCGTACGGACACGGTGCAAAGGGCGCGCGCTGCGCTGAGCGGTGACTGTTTGCTTGAACATTTCTTACTCCCGGTATGAGGATTTTTCACAAAGACCTCACCGTCGCCGGCGTATCAATGCGCTGACGTGATGAGATTGCCGCTGACAACAGTGGCTTGTCCGCCTTTCAAACCAGAACGCTAACGAAAATGCCACCAACACCCGGGTGAGCCGCGCGGGCGACGCAACCGTCTTCGTGCTCTTACGCGACGATCTTGTGGGGTGAAATCTGCTTCACGCCCATTTCCGCGAGTGTTTTCTCGATCGCCCTTACTGCGCTGCGCATGACATCGCGGTCGACGTCACCAATACATCCGACACGAAACGTATCGACTTCAGTCAGGTTTCCCTGGTAAAGGATGAAGCCCTTGGCCCTGACCTTTTCGTAGAACGTGCGGAACTCGTAAGCCGGATCCTCCGGCGCGTGAAAGGTCGCATTCACGTTTCGTCTCCGTACTGTTAGTAGATCTGATAGATGTCACGCCTTGTCGGACTTGCCCGCCGCTTGCGCGAGACGGCTGAGCGCGACATCGAAGAACCAGGGTTTGGCGCCGGCGTCCTCCGCGCTTTCCTTGCGGCGAATCGCGTCGCGTACGACAAGTGAACCCACGTAGCGAATCGGTTCCGGCGGGAACACGCCGCGCGGCCCACGAACGAGCGGTGAACGCGTCCACGCATTGTCGAGACCGAGTACGAGCGAAGACAGGATCTCCCCGCCCATATAGCTCGGTCCGACGCCGTTGCCTGAATAGCCGAAGCCGTAGAACACGTCATGCCGTTCGTCGAGCCGGCCAAAGAACGGCAAGCCGGTGGCCGACCGATCTGACGGCCCGTTCCAGCTTGCGGCGATCGGCACCGACGCGAGTTCAGGAAAAAACCCGCTCAGATCGCGCGCGAGCGCCGCCCGATACGGCGAGGGTTGATCGAATACCGGCAGCACGCGGCCGCCATACGCAAACGTATTGCCGCCCTTGCCGAGCATCAGCCTGCCATCGGGTGTAGTGCGGTAGTAGTAGACAAAGGTCCGTGAATCCAGCACCGATAGACCGCTCCTGAATCCCAGACGCTCCAGAATTTCAGGTGCGCGTTCGGTGATGATCATGTCGCTCGATACGAGCGCAATGCTGCGCTCGAACTGCGGGAAGGTTTTTGCCATCCACGCGTTGATCGCCAACACGACGCGCTTTGCGCGCACCTCTCCGTACGTCGTGCGGACCAGCGGACCCGGCACATAACTCAGCGATTCGAAGGCGGTCTTCTCGTACAGGCGAACGCCCATCTCCAAGGCGACGCGCCGCAATCCGCGCACGAGCAAGGCGGGCTGCACCGTCGCGGCGACAGGCGAGAAATCACCCGCGAGGTGCCGCTTCGACCCTGCGCGCCGGCGGACTTCTTCGACGTCGAGGCTGACGAATGAGCCGATGCCGCGTTCATCCAACGCGGCTTTGACGGCCTCGGCGCTGCCGATCTGAGCGGCGCTCGTCGCGGTGTATAACGTGCCGTCGACGCGAATCTGCGCATCGATTCGATGCTCGCGGCAGAAGGCCGTGATCTTATCGACCGTCTGGCGAGAAGCCTCTACGAGCCGTAGTGCCTCACTTTCGCCGAACAGTCGGCGCAGTGTGAGAAAACGGGTTTCCCAGGTCAACAAGCAACCGCCGTTACGGCCACTCGCACCCGCACCGCAAATATCCGCTTCGATCAGCACGACATCCAGATGCGGATTGGCGCGCTTTAATTGCAGCGCTGTCCAAAGACCGGTAAAGCCGCCGCCGACGATACACACATCGGCGTTTACTGCGCCCTGCAAAGCCGGCGCGTCAGACGCTTCGCCGCGCAGTGCCTGTTCAAGCCAGAAAGGTCTCATCGTTATTTCCTGTTTGCTCTGCCAGGGTGTGTTATCGGTTGCGCGACGTATAGCGCCAGCGCTGCGTGCGTGCCAACAGGAAGCGATTCACTAACGCATAGAGCACACACACGAGGGTCGAGGTCACCACAATCAGCGTTGCCATCGCCGCGGCTGGCCCGATCTGTCCGGCTTCATCGAGATTCAGGATCGCCACCGACGCCGGTTGCGTACCCGGGGAGTAAAGGAAGGCAACCGCCGAGATCGTCGTCATGCCGTTAATGAAGAAATAGCGGCTAATTTCCAGAATGGCCGGCAAACATACCGGCACGGTGACGCGGAAAAACGTGACATAGAACGGCACTTTCAGCGACGCGGATACCGCCTCGAACTCGTTGTCGATCTGTTTGAGCGCGGTAATGGCGGTCAGATGGCTCGACGAGTAGTAGTGAATGATCGTGACGATGGCAAGCAGCGGCAGCGACCCGTAGAGAAAATTAAGCGGATTGGCCGGATGATTGAAGAAGAAGATATAACCAATCCCGAGTACCAGACCCGGCACACCCATCGGCAATACCGCGCACAGATTGATGACTGGGCGCAGCCAATCCATGCCGCGCGTTTTCTCGACCAGATAGGCCCCGCCAAACACCAGCATAGTCCCCGCTGTCGCGACCAGCGCCGCCATTTCCAGGCTGTTTTTGTACGCGCCGATGATGCCCGCGCCGATGAGCCCCATCCGGTAATGACTCAGCCCGAGCGTCAGGTTGTACGGCCAGAAGTGGACAAACGAGCCATAAATCGAAATCCCGACAATCGCCATCATCAGAAAACACACGACACTGCAGTACGCCAGCATCGCCAGGTCGAAACCGCGCGACCTCTTAGGTTCATATGGCACCGAGCGCGCGCCAAGCAGCGAACGCTGTTTGCGCCTGACGAAAAAGTCGGTAGCAAAGCTAAGGAGTGCCGGCAACAGCAGCAGGATGCTCACCACCGCGCTGGTATTGAAATCCTGCAGACCGACGATGAGCTTGTACACGTCGGTGGACAGCACGTTGTATGAGCCCCCGATCACGATCGGTACGCCGAAGTCGTTCACGCAGATGGTGAACACCACCATGGTCGCGCTGATCAGCCCATACTTCGCGCCGGGCAGCGTGATCGTGAAGAACTTGCGCAAACGGCTCGTACCCATCGCGTCTGCGGCTTCATACAGGCGGGCGTCCGTCAATGACAGCGCAGTAATCAGGATCATCAGCACGTGCGGCATTGCCGCGTACACCAGACTGGCGATGATTCCCGGTGCGCCATAGATGCTGTGACCGGCTGTCCAGCGCCGCAACAAACCCGCGTTGCCGAACCAGTAAATAAACGACACCGCCGACAACAGCGTCGGTGCGAGAAGCGGAATCAGGGCGATGTTGCGTACGAGTCCCTTGAGCGGCATGCAACTGCGCGTCAGGGCGTACGCGAAAGTGAAGGCGAGCGGAATCGTAATCGCCGTCACCGAGACCGCAATAAACAGCGAATGTCCGACCGAATTCCACAGTGCCGGGGTCCGGAAATACGACGTGAAATTGGCGAGACCGACGAAGCGCCCATCGCGATCCTCGACGCATCGCATGATGACCATTGTGAGCGGCGCAAGCAGGGCCAGCAGCAGAAAACATCCCATCAGCAGCATGCCGGCATGGCCGATGCGATCCTGCCAGTGAGTACGTTGCCGTACTTCGGCAAGCATCGCGTCTTTTCCCGGTTCGGTGAGTGTCGTACTCATTGCACCCTCCGCTGGTCTTCACCGAAGATCCGCACGCGGTTGCCGAGGACAGCGAGATTAAGCACCGAGCCTTCCTGCAGGTCGAATTCAGTCATATCGTGATACGACAGATCGGCCAGTACTTCGGTCCCGGGCATGCCGTCCACCTGAACGCTGACCCGGCAGAATGCTCCCAGAAATTCCAGCTTCCCGATACGGCCACTCAGCGTGTTGCCGGCTTTCGTGTCGACGCCCCGCACGACGAGATCCTCCGGACGCAGGAACAGCGACACTCGCGAACCGCCCTTGAGCGACTCGCTCACCTTCACGCAGTTCAGGCCGACGTCACCCACCTGGATCGCGCCGTTCGCACTCACGGTGGCCGGCAGAATGTTGGCCTTGCCGACAAAGTCGGCAACGAACGGCGTTGCGGGCTCGCGATAAATCTCGGTCGGTGTGCCGATTTGCTCGATCATGCCGTGATTCATCACCACGATGCGGTCGGCCATCGAAAGCGCCTCCTCCTGATCGTGCGTCACCATGATCGTCGTCACCCCGAGACGCTGTTGCAGCTGGCGGATCTCCTGACGCAAACGAACCCGCACCCGCGCATCGAGCGCGGACAAGGGTTCGTCGAGCAACAACAGACCGGGCGAAGTAGCCAGCGCCCGCGCGAGAGCGATGCGCTGCTGCTGGCCGCCGGACAGTTGACCGGGATGTTTTGGGCCGCTATCGGGCAGACCGACGAGCGCGAGCAGTTCGGCCACACGCTCGCGGATCACCGCTTTGCGCACTTTCCGGTTCGTCAGACCGTAGGCGACGTTCTCGTTGACCGTGAGATTCGGAAACAGCGCGTACGACTGAAACACGATGCCGTAATCGCGCAGCATGGGCGGCAGCATCGAAATGTCCTTGCCGGCCTGCGCGATGGTGCCCGCGCTTTGCGTCTCCAGACCCGCGACGATTCGCAGCAAGGTGGTCTTGCCGCAACCCGAAGGGCCCAGAAAACAGACCATTTCCCCCTTGAAGATTGTCAGATTGACATCCTTCAGAACCGGGGTCGAACCGAACTGCTTGTGAATCCCTTCGATGCGCAGGTAATCCGACATCGTCATCCTCCTGGAAATTACTCTTCCGCCGCCGTGCTCTGGCCCTTGCAGGTCTTAGCCGACAACGCCCGCACTTCCTTGATTTCACGGCGACTACGGCTTCGCGGTCGCGCGGTCTCCTCCCGAACCCATGGCTATCAGGCAAGAACACTCATCCGCTCGACCGACACGGCCGCCTTCTGACCCCATACGTCGATGCCCGCGAAATTTCGCCCGGCTGAGGGCTCGCGGGCCATCTACCCGTAGAGTGTATTTTGCCATCTGCATGTTGTTGACAATCTACGATTCACGAAGTTTAATGTCAAGCATGCAAAAACACTTTTCGATGCGTCCCGTGGAAACCCCTAATTCAGACCGCTCACAGCGAAACCCGGCGCATCGGAATACCGCTCTCAACCCTCACCTGATCGCTCAAAGGAAAACCTCATGAACACGAACACTCGAACGCTCAACGTAAATGGGCGTGACTACCGGTGGATGGACCAGCCTCTCGTCGTGGTCTGTGTGGACGGTTGCGAATACGACTATTTGACGGAGGCGGCTCGCGCCGGGGTCGCTCCGTTTCTGGCCCGGATTCTGGAAAATGGCGCCGCGCTCAAAGGCGACTGTGTCGTACCGAGCTTCACGAACCCGAACAACCTGTCGATCGTGACGGGCGTGCCCCCCTCCGTACACGGCATCAGCGGCAACTACTTCTTCGATCGCGAGAGCGGCGCCGAAGTGTTGATGAACGACCCGAAGTACCTGCGTGCACCGACGGTATTGGCCGCGTTCGCCGACGCGGGTGCAAAGGTCGCGGTCGTTACCGCGAAGGACAAACTGCGCCGCCTGCTTGGCAACAAACTGAACGGTATTTGCTTCTCGTCCGAGAAAGCCGATGAAGTTACCCAGGCCGAAAACGGCATCACGGGTGTGGTGGAGCTGGTGGGCAAGCCGGTGCCGGACGTGTACAGCGCCGACCTGTCCGAGTTCGTGTTCGCGGCCGGCGTGCGCCTCCTCGAGACCCGCCCCATCGACCTGATGTACCTGTCGACCACCGACTACGTGCAGCACAAGTGCGCACCGGGCAGCACCGGGGCCAACGCGTTCTACGAAATGATGGACCCCTACTTGCAACGCATGGCCGAGCTCGGGGCCACCGTCGCGATTACGGCGGACCACGGCATGAACGACAAGCATGACGCGGCCGGCAAGCCGAATGTGATCTATCTGCAGGACGAACTGGACGCATGGCTCGGTGCCGGCGTGGCACGCGTGATCCTGCCGATTACCGATCCGTATGTGGTGCACCACGGAGCCCTGGGCTCGTTTGCCACGATCTACCTGCCGGCTTCGGTCGATCAGGCTCGAGTACTGGCCAAACTGCGCGAGCGCACAGGCATCGAACTGGCGCTCACTGGCGCGGAAGGCTGCGAGCGCTTCGAGCTGCCGCGTGATCGACTCGGCGACATCATCGTGGTTTCCGGGCGGCATGTCGTGCTCGGCACCAGCGAATCGCGCCACGACCTGTCGGGTCTCAATGCCCCGCTGCGCTCGCACGGCGGCCTCTCCGAACAGACAGTGCCGCTGCTTTTCAGCCGCCCGGTGACACAGGCCGTGTCTCAGAGAAAGCGTCTGCGCAATTTCGACATCCTCGACCTCGCGCTCAACCACCTTCAATAGTCGTCAATAACCTTCTTGCACATCAGGAGACAGCATGAATGCCATCGTGGAATCGCGGCCATCTTTGCCGGTCCGTCATGAAGCCCTTCGAATCTGCGGAGAACAGATCCGGCGCGAACAGGTCATCGAGGTTCTGAATCCGTACAACGGCGAGCTGGTCGGCACCGTGCCCAAGGCTACGCTCGCCGACGTGAAGCGCGCCTTCGCGTACGCCCACGCTTACCGCGCCAGACTCACCCGCTACGAGCGCTCGCAGATCCTGCGGCGTGCCGCCGAGATCGTGCGGGAGCGCACCGAAGAGATTTCCGCGCTGATCACCGCCGAGGCCGGTCTGTGCCGGAAGGACTCCCTGTACGAAGCGGGCCGCGTCAGCGACGTGCTGATCTTCGGCGCAAACGAGGCGCTCAAGGACGACGGCCAGGTGTTTTCCTGCGATCTGACGCCCCATGGCAAGAAACGGCGCGTCTATACGTTGCGCGATCCTCTGCTGGGCGTGATTTCCGCCATCACGCCGTTTAACCACCCGATGAACCAGGTCGCGCACAAGATCGTGCCGTCCATCGCGACGAACAACCGGATCGTGGTCAAGCCGTCGGAAAAGGTGCCGCTGTCCACCTATCTGCTCGCCGACATCCTGTACACCGCCGGCCTGCCTCAGGAAATGCTGCAGGTTCTCACCGGCGACCCCAAAGAGATTGCCGACGAACTGATCACCAACGAGCACGTGGATCTGATCACCTTCACCGGAGGCGTGCCAATCGGCAAATACATCGCCGAGAAAATGGGCTACCGGCGTGCAGTGCTCGAACTTGGCGGCAACGACCCGATTATCGTCATGGAGGACGCCGATCTCGACGAGGCCAGCACGCTCGCCGTGTCGGGCTCGTACAAGAACTCCGGCCAGCGCTGCACGGCGGTCAAGCGGATGCTGGTGCATGAAGCGGTGGCCGACCGCTTTGTCGAGTTGCTGGTGGAAAAGACCCGCGCGGTGCGCTATGGCGACCCGGCAGACCCGGCCACCGATATGGGCACCGTCATCGACGAGGCCGCAGCAAAGTTCTTCGAAGCGCAGGTCAACGACGCGGTGAGCCGCGGCGCGAAACTGCTGTACGGCAACATTCGCAAAGGCGCGCTCTACTCGCCGACCGTCGTGGACCACGTGACGCCCGATATGCCGCTCGTCAAATACGAAACCTTCGGACCGGTGTCGCCGGTGATCCGGTTCCGCGACATCGACGACGCGATCCGGATTTCGAATTCGACCGACTATGGACTGTCGTCCTCGGTCTGCACGAATCGGATGGACTACATCACGCGCTTCATCGCCGAACTCGAAGTCGGCAGTGTCAATGTGCGTGAAGTACCCGGTTATCGGCTTGAACTCACGCCGTTCGGCGGCATCAAGGACTCGGGTCTGGGTTACAAGGAAGGGGTGCAGGAAGCGATGAAGAGTTTCACTCACGTGAAGACATACTCGCTGCCCTGGAGTTGAGCATCGATTTTTCCCGGTGTCTCCGGCGAACGCCGCGAACATCGGGAAGAATGATTCCGACATGTTCTCCTCCATTCGCGCACGCATCTTCGTCTGAGCGTCGCGATCGTTATGGCCGCGCCGGCGTCGGCGCACTCGCTCAATTCAAGCTTGACCAAGGTGCTTGCTCTAGCGCGCATGAACGGCCACTGCTATGGTTGCTGCTTTCACTTAACTACGTCGCATCCGGACCATGCTACGGGGAACCGCCGGACTCTCCGAGGCAGTCTCCCTAAGACATAGAATGTGTTTTTTGTGGCGTATCGACTGACTTTGTTGCAAACCTTAGCGCGAATTTCATGCGTCGATACAGGTGCCAAACGGACTTGCAGAGGAGAACTTTGATGACCAGCTCAACATATACCGCAGTGGCTGCTTCCGAAACGGGCGATCCGTTGTTGCTGACTCCTGGGCCGCTTACTACGTCGCGCACCGTCAAGGCTGCGATGCTGCACGATTGGGGCTCGCGAGACGCAAACTTCGTCGAGATCAACCGATCCACGCTCGCGCGCCTTGCCGACATCGCGAACGGCGCGGGCGAGTGGGTGACGGTGCCGATGCAGGGCTCGGGCACTTTCGCGGTCGAGGCGATGCTGACGAGCTTTGTGCCCCCGGACGGCACCGCGCTCGTGCTGATCAACGGCGCCTACGGCAAGCGGGCGAAGCGCATCCTCGAGATCGCGCGGCGCGAGACGCTGGTCTACGAGACCGCCGAGGACACGCCGCCCGACCTCGGCGAGGTCGAAGCGATTCTCGCGCGCACGCCTTCGATCACCCATGTGTTTGCCGTCCATTGTGAAACCACGGCAGGCATACTGAACCCGATCGCGCAGCTTGGCGCACTCGCGGCGAAATACGGCAAGAGTTATCTGGTGGACTCGATGAGCGCGTTTGGCGCGCTCCCCCTCGACGTGCGGTCGATGCACATCGACGCGGTAGCCGCATCGTCGAACAAATGCATTGAGGGCGTTCCCGGCCTCGGCTTTGTGATCTGCCGGCGCGAGGCGCTCGAGCGGACAAAGGGGAATGCGACTACGCTGGTGCTCGATTTGCAAGACCAGTGTGCCAACCTGGAGAAGACCAGCCAGTACCGCTTCACGCCGCCGACCCACGTGATTGTCGCGTTTCATCAGGCACTCGAAGAGTTTGTCGCCGAAGGCGGTGTGGCGGGTCGCGGGGCACGCTACCGGAACAATTGCCGGATACTCGTTGAGGGCATGCGCGCGCTCGGCTTCAGGCCGCTGCTGCCTGATGCGTTGCAGGCTCCCATCATCGTCACGTTCCATATGCCCACGCATCCGCGTTTCGTGTTCCAGCGCTTCTACGACAGCCTCAAGCAACGTGGCTTCGTGATCTATCCGGGCAAGCTCACCGTGGCTGAATCGTTCCGGATTGGCTGCATCGGCCGCATCGGCGAGCCCGAGTTGCGCGCCGCACTCGCAGCGGTCCGCGAGGTGCTGGACGAGATGGGTGTGACCGAACTCGGCGCGTCAGTCACCGGCTCGTGAGCGGCTGTCAATCGCAGCATTCGTGCAACGTTCGAAACTGGAAACACGGCGTTCTGCCCGTGAGGCGCAGCAGCGCACCGACCTGCGCCCTCAGTGACTGAAGATGCGGCGCCCCACTACTTGTGAATGGCGCCGCGCACGCTCGTCACATCGCGTGTCGTAACGGGCGGCGCCGCGTTGCCCCACGTATTGCGGATAAACGTCAATACCTGGGCCATTTCCTCATTGGTCAGTTTGTCCGCGAAGGACGGCATCTTGCGCGAAGGCGGCCCATTCTCCGTGTGCGGAGCCGCGCCGCCTTCTACCAGCAGACGCACGAGCGATGTGGTTTGGGGCGCGAGCACCGCGGGATTGCCCGCCAGGCGCGGATACTTCTGCGCGACGCCGAGCCCGTCCGCCTGATGGCAGCGCGCGCAGTAGCTCTGGAAAATGCCGGCGCCCGGCCGCTCGACGTCGCCGGTACGCAGTGCCTGCACGGTTTGCTGCGCCGCGCGCGAATGCATGTCGTAAAGCCCGGCCGGCTCACGCGCCGGCAAGCTCTTCAGGTACGCGGCGATGGCGTTCAGGTCGTCATCGCTCAGATACTGCGTGCTGTCTTCGACGACCTGAACCATGCTGCCGAACGTGACAAGTCCCCCACCGTGCCCGCTTCTCAGGAACGCTGCGATGTCCTGCGCCGGGACGCGTCCGAGACCCGCACCGGGATCGCCGGTCAGATTCGGCGCGAACCAGTGATCGTTGGTGCCGCCTGTCAGGTACAGATGCGCATTGCCGTCATAGCCGCGCTCCTCGTACGCCGGACCGCGCGGCGTATGGCAGGCGCCGCAGTGGCCGAGCGATTGCACGAGATAGGCGCCACGATTCCATTGCGCATCGTGTCCGGGTTGCTGCGCATATCGCCCTGCCGGCACGAACGCCCAGTCCCAGAACATCAGCGCCCAGCGCTGGTTGAACGGAAAAGGCAGGCGCGTTTGCGGCGCCGGCTTTGCGACGGGTTTGACGCCATGCATGAAGTAAGCGTAAAGCGCGTGCATGTCGTCGTCGTTGATCTTCGCGAACGATGGGAAAGGCATCGCCGGATAGAGCCGCTTGCCGCCGGGCGCAACCCCGTCGCGCAGCGCACGGGCGAAGTCGTCATAGGTGTAGCGGCCGATTCCATCGACAGGATCCGGCGTAATGTTCGACGAGTAGATCGTGCCGAACGGCGAGGCCATGCCCAGGCCACCGGCAAACGGAGCAGGCAGGGCCGCGGGGCCAGTCTGGCCGGCGGCGGGCGCTGCGGTGTGGCAGCCCGCGCAATCGGCCGCTTTGGCCAGATACGCGCCACGGGCCACCAGTGCGGCATCGGGCACCGCTTGTGCGGCCTGCGCAGGCGGCGCAGCCTGTTCGGCCGCACGAAGCGCCGCTGACCCGCCCAGCGTTCCCCCACAGAGCACAGCGCAACCGGCCAACAGCGCCGCGTAGAGTCGCCGGTTGCCGAGCCGGCCACCGATTCGGCCACTGATGCGGCCTTTCGCGGCCAGGAGTAAAAAAAAGCGCACGTTCATCTTCACCACCGGCACGGCGAGACAATAAGCACAGCAATATCGGTGGCGATCAGTGCGAACACGAACAGCGTGCTGGTCATCACGCCCACCCGCGCGAGGAAACCATCCAGCAGACCGGGTTCGTTGTTCGCATTGCCTGGCATTCCAGAGCGAATCCGTTTGACGAATCGGACGTTGCGCCACGCAATGATGGCACCGCAACAGCCAAGCACGAGACAGACGGCGTTGACGGCAAGAATGGCCGCATCGAGCCACGGTATCGCCGGGGCCGCGAGCGGACGCGTGTGAGGAAAGCAACTTTGTGCGGCCAACGCCTCTGTGATGCCCATCTGCACAACCCATGCGAACGGCGCGGCAAGCATGCCGATCAACACGCGCGAGCCGTGCAGACGTGGCATACCGGCGAGCGTCGACGCATGCGCCGGTGGTGGCGTGTCAATTCTGGCCGGACTCATGATGCGCCCCGCAACAGATAGGGCGTCAGATACAAGGTGGTGAAGATAAACAGCCACACCACATCGACGAAATGCCAGTACAGGCCGCCGATCGTCAGCGCGACGCAGCGCCGTTCGTCGAAGTAGCCAAACGCCGTCCACAACAACAGCAGGAACAGCACGACGATGCCCACCGCGACGTGCATCATATGAAAGCCGGTGATCGTAAAGTAAAGCGAGCTATATAGCTGCGCAGTCAGTCCGTATGGGTGGTTATGCCATTCGCGCAACTGGATGCCCATGAACGTCACGCCGAGTACAACTGCCACCGCCATCGACGCAACGCCCCAGCGTAAGCGTCGCCGCCGCACGCAGCGCTCGCAGAACCAGACAAAGCCGCTGCTCGACAGCAGGATACCGGTGTTCAGAATGCCGAGACCAAGCTTGGGCAGTCCCTCCGGCGGCCATTGCTGACCGGTTTGCGATGCAAGGTACAGATACGAAAAGATCAGATAACCGAACAGCGACCCCTCGGTAACGATCAACGTGAGACACCCCCACCAGCCGCCGGAGCGCTCGCCGGCACTGCCGACCGGCAGGGTGTAGTCGCTGCGTGCTGTGAGTGCGTCCATGTCAGTCCCCCGCGTCGGTCACGGTCTGCGGTTCGCGCTGGATCAGCGCGCGTTCGGGCCACAACCACACGACGATGGTGACCGCACACGCGAGCAATGCCGCCGCGGTAAAAATCCCGGCGCGCAGCGCGAGCCCGGCGAACACCAGCGTCGCGAACAGGCCGAGCCAGAACGGCGCATACGAGTCGTCCGGCATTTTCAGAATTACATCCGGCCTGCCTTCCAGCGCTGTGGTACCGAGCGCCTCGCGGCCTTCGCCTAGCAGAAACCCTTCATCGAGCTTCGAACGTTGACGTGGCGCCTCGCCGGCCGTCCCCTCCTCCATGCGCCCTTCCCACAGCGGGTGCCGGCTCGCGACGAATGGCAGCACCGCGAAGTTATACGGCGGCGGCGGCGACGAAACGGACCATTCGAGCGTCGGCGCATCCCACGGGTTGTCGCCGGCAACGGCACCATGCCTGATGCTATACAACAGATCGACAAGGAAAATCAGCACGCCGAACGCGAACACGAACGAACCGAGCGACGTCACCATGTTCACGGTATTCCAGCCCATATCGGGCGGATAGGTATAGATGCGCCTCGGCATACCCAACAGCCCGGCGATATGCATTGGAAAAAACGCCACGTTAAAACCGACGAACATCACCCAGAAGCCGATCTTGCCAAGCCGCTCGCTCATCATCCGGCCGGTGAATTTCGGAAACCAGAAGTAGATTCCGCCGATTACCGGAAACACGTTGATGCCGAGCAGCACGTAGTGCAGGTGCGCGACCACGAAATACGTGTCGGTCAGTTGCCAGTCGAACGGCACGGCGGCCGTCATCACGCCCGACACGCCGCCCACCACGAACAGCAATACAAAGCCGGCGAAGAACAGGAACGGCACACGCATGACCGGCCTGCCCGTCCAGATCGTCGCGATCCATGCGAACGTCGCCACCGCGCTGGGCACCGCGATCACCATGCTGGCCGAGCCGAAAAATGACAGCGCGAGCGGCGGAATGCCAGTTGCAAACATATGATGGATCCACACGACAAAGCCCACCAGCATGGTCGCCACAGTGGAGATCGCCACCGGTCCGTAGCCGACCAGAGGTCTGCGGCAAAACACCGGCAACGCATCGGAGACGATACCCATTGCCGGCAACACAACCGCGTACACCCACGGGTGCGCGAAAATCCAGAACAGGTGTTGCCAGAGCAAAGGCCGCCCGCCGTTGAGCACGTCAAAGAAATGGGTCCCTACGCGCCGGTCCAGCCAAAGCAGAAAAAACGCCAGGCTCACCGAAGGAACTGCCAGCAGGTTGGCGCCCGAAGCGGTCAACGTGCCCCACACCAGCACCGGCAGCCGGTCGAGCGACATACCCGGCGCACGCATTCGCAGCAGCGTGACGACAAAGTTGATCGAACCGACGGTGGTCGAAATGCCGAGCAGCACCATCCCGAGTGCATACACGTCGATATTGGGTCCCGTGTTGTACTCGAGGCCGGATAGCGGCACGTAGTTGAACCAGCCAGCATTCGGCGCTTCGCCAAGGGGGAAGCTCGCATAGAGAAACAGGCCCGCGAACACAAACACCCAATAGGAAAATGCATTGAGGCGTGGAAACGCCATGTCGCGCGCGCCGAGAATCAGTGGCCACAGGTAATTCGAGAAGCCGGACAGCACGGGCAGCGCGTACAGGAAAATCATCGTCACGCCGTGCATCGTGAAGAGCTGGTCGTATTGTTCGGGCGTGAGCAGCGTCGCGTTGGGGCGCGCCAGTTGCAGACGCATTAGCAGCGCTTCAATGCCGCCCGCCAGCAGAAACAGAAAGGCGGTGACCAGATAGCGCAGACCAATGGTCTTATGATCGACCGTCGAGAACCAGCCGCGCCAGCCCGGCCGCGCTTCCCATAGCTCCCGCAAGCGCTTCTCCTCAGCACTGCCTGCTTCGATACGGCCGACGCGCAACGTGCGCGACAGGCGTAACGGGTCGGCTTGCGCGGGTGACACGGTGGGTGCGGCCATCGGCTCGGCTCCTTTGTCAGTGCAGCGTGGACAGATACGCGGACAGCGCGGCGGCATCGGTAACGCTTAGCGCGATGGACGGCATCAGCGAATCCGGTTTGATCTGTTGCGCATGCTGGACCCAGTCGAGCTGATTCGCGGCGGTATTGGTCAGCGCGCCGGCGGCCAGCAGCCGGCGCGAGTCCAGGTGCGTCAGATCGGGCGCCTGCACGCCCAGCGCATCGGTGCCGCGCACCGTGTGACAGCCGGCGCAGCGCTCGCCAAAGAGCCGCTGACCCGCCGCTGCTTCCGCGCCGCTCACCGGTTGCGCGGCCTGCCCCTGAGCGCGGCGCCACGCGTCGAAATCCTGAGCGCTTTGCGCGACCACCTCGAACGCCATGTGCGCATGCTGCGCGCCGCAAAACTGCGAACACTGGCCGCGATAAGTGCCGGGCTGATCGGCCTCGATCCATTGTTCGTTGATCTGCCCGGGAATCGTCTGCGTTTTGCCGGCCAGTTGCGGCACCCAGAACGCGTGAATCACATCGGCGCTCTGCAATTCGATCTTCACCGGCTCGCCCACCGGAATATGGATTTCGTTGGCGGTCACGAGGTTGCGAGCCGGGTCGGCCGCATCGCTGTAAGCGACTTTCCACCACCAGTCGTAGGCGGTGACGGCGATTGTCAGGTTCGGCCGCCGGGCTGGTGAGGCGACGGTTTCGAGCGTCATCAGTACGTAGACAAGCGTCGCGAATAGCACGACCGACGATATCCCGGTACCGATATAGATCCACGCCATCCCGCCCCTATTCGCATATACCGCGGTGGGGTCGGCGCGCGGCCGTCGGCGCACGATGGCGATACACAACAGCACCGCCACCAGCACCGACACCGAGACGGCCAAGGTGGCGAGCATCCAGCCGAGGCGCATGGTCGGCGCGGCGGCAGGACCGGCCGCGTGCAGAAAATAGTTGAGCGGCGCGACGCCCGGCGTGCCTTGCGCGGCGGCGGGCGGCGCGCCGAACGCTACGGCGAGCCATGCCGGCACCGCCCATCTGCGCATGGCAGGGCCGCCGCGAACTATCGTTGCGAACCGTCGCCGTATCCGCATTCGTGCCGTCTCCGAGAGCTCTGGTTTCTACGGCAGGACGCGCTGAGCGAGAAGGTCCTGCGTGTGGGCAAATAGCAAAAAACAGGCCTCGCCGCAAAAGGCCGGAGTCGGCAAACGCGTGTAACGCCATGCAGGTGTGCCATCCCGAAAGCCGTGGCAGCAGGGCCAAACGGGCACATCGATTGCTGACCCACGTCGATACGCCGTAGACGCACGCAGTCGACGCAACGCACCGCCAAGGGTGCGCGTTGCGCCGGCAAAATGTCGTCCGCCGTGTGGACTTCTGGCGCGATCCGGATGCAGGTCTTGACGATCACGCTGTCACGTTTTGCGAAAAAAGTACCCTTCGTCGGAACAAATTCCAATGTCAGATCAAAGCGCCCCCTCTCAAAGCGACCAGGACCGTGAAAGAACCGGGGACCCGCCGGAGGGCACTCCCAGCGATCACCATCAGCAAAACAGCCGGGACGGCAAGGAAGGCAAAGACGGCGACTCGTCGGACACCCGCAAGCGCTCCGGCAAGAAACCTTTGATCATCCTTGGCGCGGTAGCCGTTCTGCTCGCGATTGCCGGGCTGGTCTGGTGGTTCGCGACACGCAATCAGGTCAGCACCGACGATGCCTACACGGACGGCAACGCCATCACGATGGCGCCGAAAGTATCGGGCTACGTGGTTCGGCTCGCGGTCAACGACAACGTCTATGTGCACAAAGGCGACCTGCTGCTTGTCATCGACAAGCGCGACTACCAGGCGCAGGTGGACGCGGCACGCGCGCAACTGGGCCTCGCGCAGGCGCAGTTAAACGCGGCCCAGGTACAGCTCGACATTGCGCGCGTGCAATATCCCGCCCAGTACCAGCAGGCGAAAGCGCAGATCTCGTCGGCCCAGGCGAACTACCATCAGGCGCAGGCTGCGTACGAGCGCCAGCATGCGGTCGACCAGCGCGCCACCTCGCAACAGAACATCGACACCGCCGACGCGCAGCGGCAAACGGCCAGCGCCAACGTCGAACAGGCCCGCGCGCAACTGCAAACCGCGAGTCTCGTGCCGCAGCAGATCAGACAGGCCGCAGCCGCCGTAGAAGAACGGCGTCAGCAGGTTCAGCAAGCGCGCGCGCAGCTCGAGCAGGCCGAACTCAACCTCTCGTATTGCGAAGTACGTTCGCCATCCGACGGCTGGATCACGCGCCGCAACGTGCAATACGGCACCTTCCTGCAGGCAGGCGTATCGCTCTTTTCGATCGTCACGCCGCAAGTCTGGATCACCGCCAATTTCAAGGAGTCGCAACTCGAGCGTATGCGTCCGGGCGACAAGGTGAACGTCGAAGTCGACGCCTACCCCAAGCTCGATCTGCACGGCCATGTCGATAGCATCCAGCTTGGCAGCGGCTCGCGCTTCTCGGCGTTTCCCGCAGAAAACGCAACGGGCAATTTCGTCAAGATCGTCCAGCGAGTCCCCGTGAAGATCGTGATCGACGACGGTTTGCCGCGCGATCGGCCGCTCGCGCTCGGCTTGTCGGTGACGCCGAAGGTTTACCTCAAATGAGCGCAAGCGACGCAAGCGGCTCGAATCCGCCCCAGCAGGACGGCGCGCAGTCGAACTGGCAGCCCGCCGGCAACCCCTGGTTGATTGCCGTGGTTGTCACGCTCGCCGCGTTCATGGAAGTGCTCGACACGACGATCGTCAACGTGGCGCTGCCGCATATTGCCGGCACCATGTCGGCAAGCTACGACGAAGCCACCTGGACATTGACGTCGTATCTGGTCGCCAACGGCATCGTGCTGCCTATTTCAGGATTTTTGGGCCGTGTGCTGGGCCGCAAGCGCTATTTCCTCGTCTGTATTGTCGCGTTCACGATCTGCTCGTTCCTGTGCGGTATCGCAACCAATCTCGGGCAACTGATCGTATTCCGGCTTCTGCAGGGCTTCTTCGGCGGCGGTCTGCAACCGAATCAGCAGTCGATCATTCTCGACACCTTCCCGCCCGAACAGCGCGGCCGGGCGTTCTCGATCTCGGCGGTCGCGATCGTCGTCGCGCCCGTGCTGGGCCCCACGCTCGGCGGCTGGATCACCGACAATTTTTCGTGGCGCTGGGTGTTCCTGCTCAACGTGCCGGTGGGCGTGCTCACCTCGCTGGCGGTGATGCAACTGGTCGAAGATCCACCGTGGCGCAAACGCGAATCGAAGGTGTCGATCGACTATATCGGCATTGCGCTGATCGCAATCGGTCTCGGCTGCCTGCAGGTCATGCTCGATCGTGGCGAGGACGACGACTGGTTCTCGTCGCCCTTTATTCGCACCTTCGCGATCCTGGCGGCGCTGGGAATCGCCGGAGCGATCTGCTGGCTGCTGTATGCAAAGAAGCCTGTTGTCGATCTGGACTGCCTGAAGGACCGCAATTTCGCGCTCGGCTGCGTGACGATCGCCGCCTTCGCGTCGGTGCTTTATGGCAGCGCGGTGCTGGTGCCGCAACTCGCGCAGCAGCAACTGGGATATACGGCGATGCTGGCCGGGCTCGTGCTGTCGCCAGGCGCACTGCTGATCACAATGGAAATTCCGCTTATCAGCAAGCTTATGCCCTATGTGCAAACGCGCTTTCTCGTCACCTGCGGATTTTTTCTGTTGACCTGTGCACTCGCCTATTCGCACCTGCTCGTGCCGGATATCGACTACGCCACGCTCGTCAAGATGCGCAGCGCGCAGTCTCTGGCGATCGGCTTCCTGTTCGTGCCGATTACCACGCTCGCCTATCTGACCGTGCCGCAGCGCCTGAACGACGATGCGTCGGCGCTCTTCACGATGTTTCGCAATGTGGCCGGTTCGATCGGCATCTCGCTGTCGACGGCATTGATCCGAGAGCGCACCCAGGCGCGCATGGCCCACCTGTCCGGGCATCTTTCGCCGCTCTCGCAAAACTATAACGACACGCTGCAACGCACCGCGCAAACCGTCGCGGATATGACGGGCCAGCCCTTCGCGCAGGCCTTGCAGACCGCGTCAGGACGCCTCTACGAAACCTTCATTTCACAAGCGACGATTCTGGCCTATGTCGACGTGTTCGCGATTCTCGCGGTGTTCTGCTTTCTGTGCATTCCGGTCACGTTCTTCTTTTCGCCGGCCAAAGCGGCCGGCGGTGCGGGAGGCCACTGACATGTCGCGTGTGGTCGCCGCTTTTTCGCTGCGTGTGCTGATCGTGGCGCTTGCCGGCTCGCTTGGCGCATGCACGGTCGGTCCGGATTTTCACGCGCCGCACGCCGATGTTCCCGCGCAATGGCACGATCCGCAGCAAGCGGCGTCCGCAGCAGGTGCGGCATCGCCCGAGGCGGCGGCTTCAAAACCGACCGAGGACTCCGATCCCGATCCGCACTGGTGGCGCAGCTTCGGCGACCCGACACTGGACGCGCTGATCGACCGGGCCGCCAAAGGCAATGTCGATCTGCAGGAGGCGCTGCTGCGCATCGTCGAAGCGCGCACCCAGGTGCAAAGCGCCGCCGCTCAAGGACTGCCGGATGTGCGCGCCACCGGCAGCTATGCGCGCGAACAGCTCGGTGTCAAAGGTTTCCTCGAATCGCAGGGGGTGTATAACAAAGTCGACCAACTGGGTGCGCCGAACTCGCCGGTCAATCAGCTAGCGCCGGGCGCGGGCGCCGCAGTGCAAAACGGCGCCAATAACCTTCTCGATCAACTGACAGCGCCCGTCAATCTCTGGCAGGCCGGCTTCGACGCGTCATGGGAACTCGACCTGTTTGGCCGCGTGCGCCGTTCGGTCGAAGCAGCCAGGGCACAAACCCAGGCCGCCATCGAGAGCCGCAACGACGCATTGCTTTCGCTGGAGGCGGAGGTCGCGCAGACCTATGTGCAATTGCGCGGCGCACAGGCGCAACGGCAGATCGGCGCCAACCTCGTCGACCAACAGCGCGAGATCGTGACACTCACACAGAGCCAGGCGCGGGTGGGCCTCGCCAGTGAACTCGACGTGAAAAGCGCGGCCGCGCAGCTCGCGCAAACGCAAGCGCAACTGCCCCAATTCGATCAGCAGATCGCCCAGGCGCTGAATGCGCTCTCGTATCTGCTCGGTGAGCCGCCGGGCTCGCTTGCCGGCGAACTCTCGGCGCCTGCCGCCGTGCCGCCGGTGCCGCCCGCGGTGCCGGTGGGGCTGCCCGCCACGCTGGCGCGGCGGCGGCCGGACATCCGTCGCGCCGAGGCGAATCTGCACGCGGCGACAGCCAATGTCGGGGTAGCGGTCGCCCAGTTCTACCCCGACATTTCGCTGACCGGCGAAATCGGCACGCGCGCGACCCACGCGAGCGATCTGTCGCGCTGGTCGCATCTGTTCTATTCGTTCGGCCCGAGTATTTCGCTGCCGGTGTTCGAAGGCGGCGCGCTCGTGTCGAACCTGCGTCTGTCGCAGGCGCAACAGGCTGAAGCAGCGCTGGACTACCGCAAGACCGTTCTGATGGCGCTGCGCGACGTGGACAATGCGCTCGCGGTGTACCGCACCGATCAGGACCGCCGCGCCGCGCTCGACGCGGATGTCGCCGCGCAGCAAGCCGCCTTCGAGTTGGCGCGCGAAAGCTACCGCAAGGGTCTTGTCACGTTCATCAACGTGCTCGATGCCGAGCGGCAACTTGCGCAGGCCCGCCAGCAGGACGCACAAGGCACGATGCAGGTCAGCACCGATCTGGTTGCACTTTACAAGGCGCTGGGCGGCGGCTGGCAGGACGCAGCAACAGCGGCCGCTGCACCGCGCGCGCCGCATCGGTTCGAACCGATGCCGCAGTAGCAGCACCAAGGCGACAGATACGGAGCACCGTGCGCACGGCCGGCTCGGTGACTGGCGCTTCGCCGCGAAGCACACGACCATCTTCCTGCCGCGCGTATTTCTTTCGAAGCGGGCCCCACCGGCGGCCCAATGGAGATTCCACCCGAAGAGAGGCTCGACCATGCAACTCATGCCACTTGTCCTCACCTGGCAAGACTTCGCTATCCGCCTGGCGGTGGCGCTGGCCGCCGGCACCGCGATCGGTTTGAATCGCGGCGAATCGGGCAAGCCCGCAGGCTTGCGCACGACATTGCTGGTTTGCCTCGCCGCCTGCATCGCGATGCTTCAGGTCAATGTTCTGCTGCAGCAAGCCGGCAAACCCGAACATTCATTCGTCGTGCTCGATCTGATGCGTCTGCCGCTCGGCATCCTGTCCGGCGTCGGTTTCATCGGTGCCGGCGCGATTCTGCGCAAGGACGGTCTCATCACGGGTGTGACGACCGCCGCCACGCTGTGGTTCGTCACGGTGATCGGACTATGCGCGGGAGGCGGCCAGATTGCGTTGGCCGCCGCAGGCACCGCCCTTGGACTCGTCGTGTTGCAGGTGCTGGGCGTGCTCGAACGCCATCTGCCGCGCAATCATCACGCATGGCTAACGATCGAATACGCCGCTCTATCGCACGAGCGCGACGCAGCGCTCGCGCGTCTCGAACAACAGCGCTGCCACGTGGAGTCGAAGGGCATGCGCATGAATGCAAGCAACGGACTGCTTGAGGAGCGCTTCGACGTCCGCTGGCGCGCGACGCTGAAGAACGACGCGGTTGAACGCGCGATGAACGCGCTCGTCGGCGCCAGTCGTCACGCCGCGTCATGGTCTGTCGAGGAATGAGGCCGGCCGCCATGCCGCATCACGCCGGAACGGACGTATGAACGCCGTCGGCTCGCAAGGAGGTGTATTACGCGCGGGCCGTCAACGTCGCCGGTTGGCGCACGCGAATTCTTACGTTGTCTTTACCGTTTCTACGCCGAACCAAACAAAACAGACAGGTACGCGCGTTGCTCGACGTTGGAATACGCGCACTCAACCCGTGCTGCCGGACGCTGTGGATCACGCGTATTTACCTGACCTCTGGCGCGGCATGGCGTTACGCGTTGGACGCGACTCATGCCCGTCATCCGTTTGTGGAGACTGCAATGACTCAAACCGTCGGTGATTTTATTGTAGAAAGACTGCATGCCTGGGGCGTACGGCGTATCTACGGGTACCCGGGAGACGGCATCAACGGCGTGTTCGGTGCGCTGAACCGGGCGAAGGGAAAGATCGAGTTCATTCAGGTCCGGCACGAGGAAATGGCGGCATTCATGGCCTCGGCGCATGCGAAGTTCACCGGCGAATTGGGCGTATGTATCGCCACTTCCGGACCGGGCGCCTCGCATCTGATCACCGGACTTTACGACGCCCGTATGGACCATATGCCCGTGCTGGCGATCACCGGGCAGCAGGCGCGCGCGGCAATCGGCGGCCACTACCAGCAGGAACTGGATCTGGTCTCCATGTTCAAGGACGTTGCCGGTGCATTCGTCGAACAAGCCAGCGTGCCGTCGCAAGTCCGGCATCTGGTCGACCGTGCGGTACGTACCGCGCTGTCGGAGCGCAAGGTCACGGCAATCGTGCTGCCCAACGATCTGCAGGACCTCGCCTATGAAGCGCCGGGCCGCAAACACGGCACCCTGCACTCCGGAGTCGGCTACCGCGCCCCCCGACTCGTTCCCTACCCTGACGATCTGCAGCAAGCTGCCGAGGTGCTCAACGCCGGCAAGAAAGTTGCCATTCTGGTCGGCGCCGGCGCGCTGCACGCTACTGACGAAGTCATCGCCGTCGCGGAAAAGCTTGGTGCGGGCGTTGCCAAGGCCCTGCTCGGCAAGGCCGTGCTGCCGGACGATTTGCCCTGGGTCACGGGTTCGATCGGGCTGCTCGGCACCAAGCCCAGCTACGAGCTGATGAGCGAGTGCGACACCTTGCTGATGATCGGCTCCGGTTTTCCCTACTCCGAGTTCCTGCCGAAAGAAGGCGCCGCCCGCGGCGTGCAGATCGACCTCAAGGCCGACATGCTGAGCTTGCGCTATCCAATGGAAGTCAACCTCGTGGGCGACAGCGTCGAGACGCTGCGCGCGTTGCTGCCGCTGCTCGAACAGAAGCAGGACCGCGCATGGCGCAAGAAAATCGAAGACTGGACGGCCGACTGGTGGAAGACGCTCGACAAACGCGCCCATGAAGCCGGCAAGGACGGTATGAACCCGCAGCGCAGCGTCTGGGAACTCTCGTCGCGCATCCCGGCAAATGCGATCGTTACAAGCGATTCGGGCTCATGCGCGAACTGGTATGCACGCGATCTGAAGGTCCAGCGCGGCATGATGTGCTCGCTCTCAGGCGGTCTCGCATCGATGGGCGCGGCGGTGCCCTACGCGATCGCCGCAAAATTCGCGTATCCCGAGCGGCCCGTGATCGCGCTGGTCGGTGACGGTGCGATGCAGATGAACAATATGGCGGAACTCATCACGGTGGCCAAATACTGGCAACAATGGGCCGATCCGCGCTGGATCTGCATGGTGCTCAACAACGGCGATCTGAATCAGGTGACGTGGGAGCAACGGGCGATGGAAGGCGATCCGAAGTTCGAGGCGTCGCAGAACATTCCTTCGGTGCCCTATCACCGTTTTGCGGAGTTGATCGGTCTCACCGGCATTTACGTCGACGACGCCGAGCGCATGGGCGAAGCATGGGACCGCGCGCTGTCCTCGGACCGCCCGGTCGTGATCGAGGTGAAGGCCGACCCGAATATTCCGCCTCTGCCGCCACATATCACGTTGGCGCAGGCGAAAGCATTCGCCTCGACGCTCATCAAGCGCGATCCGAATGAAGGCAACGTGATCGTCGAGACAGCGAAACAGGTACTCGACGCCGTGCTGCCGGGGCATCGCGATAAATGACGCCGGACGAATTTTCGCGTGACGCAGGTGATCTGCCTCGGTTATGTCTCGAGCACGAAGGCAGCTAACGCGCATGGCCCCTGCCGGGCGCCCTCACCGCATTGACAAATGTAAAGTCCGACGCCGACAGGTCCCGCCTCGTCGGCGTCGCGTCAGCGGGCGGATATCCCGCAAGCGCGGACAGCGGCCGTGCGCCTATTACGCGCGGCGCGGCTGACTCGAGAGTTGCTCGATCAGTTTCCTGTTGAATGCGGGCAGATCATCCGGCTTGCGGCTCGTGATGAAGTTGCCATCCTCGACAACCTGTGCGTCCACCCACGTACCGCCGGCATTGCGGATATCGTCATGCAAACTTGGCCAGCTCGTCATCTTGTGGCCCTTGACGATGCCCGCCGAGATCGGCAGCCAGCCGCCATGACAGATCACCGCCACGGGCTTGCTGGCGCCGTCGACGGCCCGCACGAATGCCTGTGCTTCCGGAATCACGCGAATCGCGTCGCTGTTCACCACGCCGCCGGGCAACACCACCGCATCGTAATCGTCGGGATTGACCTTATCGAACGTGACGTCCACGTCGACTGTTTCACCTTTGTCGACGTGCTTGAAGCCCTGAATCTTGCCCGGTTTTTCCGAAATCACGTGCACCTCGGCTCCGGCGTCCATCAGCGCGCGCTTCGGTTCGAGCAACTCGGCCTGCTCGAAGCCGTCAACCGCGAGCACCGCTACCTTGCAGCCTGCGAGTTTATTGGCCATTTCTCCTTCTCCATTGGAAAACCTACAGAAAATCAGCGACGATCACATATCCGGTCCGATGCTTCCAGACGATTCGTCGCCCGTGAAAGCCACCGCCGCACGATAGCGTGCAACAGCAAAGCTCGCAGGATTCGCCGCATGCGCCGTGCCTGCCGCGCCCGAGGAAACCGCAACTCACGTCATACATCTGTCCCGGCAGGCGTGCGACCGGCATCGCCCTGTTCGTGCTTCTCTACTCGCGTCTCCGCCTGCTTTTGCGCAGCCTGCGCGCAACGCCGCAGCAACTGCTGGAACGACGCAACAACGGGGACCGTGCGCGCCGGCACCGCGACGGACGAATAGTCACTCGTGGATTCGCCTGCCGCCGCCATGCCCAATACCACCGCACGGGACAACCGCGCCTCGCTCAAGCGAAGCACCAAGTTCCGCAGATAGGGCGGCAATTCGCTTGCGTCGAACGAAATCACGCATATCAGCGGATGCGAGGCGAGCCGGGCTTCGTCAAGCCGCCCAGCGGCAAACCGCTCATAGCTTGCCTGCGATGCGTCGAAACCGTGCCTGTTCAGCAATTGCACGGCGATGGTGACCAGCAGATCGTCCAGCTTGCCGCGACCGCCTATACACAGCACGGGTACGCGTTGCAACGGCTCGCCGTCCGCTCCGAGTGCCATCACATCGCCGGCCTCTTTCAGTCCGGCGACGACCGCATGCGTCGCCGACCGCAGCAGCCTGATCTGAGCGGCCGGCACGACACCGCGCCGGATGTCGGCATGCGCCATCCGCAGGCCGGCCAGCACGGCGGTGTCGTAATACGCCGCCAGCGAGCACGTTTTCAGCATTGCGTTGGCCTGCTGCAACGCCTCCATCGGATCGTTGGCGAGCAGGCGCTGATAGAGATTTTCTGCCGGCGTGAGCCCAGGGCGATCGCCGAACAGGACATCGAGGAATTCGAGCCGCTCGACGTGGCGGCCGAGCGTTACCGCGCACAGCATCAGCGGGGTCGAAAGAACCAATCCCACCGCTCCCCATAGCCAGCTCCAGAAAATTGCCGCGACGATCACGGCAAGCGGCGACAGTCCGTTGCCATGCCCGTACACCAGCGGCTCGATAAACTGACTCGCGACGCCCTCGGTCACGGCGAAGAGACCCACGGTGCCGACCGCCATCAACCAGCCGGGGCTGACCGCCGCGGCCATGACCGTGGCCATGAATGCCGCGATCCAGGCGCCGACGTACGGCACGAATCGCAGTAGCGCCGTCATCACGCCGAACAGCAGCGAGCCTGGCATCCCGATGATCGCAAGGCCGATTGCGACGACGACGCCGACGCCGGCATTGATCGCCAGTTGCATCGCAAAGTAGCGGCTCAGGCGGCCGGCGGCTTCGCCGATTGCCGTTGACGTGCGATGCAGGTCGCGCGAGCCGAAGAGCCGGATCATCCGGTCACGCAAGCGTTCGCGCTCAAGCAGGATGAAGATGGTGACCACCAGCACGATACCGGCTGTCGCGAGAGGACTGACCACGGGCGACAGATAGCGCTGCGCCAGATCGATCGGCGACGGCGTGGGTTCGTGCACCTCGACGGGTAGTGGCGCACTTTCATTCGCGGAAACCGGGTTGTCGGTCCTGCGCGCGTCGCGTGACGGCGGCGTAAAGCGCTTTAACGCATTCGACGTCATCGCGAGCAACGTGTCAGCGCGACCGAGCGTATTTTCCTGCACGACGTTGAGCTTGCGTTCAATAGTCCGCTGATACTGCGGCAGCCCCTCCGCCAGTTGCGCCACCTGCGCGCCGATCAGCACACCGACCGCCGACAGGGCTGAAAGCGCGAATAGCACCGCGACGATCACCGACGGCAACCGTCCAAGACGCAGCCGCCTGAGCAACCCGACGAGCGGCGCAACGATGAAGCTGAGCAGCACGGCCAATGTGATCGGAATCAGCACGCCCCGCCCGACATACAGCGCGGCGATTACGACCACGCCGCTCGCCAGCGAATTCAACGCTCGCAAACTCTGTGCAGCAGGGGCCAGTTCCGGGCGGACCGGCGACTGACGTGGGGGTATGTGGCTGTTCATGACGAGGGGCGAGCTGGGAGGGGCGCTATTCGCATAGCGAACCCTGTGCAAGCGCCGTACCTGGCGAGCGGGCGTCGCGAGCCGGAGGGCCGCCGCAGGCGCAGCGAAGAAAAGCTGTCTTTTCAGCATGCCTCCCGTCTACTGACACGCGCGATCAGGCACAGGTTATGCGCGCCCGACATCGAACTGAAGCCAGTCAACCGACCAGCATACGGAGGGAAACGATGAATACCCATGCAGGACGTTCACAAGACGAGCGGGTCGCCGCACGGAAACATCGGAAACAGCAAGCGCAAGAACAGCCGGGAGGGCCAAAAGCTGTTGAAGGGACCCAACCCGATGCAACGCATAGCAGCGGCGAATTGTCCGAAGAAGGAAGGGAGGTGTGGCGCAGAGGAGCAGGTATGGACGGAGGCGGGAAGACGCGCTGACGAATTATCCGCTCGAATGGCTATGAGGATGCAGTCCGGTTAGCTGATCTGTAACCTCTACAACAGCGCGTAGATCACGAACCTTACGTCCCGTCGCGCGAGTCCTCCGGCAATGTTCTCGCCAACGTGCCATCTTTCTTCGGAATGCGCATCATGGAAAGTCAATACAACGGATACTCCATCCATGTCTCGGCCAGCCTGATCGACGGCGAGATCGTGAGCTATGCGCGCATCTATAACTCGCAGGTCGATGCCGCTGTTGCCGAAGATACACACGAGATGGAATTCCATCTGCCGTTCGTCGACGAACATGAGGCAATGGCGCTTGCACGCGAGCGCGCCGTTGCCTGGATCGATGAACATTCGCCGTGACGTCTCCCACAGACGGAAGGGGCGCGTGCGGCGACCTGATCGGCGTAAGGCCAAAGTCTTTGCGACCCAATGCAAGGGGCCGTTTCTAGCTCGCTATGGCAATGACATTGCATGAACGCCTGCTCGTCATCTCGCCGCATCTAGACGACGCGGTTCTCAGTTGCGGCCTGCTGCTTGCCACCCGTCCGGCGGCGCTCGTGTGTACTGTTTTCGCTGGAGCACCGAGCAATAACATGACGACCGACTGGGACCAGGCGTCCGGATTCCCCGACGCGTTCACAGCGATGTCCACACGCAAAACGGAGGACGTCCACGCTCTCGCCCTACTGGGCGCCCATCCAATCCATCTTCCTTTCCGCGACGCGCAATACCACCAGTCGCCGCCTCTCGACTCGCTGGCCGCCGCTCTGGCGCAAATAGTCACGAAGGTCGACCCGGTGACAGTAGTCATTCCACTGGGTCTGTTCCATTCAGACCACAAACTGGTGGCCGACGCATGCCTCGCGATGCTGCGGGGTATCCCCGCTCCCTCGATGTACGTCTATGAAGATGTGCCATACCGGCGCATACCCGGCGTGGTGCAGTCACGCCTGGGCGAGCTTGCAAGGCGCGGCTATGCAGCGACTCCCGAGGAGAACCTCGGCGCGCAAGCAGATGCGCGGCATCGGCAAATGAAGCAAGCGGCGATTGGCGCGTATGAAAGTCAGTTGCGCGCATTCGGCCCAGACGGAAGAGCCGGTCTCGTCGCACCCGAGCGCTACTGGCAACTTCACGATAAGGAACGCACAGCCGGGATGGGCGAATGGCGCTCGAACGCGATCTGATGGGCACGGCGCTTGCGCGATTGTTCTGCCCGTCGCCAGAAGGAACGCACTGCATGGATTTGAAACGGTTTGATCAACGAATTTCCGTTGTCGTCCTGACCTGCAACCGGGCCGATGAACTGACGACGACTCTCGAGCATCTGCTTGCCCTTCCGGAAAATCCACCTATCGTTGTCGCCGACAATGGATCGAGCGACGGCACCATCGCGCTCGTCAGGAAGCGGTTCCCAATGGTCCGCGTGATCGAATGCGGCGGCAATCTCGGCGCCGCCGGCCGCAACCGCGCGGTCGCGTGCGTGCGCACCGATTACGTGGCCTTCTGCGATGACGACACGTGGTGGGCACCCGGCTCGCTCGAGCACGCCGTGCAACTGCTCGACGCGTGGCCGACCGTGGGCGTGCTCAGCGCGCGCGTGGCCGTCGGCGATGATGAAACCACCGACCCGACCTGCGCCGCGATGCGCGCGAGCCCGCTCGGCAGCGACGGGCTGCCCGGCCCTGCGCTGATCGGCTACATGGCGGGTGCGTGCGTGTTCCGCACCTCGCTGTTTCGCGCCGTGGGCGGTTACGAGCCACGACTGTTTATCGGTGGCGAAGAAGAACTCGTGGCGCTCGACGTACTGGCAACGAATCATTCAATCGTCTATTGCGAGCAAATGACGGTGCACCATCATCCGTCGGTTGTGCGCGACAGTGGCTTGCGACGCCGCATGCTCGCGCGTAACGCGGCATGGATCGCATGGTTGCGTCTGCCGTGGCCGCAAGCATGCCGCGCGACGCTACGCGCACTGGCTGCGCTCACGCGTGAAGGCAGCTTCGTGCGCGACAGCGTTGCGTTGCTGCACGGACTCATGTGGGCACTGCCGCGCCGGCGCGTAGTGCCGCCGGCCGTACTGAGCCTGCGCGAACGCGTGCATGCCGTCGAGCAATCGACGGGCGAGATGTCAGCGAAGGACCGCGCCGAGGCCGTCGTGGGCGAAACGGAAGCCCGTACTTGAGCCGATAGTGAGTTGATGCAGCGAGCGGCCGAAACGCGAAGGCGTTTAAGGAGCCGTGGCTGCACGCGGTCGATCGGCTGCCAGCTTCCTGATCTCCGCGATCAGCCTTTCCGGCGCCACCGGTTTCGGCAAATGTGCCTTAAAGCCCGCTTGTTCGGCACGCACACGGTCTTCAGTCTCGGCGTAGCCGGTCAGCGCGATCGCCGGCAAGATCGCATGCGTGCTACCGGAGCGTTCGCTTTCGAGCGCGCGTATGCGACGCAACACGTCGTAACCGTCTTCCCCGGCAAGCACAATATCGCACAACAGCAGGTTCGGCCAATCGCTCGTTTGCGTGCGTCCTAGCCAATCCAATGCTTCCGCACCCGACGACGCGAGCCGAACCCGCGCGCCATTCGTGCTCAACACCGCTTCGAGGGCGTCGCGCGCTTCTTCCTGATCGTCGATGGCCATCACAAGCAGATCGTCGAGCGGCTTCGCGCCTTCTCCACGCAGCGTCGGCGCCGCGTGCGGCCTCGCATCGGCGACGGCACGCAGCGGCAGTATCGCGACATACGCGAGCCGCCCGTGCAGTGGCATCAGCGTAAAAGCGCCGCCCGCGCTGGCGAGCGTCGCTTCCATGCGCTGCGCCGCCGACTCCGATAGCTCCGCCGGCTTGTCGCCCGACCCCAGCACGCTGAGCCACGCATGGTTGTTATGCCGCTCGACCCGCAACACGATCCGCTCGCCGGGCCGCGCCTGCACGATTTCGTTGCGGCACAATTCCGCGATCGCGGGTTGCAGAACGCCAGGATCGCCGGTCACGCGCAAATCGCTGTCGCTGAGTTCCACCTGCACGGCCACGTGCCGCGCGGCGATTTCGTCGTGCAGCGCGTCGACCGCGCCGGAGGTCAACGTGGCGAGGCTGACCGATTGCGCGGTCAGCTTGCGCTGCGCATGCTCGAGTTCACCTTGCTGCCCTTGCAGCGACCACATTTTCGCGTACACGCCGTCACGCGACAGCAGTTCCCGATGCGTGCCCTGTTCGACCACGCGGCCATGCTCCATCACGAGAATCCAGTCCGCGTCCACCACGGTGGAAAGCCGATGCGCGATCACGATCGACGTGCGGCCTTGTGCGAGGCGTGTCAATTCGGTCTGGATCGCGCGCTCGGAGCGCGTGTCGAGCGCCGACGTCGCCTCGTCGAAAACGATAATGCGCGGGTCTTTCAGAATGGCGCGAGCAATCGCGATGCGCTGACGCTCACCGCCCGACAGGCGCACGCCACGTTCGCCGACGCGGGTGTCGTAATGATCCGGCAGCCGCTCGATGAACTCGTCCAGTTGTGCGGCACGCGCGGCGCGCACGACATCCGCACGCGTGGCGGAGGGCCGCCCGTACGCAATGTTGTAGGCAATCGTCTCGTTGAACAGCACGGTGTCTTGCGGCACGATGCCGATGGCTTCGCGCAGGCTTTGCTGCGTCACCTTGCTCAAATCCTGGCCGTCGATCCGGATGGCGCCACGGTCGGGCTGATAGAGCCGGAACAAGAGCTTCACAATGGTCGACTTGCCCGACCCGCTGCCGCCGACCACGGCCAGCGTCTTGCCCGCATAGGCATGGAAATCGACATCGCGCAGGATCGGCCGCGCCGGGTCGTAGCCAAAGTCCACGTGCTCGAAGTCGATCTTGCCCACGCTCACGACCAGCGGTTGCGCGGCGGGTTCGTCGATGTCCTCGCCCACTCGCCCGCGCGCCGCGAGAATCGCGAACATGCGCTCGACGTTGACCATCGCGTCATTAGTCTCGCGAAAGACGAAGCCGAGCGTATTCAGGGGCATGCAGATCTGAATCAGGTACGCATTAACCAGAATCAGATCGCCGACACTCATGGTGCCGCCCACCACACGTTGCGCCGCGAGCAGCATGATCGCCGCAATGCCGAGCGCAATCACCGCGCTCTGTCCAACATGCAACGCGGTCAACGCACGCTGATTCGCCGTTCTGGCGTGTACCCACTGTTCCAGCACTTCGCTGAGCCGCCGTGTTTCTGTCTCCTCGGTTGCGAAGTACTTAACGGTGTCGTAGTTCAGCAAACTGTCGACCAGCCGCCCGTCCGATTTCGCCTCGAGTAAATTGACAGCGCGTTGAAATGCAACCCGCCGCCGCGTGAAAATGAACGTATAGACCGCGTAGCAGCCAAAGGTGGCGGCAATCGCCAGTGTGAATTCGCGCGCGTAGCCGCGCACCATGATCGCGACGATCGCCGCGATCTCAAAGGCCGTCGGCACGATGGTGAACAAGGCGACGCCCAGCAAAAAGCCGATACCGTCCGCGCCTTTCTGTACGTCGCGCACGATTGCGCCGGTTTCTCGCCGGGTATGAAACCGCGCGCTCATACGGTGCAGGTGCGCGAACGTTCTCTCGGTGAATGCGGCCACGGTTCGCTGCGTGACGATGCTGAAGACCACATCGCGGGCTTCGTTGAGCGCGTCGCCGAGGAAGCGCAGCAACGCATATGCCAATACCAGAAAAACGGGAAATAGTGCCTGCGCAACGGGATGGCCGAGTCCGTCGACGATATGTTTCAAAACCAGCGGAATCAGCACCACCGCCAGCTTGGCCGCCACCATCAGCAAAATCGACAGCACCGTCTGTTTGCGATAGCGCCATACGGCGCGCGCGAGCTCGGAAACGATCCGACTGGTGAGCTGGGAACGGGGTAATCGCGCAGAAGATGGCGGGTTCGGTGAATGTGTCATGGGGTCCCGGATACTGCATCTCGACGCGAACGCGCAGCAAGCCGCACGCCCGCGGCATTCGGAAAACGGCATACGTATTGCCGTTTTTGCAAATCTTCTACCTCCTCCGACCATATGCGTGGCAGTACGGAAGAAATTTCCACGCACCCAGCCTTACATCCGCGCTTGTAAAACAGGGAACGCCACAGCGTTTCTTGTCACGGGTTCGGAGGCCATTAGCGCGCTTCGCCAATCTACACGGGGCATTGCATTTCTATGCGGGCTGCAATCGGCGATTGGCACAGCGCATGCTCGGGCGCTACAAACCCCACAGCCCCCCGACTCTGCCCCTTTGCGAAGGAACGCCATGAAAATCGCTCTCGTCAGTGAACACGCCTCGCCACTCGCTGTTGCCGGAGGAGTCGACAGTGGCGGACAGAATATCTATGTCGCCAACGTCGCGCGCGAGCTCGTGGCGATGGGGCATCAGGTCGATGTTTTCACGCGGCGCGACCGCGCATTGCTGCCGCTCGCTTCCGACATGGACGGCGTGCGTGTGATCCATGTTCCCGCCGGGCCGCCAAAACAGTTGCCGAAAGAGCAATTGCTGCCGTTCATGGATGAATTCGCGGCCTTCCTGATCGAGTTCTTCCGCGGCGAGCGCGAGCCGTACCACGTTATTCACGCGAACTTCTTCATGTCCGGGCTTGCCGCGCTGAAAGTCAAGGCCGCGCTCGGCGTACCGCTGGTAACGACTTTCCACGCGCTGGGCCGGGTGCGCCGGATTCATCAAGGGGCGGACGACGGCTTCCCGGACGAACGCTTCGCGATCGAAGACGACCTCGTCGCCCGCTCGGACATTGTCGTGGCCGAGTGTCCGCAGGACGAAGCCGACCTGGTCGAACACTATGACGCCGATCCGGCGCGTATCCAGATCGTGCCGTGCGGCTTCAACGCAGACGAATTCCGGCCCGTGGAGCGCCGTGCTGCTCGCGAAGCGCTCGGCTGGCAGCAGGACGAATTCATCGTGCTGCAACTCGGCCGTCTCGTGCAACGCAAGGGCATCGACAACGTGGTGCGCGGCGTCGGGCTCCTCAAGCAGACGTTTGGGGCAAGCGCGCGGCTTTACGTGGTGGGCGGCAACTCGGACGCGCCGAACGAACTCGCGACGCCCGAGATTGCGCGGCTGCGCGCCATCGCGCACGAATCGGGCGTGGCGGAGCAGACCGTCTTCGTTGGCCGACGCGGCCGGGCGCAGCTGCGCTATTTCTACAGCGCCGCGGATGTGTTCGTGACCACGCCCTGGTACGAACCGTTCGGCATCACGCCGGTCGAGGCAATGGCTTGCGGCACACCGGTGATCGGCGCCGACGTCGGCGGTATTCGCTTTTCGGTCGCCGACGGCCTGACCGGCTTCCTCGTGCCGCCACGCGATCCGGCTGCGCTGGCCGCGCGCCTCGCCCAATTGCGGCGCGACCCCGACCTTGCACGCCGCATGGGCGAGGCCGGACTCGCGCGGGCCCGCGCAGCGTTCACGTGGAAGGGCGTCGGCGAGTCGCTCGCGCAAATCTATGCGCGCGCCGCGGGTCTCGCGCCGGCCACCGGCGACTCCGAGCGTATCGCGCTGCCAAAACGCGCTGCGGCCGGCGCAGCCTTCCGTTGACGTCCGGATGATGCAAGCCGCTGTCTTCCTCGACAAGGACGGTACGCTGCTCGACGACGTGCCGTACAACGTCGACCGTTCGCGGATGCGCCTCGCGCCCGGCGCGCGCGAAGCGCTGGCGCTACTCGCCACGTTACCCGTCGCGCTATTCGTTATCAGCAATCAGTCCGGCGTCGCGTTGGGCAAATTTGACGTTACCGCGTTGCATGGGGTCGAAGCCGAATTGCATCGTCTGTTTGCCGGGTGCGGCGCGACCTTGAGTGGCGTGTACTGGTGCCCTCACCACCCACGCGGCAGCGTCGCGCGCTATGCGGCCTTGTGCAGTTGCCGGAAGCCCGCACCAGGCATGCTGCTGCGCGCGGCGCATGAACACCGGCTCGACCTCGCGAGCAGCTGGTTCGTCGGCGATATTCTCGACGACGTCGAGGCCGGCAACCGCGCGGGTTGCCGCACGGTGCTGCTCGACAACGGTCACGAGACCGAGTGGCTCGACGGGCAGTGCCGCGTGCCGACGGCGCGGGCGGTCAATCTGCACGAGGCAGCAACGCTGATCGCGAGCCGGCGCAATGCGGACGAATACGCTGCGTGGCCGCGCGGGGAAGCCACGCGATGAATGCCCCGCTGCTACTCCCCCAACCTACGCTCGCGCATGCACGGGTACCCGATACGTCGCCGCCCGCGCGGTGGGGCGAGGACGTCAGGCGAATTCTGTGCGTGCGACTCGACAATCTCGGCGACGTCTTGATGACCACGCCCGCGCTGCGTGCGCTGCGCCACTCGGCGCCCGATCGTCATGTCACTTTGCTGGCGTCGCGCAGCGGTGTCGCGCTCGCGCCCTTTCTCGACGACGTCGACGACGTGATCGAGTACGACGCGCCGTGGGTCGCGCAGCCCTCGAGCAATGCGCGCAGTTTGCTCGACGACCATCGCATGCAGGAGCGCTTGCGTAGCGGCCGTTTCGATGCCGCGGTGATTTTCACGGTCTACAGTCAAAGCCCGCTGCCCGCCGCCATGCTTTGCTACCTCGCCGGCATTCCGCGCCGCCTCGCGCATTGCCGCGAGAATCCCTACGCGCTGTTGACCGACTGGCTGCGCGAACCTGAACCGCAGCAGCGCACCCGCCATGAGGTGGAGCGGCAACTCGATCTCGTCGGCCATATCGGCGCGCATGCGCAGGATACGGGCATGCGCTTTCGCGTTTCGGATGCCGAGCGCCGCACGCTGCAGGCGCAACTCGTTGCACGCGGCGTCGATCGAGAAGTCGGCTGGATCGTGCTGCATCCTGGGGCCACAGCCGCTTCGCGCCGCTATCCGCCCGAGCGGTTCGGCGAAGTCGCCACGCGCCTCGTCCGTGAAACCGGCGCGCCGCTGCTGATTTCCGGTGGCTCGAGCGAGCGGCCGCTGGTCGAAGCCGTGATCCGCGCCGCCGCGCCAGGCGTGCGCTCGCAGCTGCACGATCTCAGCGGCGCGCTCACGCTCGGCGAACTCGGCGCGCTGATCGAGGGCGCCAGCGTACTCGTCTCCAATAACAGCGGACCGGTGCATCTCGCGTCCGCGTTGAACACGCCGGTGGTCGACCTCTACGCGCTGACCAATCCGCAGCACACGCCATGGCAAACGCCGCAACGCGTGCTGTTTCACGACGTCGAGTGCCGCTGGTGTTATCGCAGCGTGTGTCCGCAACATCATCACGCCTGCCTGCTCGGTGTCACGCCGGGCGAAGTCGTGCAGGCGGCGCTCGACTTGCGCGCCGAGGCGGCTGTGCGCAACGCGGCTCGCGCTGCAGCAAGCGAGCCCGACCGCACCGCGGCGCCGCCTCTTGCCGATGAACCGATCGCTCCCTGAAACCCTTCTCTTTTGCGAACGACCATGTACACACTCGGAATCAATGCCGTCTATCACGATAGCGCCGCGGCCCTGCTGCGCGACGGTGTCGTGCTCGCCGCCGCCGAAGACGAACGCTTCACGCACGTCAAACATGCAAAGCGGCCCGTGCCGTTCTCGACCTGGCAATTGCCCTTCGACGCGATCGACTATTGCCTGAAGGCCGCCGGCATTACGCTGGCCGACGTCGACCATGTCGCCTACTCGTACGATCCCACCTTGTTCGGCGGCATGCCGAGCCGACCCGGCGCGACCATCGAGTTGCCGTTCGATCCGGCCAACACGCGTCTTTCAGACCCGGCCGCTTCGCCATGGGACCCACTGTTTCTCAGCTATATCGCGAATGCAAAAGGACAACTGCTCGACGGCGCGCCGCATCATCTGAAGAAACGTTTTCAGGGCGTGGATCGGGACAAGGGCTTCACGTGGCACTTCGTCGAGCATCATCTCGCGCACGAAGCGAGCGCCTTTCTCGCCGCGCCGTTCGACGACATGGCCGTACTGACCATGGACGGCCGCGGCGAAGGCGTGACCACCAGCATGGGGCAGTTTGTCGGCGGCGAATACACGCGGCTCAAGCAGGTCGAACTGCCGCATTCGCTGGGCTTGCTCTACGAAGCTGTCACTGACTGGCTGGGCTTTCTGCACTCGTCGGACGAATACAAGGTGATGGCGCTCGCGTCGTACGGCAAACCCGCGTATGTCGATGTATTCCGTGAGATCGTTCGCTATCGCAATGACGGCAGCTACACCGTCGACGCCCCGCGTCTGGTCGAACGCTTCGGCCCAGCGCGCGAACGTGGCGGCCCGCTCGAACAGCGCCACTTCGATATCGCGCATTCGTTGCAGCGCGTGCTGGAAGAGACGGTATTGCAACTGGCCGGCTGGCTGCACCGGCAGACCGGTTTGAGCAAACTCAGCATGGCCGGCGGCGTGGCGTTGAACTGCGTGATGAATTCGAAACTGCGCGACGCCGGCCCATTCGACGACGTTTGGGTTCAGCCGGCGGCCGGCGACGCCGGAACCGCGCTCGGTGCGGCGCTATGGATCGACTATCGCGAACGAGCCGCACACGGCGACCGGACACGTCGCTGGAAGATGGACCACGCATATCTCGGCCCGGAATACAGCGCAGCGGAAATCGAACAGTTCCTGAGCTGGTCGAAGGTGCCTTACCGCCGCCTCGACAACATCGCCGCCGAGACCGCCGCTCTGCTCGCGAACGACAAAGTGATCGGCTGGTATCAGGGCCGCACGGAATTCGGCCCGCGTGCGCTTGGCGCGCGTTCGATTCTCGCCTCACCGACTGATCCGCGGATGCAGGCAAAGCTCAACGAGATCAAGGACCGTGAGGATTTTCGTCCGGTGGCGCCGGTCGTGATGGAAGAACACGCGCACGAGTGGTTCGTGAACGGCAAGGTCGCGCCGTTCATGCTGTTCGTGTTCGACGTGCGCGCGGAGAAGGCGGAGCGCATTCCGGCGGTGCGGCATGTGGACGGCACAGCGCGCGTGCAGACCGTGAACCGCGCGCAGCATGCGCTGTACTACGACCTGCTGGATGCGTTCAGGCAGCGCACGGGTGTGCCGATTCTGGTCAACACCTCGTTCAATACGCGCGGCGAACCGATGGTGAATTCGCCACGCGATGCCGTGGAGTCTTTCTGGACCTCGCCGCTCGACGCGCTCGTGATCGGTCCGTTCCTCATCGAAAAAACGGGGGGACGCGTATGAGTCTGTCCGCTGCAGACGGTACGGGCGCACGGCCGGCTCAGTTGGAGGTTTCCGTAGTGGTGCCGACCTATCGCCGCCCGGAAATGTTGGCTGCGTGCCTGGACGCTTTGTGCCGGCAGGATTTTCCTGCCGGGCGCTACGAGATCATCGTATGCGACGACGGCCCCGACGACGCCACCCGCCACTGCGTTGCGCAATTCGCACGGGCGCAGGCCGGGCGCGGGCTGGCGGTGCACTATGTGCCGGTAACGCGCACCCAGGGGCCGGCCGGCGCGCGCAATTCGGGCTGGCGCGAGGCGCGCTCGCCGCTGATCGCTTTTACCGACGACGACACGTTGCCCGATCCACATTGGCTCACAGCCGGCGTCGCGGCGCTCGCGAACGGCGCAGCGGCCGCGTCGGGCGCGATTGTAGTGCCGCTGCCGGAACGCCCTACCGATTACGAGGCCGACGCCAGCGGCCTCGAACGGGCCGAGTTCGCCACCGCCAACGCCTTCGTCGCGCGCGCATTTCTCGTGAAAACAGGCGGCTTCGACGAGCGCTTCACGTCGGCCTGGCGCGAAGACTCCGACCTGCAATTTTCGTTGCTGCAAGCCGGTGGGGAAATAGTGCGCGCGCCGGATGCCGTGGTCGTGCATCCGGTCCGGCCCGCACGCTGGGGCGTGAGCATCGCGCAACAGAAGAAGAGCCAGTTCGACGCACTGCTTTACAAGAAGCACCCACGACTATTCAAAGCACGCATTCGCGCAACGCCACCGCTTTTGTACTACGCGATTCTGTGCGCCGCGCTCATCGCACTAATCGCCGGTCTGGCCCGCGATTTTCGCACCGCGCTCGCGGCGCTGCTCGTGTGGGTGGCGTTGACCAGCTACTTCTGCGTGATGCGCTTGAGCAACCGCGATCGAAGCTGGCGGCACGTCGCCGAAATGGTCTGGACGTCGGTTCCGATTCCGTTTCTTTCGATCTATTGGCGGCTGTATGGCGCCTTTCGCTTCAAGGTGTTCTTTCCATGACTGAAGCCACGTTCCTCGGCGCCCTTGCGCCACGCCGCATCGTCGTTTTCCGCGCGCTGCATCTCGGCGACATGCTGTGCGCCGTCCCGGCGCTGCGGGCATTGCGCCGTGCGGCGCCGCACGCGCATATCGCGTTGCTCGGGCTGCCTTGGGCGCAGACGTTTGTCGAACGCTACCAGGATCTCGTCGATGAACTGATCGTATTTCCCGGCGCAGTCGGTTTTCCGGAGCAGGCCGAAACGAACGCCGGGTTGCCGGGCTTTTTTTCGCGGATGCGCGCGCGGCGTTTCGATCTGGCTATCCAGTTGCATGGTAGCGGCGGCATTGCCAATGATCTGCTGCTCGAATTGGGCGCCAAAGCGCAAGCCGGCTTCGTGCAGCCTGACGAAGCGGCACGGCAGGGCTGCTTCATCGACTGGCCCAAGGATCTGCCCGAGGCCGACCGCTATCTGAAGTTGATGCAAGCGCTGGGTGCGCCCGCGACAGAGCGGCAAGCGGCGTTTCCGCTGAATGTTGAGGATAGGGAGGAATATGCCGCGCTGGTGGCGGCTCATGGCGTGGAAGCACAGCGGCTCGTGCTGATCCATCCGGGCGCGCAGTTGCCGTCGCGCCGCTGGCCAGCGGACCGCTTCGCCGCGGTGGCCGACAGTCTGGCGGGCGCCGGCTGGCAGATCGCCATTACCGGAACGGCAGCAGAAGCCCCGCTGACCGGCGCGGTATTAGGCGCGATGACCTCCCCCGCGCTACATCTTGCGGGCGCCACTTCGCTCGGCGGACTTGCCGCGCTGGTCGCGCACGCGCGGCTGGTGGTCTGCAACGACACCGGCATCTCGCACATCGCGGCGGCCGTGGCCACAGCCTCCGTGGTGATCGCCTCGGGCAGCGACACGCGCCGCTGGGCGCCGTTAGACCACGCGCTGCACCGCGTACTCGCCGACTATCCGGCATGCCGGCCGTGCATGTTCCGTGAGTGTCCGTACGGTCATCCGTGCGCGCTGAACGTGAGCGTTGCTCAGGTCGTGCAAGCGGCGCGCGCGCAGCTCGCGCAGGTGCCGGGGGCGCAACCCGGCGCGCCGAACGCGTTACACGGGAACGCCCGTCCCTTCAAGGAGACGCATCATGCTGCGTAACTGCCGCCGGCTGCGCGTTCTGACCTGGCACGTGCACGGCAATTATCTGTATTACCTCACTCAGGCGCCGCACGAGTTCTACCTCGTCACGAAACCCGGTCATCCGCCCGGTTACGCGGGCAAGGTCGGCGTGCTGCCGTGGGGCGCCAACGTCCATGAGATTCGTGCTGACGACGTGCCCAACCAGCCATTCGACGTGATTCTGTATCAGCACAAAACGCATTGGGAGTACGACCGCGAACATCTGTTGAGCGCCGCGCAGCAGCGTCTGCCGCGCGTCTATATCGAGCACGATCCGCCGCAGGACAATCCGTTCCAGCAGTGGCATTGGGTCGACGACCCCGACACGCTGATGGTCCACGTCACCCATTTCAACCGGTTGATGTGGGATTGCGGCGTCACGCCGACGCGCGTGATCGAGCACGGTGTACTGGTGCCCGCAGGCGCGCGTTATAGCGGTGAGCTGGAGCGCGGCATTGTGGTGGTGAATCATCTGGCGCAACGCGGACGGCGTCTGGGCGCCGATGTCTTCAACGCGGCGCGCACCCGCGTGCCGCTCGATCTGGTCGGCATGGACGCCGCGAGGCTCGGCGGTATCGGCGAAATCGGCAATCTCGATCTGGCCGCGTTCAGCGCGCGCTATCGCTTCTTTTTCAATCCGATTCGTTGGACCAGCCTCGGGCTCGCGATCGTGGAGGCGATGACGATTGGCATGCCGATCGTCGGCCTCGCCACGACCGAACTCGCCACCGTGATCCGCAATGGCGAGAACGGCTTCGTTCATACCGACCTGGATACGCTGGTGGACGCCATGACCGCGCTGCTGCGCGATCCCGCCGAGGCGCGGCGTCTCGGCGAAGGCGCACGGCGCACCGCGCTGGAGCGTTTCCATATCGACCGTTTTGCGCAGGACTGGCACGACACGCTGCTGAACGTCACCGCCTGACCGGTGGCGCAAACGCAGCTCAAGCAAGGACAACGCAACATGAAAGAACTTACCCGCAAGCGGATTCTGGTTACCGGCGGCGCAGGATTTCTCGGCTCGCATCTATGCGAACGGCTCGTGACGCAAGGGCACGACGTGCTGTGCGTGGACAACTTCTATACCGGCACGAAGGACAATATCGCGCATCTGCTCGACTGCGCGAATTTCGAACTGATGCGTCATGACGTGACGTTTCCACTGTACGTGGAAGTGGATGAAATCTATAACCTGGCCTGCCCCGCCTCACCGATCCATTACCAGCACGATCCGGTGCAAACCACCAAGACCAGTGTGCACGGCGCGATCAACATGCTGGGGCTCGCCAAACGGGTGAAGGCGAAAATCTTTCAGGCATCGACCAGCGAAGTCTATGGCGACGCGCGCATGCATCCGCAAGCCGAAGATTACTGGGGACACGTCAATCCAATCGGCCCGCGTTCCTGCTACGACGAAGGCAAGCGTTGCGCCGAGACGCTGTTCATGGATTACCGGCGTCAACACGGGCTCTCGATCCGCATTGCGCGCATCTTCAATACTTACGGGCCGCGCATGCATCCCGCCGATGGCCGCGTCGTGTCGAACTTCATGATGCAGGCGCTGCAAGGCAAGCCGATCACGCTTTACGGCGACGGCTCGCAGACCCGCTCATTCTGTTATGTGGACGACATGATCGACGCATTCATCCGTTTGATGAACACGGAGGGCGATCCAGAGGGACCGGTCAACCTCGGGAATCCGCATGAAGTGAGCATGCGCGAGATTGCACAGCGTATTGTAAAGATCACCGGTTCAAGCTCGCCTCTGGAATTGTGTCCGCTGCCGATCGACGATCCGTGGCATCGGCAGCCGGATATCACGCGTGCGCGCGAAATGCTCGGCTGGCAGCCGCAGACATCGCTCGACGAGGGCCTCGCTGCCACCGCGCGTTATTTCCGCGCGCGGATCGAAGCGGGTAGCGCAAGGGGTAGTGCGACGGATGCTCACGCCAAAGCATGATTCGGCCTAGAGCGTCGCGGTCTTGTCGCCCACCGACCGGCTGCCCACCGCATCAAGCTTGCTTTGCAATTCAGCCTTGCGTTTCGCAATCTTGTCGCCGAGGGTGCGCAGGTCGCATGACGATTTGCGCAGTTCGGGGAAGAGCGACTGCTCTTCTTCTTCGACGTGATGCTCCACCATCTCGCTCATCACCTTGAACGTCGCGTCGAAACCCTTGTCGCCGGCCTTCAAGGTCTCAAACTTGGAGATCAGCGTCTTAACAAGGAAATGCTCGACATAGGCTTCCTCCACGTCGATCTTGTCGCTGTCGGGTAAAGCCTGCTGAGCCGCCGGGTACAGAAGCTCTTCTTCGAGCATCGTATGAATGGAAAGCTCTTCGCAGGCGCGCTGCGCCAGCGTCGCCTTCGCTTCGAGATCGTGGTCGGCGGCTTTCCTGAAAGCCGTGAATAACTTTTCGACTGCACGATGATCGGCCTCCAGCACCGCGAGCGCGTCTTGCGAGCCTGGCTGGGTCTTTGTCTCTTCCGGTTTCGTCGCTTGCATGTTGATCTCCTCTATCATGCGGTTGCGCCGCGGCTAACGCGCCGCGGTTGACCGCTATGGCGAGCAAGCGATATGCCCATGGCAGGCTTGTTCGCCAACATAAGACTGGCGACTGTTTCCCCGTGCAGTTGTTCATCCGCGAATGCGCTAGCGGTAATGTGCGGCAATGCGAACCGGTATCGACTTTGCACCTGGCACCTTGCTTTCCTTCGCGTGGTGCCAGAGCGGCAACAGCGGATTGCACTCCGGGAAATAACCAGCAACGCAGCCCAGCGGGATGTCATAGGGGACGATCCGAAGTCCTTCGACGCGGCGGTCAACGCCGTCGTCGGCAATAGTCTGCAGGGTGACCTGTTCGCCTTCCTCGAGCGAGCGCGACGTCATGTCCGCGCGATTCATCAGGATCACCATGCGTGTACCCTTGATGCCGCGAAACCGGTCATCAAGGTTATAGATGGTCGTATTGAACTGGCTGTCGGAGCGCAGGGTCATCAGGCGCAATGCTTCCGGCTCACGCACCGTCATATCCGGGTCTTCATCCAGCGACTCCGGCACCATGAATTCCGCCTTACCGCTTTTGGTTTGCCATTTTCTTTCGCGCGCCGGCAGGGGTCTCGGAAAACCGCCAGGGGTCCACATACGCGCTTCGAAATCGTGAAAAATTGCCGGATAAGTTTCGGCGATCGCCGCACGCACACGACTGTAATCGTCGCGCCACGCATTCCAGTCCACTGTCGATTTGCCCTGCAGTGTTGCGCTGGCTATGCCCGCAACAATAAATGGCTCGGAGCGGATGTCCGGACTTACCGGCTCCGTCACTCCGTGCGAGCCGTGCATGCAACCGGTGCTGTCTTCCATTGAGACGGCCTGCTCGCCATTCGCCTGCCGATCGATCTCAATGCGACTCAGGCACGGCAGAATATAGGACACCGCGCCATGGACGAGGTGGCTCCGGTTGAGCTTGGTGGCGACATTGACAGTGAGGCGCAGACGCGCCCACGCCGGCTCGGTCCGTGACCGGTCTGGTACCGAACGCACGAGGTTGCCGCCGAGGTTGAAAACCGCAGTGACTTCTCCCTTTATCATCGCCTCGAACGCCTCGACAGTGTTCATCCCTTTTGTGCGCGGCGGTTCGAAAGAGAACTGCTGGGCCAGCTTGTCGAGCGGCGCGAGCTCAGGCTTCTCCGTAATGCCGACCGTGCGTTGCCCTTGCACGTTCGAATGCCCGCGTATCGGAGAAGGCCCTGCACCGGGCTTGCCAATATTGCCCCGAAGCAGCAGGAAATTGCACAGCATGCGCACGTTCTGCACACCGAGCCGATGCTGCGTCAGTCCCATGCCGTAATGGACAATCACGGCATTCGCCTTCATATATTCGTCGGCCGCGCGCTCGATGTCGGCGCGCATCAGTCCGCTGGCCCGCTCAATGTCGGCCCACTGAGCCTGCCGGACATAGCGAGAGAAGTCTTCAAAGCCATGCGTGTGTTCGCGAATAAAAGCAACGTCCAGCACACGCGGACGTCCGCTTTCTACCGCCGCGTCGTCCGCGCAGATGACGGCCTTGCAAAGGCCGAGAATCGCGGCGGTGTCGCCGCCTGTGCGCACCTGGTGATACTGGGTGCTGATCTGCGTATGGTCAGGCGAGAGCATCTGCACAGGCGATTGTGGATTCGCGAAGCTGACCAGGCCCGGCTCGCGCAACGGATTGAAGGTGATGATCGGCACGCCACGCTTGCGGGCGTCCTGCAGCGGGTGAAGCATTCGCGGACTGTTCGTGCCGACGTTCTGCCCGAAGAAAAACATGAGGTCCGTCTTTTCGAAGTCATCCAGCGTGATGGTTCCGACCCCGACGCCGATCGCCTCTTTCAGGCCTACGCTGCTGCTTTCATGACACATGTTCGAACTGTCTGGCAGATTGTTCGTACCATACATCCGCGCAAAGAGTTGCAACATATACGACGTTTCAAGCGATGCCCGCCCCGACGTATAGAACACCACCTGCTCCGGGTCCATCGTGTTCAGTTCCCGCCCGATCTCGTCGAACGCATCCTGCCAGGCCACGGGCACGTAATGATCTGACGCGGGGTCATAGCGTAGTGGTCCGCTCAGGCGCCCCGCTTCCTCCAGATCGTGGTCGTGCCACGTCAGAAGCTCGCTCACCGAATGGGTCTGGAAAAAATCGGCATCGACCCGTTTAGTCGTGGTATCCCATGCAGTCGCTTTTGCGCCGCTCTCGCAAAATTCGAACGTGTGCGGATCAGCCGGTTTCGCCCATGAGCAACTGACACACATGAAACCATCCGGTTTGTTCTGACGCAGCAGAATCGCGCTGTCTTTCAGCGCTACTTTCTCCTGGCTGAGAATTTTTGCGACTGCCTTTAACGACCCCCAACCGCCCGACGGGTGCGGATACGCTTCGTTTAATTTTTCCTTGTCCATGGAACGCTCCTCGCGACGGTGACATCCCGGATACCAGCAAGTGGCATTCCAAAGTCAAGCGGTACATGTCGGGGGATTCGAATAACCAGAAACGACGCCGCTGCCGGGGTCGAACGTGATATGGATGATCGCCGGACCGGGCGGCATGTGCGGGATCGCTGTCTCTGTCCGGCGGAGCTATACACTTCGTCGCCGCGCCTCCATTCGCTGCCCCATCACGGTATCTGGCCTGAGAACCTCGGGGCGCCGAACTGGTGAAGACGATCAGCAAGCATGACGCTCATCATTAGTTGGATAACTTAACGCTTACAACTGCACGCCGGGCCGGCCGATGGCACACCAGAAGTCGGGGTGCCACCCGCCGGCCGCATCGATGCCTCGCTGATCTCACTTCCCCTTCGTATCACTGCTCGCATCCGCACCCGGGGTGTTAGTCGTGTCGTTCATCGGCTTCTTCTTCGACTTTGACATGTGATGCATTTTGGTCCCGCCGCTACTCATCGCGCCTGACGCCGGACTGCCGTCGACCGTCGGCCCCGCAGTCGCGGCACCGTGCGCATTTCCCGAGCCACCTGCCGGACCGCCTCCGTTGCCATTGCCTCCACCCGTCTGCGCGAACGCTGCGCCTGACATGGTCAAAATTGCTGCTGCTAAAAATGCCTTCGAGTATTTCATTTAAGCCACCCTATTTGAATGAAACGGACGGCACATGCCGCGCTCAAAGTGACGCTACTGCACGTGCGCTACCTTTGCCGGACAGCGTGCCTGCTATTGCTGAACGAAGTGGCCACGATTGCTCCACAGCTTCGGTTGCAGCAAGGGCTATGCCGCGCGTAATCGAAACTCTTCCGCACAAATGCCCGTGGGAATTCAGCCGGGCCATCGAGATGTAAGCACTACAAAAGCGCTGCAAATCAGGCACGTTATGTCTCGTCAGGCAAATCAGTGATTCGTCGTCGTGTCGCTGGCGGCGCCAGTTTCCGGCGCTGTGTGCGTACCCGCAGCCGACGCCCGGGATTCTTTATCGCGCGTCATCTTGCTCCCTGTCTGGCCATTACCCTGCGCATTCGATGGCTTGGCCGAATGCGCCTCGGTCGAGTTCGCGCCGGGCTGAGCAAGCGGTTTATCTTTCTGGTTATAGGTGCTCGAACCGGTCTGTGCGTGGCTCGCCTCGACAAGGCATCCAGTCGCAATCACTAGCGCCAGCATGTTCGCCATGCAGCGTCGATATGAGGAATTCAAAACACTCTCCTTCAACCAGATCGCGTCTGCGAATACTCACGCCGCCCGAATGCACGATAAAAATACACACCGGCACCGCTACTAAATAATCGGCGCACCGCCGGTGACCGCGATCGTCGCGCCCGATATGTAGCTGGCTTCATCGGATGCCAGCATCACATAAGCCGCAGCGAGTTCCGCAGGTTGTCCCGGCCGCTTCATCGGAACCTGCTCGCCGAATTTCTCGACCTTCTCGGGGGGCATGGTCGACGGTATCAGCGGTGTCCAGATCGGTCCGGGCGCCACGCAATTCGCGCGAATTCCTTTCTCCGCGAGCAATTGCGCGAGTCCTCCAGTGAAGTTTTGGATCGCGCCCTTGGTGGTGGCGTACGCAATGAGACCGGGATTGGGATGGTCGGCGTTGATCGACGAGGTGTTCACGATCGAAGCGCCAGGCTTCATATGTCTTACCGCGGCCCGTGTAATCCTGAACATCGCGCCGATATTGGTATCGAAGGTCTTATCCCATTCTTCGTCGCTGATTGCATCGAGCGACGGGTAGCTCATCTGATAAGCGGCGTTGTTGACCAGTACGTCGAGTCGGCCGAATGCGGCGATCGCGCGGGCGACGATCTCGTTACAGTGATCCCGGTTCGTAATATCGCCACGCAGCAGGACCGCTTTACGGCCAGCCGCTTCTACCCAGTGTGCGGTTTCACGGGCATCCTCGTCTTCGTCGAGATACGAAATCAGGACGTCGGCGCCTTCGCGCGCGAACGCAATCGCCACAGCACGGCCGATGCCGCTGTCCCCGCCCGTCACAATCGCTGCTTTGCCTGCGAGGCGCCCTGTGCCCTTGTACGAATGCTCACCGTGGTCGGGCTTTGGCGTCATCGGACTCGTGTGCCCGGGAGTCCGGTCCTGCTGCTGTCTCGGGAACGGTGGTGCGGAACGTGATAGATCGCTCATGACTCTCCTCAATGCGGTTACATGCGCCGCCTTGGGACGAAAACCGGCGGCACATGACACATAGGCAGCAAACGGTAGACCTGGGGCGACCTGCGGCGGACATGTTTCTTGCTGCATTGTCCAGTAGTGCGCTGAACCGTCCGCCAAGGCATCGCAAGCGCGTTTGATGGAGACCGATCGTGAAGGTAAAGCGCAATAGGACTTTGGTTATCCTGATTATTCTGGCAGCCACCGCACTCGCTGGATGCAAGAAAGCGGATGACACGAGCCGGAACACCCTGAGTTCCGGCAGCAGCGGTGTGATGAGCAATTCGGCGGGGTTGAGCGGCACGCCCGGCAGCAGTGACGCCGCAAAGCGAGCCAGTGATGCCGCCACGTCCAGCGGGGCGTCGGCGTCGGCGGCGCAATGAAAGCGTGGTTCGAGCGATCCGGTTCAGGTAATCCGCTCACGCCGCCGGGATAAACCCGGCACGGCGTAAGCGGTCAATGACGGACTGGTCAGACACGCGAGGCGGCAGCGCTTTAGAGCTCGTCAGCACCAAGGGTTGGGTCGTTTTCCAGCGCTCCACGGCTCTCCAACCAATACGGCCGCCGGTTGTAGTAGCTATACGTCGATTCTCCCCATCTGGCGTCCGCCATTGTCGGCCAGTGATCCTTGTCGAAGCCGGGATCGTCCTTCAGCCGCTGTGCGGGAATATCGACGACGAAGCACTTCTCGTCGGTATCGAGCGTCAGCGCGCTCCACGGAATGGCGTGCAAGTTGGCGCCCATTCCGAGGAAACCGCCCTCGGACAGCACCGCGTAAGCGATGCGTCCGTTTCTGACGTCAAGCATGATGTCCGAAATTTTCCCGACGTGTTCGCCGTCGGAGGACATAACCTTGTTTCCATCGAGCGTTGCTGCCGCCATAATTTCCGGTCCCGGTCCCTCGCCTACGCCACTGCCGACAATGTCAGCGCCGGACTGGCTAACGCCTTGCGGGTTGATAGGGTTCATGGTCCACCTCCTCAAGAAAAGTACCGAAGGGGCGCGCAAGCGGTGTTCCCGAGTCGTTGGCCGATGTCCACGCAGTGGAAATGCGGCTGGCTTGGCACGTGTACAAATCGTAATTCTTCCCCTCCGTCATGGGGCGAATCAGGCTGGCGCCGCCTCGCCGCGGCTCATACAGACGGCACCGCTTCGTGGCCTGATTCGTGCTGCATTCTGTGCGACCCGGCAGGAGGCCATCATGAAAACACGCATTTTTACTTACGTCGAATGCCCATGCGGACATCGCGGCGCCGTCATCGAAAGTCTGGATATTGGCGATTTTCAAGGCCCGCAGTATCGGACGTGGCTGCGCGACCTGAACCATGCCGGCACCTACGAAGGCGTAGACCGGTTGTTCGCAAGGGCGAAGCCCGGCTGCCCGGCGTGCGGTCGAAGTCTCGGTCCGGAAAACATAGTTGGACGCAGCGAACTGGAGGGCTCCGGCGCAGTGCTGCGGCCAAAGGAAGACAGCGCCGGCTGTATTAGCGCGTGAAAATGGGCCCGCTTTTCGGGCGCTCTGGTAGGCCGTACTGGATTCGAACCAGTGACCAACGGATTAAAAGTCCGCTGCTCTACCAACTGAGCTAACGACCCCTGCTGCTTCTTGTTTCATTTGTACCGCGAACGGCGCGTCGTTGCCGTACCCTGGCCGTCGCAGTCTCGCGCCTTCCACAAACCGGCGGCGGCCATGAAACCGCCNCGGGCGCTCTGGTAGGCCGTACTGGATTCGAACCAGTGACCAACGGATTAAAAGTCCGCTGCTCTACCAACTGAGCTAACGACCCCTGCTGCTTCTTGTTTCATTTGTACCGCGAACGGCGCGTCGTTGCCGTACCCTGGCCGTCGCAGTCTCGCGCCTTCCACAAACCGGCGGCGGCCATGAAACCGCCGCCGGTCTTCATGCGTCAGCTCGTCTGCACCTCGATCCGTCGCGGCCGGGCTTCGTCGCGACGCGGAATGGTCAGCTTCAGCACCCCATCCTGCAGGTTCGCGTCGATCTTCGATGTATCGAAGTCCGGACTCAGCGAGAAAGACCGCGCGAAATGCGGCTCACGGATTTCGGCGTGCTGCAGCCGTAGACCGGCGGGCGTCGGCACGACCGCTTCGGCCTCGATGTACAGATTACCGTCGTGCACCTTCACGTCGAGTTTGTCCTTGGTGACGCCCGGCAGATCGGCCCACAGCGTGACGCCCTGGCTGTCCTCGAATATGTCGACGGCCGGCGTGAGCGTTATCCGGCGTGCCGGCCGGTCACCCTCGCGTCGTGTCACGGCATTCTGGTCGCGCTCAGCAACCTGAGTTCTGTCATTCATGGTTTGCTCCTCAAATCACAGGCGTTACTGGACGGTAATGCCACGTGGCCTCGACGCTTCGCGCTTGCCGACGGTAACCGACAGACAGCCGTTGGTATAGCGCGCCTGCACCCGCTCGGGATCGGCATTCTGCGGAAGCTCGATCACGCGCCGGAAACTGCCGGTAAAGCGCTCCTGTGCATAGGTGCGGGTATCGTCGCGCGTGTCGTCGTCGGCCACCACGCGGGCAGGCTTGCGCTCACCGCTGATGATCAGCAGACCCTTGTCGATCGAAACGTCGATGTCGGCCGCCTTGAGTCCGGGCGCGAACGCGACGATTTCGATCGCGTCGTCGGTCGCACCGATGTTCACTTGCGGAAAGGCCCCGAAACGGCCAGAGCGGATGCTGGACGGGAAGCCGCCGAACAGGCTGTCCATCTGCCGCTGCAGACGGTCAAACTCACTGAACAGGTCGGCGCCGGAAAAGAGATCACTCATCGTATCCTCCTTCGATTCAGCGAGGAGGCGAACGGGCCTACGCTCCAGTTCGCCTGCCAGCTTGCTGACAAACAAATCGAAACGCAGCGCGCCGGCTGTAACCGACGCATCTGCCTGAGCGAAATCAAAGATATAACTTGCGGTGAAAATTTCAAGAGGTGGTGCCGAAATTGCAGCGTGGAATGAGTTAGCCGCGACGCATGCGCCGGCCCACTGCAGCGAGAGCGGATCGTCGGTCTGCTCAGGCCCGCCGGTTCCCTGCTCATGGCCCCTGCCGGCGCGCGTTGCAATCTCCGCTGATGCGGTCGTTCACCTGCTGCACCGCACAAGCTGCTCGTCGCATATCACCTTGCTTCGGGAGCTTCGCAGCCACGTCCAACGAACGCTTGCGCGTCAGCGCCGCAGAAGACGCCCCCGGGCGGAACGCCGTTTGCTCGCCTTACGAGAATTCCACGCAACAGGAGTTCATCATGTCGACCAGTAGAAACGAGCCGCACGATACCCGGCAAACCGCCGGTAAAAATCAACCCTTGAAGGAACATCGTCCGGGCGTAAATAAAACCGAAGAGAAAATCGACGAGGCCGTCGAGAATACCTTTCCCGCTAGCGATCCGCCGTCGATGGGTGGCTCGACCCGAATAGATCCCGCGCAACCTGTCTCCCGCGAAACAGATCCGGGCGCGAGTTCACCCACGGACACAACGCAAAACGCGCAGGACACACGGGAAAAACGCCACCATCCTCCGTCGGAGAACGCGCTCGAATCGTCGCAGGATAAGAATCCAATTCCTCAGGATTCGGTGCGAAAATAAATTGCCGCGCGTCGGGTCACGAAGGCGAAAGCGCGTCGCTCATGTATTTTTTCAATCGGAGAGCGACGCCCCGCTCTCCCTTCAGTACCTGCGCGGCCAGTGTGCGGCCTGACGATCTGATGAACAACCTTGGCAAATAAAGAGCCTACGCCGGTGGATCGTCCTCGCGGCCTTCAAGATCTCCCTCTGCCGGATCGATGATGCGATCGGGTTCGATATCGCCGCTATCCACTAGCGTCGAGTCGCCGTCGGCGGCGCGGCGTTCGCCGGTACCCGTCCGGTCGGTGTCACCACCGAGTTCGGCGTCACCAGTTTCGAGCGCGTGATTGTCTAACTCGGAATCGACATCGAACTCATGACGCTTCGCACCGGCGACATCGCTGCCGCTATCGGATGAATCGCTCGGGCCGAGTGTGCCCGTCGTTCCTGAAGTTTGCTTGACTGTGTGCTGCGGCTCTTCGTCGGGGTTCAGCGTGCTGCTCATGGCGCTCTCCTTGGTTTATCCGGAAACGGCAGTGAGAGTGTGAGCAAGGACTGTTCCGCTGTGGCATCGGTACCGACCTCCGTAAGAACCAGCTTGACTGCCACGGTCGAGCACCACCAACGTAAAGGCATCTGCCCCGACGACGTCACGTGCGTTACTTAAAAAATAGCCCGCCACGGCGGCATGAGATCCTGGATGTGCTCGAGGGATTCCATCGCGCGTCGTAAAGTCCTACTGAACAGTCCGTGCCGGCATGCTGTTGTCTTCGGGGCGCATGGTCGGCATGTTCATACCGCCACTATCCCCCGTCTTGCTCATGTCGCCAGGAACCCGGTTCCACGGGCTCGATACGGGCTCGCTGTGGTACGTCATGCCTGCGGTTGCGGCACCGTGGGCGCCGCCGCTGCCATTGCCGCCGTTGCCGTTCCCTCCAGCTTGCGCAAGCGTCGCGGCACACACACATAGCGATGCGATAGCGACACGTGCGAGCCGAGCTTTCATCGTCAACTTATCCATGGTGTTTCTCCTGTGATCCCGGCTCGTCCGTTAGCCGTGCCGAAGTCTCATATACCGCGAAAGGTCTGCCCGGCTGCGCCGCGGCAACGCGCAAGCAGGTGCCCGCTCAGGGACGGAGCAGAGATGGACCGCGTCCAGGAGCGATGCATGCGTATGAGTCGAGGCTGGACAGCAAAAATGACTGCGATGTGCCGATTTTTGAGCCTCAGACTCTGCGTACTGTCTGCGCTACTTCGGCATCAGAACCTTGTCGACGACCATGATGACGCCGTTGCTCTGGGTAACGTCGTAGGTTGAAATGTCAGCAGTGTGGCCACCTGCGTCCGTCACTACGATATTGTGCGGACCGTTCTCTGTGAATATCAGCGGCTCACCATTGACCGTTTTCAGTTCGGCCTTGCCGCCGCCGGCCTTGATAGCCTGGTCGAGCTTGCGGAAGTCGTAGCGACCAGGAATGACGTGATACGTCAGGATGCTGGTCAGCATCCCCTTGTTTTCAGGTTTGACGAGCGTATCGACCGTGCCAGCGGGTAACGCAGCAAACGCTTCGTTAGTGGGTGCGAACACCGTAAACGGTCCGGGGCTCTTTAAAGTGTCGACGAGGCCTGCCGCTTTGACCGCGGCGACGAGCGTGGTGTGGTCGGCCGAGTTGACTGCATTGTCCACGATGTCCTTGTTTGGAAACATGGCCTGGCCACCGACCATGACCGTGTCGCTGGCCGCATAGGCGCTAGAGACGACTACCGACAAGGCGACAACGACGAGTATAGGTTTGCACTTCATGATGGACTTCCCCTGAGTCGCCAGGCGTAATTGCGTGGCTCTGACCGCATATACGGGGAATACGCGCGCCTGGATTCAAAAACGGCCTGCATCGAGCGATACCGCTTTCACGGGCAGCCGGCTGCAGTGCCTCTGGCACGTCGCTATCGACTCATTTGATTAGGAGGATGTATGAACAGCAATCTCATCCTCTCAGCCCTTCGGGCAAAAAGATATCCTCGGACGGACGAGCTAGTGCTGCGTTTTCCGTAGCATCGAAGTATCGTAGCCGAGCGCCGCAACCCGGCTTACCAGTTCGGCGCCCAGCGTCGGGTCGGGCTGCGCGGCACGCGTGAGAATCCACAAGTAGCGGCCACTGGGCTCGCCGACAATCGACCAGCTATAGTCGTCCGCATGGTCCAGCACCCAGTAATTCCCCAGATAAAGAGGTCCGAAGAACGACACTCTGAGTTTGGCGTTTGCCGAATCCGGCACGATCTTCGCACGCCCCTCCGACACGCGTAGCGGTCCGCCTGTACCTCCATCGCGACAGCTATTCGTTACGGCAATCAGGCCATCGTTGCGTTTCGCGTACTCGGCGCTCACGCTTTCGCAACCCTTCTCGAACCGGTTTTCATAGCGCGCAAACTCATACCACCGGCCGGTGTAGCGATCCAGATCCACCGGCCTCGCGGGCTCAGGAACCTGCGCATTGCCACTCTTGCCGCCTGTCAGCGATGCGCAAGCTGCCAATAGCCCAAGCGCGGAGACAGCGAGGATCGTTGCGGCGATACCTATCGGGCGCCGCTGCTTCGGCAGTGGCGACGGAGTTTGCGTTTCTGATTGATGCATCGAAATAGCCTTCGATCCGGTTTTCATAAGTCAAACACCCCTGGTTTGATCAGGCCAGCCATGCAGTGGACCGCATCACCATTCCTTGATGCGAACAGACGCAGCTAAGGCGGTGAGCGATCGGGTCAGTCATCGTGCCGCTGCTGCATGAGACGTTCCTCGTGCGCGATGTGCGCGAGCGCGGACTCGAACATCGCGAGGGCGCGGTTGGCCACGTCGCCAAGATTCCGGTGTAGCAATGCGTCCTCGGCAGAGCGCGATTCGCACTCGTCGCTGTATTTTTCGAAGGCCGAGAGTTTCATGATGAGTTCGACAAGGTGCCGTGGACATTCGCACGCAATCGTTGACGAGCGGGTGGCCATCCGGGTCAGCGTCTGATCGTCGAAGCGGCGTGCTGCACGCAGCCAGAGACTGTCGGGCGATGCCGCGCCCCAGCCTCGTGCGGCGCGGACCAGCTCTTCGAGCACTTGCCGCCACTCGATACGGCTGTCGGGTTCGCGGTAAAGACGCACACCGGATAACCGCAACATCTGGATGGCCCGCCCCGTACCGAACCCATAAGCTACTGCGATTGCCCTCGCCTGACACGTTTCGCCCAGACTCAGGACTTGCGATGCCACATCTTCGTGCAGCGAGGCAACCGACACCAGGAGGATGTCGGAGGCCTTATTGGCCAGCTTCGAACTCGCCTCGTCCAGGCTCGCAAAGCGCTCGAAACTGACTACGCCTGCTTCTGAAAGATCGACATCGTCCGACTCGATGCGCCGCAAATAGGCGTCGCCGATGACCGCGAGCGTAATGCCCAGGCGAGGCGGCGTTGTGCCCGGCGCCACCTCGGCGAACTCCCTGCCGGAGCGGCCGAGCGCGAGCTGTTCTAGCTGTATCCGATCAAGCTTCGCGATAGCGCCGATTGCATGGCCGCGCTCAACGAGGCTCTTGATCAGCAACAGCCTGCGCACGTCGTCTTCCGAGTACAGGCGCTGCCCCGATTCGCTCCTGGGCGGCGCCACGACACCATAACGGCGCTCCCAGATACGCAGCGTGGTGACGGGCATCTTTGCCAGCCGCGCCGCGTCTCCGCTGCGGTAACGCTTCTGGGTCTTGTCATCTGTCGCAAAAGCCACTGCAGCTCCTTTCTCCTACCGTCCGTATCGGAATGATAGACGACATATGAGACATAGTGAGTCGACAAAGAGCAGCACACCGAGTCACTGACGCTATTCATTCTGTGTTATACGATATGTACGGGTCAGCCTTGACTCGGAACGCTCGGAACACTCGGAACCAGACCTGAAGCACCATGAATTCGCTGAAATGGGGTCCGCACGTTACTCGCCACAGTGACGAGGTAAAATCCCGCGTCTTAGCAGACGCGCGCGTTTTTGCACCGGTGCGATCCTTCAGGCACACGGATTGCTCACCCTTGTCAGTTGGCCTGCGCTCGCATCGACTCACCGGCCCCAGTTTGAACCTTCGAGCACGATTGAAAATGACACATCAAACATCTATGACATCGGACCAGTCGAACGTCGAAACGGGCGTCCCTGGTCTCGACGTTATCCTGGGTGGAGGTCTGAACCGCGGAGCGCTGTATCTGATTGAAGGCATGGCGGGCGCGGGCAAAACGATCCTGTCTAGCCAGATCGGTTTCCATCGCGTGCTGCAGGGCGAAAAGGTGCTGTATATGACCCTGATCGCTGAATCGCACGACAAGCTTCTTGCACACCTGAGCGGTCTGAATTTTTTTGACGCACAGGTAGTCGCGGAGAAGATGTTCTTCGTCTCGGGCTATCACGCGCTCATGCAGGGCGGGCTGGATGGCTTCCTGAAGCAGGTGGCCTCGAGCCTTCACCAGTATCGTCCGAGTCTTCTGATCATTGACGGGTTCCGCAGCGCGCGGGAGTTTAGCGAGACGGATCTCTCACTGTCCAAATTCATCCATGAGTTGAACGCGCTGGTTGCCGCGATGAACTGCACGACATTGCTGCTGGCGCCTCTGTCAGGCAACGAACCGCATCCCGAGCACACGCTTGTGGACGGCCTGATCGAACTCAACCGCTACAGCGACGGTATGCGCCGGACCCGCGAAATCGAAGTCCACAAGATGCGCGCCCGCGATCATTTATTGGGCAAGCATTTCTTCCGGATCACAGACGGCGGGCACGTCATGTTTCCGAGGCTGGAAGCACGATGCGCAACGCAACCGGGGCCGGCGGACCTCAAGGCGCGCCTCGGATCGGGTATCCCACGCCTTGACGAGTTGCTTGGCGGAGGGTTTATCAAGGGCTCCACGACTACGCTGATGGGTGCAACCGGAATCGGTAAGACACTCCTTGGGCTTCAGTTCCTGGCGGCCGGCGCCAAACGCGGCGAAAAGTCCGTCTACCTCGGCTTTTATGAGTCGCCACAACGATTGATCGGCAAGGCCGAGTCCGTTTCAATTCCGCTTCAGCAAGCCTGCGACAGTGGGCTTCTGACCATCCAGTGGCAACCTGCCATTGAACTGGCGATAGACGAACTCGCAGCCGTTGCTCTCGCGACGGTGAAGCGAACCGGCGCTACGAGGCTGGTGCTCGACGGCATAGAAGGGTTCCGTGATTCCGCCATGCGCACAGGCCGGTTCGGTCTGTTTCTGAACGCACTGACGCATCAGTTGCGCGAAGCGGGAGTCACTACTCTTCTTACGGAGGAAGTACCGTTTTACTCCGATCCTGCCGCGACTCGCGGGATACGCCTGTCAGCCATGACCGAGAATCTCATTCTGTTGCGCTATGCCGAAACGGACACCGGGCTGCATCGAATGATTTCCGTGGTCAAGCAACGGGAAAGCATGCACGACTCTTCGCTTCGGGAGCTCGTCGTGTCCGAGAAAGGCCTCGATATCATCGACGCCTTTCCGGGCGCGGCAGATGTGCTCGCCGGTCGCGGGCGTGCCTCGGGAACACTTGGCCGGTTCCACAGCTGACGCCCATGAAAACAATCATGGTAGTGGACGACGAGTTCGATCTCCTGACTGTCTGGAGCCTCCTGCTCGAACAGGTCGGCTACACCGTCGTGACCGCGCCAAATGGAGCGGCCGCGCTTGAACTGGCGAGGAAGAGCAAGCCGGACCTCATCCTCAGCGACTGCATGATGCCGGTCATGTCAGGTCCGCAGTTGTGCGCGGCGCTTTTCGAGGACCCGGAGTTGCGGTCAATTCCTGTCATCCTGTGCAGCGCAGCCGCCGATATACCGGTGCAACCCAATCCGGTCATTGAATATTGCCGCAAACCTCTATCGATCGACACACTACTGCCGATCATTCAGAGGATGCTGCCTGAGGCCTAAGCGGGCAGCAAGGGAACGGGCCGGCCTCCAGCGCCGCGACAGAGACGAGCGGCCCGGTGTGAACGCGCATTGACACGCTTCGACGCATCGGTCGAATCACTGGATTGGGGTGGCCGCGCCAATCTTCTGCGCCAGCAATCGCTCGTAAGTGCCAAAACTCAAGTCCACCTCGTCCTGAGAAACAAAGTTGACCGTCAACGCTACCTGTTCGGCGGTGAGACCGAGGACCGTGGCGAGTGCGACCTCGATCGGCGCGGCACACGCGCGGTCTTCCGCGATGGTCGTGCCCACAGCAATGTCATACGCGCCGTCCTGATCGCGCAACACGACTTCGATAAGGCGCGCCCGCGCGCTCATGTTGCTTTCGATGGCTAACCGCGCGACCTCGGCCACAACGCGCAGCCGCTCGGTCGGAAAGCCACGAGTCGCATGCAGTCGGACACGGTGTTTGCCAAGCGTTATCCAGTCTGTGTCGAATTCCATGTTGCCTCCCAGAAGAATCTGCGGCGCTCAAATAGGGGCGGCCGCCGGGCGTTTCAATATATTCGAATCCATATATTCAGACTCAATCAATATTGGAAATGCTGAAGTTGAAAGTCTTCATCAAGCGCCTATTTTTGGCTCGCAAAACCCACTGCGCGATGCTCCCAGGAAGTCATTGGGGAAGGAGGTTTGTCCAACCGCCGCAGTGGGAAGACAACTTTGATGAGCTCGCACGACAGGAGATTAATTATGAGTGACTTCTACTTTGGCAACGACCTGTTCGGGGAACTCGATCGTCTGCAACGGCAGATGTCGGCGCTGTTCGGCAACCTTCCATCGAGCATCCGCTCGAGCCGCACGGACGCATTTCCTCCTCTGAATATAGGCAGCACCGACGACTCGATCAACATCGTCGCGTTCGCACCCGGCATTGACCCGGCCGCGCTCGACGTGACCGTCGACAAAGGCACGCTGACCATTGCGGGTGAGCGCAAGGCGCCTGAACTGTCCGCGGCGAGCGAAACCCGCTCTTACGCGAAGGAGCGCTTTTTCGGCAAGTTCCGCCGCGTCGTCGAACTGCCGCAGAACGCCGATCCGGACAAGGTCGTGGCCGGCTATTCGAACGGTTGCCTGACCATTCAGATCGGCAAGCGCGAGGCCTCGAAGCCGCGCTCCATCACCATTCAGTAAAGCGGAGGAACTCATGAACGAAACGACCCAAATCGCCCAACGCGACACCGGCGAGGTCGCTCGCCGCAACGAAAGCAACGCCCGCCGACTCTCGCTCGCGCCGGCTGTGGACATCATCGAGGACAGTCACGGCATCACCCTGTGGGCCGACCTGCCGGGCGTGCCGCGCGAGCGGCTCGACGTGAAGGTGCACGACGGAAGACTTTATATCGAGGCAGAGGCGGTGGTGCCCACCCCCAGCGACCTGCGGCTTCATCATTCAGAGATTCGCGCACCGCATTTCGCGCGAGTCTTCACGTTGAGCGACGACTTCGATACGTCGCAGGTGGACGCAAATCTGCATGACGGCGTGCTGAAACTCAGCATCCCGCGTCGTGAAGAGGCACGTCCGCGCCGCATCGAAGTGCGGGTGGATTGATGCCGATCTGAACGCCGGCGGCCCGTGACGAGGCGAGCTAAGCTCCTAACCCGTGCGCGCGCCGTCCGGCTAGTCCGTAGGGACATGAACCCCGTCCCAGCGCCGTGCCAACGCCAGCATCAGCGGCATCAGTACGGCCCACCCCACGCACAGGGCGACCAATGACAGCACGGGATCGCCAAAGCGAACCGCGCCAAGCGCCGCACCCGCGCGAAACGACAGCGGGCCGGCGAGCGCGCCGACCACACCTGCCAGAAACAACCGCTTCTTAAGCCAGCCGAACAGCACATTGAATTGGACTGCGAACAGAGCCCACAAGGCGAGCAGCCACCACGGGGCCGTGCCGCTAATCAGCGCGCCGCCCGGATAGACGAGCAGGCCACACGCGACCAGCAGACTTTCCCAGAGCGCACCGATCAGCACAGCCGTGGCTACCAGCTTCAGTTCGGGCACTGGCGCGGCGACACGCGTGGCGTGCCAAACTACCGTAGCCAGCACGAACGCGCCGCCGATCCACGCTACGCCCCTTGCGGCACTCAACACGCAGACAAACCAGCCCGTCTGACCGACAACGAAGTAGAGCCACACCCTGGGCGCTATGGGGCGCGGGGTATTTGAGGAAGACGGGCCCGGAGGAGCTGAGGACGACATGCGTTGAGGTTCGTGGATTCCTTAATTCTGTGTTTACGCATCGAAGTCGCGCCTGGATGCAGAAAGCCTCACGAGCCGCAACATCCTCGCTGTCCCCTGCGAGCATACTCCCCGCATCTCTATGCGAAAATCCCGGTCAGATCGAGGAGCGAGCATGGCTGACCTTTCACATTCCACATCCGCTGCAGTCGAGAACTGCGCCAACGAGCCTATTCACATTCCCGGCGGCATTCAGCCACACGGCTTTCTGTTCAGCATCGCTGCGGACGGCACCGTGCTGCAGGCAAGCAGCAATGCCACCCAATTGAACGGCGAGCCGGCCCAAAATGCGCTGGGGCAGCCGCTTGCGCAATTTCTCGGGGCCGAATGGGCTACGAGAATCGTCACCGCACTCGACACCGAAGATCTCGAAGGCATCCCCCTTTACCTCGGCTCGATTGCGATTTCACCCGCGGGAAACGGTACACAGGCGTCGCCATTCGCGGTGATCGTGCATCGCAACCAGGGCGTCGCGATAGTCGAGCTGGAACCTGCTCAAGGCACGATTGACGTCTTCTCGTCGATGTACCCCCTGGTGCGCACCTTCATTAACCGGCTGCATGGCGTTCAGGACGTCCACGGACTGGCGCAGCTTGCCGCCGAAGAGGTGCAGCGCATTACCGGCTTCGGCCGCACAATTGTGTACAACTTCGACGCGGACGGTAGCGGATGCGTGATCGCCGAGCACATCGAACCCGGCTACGCGTCGTACGAAGGCCAACGCTTCCCCGCCTCGGATATTCCCGCGCAAGCCCGTGCGCTCTACATACGCAACCGCATCAGGCTGATTGCCGACGCTGGTTACACGCCCGTGCCATTGGTGCCGCCGCTGCATCCACTGACTGGAAACCCTACCGATCTCACCTACTCGTCGTTGCGCAGCGTGTCGCCGGTCCATGTCCAGTACATGAAGAACATGGGCACGCTATCGTCAATGTCCATGTCGATCGTGGTCCGGGGTCAACTGTGGGGCCTGATTTCATGCCATCACGACACGGCGCGCATCCCATCGTTCGAAGTGCGCGCCGCATGCGAGCACATTGCCGAGGTGCTGTCGCTGCAGATCGAGGCCAAGGAAGAACATGCGCAAGCTGCCTACCGGTTGCGCCTGCGCCATACCCACACACGCCTGCTCGCGGCAATGGCCAACACCGAGAGCTTCGTGGACGCGCTCGCCGAGGACCCGCGGGACCTGCTGGATCTGACGGCGTCCGACGGCGCTGCAATCGTCTTCGACGGCCGTATTGTTCTCGTCGGCACGACGCCGGACCAAGCGGAGGTGGCCCGGCTCGTCGAGTGGCTCGATGCGCGGGTCGAGGACACCTTTCACACCGATTGTCTTGCCACCACCTGTCCCATCCTGGATCCTCATCCGAACTACGCCGGGATGCTGGCGGTATCGATCTCGAAGCTGTTTCGCAATTACGTGCTCTGGTTTCGCCCGGAGGTCGTACAGACGATCAAATGGGCCGGCGATCCACGCGCGAAGCTGCAGTCGCAGTCCGGCACGCTGTCGCCGCGCAAGAGCTTCGATGCGTGGACGGAAACCGTGCGCGGACGCTCGCTGCCCTGGCGCGCCGCGGAACTGGAAATCGCCCTGGACTTTCGGGCTGCGCTGCTCGGCATCGTGCTGCGTCGCGCGGAAGAGCTCGCGCAACTGGCGCTCGAACTGGGTCGGGCGAACAAGGAGCTTGAAGGATTTTCGTACACGGTTTCGCACGATTTGCGCGCCCCGTTGCGGCATATCGTCGGCTTCGGCGAGCTGCTGCGCGAAACGGAAGCCGAACGGCTCTCCGAGCGCGGCAAGCACTTCGTCGAACGGATTGTCGCTTCGGCGCGCTTCGGCGGGAAACTGGTCGACGATCTGCTGGCGTTCTCGCAAATGGGCCGGTCCGCGTTGCATCCGCAGCGAGTGGACGTAGGCGCCATGGTGGACGCACTCATCGCCGACGAAACCAAAGAAGCAGGGTCGCGCACCATCGTGTGGCGGGTTGGCGAACTCGGCCACGTAACCGCAGACGCGGTACTCCTGCACGTTGTACTGCGAAACCTTCTGGAGAACGCGGTAAAATTCACGCAAACCCGCGCCGAAACGGTCATCGAAGTAGGCCGTTATAGCGGCGAAGGTGATCTGGCCGACCAGCACGTGTTCTTCGTCAAGGACAACGGCGTCGGCTTCGACATGCGCTATGTCGACAAACTGTTCGGCGTGTTCCAGCGTCTTCATCGCGTGGAGGATTTCCACGGCACCGGAATCGGGCTGGCGGGCGTCAAACGCATCGTTGAGCGGCATGGCGGTAAAACCTGGGCAATCGGCGAACCGGAGCGCGGTGCCACGGTCTACTTTTCATTGCCGCATGAATTTGTCGCTGAAGCGAGCGAGGGCGAAGAATCCGCTAGCGCCGCGGTTGCCCGGCTCACGGCGCTGTCGCCCGGCAAGCGCTTCCGGCCTGTGCCCAAGGATATCCGGGGAGCGCGCGGCGGCGCTGAACATGAAGCACCATCTGATGAACCGAAGTAAAGGACCCCAACGTGCTACGCCCCATCCTGCTGGTTGAAGATAATCCGAACGACGTCGAGTTGACGCTGATCGCGCTGGAAAAAACGCGTCTCGCGAACCCGGTCGTGTCATTGCGCGACGGCGAGGAAGCGCTGCTGTACCTGCGTCGCGAGGGACCATGGGCGAGCCGTGCGGAAGAGAACCCGGCCGTGATCCTGCTCGATAAGAAACTGCCTAAAATCGACGGTCACGAATTGCTGAAGATCGTACGATCGGACGACAAGCTCAAGCGGATTCCGGTCGTCATGTTGACGTCGTCGCGGGAGGAAACAGATCTGCTGCGCAGCTACGACCTGGGCGTGAACGCCTACGTCGTGAAGCCCGTCGCTTTCGACGACTTCATGGCTGCTATCAACGATCTGGGCATGTTCTGGGGTGTGCTGAACGAACCGCCGCCCTACCCACGTTGAGCGCCCGCCGGGTATGTGCCCCAGCCAGCATCACCGTCAGCACTCAATTTCGCACGCGCGACGACAGCGAAGCCCGCTTTAACACGTCACGCCGGACTAAGGAGCGACCTGGCGGGACGCCGCCAGCCGCACACGGAAAGTCGCGCCGCGCCCTGGCCCTTCGCTTTCCGCCGTGATGGTGCCGCCGTGCAGGTCCACGAGATTCTTCACCAGCCATAAGCCAAGCCCCAGCCCTGCCACGCGCCCGGAGCCGCTCGTGCCAAGCTGCTCGAAGCGCTCGAAGATGCGCTCGATCGATGCAGCATCCAGGCCGACACCGGTATCGCGCACCGCCAGTTCCACCTGATCACCGTCGGCAACCACGGACAACTCGATCGTTCCCTGCTCGGTAAACTTCACGGCGTTCGACACCAGATTCCAGACGACCTGTTTCATCCGGTTCTCGTCCGCCAGCACCGTTACTGAAGATAGATCGTCAGCGATCAGCTGCAGGTTCTTTGCCTCCGCATGCACGCGCATATCTTCGGCAACGATGCCGGCGAGCGCGCCGAGATCGACCGGGCGCGGATGCACGGAGAGCTTGCCGGAGACGATCGCCCCGCTATCGAGCAGATCGTCGACCATGTGGGCAAGCTGACGGACGTTGCGGCTGATCACGCTGACGGCGCGCGTCACATGCGCCGGGTCGGCAGCTCGCTCGAGCAGATTGGACCACGCCAGAATCGCGCTCAATGGCGAGCGCAATTCGTGACTCACTGTCGTGACGAAATGATCCATTGCGACGGCGAGCCGGTCGCTTTCCTCACGTGCGCGCTTCTCCGATTCGGCAATCTCGCGCTGCTCGAGTTCGGACTCCTTGCGGGCCGTGATATCGAGCGTGAATCCCAGCACCCTTGTAAGCGAGCCATCCTGCAGATAACGCCCTACGCCGCGCACAAGAATCCAGCGGACCCGCTCGTCCGCCCAACCGACGCGAAAATCCACCTCGAAAGGCTCGTGACTGGCGAGCGCTGCCGTCATCGCTTCGCGAAAGCGCGTTCGATCGTCAGGATGGACCACCTCGTCGATAAGTCGACTCTCGGTCAGCGCGGCGTTGGCCGGGATGCCGAGATTGACGCTGCATTGTTCGGTGCACTCCATCGTGCCGGTGGCAGGATCGATCTCCCACGCGCCGAGTTGCGAAAACGCCAGCGCGAACTGAAAGCGCTCCTGGTTGTCACGCAATTTGGCCATCGCTTCGTCGGCGATGACCTGCCGTAACTGCGCCTGTGATCGCAGCTTCGCGCGTTCACGCTGGTTGCGCTCGTCCTCGGAGACGCTGTCCGTCACTTCGACAACGCATAAGGCGATCTTGCCGCCGTCGCCATGCCGGGCCGGCAGCCGATCTGCCTTGATTTTCCAGTAACGGATGACGGTCCCGTCCGTGACGGACAGGTCGCCGTTTTCGTCACGCCGACGTTCCGGCATTTCGTAGCGGAACAACGGAGACCACTGCGACGCCCCGGCCGACCCGGCTTTCAGTACGGAGTCGAGCCAGACGCGGCGCGCTTCACGCTGCTCGGGCGCGCCGAACTGGTTGATTTCATAAATCGACTTGCCTTGCAGGTCGCTCAGCGACTGCCCAGTCAAGGCGAGATAGCTTGCGTTGGCAAGCACAACCTCATAGCGCTGATTCAGGATCATATAGGCGTGGGGCAAAGCCTCGAACGCCCAGGCGGCATCAAACGAATCGTTGACGGCGGAAAGATTGTTACGGCGGAGATCCATTGAGGTTTCCCGGCTCCTCGTTAACCGGCGCCGGAACAGACGTCCTGGCTCGGACGCAGCGCGATATCAATGAGGCGGTCAAAAGCATCGACCGCGCCGTTACATGCTTCCTGTATCGCCTCGGGCGTGCACAGCTCATTCGTCATGAGGCTGACGAACGCTTTCCAGTGCGCCCCGGATGACTCGGAACACGGTTGCAGAAAACGGAGCGGATGCGGGGCAAGCCGCTCTTTCAGGTGCTTGTAGAGCACGGCTCCGCCCAGTTGCGATCCTTCTACAACATAGCAAACACCCCATCGATAAGCCGGACTTGCCGTCTCCATGTAGTCTGACACGCGGGCCTGCAAGATCGACTGGTCGATGTGATCCTTGGCGTGCAACGATGCAAAAGCGAGATCTGCGTCGATCAATGCGATGCGCTCCGAAATCGATCGCAAGATATTTTCCCGTGGACCATCCGCAAACGCGCGCAACCACACATCGATGGGCGTAAGCCACTCGCGCAGCATCGAGAGGTGCAAGAGATAGTCACCCACGTCCGCACTTTCTACCGAAAGCGGCATGATGCAATGAAGCAATTCATGCCGATGTCTGGTCGCGGAACGCAGTGTTTCGATCGCATCGGGTACGGAGCCGATCGGCCTGTCGGAGACGGACGCCTCCGCATTATTCATTCCAGACCCGGTGCCCGCCGTTTGATATAGAGAAGTGACTGTCACAAGCGTCAGAGGCGATATTGAGTAAACCCAACGGATTATATAGGCCTTCATTCTTCTGATGCGCTTATTAAGGAAAGCTTTCGTAACTCCATGTGACTCGCAGAATGAACGAGGATGGTTGCCCGTCAGCGGATACGCGTACGTCTTGAGCGTGCTGCCCAATTGCTGAACATGCTTGTGATTTCGACGTCGGGATTCGTGAGCGCGATTAACGCTTCGGTTGCTTCACGAAATGTGAGGTCGGTATTCGGCGATATATCGCGTACTTGTCTTTTGCGTACGACACCTCGACGCATGACGTGCGAACGCCCTATGGCTGTCAATTTCACAAGAGAGCGTAACGGCGAAATCAGAACGGATGTTCGCGAATGCGCTGTGACAGACCGGGCTTGTTCACATCCGTACAACACGTCGGTAACTGACTGAGGGAGTCATCTTAGGGCATGCGTTACCGCGTGCTGACCGACAGCGCATCGACCCGGGCAAGTCCGATCCAGGGTGTTTCATGTCGCGCCACCTGATCGTATCGGCAACGGCCAGGTTACTTCATATCACCGGCGAATGCAGAAGATGCGGATGCTCGAGCGTTTCGGCGATAACGCGCAGCGCCCGCTCGCATTCGCTCCGATTCTTCGAGCCTCCCAGACATACCCGCATCGCGTTGGGTGGATTACCGTCGGTCGAGAACGCTGCGCCGGCGACAGCGGCGATGCCTTGACTACGCAACTGCAGCGCCAGTTCGGAAGCGCTCCAGCCGCCTTCGCGGGGAATCGGCAGCCACAGATGAAAGCCGTCCGGATGCGCGTCATAGGAAGACGCGCCGAGCACGCGAGCGGCAATCGCCTGGCGCGCTTTCGACTCGCTGCGAATCGCGCCGAGCATCTCTTGCGCGGTGCCATCCGCAACCCACTGTGTGGCGAGCGAAACGGTAAATGGACTCGCCATCACGGTAGTCGCGCGCAGTGCGCCTGCCAGACGCTGCGCCTGACGCGGAGTCGGAGCGTGCAGATACGCGACGCGCAACCCGGCGCCCAGATTTTTCGACATTCCCGTGATGTAGTACGTCAGTTCAGGCGCGAAACTCGCCAGCGTGTCCGGCGCTTGCTGCGGCAACATCGCATAGGCATCGTCCTCGATGATCGGCACGCTGTAGCGCAACGCCACATCGGCGAGCGCCTCACGCCGCCTTCGCGTGAGCGTCAGCGTGCTCGGGTTCTGCAGCGTCGGATTGCAATAGAGCGCGGCCGGCTTGTCGGTCTTGCAAAGCGCTTCGAAGGAATGCGCCAGTGGCCCTTCGTCGTCGCGTGCGAGCGCCTGCAAGCGTACGCCCAGTTGCGCTGCGATCGCCTTGATGCCCGGATAGGCGAGCGTGTCGAGACAGATTGTTGCGCCCTGACTTGCCAACTGCGAGACGAGTGCGACGAGCGCGCTGTGAATGCCCGGACACACCAGCACGTTGTCCGGCGAGCAGTGAGTCAGGCGGCGCCTTAACCACTCCGCGCCCGCCGCCTTGTCGGCCGGCGTGCCGCCGAAATCCTGATAGCGCAACAGTTGATACGGGTCGCTATTCGCCATCAGACGGGCGGCGGATTCACGCAAGTGCGCGGCGTAGTCCGCGGGCTCGGGGGGCGTGTTCATCGTCATTTCGATGCTGCTGCCACCGCTTAGCGGCAGCGTCACGGTGCGGCCGCGCACGAAGGTGCCGCTGCCGGCGCGCGCATCGAGCAGGCCGCGCTTTTTTGCCTCGGCATAGGCGCGCGCCACGGTGGTGTAGTTCAGTGACAGTTCGTCGGCCAGATCGCGCAGGCCCGGCAGCCGGTCGCGCGGGCGCAGGCGTCCGGTCGCGAGATCTTCTTCTATCAGATCCGGGATCGCGAGATAAGCCGGTTTGCGGATTTCGGCAAGGCGTTTGATCCAGTGGTGAGTCGGGCTGCTCATGGTGTTCATGGGGTTCGTGGAACTGGAAAACGATTGGAAAAGACGTCATGCAGGGTCGAATCAGCACTGCAAAGTGATCGCATAACGCGGCTCGAATGATCGGATCAAATGGACCGATTGAATGGACGGACGGATCGATTGCGGTGAATGACTGCACCCGATCGGCGCGCGTGCACCATCGGGATCGCACCCGGCTGGTGCGATCAACGCCCGCACGGCCGCTTCCATTGGCGCGTCTGACCGTACGCAACCTTCGGGCCAAAAAATTTTTGGGCGCGTTCGACGAATGATCGTCTGCTTGATTGGATAGTGATCGCATTCGCCGCGACGCCAGATGGCATAGCCGTTGCGTTATCGGGCTCGGAGCAAACGTCAAGCAGCGCCTTGATATGACGCTTCATTTCCTGTTCCGGCAATTCACATTGGAGAGTGCCATGCCAGTTGTCAACAAACCGCTGCATCAGAAGGGCGATTACCTCGTCGACTACGAAGAGAAAGTCTTCGAGGACGTGAAGGCCGAGCCAGGTGAAAAGGCGCTCGTCACGTTTCATACGGTGGCGTTTGAAGGCTCGATCGGCTTCGTCAATCTTCTGCAAGCCACGCGTTTGCAGCGCAAAGGTTTCGAAACCTCGGTGCTGCTCTATGGTCCGGGCGTGACGCTCGGTCTGCAGCGCGGTTTCCCAACGCTCGGCGACGAAGCGTTTCCGGGTCATCTGAACTTCAACAAGCAACTGATGAAGTTCATGGAAGAGGGCGGCAAGGTGTACGCATGCCGCTTCGCATTGCAGGCGCTGTATGGGCATGGCGAAGCGTCGCTGATCGAGGGCATTCGTCCGATCAGTCCGCTCGACGTGCTGGATATCCAGCTTCTGCATCGCAAGGATAACGCACTGATCATCCACACCTGGACGGTCTGAGCACAGGCGGCTACCACCATGTCTGAAAAACGCATCGTTCGTGCCGCCGCAGTCCAGATTTCACCGGACTTCGAGCGCGGCGACGGCACGCTGAACAAGGTTTGTGAGGCGATCGATCAGGCGGCGCGCGAAGGCGTGCAGCTGATCGTGTTCCCCGAGACCTTCGTACCGTATTACCCGTACTTTTCGTTCGTGCGGCCACCGGTTGCCTCCGGCGCCGACCACATGCGTCTTTACGAAGAAGCGGTGGTGGTGCCCGGCCCCGTGACGCGGGCGGTGGCCGAGCGTGCCCGCCTGCATCGCATGGTCGTCGTGCTCGGGGTGAACGAGCGCGATTACGGCAGCTTGTACAACACGCAGCTGATCTTCGATGTGGATGGGCAGCTGTTGCTCAAGCGCCGCAAGATCACGCCGACGTTCCATGAACGAATGATCTGGGGACAAGGCGATGCGACGGGACTGAAGGTCGTGCAAACCGGCGTGGCGCGCGTGGGTGCGCTCGCCTGCTGGGAGCACTACAACCCGCTCGCCCGTTACGCGTTGATGACGCAGCACGAGGAGATTCACTGCAGCCAGTTTCCGGGATCGCTGGTGGGGCCGATTTTCGCCGAGCAGATTGAAGTGACGATTCGCCATCACGCGCTCGAGTCGGGCTGCTTCGTCGTGAACGCAACGGGGTGGCTGACCGAAGCGCAGATCGCATCTGTCACAAGCGATACGAATCTGCAAAAGGCGCTGCGTGGCGGCTGCAATACCGCAATCGTGTCGCCCGAGGGGCAGCATCTGGCTGCACCGCTGCGCGAAGGCGAAGGCATGGTGATCGCCGATCTCGACATGACGCTGATCACCAAGCGCAAACGCATGATGGATTCGGTCGGCCACTATGCGCGGCCCGAATTGCTGAGCCTCGCCATCAACGAGCGGCCGGCTACGACCGTGGCGCCGATGCCGTCGCCGGGCGATGCGTGGAACGCCTCGTCCAGCACCGATTTCAACTCAACCATGGGATGCCGCGATGAATTCCAGCGAGACCCTGCCGGCCGCGAGCCGGCAATTGATGACTGAATTGCAGTCGGTCGGCTTGCGGCTGGCCGATCCCGGTACCGGCGTCGCCAGCCGGCGCGGCGGCGCGGGACCGTCCGATCACAAAGCCGTCACGGTGGATGGCGTGACCATCATGGTGCCGGTGCATACCAACACGGCGTGGCATTCGCCGTTCGTCGCCGCGCCTGCCGATGCGGACGGCACCAGCGCATTGCTGCGCGGCACGATTCCGATTGCCAATATCAGCTTTCCAAAGGCGCCGCGCTTTTACGGCATGCAGACGCTCGACGGGGTGCCGTACTCGCACATCGCAACGCTGCACAGCGCCGATGTGCTGGCGACCACTGTGCTGCAAACCTGTATTCGCTATGAGAGCCGCCGCAAGACGTGCAAGTTTTGCGCGATCGGTCAATCGCTTGCCGCCGGTCGCACGATCGCGCGCAAGACGCCGGAGCAGCTCGCAGAAGTCGCGCGTGCGGCGGTGCTGCTGGACGGTGTCAGGCATATGGTACTGACGACCGGCACGCCGCCCACCAGCGACCGTGGCGCGCAGATTCTCTGCGAGAGCGCGTTCGCGATCAGGGCCGCGGTCGATCTGCCGATCCAGGCGCAATGCGAACCACCGGACGACGATCAATGGTTCGCGCGCATGAAGGCGAGCGGCATCGATACGCTCGGCATGCATCTCGAAGTGGTGACGCCGTCGTTGCGCGAACGCATCATGCCGGGTAAATCGGGCGTGCCGCTGTCGCGCTATATGGACGCGTTCAAGGCGGCGGTCGCCGTGTTCGGACGGGGACAGGTGAGCACCTATATCCTCGCGGGACTCGGCGACACCGCCGAAGCGATTCTCTCGATTTCGCGCGAGCTGATCGATCTTGGCGTGTATCCGTTTGTGGTGCCATTCGTGCCGATCAGCGGCACGCCGCTCGAAGATCATCCGGCGCCCTCGCCGGAGTTCATGAGGTCGGTGCTGCAGCCGCTTGGCTCAATGCTTGCCGCGGCAGAAATGCGCTCAGCGGACATCAAGGCGGGCTGCGGCAAGTGCGGCGCGTGCTCGTCCCTGTCTTCGTACGAGGTGTGATCATGTTTGGCGAAGCGATTGCGGGTGCATCGGGTGAACTGGACGACGCGGATGTCGCGCCGGCGTTTTACACGCCGACCGAATACCGGATCAAGTGGACCACGCTGCAGTGGGAGGCCGATGAGGCCTACAAGCTGCGGCGCGCGGTGTTCTGCATCGAACAGGGCATCTTTGTCGGCGACGACCGCGACGAAATCGACGAGCGTGCGCAGCAACTGGTGGCGGTGAGCTGTCTCGCCGGGATGCCGGAGCAGGTAGTGGGCACGGTGCGCATCCACGAGGAAGCGCCTGGCGTCTGGTTCGGTTCGCGGCTCGCCGTGCACGCTGCGTTTCGCCGTCACGGCAAGATCGGTGCAACGCTGATCCGTCTTGCCGTGACAAGCGCGCATGCGCTCGGCTGTCAGACATTCCTCGCGCATGTGCAGAGCCAGAATGTGCCGCTGTTTCGCCGTCTGCATTGGGATGTACTTGCAGAGGAAAGGATGCTCGGCCGTCCGCATCATCTGATGCAGGCGCAGCTTCAGCACTACCCGCCGTGTACGACACCGCGCAGCGGCTTTGTCACGCAATCGCGGAGCGGCTCATGAGTCTCGCGGATCTGGTCACGAGCTTGCGCGAAAGCCGCGGCTTTCGACACAAGACCGATATAGCCGGCGTAGTGTCGTCGCTGGCGGACCGCTTGCCGGGCGGCGCGCGCGATCTCGGCCAGGCGGTGGCGTTGGGCGACGACTGCGCAGCATTGCCGGATGGCGACGCTTACCTGTTGTTCGCCATCGAAGGTATGGTCAGCGACTTCGTGCAGGCGATGCCCTGGTTCGCCGGCTACAGCAGCGTGATGGTCAATGTCAGCGATATCTATGCGATGGGCGGCCGGCCGCTCGCTGTCGTGGATGCGCTATGGAGCAATGGCATCGACGCGGCGCACGAGGTGCTGGCCGGCATGGCCGCGGCGTCGGTGGCGTATGGCGTGCCGATTGTCGGCGGACACACCAACGCGCGAAGCGATCAGGCACAACTGGCGGTGTCGATTCTGGGCCGCGCTAACGCGCTGTTGTCGAGTTTCAACGCGAGACCGGGCGACCGCCTGCTGATGGCGGTCGATCTGCGCGGCCACTTCGAGGAACCGTATCCGTTCTGGAATGCTTCAGTCGGAGCGCCGGCCGCGCGGCTGCGCGGCGACCTCGAGTTATTGCCGGAGTTGGCCGAGAACGGGCTATGCGATGCAGCGAAGGATATCAGCATGGCGGGTACGCTGGGCACGGCATTGATGTTGCTCGAATGTTCGCGCGTCGGCGCTCGCATCGATCTCGATGCGATCCCGAAGCCGGCTGACGTGCCGCTCGCGCGTTGGGTCACCGCGTTTCCGAGTTTCGGCTATCTGCTCTCGGTGCGTGAAGCGCACGTCGAGCGCGTGCGGGCGCGATTCGACGCGCGTTCGCTGGCCTGCGCGGAGATTGGGACGGTAGACGCGACGCGCCAGGCGGTCGTCCATCGCGGTGACGATGCGGCGGTGTTGTGGGATTTCAGCGGCGAGCCGTTCATCGTCCCGGCCGACCAGGTGCCGCGATGAGCATCGACGCGTTGCGGATCGCGCTGCTGACACGCCAGCCGCCTGCTATCCACCAAGCCATCAGCAAAAAGAGGATTTCCATGCCTGTCATGCACTTCCGGATTCAATGGCCCGACGGGGAAGAAGCGAATTGCTATTCGCCGTCGCAGGTGGTCAGCGAGTTTTTTACGCCGGGCCATGCTTACCCGCTCGACGATTTTGTCAGACGCTCGCGCGAGGCGCTCAACATTGCCTCGGAGCGCGTGCGGCAGAAGTACGGTTTTGCCTGTTCGGCGGCGATGGATCAGCTCGCGCAGATCGAACAGGAGGCAGACCGCTTTCGCAATCGGCCGGACGCGACCGTCAAGGTCATCGAACTGCTCTAAACCCGGGACGAACCGTTGAACCTGGCGCGCCGGGCGGCAGCGCCGTAACGGTAAGCCGATTTTTTACCTGCAAGGACCCATCATGTCGAACACAGCGTACTCCGTAAGCGCCGGGACGCGCGAGAATAGCCACTACAGCGTGCTCGTCGTGGGTGGCGGGCAGGCCGGCCTGTCGGTCAGCTACTATCTGAAACAGGCCGGCGTCGATCACCTTGTCGTCGAGAAGAACACCGTCACGCACACCTGGCGCAACCAGCGCTGGGACGCGTTCTGTCTCGTCACGCCGAACTGGCAATGCGCGCTGCCGGGTTACCCCTACCCGGGCGACGATCCGCATGGCTTTATGAAGAAGGATGAAATCATCGCGTATCTCGACCGTTTCATCGCGATGGTCGATGCGCCGGTCATCGAGCACACCCAGGTCAAACGCGTGAAGCGGCAGGACGACGGCACCTTTGCGGTGGCGACGAGCCAGGGCGATTTCACCGCCGATCAGGTCGTGGTGGCCTCGGGCGGTTATCACACGCCGATCGTGCCGCGCATGGCTGAACGCCTGCCCGCGCAGATCGTCCAGTTGCAGTCGTCGGAATATCGCAATCCGCAGGCGCTGCCCGACGGCGCGGTGCTGGTGGTGGGATCGGGGCAGTCCGGTGCGCAGATTGCCGAGGACCTGCATCTGGCCGGCCGCCAGGTAGTGCTGGCCGTCGGCGAGGCGCCACGCTGTGCACGCTTCTACCGCGGGCGCGACGTGGTGGACTGGCTGGCCGACATGAAATACTACGACATGCCGGTGGAAAAGCACCCGTTGCGTGAGGGGGTGCGGGACAACACCAATCACTATGTGACCGGCCGCGACGGCGGACGCGACATCGATCTGCGCAAGTTCGCGGCCGAAGGCATGGAGTTATACGGACGGCTCGACGACCTGCGCGACGGGCGGCTGCACTTCGCACCGAACCTCACCGCCAATCTCGACAGCGCGGACGATACCTATAACCGCATCAACGCGAGCATCGACGGCTTTATTGAAAAGAACGGCATTGATGCACCGCCCGCCAGCGTCTACGAGCCTCTATGGCAGCCGCCTTGCGAGCGTACGACGCTCGAACTCGCAGGCAGCGGCATTACATCGATTATCTGGTGCATAGGCTTTACGCCGGACTTCGGCTGGATAGATGCGCCTGTGTTCAACGGCCGCGGTTATCCGGCGCACACGCGCGGCATTACGCCGGTCGAGGGGCTTTACTTCATTGGCTTACCGTGGCTGCATACGTGGGGCTCAGGGCGTTTCTCGGGCATCGCGCGCGATGCCGAGCACGTGAGCCGGGCAATTCTCGCGAGCCTCCGCGAGCGAACCTCCTCTCGCGACACAGTGGTGGCCTGAAGCGCATGGAGCAAACAACACAGCGCTATCGCGCCGGGATGCCGCAATTGGCCTATACGGGGCTGTCCGAAAACTGGCTGATCAAGGAATGCGGACATCGCCACTGGGAGGCGCTGGCGGAGAATGCCGGCCGGCGCGCGCCGGATTTCGTCGATGACGGTGGGAGCAAATCGTATGCGGCCTTCACCGCAATCAGATTGACGGGGGCCACGCTCCACGCAATCGGTGAGAACGACGCTTTCGAGCTCGGTACCGAGCTTTGCCGAACCGGTCCGGCTCGCCACTTTAGCCGGCACCGTCTGGTTTCGGGCAATGGCGAGTGCGCCATCGTGTCGATGTCGTCGACGTTCGTGCGGCGGCATGAGGTGCGCAACAACCGTTCGGTGACGCGCGCGACGTTCGCGGCAATGGCAGGCCCGACACCGACTCCGCCGGCGGACGCGGTGGACATGGGGTGGCGTGGCAAGCAGTTTCGCGCCGGGCAGTGGGACAAGCGGTTGCCCTTCACACGCGCCGATCGGGTCGAGAGCGACTGGATTGAATTTCTGCCCTGTCCGAACAACGATTTCAACGGCGCGGATTTTCTTTACTTTGCAAGCTTTCAGTCCTTTGTTGACCGTGCCGAATGGCAGCGCCACCGGTTTAACGAGCCACCCGTTATTTCAGGCCGCGAGTTGTTCTTCTACGGCAACATTAATGTTGGTGACACCCTCGGACTGCGCGTGGTCGCGGAGCATAAGGATGAACGCGGCCTCGCCCATTGGTGCGAGCTTCGTCGTGGCAGCGATCAGCAGAAGATTGCCGACGTAGTGACAAGCAAGCATTGGAGGCAGCGATGAAGCGCGAGGGCGATATGCGCGGCGAGCGGAGCTTCGCCGATGAAAGTCGCGACTCGGTGCGACACCCGCCCCATGCGGCACCGCTTAAAGCGCTGTATACGGAGAGCGATCTTGAAGGGGTGTCGCATCTCGGCAGTCGGCCCGGTGAGGCGCCCTTCGTGCGAGGGCCCCATGCGTCGATGTATACGCAAAAGCCGTGGACGATCCGTCAATACGCAGGCTATGCGGACGCGGCCGATTCGAATCTCGCATTCCGGACGGCGCTTGCCGAAGGGGCGCAGGGTTTATCGGTCGCCTTCGATCTGCCGACGCATCGGGGCTACGATTCGGACGATCCTGCCGCGACGGCCGATGTCGGCATGGCTGGAGTCGCAATCGACAGCGTCGAAGACATGAAGCGCCTGTTTCGGCAGATTCCGCTCGATCGGGTATCGGTCTCGATGACGATGAACGGCGCTGTGCTACCCGTACTGGCCGCATTCATCGTGGCAGCGCAAGAAAGCGGCGTGCGCACGCAGGCTCTGACGGGTACGATCCAGAATGACATCCTGAAGGAATACATGGTGCGCAATACCTGGATATTCGCGCCGGAGCCGTCCTTACGGATCGTCGCGGACGTCGTCGAGTATCTGGCCGAACGCGCGCCGCGCTTCAATGCAATGTCCATCTCCGGCTATCACTTTCAGGAAGCGGGCGCGGACGCGGTACTCGAACTCGCGCTGACGCTGTCCAACGCGCGCACCTACGTCGAGGCCCTGGTGAAGCGTGGCATGAATGTCGAGCGCATCGGCGAACGGCTGAGTTTCTTTTTTGGCGTCGGCACCGAATTCTTTGTGGAGATCGCCAAACTTCGCGCCGCCCGGGTTCTGTGGGCCGGGATAATGAGCGAATTGGGAGCACGTAAGGCTAGAGCGCAAGCTTTGCGCATGCATTGCCAGACCTCGGGATGGTCGCTCACTGCGCAGCATCCACAGAACAACATCGTCCGGACGACGATCGAGGCGATGGCCGCCGTGTTCGGCGGCACCCAGTCGCTGCATACCAATGCGTACGATGAGGCGCTCGCCCTCCCAGGCGCGGATGCGTCGAGGCTCGCGCGTGACACGCAGTTGATCATGCAGCATGAGATGGGCCTGTGCGATGTTATCGATCCGTGGGCCGGCTCGTACATGATGGAGTCGCTTACCGCCGATATTACCCGGCGCGTGCGTGATCTGATGGCGCAAATTGCTGCGCATGGGGGCGTCGTCGAAGCGATCCGCTCGGGTTGGGTTCAGCAGCGCATTCACGAAGCGGCAACACGCACGCAGGCGCGGATCGATGCCGGGCAGCATGTCGTCGTGGGTGTGAACCGCTTCCGATCACTGGATGCGGATACTCCGTCCAATTGCCTCGAGATCGACGGTCGGCGGGTTCGTGCCAGACAAGTTCGGCAGCTTGCAGAACTGAAGGCGCAGCGCGACGATGTTCTGGTCTCGCGCTCGCTGGCGGCGCTCGCTAACGGTGCGCGTGACGGCACCGGCAACCTGCTGGCCCTCACTATCGAGTGTGTCCGCGCGCGCGCGACAATCGGCGAATGCACGCGCGCGCTGGAGGCTGTCTGGCCGCGCTACAGCACGCCCAGTCGTTTTAGCAGCGGAATCTACGGCGAAGCGCGGATCGCCGATGCGGCATGGCGTGACGCATGCCATCGTGTCAGCGCTCTTGCCGCGCGCCTTGGACGCCTGCCCAGGGTGCTCATCGCAAAGGTGGGGCAGGACGGCCACGATCGGGGTGCAAAGACCGTCGCGGCGGCGTTGGCCGATGCCGGATTCTACGTGTCGCTCGGCGCGCTGTTCCGCTCGCCGGGAGAGGTGGTCGACGACGCCATCGCAGCAAAGGCCGATGTCATCGGCGTTTCGTCCCTATCGGGTGCGCATCTTGAACTTGTTGGCGAGGTAGTGCGCACGTTGCGGGTCCGGCGACCGAGGGCAGCGGTTGTGGTTGGCGGCATCATTCCGGACGAGCACGTACGTTTGCTCAAACGCCATGGCGTTTTTGCGGTGCTCGGACCGGGGACCGCGATGGAGTCGATTGTGGCGAGCTTTGTCGAAGCCGTCGAACTCGCATCGGCCTCGGCATCGGCATCGGCCGTTGCGACGTGATGCCCGATATTCGGCCCGTCGGAGCAGCGGTCACCCACCTTCCTTCGACGCACCGCCCAATGAAATATTCGCCGCCTCATAGCGAGCCCGGTTCGCCTCATTCGGCGGATAGAGGCCTGGCAAAGCAGCACCGCTTTCGACCTCGCTCATGATCCAGTTTTCCAGTCGCTCCTGTTCGACCGACGCGGCAACAACCTCGTCAAGCAGCGCAGCCGGAATAAGCACAGCGCCATCCCGGTCGACCACGATCACGTCGTTTGGAAATACCGCGACGCCGCCACAGTCGATAGGCTCCTGCCAGCCGACAAACGTCAGGCCGGCCACCGAGGGTGGCGATGCGGTACCCTGGCACCATACTGGCAGCCCGGTATTCAGCACGCCCACAATATCCCGAACCACGCCGTCCGTGACTAGCGCCGCAACTCCGCGCATGTGCATCCGTGCGCAGAGAATATCGCCGAAGATTCCCGCATCGGTCACGCCCAGGGCGCCCACTACGGCAATACAGCCACGCGGCATCGCTTCAATCGCCGCGCGGGTTGAAATCGGCGAGCCCCACGAAGCGGGGGTCGCGAGGTCTTCCCGGGCCGGCACGAAACGGAGGGTGAAGGCACGGCCGACGAGCCGCGGCTGACCTTCCGCGATCGGCCGTGTACCCCGAAGCCACACGTTGCGCAGACCGTGCTTCAGCAGGACCGTCGTAAGCGTGGCCGTAGATATGCCCGAGAGGGCCGCAATGATTCTTTCGTCGAGCGGAAGTGAGTCGATGGTCATGATTTGGCGCCTCCCCAAAAAAGTGATCAGATGCTGGCGATGAGACCGCCGTCGATACGGACTGTCGAGCCAGTAATGTATGAAGCTCGGGGACTCGCAAGGAAGGTCACCACATCTGCGTATTCTTGCGGCTCGCCGTAGCGCCCCACCGGAATCGAGCCAGTGCTCTCGGCCGCAACATCCTCGACCGATCGCCCTTCACGTTTGGCTTTGGCCTCGTCAAGGAAGCGTATGCGATCGGTGGCAATACGCCCGGGCAGCACGATGTTGCAGGTAACCCCGTCGCGACCGACTTCCCGCGCCAGTGTCTTCGACCAGCCGACGAGCGACATGCGCAGGGCGTTCGACAACCCGAGATTCGGTATGGGCGAGACAACACCCGATGAGGTGCTGGTGATCACCCTGCCGAAACCGCGTTCGCGCATTCCCGGAAGCACCCGGTCGGTGATGGTTACCACCGACAACACCATGCTCTCGAAATGCTTGCGCCACAGTGCGGCATCCTGGCCGTGCGCCGGCGTCGGAGGGGGGCCTCCGGTATTGTTCACCAGTATGTCGATAGCCCCCAGTTCGTCCTCGATCCGGCTGATATGACTGTCCACGGCAGACAGATCACCAAGATCCCACTGAAGCGCGATGGCATGCGAGCCCGCCTCTCTCACCGCCTTGGCGGTCTTTTCGGCCGCCGCCAGATCAATGTCGGCAACGGCAACGCGAACGCCCTCGGCCGCAAGCGTTCGTGAGATGACGCCACCAAGACCGCCACCGCCGCCAAGCACGAGAGCGGTCTTATCTTTTAGCTGTAGGTCCATCGTCTTTCCCTGTGAGAAACTGGTTAGCTATTTACTGCCGGGCGGATCGGCGCGTCGCCGGCCTGCGCGACAGCATCGATTTCGATACGCACGCCATTCAACGCGCACCCGATAGTGGTTCGTACGGGAGCGGCAGTGCCCATCACCTGGGCGTAGACGGCGTTGAAGCGCTGGAATTCGCCGATGTCCGACAGATACACCTGGACGCGAACAAGTCGGCTGAAATCGGTGCCGGCTTCTTCCAGGACAAGACGCAAATTGTTGAGCACCGCGGTTGTTTGCTCTTCGATCGTGGCGCCAATAATGTTTCGCTCAGGATCTCGCGGAACCTGGCCTGCTACAAAAATCAGCTCGCCTGCGCGGCGCCATGGGCTGTAATGACCACCTGTAGACGGTTGCTTACTCGATTCTGTCATGTGCGAAGTCTCAAACTGTGAGGAAGATAGACGTGGGTCAGCAGGCCCCCGCCTTCTGGCGGTCATCGCGTCAACGCGACAACCGTACGTTCGTTGCCGAGCTGTTCGCGGTATTCCCACCGTCCGTCGAGAGATCGAACGAGGGCGTTGCTGTACAGGTAGGCGGTGGTACACGTGTGCTCCGGGATCAGTAACAGCCTGTCGCCGGTGTGAAGTGCGTCGCTGCGAATCACCGTGTGCTCTTCGTTCATCATCACGATCTCGCCGGCGCCGTCAAAACGCTGCCGCAGCGGTTTGTCCGGTGAGATCGCCTTGCTGCCGGCGTCCAGCGTCGACGTGCCATTGCGCGTTGAAACAACCGTTGTCAAAACAAAGCCGGCGGCAACCCAGTTGTGATGCGATAGCTCTCTCAGGTGCTGGGCGTTCGAATACACCCAGGTACCCGGCGACACATACTGCATCGCAGAGCGCGGCCACAGGTCGAACGTATAGCTGCATGCGCCGACGACGTCGACATCGATGCCGTCTTCGCGCAGGCTCGACTGCAGAAACGCCAGCGTACCGGCAAGTTCTTCCACTGCGGCTTTGCGCTCGTCATACGCGCCGCGGATGTGGCCGTCGTAAACATGCCACCCCGCAAGCCGACCGAGCCGCGCCACCCCGCGCGCGAGTTCGAGCGCGGCCTCGTCCATCGCGACGCCCGTGCGCCCCATTCCGGGATCGAGATCGATACGCAGACGAACCGAAGGCGAAGCGCCGTCGAGTAGCCGCGTCCATACGTCCAGTCCCTCGCGGGAATCCACCAGGCCCGTGAGCTCGGCCTCCGGAAATGCTCGGGCCAATTCGATGAAGCGGCCGATATTTTGCGGATTGACAGTAGGAAACGCCCAGGTGACGCGCGTGCCGCCCGCGCTCAGGACCATTTCGACCTCGGCGAGCGTACTGGCTTTGAAAGCAAGGACGCCGTTGGCCAGTAGCAACGAAACGAGCCACGCCGCGCGGTGAGTCTTCACGTGCGGCATCAGGCGCTCAACGCCGCCGCACGCACGTGCAGTGACCGCCAGATTGTGCAGAACGCGGTCTTCCATCACCACAAAGCAAGGTGTTGCAACCGCCGGCACCAGGTCCGCGGCAATGGGATTAATCATGTTGCTCGTTGTCATAGAGTCATAGTTAGGAATACATAGCCCGCTTCGCCGACATCAAACTTGTCGATGAGCACCTTCGTATCGACGATGCGTGGCTAGTGACGTAAGTCGGACAGAAATGCCTGTGCGCGTGGGTGCTGCGGCGATCGAAAGAACGTTTGCGGATCGGCCACCTCGAGAATCGCGCCGCGATCCATGAACCAGACGCTGTCGCTCACCTCGCGCGCGAATCCCATCTCGTGAGTCACGCACATCATCGTCATCCCATCTCTGGCAAGCGATTTCATCACGCTGAGCACTTCACCCACCATCTCGGGATCGAGCGCGCTCGTCGGCTCGTCGAACAGCATCACCGGCGGCTCCATTGCCAGCGCGCGGGCGATCGCCACGCGTTGCTGCTGTCCTCCGGATAACTGCTGCGGATACGAGTTGGCCTTGCTGGCGAGGCCCACGCGATCGAGCAACGCCAATGCCTGCCGCTTCGCATCCGCACGGCTTCTCCCGGCTGCCTTCATCGGCGCCAGACACACGTTGTCGAGCGCCGACAGATGAGGAAAGAGGTTGAACTGCTGAAACACGAAGCCGACACGCGTGCGAAACCGGTTCAGATTCAACGACGCCTGGTGGACGCTCGTTCCGTCGACCGTGATCCCGCCACCGTGAATCTCCTCGAGGCGGTTGACGGTACGGATAAGCGTGGATTTGCCCGATCCGGAAGGGCCGCACACGACCACCACTTCGCCTCGCTTCACCTCGGCCGTGACGTCGACGAGCGCTTGATACTCGCCGTACCACTTGTTAACTTTGGAGAATTGAATCATTGATGACATTCCTGAGTTCCTGGATCTTTCCTGAGGCACGCCGCTGCGCGATGCGCCGTTCCACGACATGCGCGCATCGGGTGAGCGTGTAGCACACCACGAAGTAGGTCAAAGCGAGAATGACGAAAACCTGAAATGGCTGTGTGAGAAGACTGGCGTTGATCTGCTGAGCCGAGAACGTCAGTTCCTGGACGCTGATCACATAACCTATCGAGGTGTCCTTCACCGTCGATACGCATTGGCTAAGAATGCTCGGCAGCATGTTGTACAGCGCCTGCGGCAGAATCACGTGACGCATCGTCGCAACGTAACTCATCCCGAGGGAACGTGCGGACTCGGTCTGTCCTTTCGGCAAGGACTCGATGCCGGCACGGACAATCTCGCTCAGGTAAGCCGCCTGATAAATCACCAGCGTGACGACCATGGTCGTGAATGCGCTCACCAGATGGCCGATCAAGCCCGGCACGAGGAAATAACTCCAGAACACGAGCATCACGAGCGGCACACCACGCACGATATAGACGAGCACCGTCGAAGGCACGCTCAACACCCTGTACGGCGAGACACGGCATAACGCCAGCAGCACACCGAGCGGAAACGCAAAAGCGAGACCGAGCAGCGCGAGAATCAGCGTTAGCGCAAGACCACCGACCGGCCCGTTCGGATACTGCCCGAGCAGCAGGAAATGCGCGTTGTGGATGAGTATGTCGAGCATCGCTTATTTCGCCAGGATACGGGTGCGGCGCGTGATCGCCGCGCCCGCACCCATCAGCCCCAATGAAATGGCCAGGTAGATGACCGTTCCAACGAGATAGATTTCGAAGGTTTGAAAGGTTTGGTTCTCAATGTCGCGCACTGTGTACGTCAACTCCGCAACGCCGATGGCCATCGCCAGACTGGTGTTCTTGAACAGCACCACCGTATGGTTGATGAACGGCGGCATTGCGATGCGAAAACCTTGCGGCAGGATCACGTAACGCATCGACTTCGAAAAGCTCAAACCCAGCGAGCGTGCAGCCTCAAGTTGACCTGACGATACCGCCCGCAGGCCACTTCTAATATCCTCCGAGTAGTAAGCCGCCATGCACAGGCCGATGGCAATCGATGCGAAGATGAATTCACCTCCATGGGCGTTGATCCATCCTTGCGCGCTGTCCGGCAACAGCGTTGGAAACCCGAAATACCAGAGGAACAGTTGCGCGAGCATCGGAACGTTCTGATGGTAGGCAACGTAGCCGGCGACGATTCTCTCGATGAACGGGTTACCTAGCGCACGCAGCATCGCCAGCACCGTGCCGAGAGCAACCGCCAGTACCCAGCTCGTCAGCGTGAGCAGTACGGTGTACTGCATCCCCCACATCAAATGCTGCAGATTCTGGGCTGTGAAGATGCCGGAAAAGTTGAGATGCGCCAACATGAGTAATCCTCATCACACAAACGGCATTGGGGTCAGCCTTTGATCGGCCCGATCCTGAAATCGCGATGCATCTGATAGATCGTATTGGGACCGAGCCATTTGTCGAAGATCTGCTGTGCCTCGCCCGATTTTTCCATGCCATCCAGCGCGTTGTTCACCGCGCCGAGCAATGCCGGCTCCCCCTTCTTGATACCGAGTCCCCAGTATTCGAGACCCACCGGCGGCGACAGTGCTTCAACTTTTGTGCCTTGACCGAGTTTGGCGGCAAAGCGATGCATGATGGGTTCGGACACGACAAAACCATTGACCTTACCCTGCACCATGGCGAGGAAAGCGGATGGCGAGTCGTCATAGCTGACAAGCTGCACGCTCGGCATGACCTGACCCATGATGGCGATATTGCTGGAGCCTTTGATTGTGCTGACGCGCTTGCCGTTGAGATCGTCCCGTGCTTTGAACGGGCCAGCGGTCTTTACTGCAATGACCTGCCTGGCTACGTAATACTGACGCGTAAATGCGAGCTGTTCCGCGCGAGCCGGAGAGTAGCCGAGCACGGCGGCGAGCACATCGACACGGCCTTGCAGCAGCTCGGGAATACGCGCCTCCATCGACACCACCTGCAACACGGGCTTCACGCCCAGAGCCTTGGCAACGCCCTTGCAGTAGTCGACGTCGTATCCGACGATCTCGCGTGATGCCGGGTCCTGAAAGCCGAATGGCTCGAAGTTGGCGAGCACCCCGCACACCAGTGTTCCACGCGCCTTGATATCCGCGAGCTGGTCGGCCTGAGCGGTAGCCGCAACCACGGCCAGGGTGAGCCCCAGCAACGCAGCGATTATTTTGTTAGACGATTTCATGCGATCTCCATAGACAGTGTGCTTCAAGGCGCAACCGCGAGCGTTCGGCATGCTCGATCCGCATTGCAGGGGACGGGGAGACCTATTCTTGGCGGAAATAAATCCCAAATAAAGAGATATTTGTGCATACTTATCCATTCCAAAATGAGATGGATTCGAGAGAGGCCGCATGGCACGCCAGATCACTTTTCTGCAACTCGAGGCATTCGTTGCAATCGCGGATATGGGCTCGTTCGAAGCTGCCGGGCGCAAGCTCGGCAGCGTTCAGTCCGGCGTGTCGCGCCACGTTCGCGAGCTGGAGAGCCAGTTCCAGAAACCGCTGTTCGACCGCGGTTCGCGATCGGCACGGCTTACCGTCGACGGCCTCGAGGTACTCTCGCAGGCCCGCACGATTCTTCAGCAACGCGACGCCCTGTTAAGTCAGTATGCGAGCGAGAAAGTATTACGGCGCTCGTTGAGACTCGGCGTGACTGAGCTCGCGGCGCTAACCTGGCTGCCAGGCTTCATCGATGCATTGCGTTCGACCTATCCGTTGGTGGACGTCGAACTGGAGGTGGGGGGCGTCGCGGTGGAACTCTACGAAAAACTCAGACTGGCGCAGCTGGATCTGGCCATCGTGCCTGACACGCCACGCTGGGCGGACATAGTGAGGTTCCCGCTCGCCAACGTGCGTAACGGCTGGTTCTGCAGTCCCGCATTCAGCCTCAAGCGGCGCAGGCTCGCCGTGTCGGACCTCGGCCAGTTGACGTTGCTGTCCCAATCCGCCGACTCCGCGGTCGGCCATGTCATGAGCGAATGGCTCGAACGCAACGGTGTGCAACCGCGCAGCATTCTGACCTGCAACAACTTCGCGGCGCTTGGCGGCATGGCGAGCGCCGGTTTGGGGATCGCCTGTCTGCCAGACGCGATCTCGGGTGAACTCGTAACGCTGGGTCTGTTGCGTGCCGTCCATGTGACACCGGTGATGCCGCCGGTGCGCTATGTAGCCGCTGCGCGGCAAGACGCGCTGACACCGTTCCACCGCAAGGTCATTACCCTCGCGCGCGCGACGTGCAACTATGGAATGCGCTATCAGGACGCACGCGAATCACTCGCCAACGAGGCTGAATAACAATGCTGACCGTCAAGCAGATCGAGACGTTCTACTGGGTAGCGAAGCTCGGCACCGTGCAGCGGGCGGCCGACAAGCTCCATATCACGCAGTCCGCGGCGACCAAGCGCCTGCAGGATGTCGAAGCGAAGTCCGCAGCACGTTTGTTCGAAGGCAGCGGCAAGAAAGCAAGGTTGTCCGCGAAAGGGCACGAGATGTTCACGCTGTGCGAAGGCTTGCTGGACAGTATCGAGCTACTGGAAGCCTATCAGGACGCCGACCGGCAGATGGCCCGCGTGCTACACATCGGTCTGACCGAACTGGTTGCGTTGACGTGGTTCCCAGCATTCCTCCAGCAGATGCGCGACCTTTTTCCAAATCTCATCCTGCAACCCCATGTCGACATGTCCGGGCCGCTGCAAGAGCGGGTGATCGACGGACGCCTCGACTTCGCGATTTTGCCCGACGCAGCGCTTCCCGCATCAATCGAGCGCGTGATGCTCGGGAGTGCCCGCTTCGCCTGGTTTTGCCGTCCCGGTGCGTTCGACAGCAAACGCACAGTGTCGCTGCACGAATTGAGCACTGTTCCGGTCATCGAGCAAATTCCGGCGTCGATCATCACCGTGCTGAGTTCCAGGAGCTTCGAAAGTGCGGGCGTCGAGCCTGAGCGAATTTGCGGCGGCAATAATGCGGTGGCAGTGGGCGGTCTCGTGGCGGCCGGGGTTGGCGTGAGCTTGCTGCCGGTCGACCTTTTCAGGCAGCAAATCCAGAACCGGCTCATGCAGATCGTGATGACCAACCCACCTGCACCGATGGTTCGCTACGACGCGATTTTTCAGAAGCAGTCACATTCCGCGCTGGGGCACATGGTTGCCGACGTAGCACGGCGTTGCTGCGACTTTAGTTCAGGCGTGCAACAACCCACAGCAGGTTAAGGGCAACCCGCTGCGTCCCGCCCGGGTCTGCCAGACGTTGACGGACGCGCGGCACTCACTGGCCGCGCGCCGCAACGGTCTCTCTCAGGCCTGTCTGCTGATGGTTTGAAGAACCGATGCATGCTGGTCAATCGAGCATGCCAAGCGATTATTTCAGCGAAATCCGGCGATCACAAGTAGGCACCTTCCGGTTTCATACTTTCCCCACGGAAACTAATTGCTGCGACGAGCCTTACGGCGAGAAGAGTGCATAGAAACGAGCGCAAGACGTTGCGAATGAAGACGGCAGTTCGACTGCTCGAAAAGTCGAAGCACGATGCAGGGACCATACTCAGGGCGGTCTCCTATGTCGACTGCCAGACGCCGTCGGCAGCGTGAAAGCCATCCACCAGTCCACCTGTTTTGCGCACAACTGTTTTGCAGAAAAAGCCGTTTTTGCAAAACACCGTCTCCCGTTACGCTGCCCCTCGGCGCGCCACTGCGTTCAAAGCGTCAAAGTCGGCTTGCGAAGCTGGAAACTTTGTTGATTGAAAGTTTAGAGACGCCCTCCGGGCTCGGTATCGGCACGAATGTGCGCTTCTGCAGCGGTCCGTTAAGCTCTTTTCATATGTACAGTTAGCATTACTATTAATAGATCGATCCGTTGCTTTGTTGGTCAACTCTGAACACTTTCCCTCCTGAACAATTGGTAATAAAAAACGCGGGCGATCTGACGTTCACCGAAAGTGGCGCTCGCACTCCCCTTCCTGGTTCTTTCCCGCGTCACTCGCTCCAGCAACGACAAGGCATTCCCGGAGCGTGCAGGCAAAATGAAATGAGCTCACCCGGCAGCCATACGCGCCTGATGTCTCATTTGTCCTTCAGCAGAGATGCCGAGCTTTGTGTACATTCGCGCTTGGATTCAGGTACACGCACACGGCTACGAGTCATCGCGCGTCGCGCTAGCCTTCAAACAAGACACGCTTACGTTTTACCCCAAGCTCTGGAATTCTCATGCTCGGTCTAGTCCGTATCGCCCTTCGGCGACCCTACACCTTCGTAGTCCTGGCGATCTTCATCCTCATCATCGGTCCTTTATCTGCGATGAGGACGCCAACCGATATCTTTCCGGACATCAGGATTCCGGTGATCAGCGTCGTGTGGCAATACACGGGTCTGCCGCCAGACCAGATGGTCGGCCGCATTACGTCGCCATTCGAACGCACGCTGACGACTACGGTGAATGACGTCGAGCATATCGAGGCGGAATCGGTCGCCGGCTTCGGGATCATCAAGATCTTCTTCCAGCCGGGAGTGAACATCAGCACAGCGAATGCGCAGGTGACTTCGGTCGCGCAGACGCAACTGCGGCAGCTGCCTGCCGGGACGACACCTCCGCTGATCCTGAACTACAACGCTTCGACCGTGCCGATCATCCAGTTGGCGCTATCCGGCAAGGGACTTTCTGAACAGAACCTCGGTGACCTGGGCCTGAACGCAGTGCGCCCGGTTCTCACCACAGTCGCAGGCGCAGCAATTCCTTATCCGTTCGGCGGCAAGACACGTCAGGTACAGATCGACGTGGACCCCGCGGCGCTCCAGGCGCGCGGCTTATCCGCGCAGGACGTGGCCAACGCACTTGCCGGCCAGAACCTGATTACGCCGGTTGGTACTGAGAAGATCGGTAATTACGAATACACGCTGCAACTGAACAATGCCCCGTCAGAAATCAAAGCATTGGGCGACCTGCCTGTCAAAGCGGCCAATGGCACCACGGTCTACATTCGCGACATTGCGAATGTGCGCGACGGCAGCCCGCCGCAGACCAATATCGTGCACGTCGACGGCCGGCGCTCGGTATTGATGTCCGTGCTCAAGAACGGTTCAGTTTCGACGCTCGGCATCATCTCCGGCATCAAGCAGCGGCTTGCTGCAGGGAAAGCGTCGTGGCCCGATAACCTGCAGATCGAGCCCATCGGCGACCAGTCGCTGTTCGTGCGGGCGGCGATCACCGGCGTGGCGCGCGAGGGTGTGATCGCGGCCGTGCTGACGAGCCTCATGATCCTGCTGTTCCTCGGCAGCTGGCGCTCGACGATCATCATCGCGACCTCGATCCCGCTCGCTATCCTCGGCTCCATCGCGACGCTGTCCGCGCTCGGCGAGACCTTGAACATCATGACGCTCGGCGGTCTTGCGTTAGCGGTGGGAATTCTGGTCGACGACGCCACGGTGACGATCGAGAACATCAACTGGCACCTCGAGCACGGCAAGGAAGTGGAGACGGCCATTCTCGACGGCGCCGCGCAGATCGTCACGCCGGCATTCGTCTCGCTGCTGTGTATCTGTATCGTGTTCGTGCCGATGTTCTTCCTGAACGGTGTTGCACGCTTCCTGTTCGTGCCGATGGCCGAAGCGGTGATCTTCGCGATGATCTCGTCGTTCATCCTGTCGCGAACCCTAGTGCCGACCATGGCGAAATACCTGCTGAAACAGCATGTAAAGGGCGAGCACGCTCATGAAACCAGCAGCCCCGGTCCGCTCGCACGTTTCCAGCGTGGCTTCGAAGCACGCTTTGAAAAGGTGCGTGGCGCCTACCGTGGCTTGCTCGAACTCGCGCTGACCCATCGGCGACCGTTCGTCAGTTGCTTCCTCGGCTTTGTCGCACTCTCCTTCGCGCTGGTGCCGTTCCTCGGCCGCAACTTCTTCCCTTCGGTCGATTCCGGACAAATCCTGATGCATGTGCGCGCACCGGTCGGGGTCCGCGTTGAAAGGACCGCGCAGATTTTTGCGGATGTCGAAAGCACGATCCACCAGATCATCCCACCGGCGGATCTCGGCACCGTGGTCGACAACATGGGTCTGCCGGTCAGCGGCATCAATACGGCGTATAACAACACCGGTACGGTCGGCTCACAGGACGGTGATATCCAGATCGCGCTGAACGAAGGCCACCGTCCCACCGAAGAGTATGTTCGATTGATGCGCGAGAGATTGCCGCGGGAATTCCCGGGCGTGACGTTTTCATTCCCACCGGCGGACATCATCAGTCAGATCCTGAACTTCGGCTCGCCGGCGCCGATCGACCTGCAGATTCGCGGCAATAACCTGACCGCCAGCTACGCCTACACGGATCGTCTGCTGCGCCAGATTCGCGATGTTCCGGGCGTGGTCGACGCGCGGATCGCGCAGTCGCACGGCAACCCGACTTTCAACGTCAATGTCGACCGCACGCGCGCGCAATTGCTCGGCATCACCGAGCGCGACGTGACGAACAGCATGGTGGTGAACCTCGCGGGTTCCAGCCAGGTCGCGCCCACGTTCTGGCTGAACAACGCGAACGGTGTGTCTTATCCGATCGTGATGCAAACGCCGCAATACAGCCTCGATTCGCTCGCCGCCTTGCAAAACCTTCCGATCACAGCCAGCGGCGGAAGCTCCGCCCAGGTCCTCGGCGGTCTGGCGACCGTCGAACGGACCAGCAGCAACGAGGTTGTCAGCCAGTACAACATCCAGCCCATGGTCGAGATCTTCGCGACCACCCAGGGCCGCGACCTCGGCGCGGTGGCATCCGACATTCAGCGCATCGTGCACGACAACGCCGGCACCTTGCCCAAGGGTTCGACCGTCGCGCTGCTGGGCCAGGTGCAGACGATGAACAGCGCCTTTGCCGGCATGTTGTTCGGTCTGCTTGGTGCGGTGGTGCTGATCTATCTGCTGATCGTGGTCAATTTCCAGTCATGGGCCGACCCGTTCGTGATCGTGACCGCGTTGCCTGCCGCATTGGCCGGGATCGTCTGGATGCTGTTCGCGACCCACACGACGCTCTCCGTGCCCGCGTTGACCGGCGCGATCATGTGCATGGGGGTGGCGACGGCCAACTCGATTCTGGTCGTCAGTTTCTGCCGCGAACGTTTTGCCGTACACGGCGACCCGTTCAAGGCCGCCCTCGAAGCAGGCTTTACGCGCTTTCGCCCCGTGCTCATGACCGCGCTCTCCATGATCATCGGCATGGCGCCGATGGCCCTCGCTCTCGGCGAGGGCGGCGAGCAAAACGCACCGCTTGGCCGCGCGGTCATTGGCGGCCTGCTGTTTGCGACCACCGCTTCGCTGTTCCTCGTCCCCGTCATTTTTTGTATCGTGCACGCGCGCCCAGGGCGCGCGGCTACCCCGGCATCCGTCTCGGGAGGTCCTGCTCATGTCGTCTGAATCCGCTTTCCCCACTAATACACCGTCGCGCCGCCCGCTTCTGGTAGCAGGCGTGATAGGCCTGCTGGTCGCATTAGGCATCGTCGTCGCCGGCGTCACACTGCGAGCCGCCGACGCCCGCAAGCTGAAAACCTGGACCGACGCTCAGGCCGTGCCGACCGTCAACCTGATCCAACCCGTGCGCGACGCCAACGGCCCTGCGCTGCAACTGCCCGGCCGCCTCGAAGCGTTTACGCGGGCGCCGATCTTCGCGCAGGTCAGCGGCTATCTGAAATCATGGAGTGTCGATATCGGCGCACCGGTCAAAGCGGGCCAGGTCCTTGCCGAAATCGAAACGCCCGAGCTCGACCAGCAGCTCTTGCAAGCGCGCGCGGATCTCCAGAGCGCGCAGGCGAATGCTTTAGTCGCGGGTACGACGGCGAAGCGCTGGGAAGCGCTAAGCGGCACCGATTCCGTTGCCCAGCAGGACGTCGACCAACGCACGGCCGACTACGCCGCCAAGGAGGCAATCGTTGCGGCCGCGAAGGCCAACGTCGATCGCCTCGTCGCCACCAAGGCCTTCGCGCGCATCGTCGCGCCCTTCGACGGCGTGGTGACGGCCCGCGATACCGACGTCGGTGCGTTGGTCAACGCCGGCAGCGGCGGGGTGGGACAGGAGCTGTTCGCGGTTTCCGACGTCAAGCAGTTACGCGTGTATGTCCAGGTGCCGCAGAATTACGCACCGGCGATACACGACGGCACGACCGCCATCCTGACAGTCCCCGAGTATCCCGATCAGCATTTCGCCGCGCGCGTAGTGGCAGCCGCGGACTCGGTTAACTCGAGCTCGGGAACGACGCTGGTTCAACTACTGGTTGACAACGCTAACGGCAAGCTGCTGCCGGGTGGCTTCGCCAGCCTGAAGTTCACATTGCCCGTCTCCGCCGACTCGCTCCGTGTACCGGCCAGCGCGCTCGTCTTCGATAGCCGCGGCGTCGTGGTCGCCACGCTCGGCGCGAACGGTCGCGTGCTGTTCAAGCAGGTGAAGATCAACCGCGACCTGGGCGACTCAGTGGAGATCGGCTCAGGGCTCGCCGCAACCGATCGCGTGATCGATACACCGCCCGACGGACTCGCTGACGGCGACAACGTGCAAGTCGCGACTGCCACCGACAAGAAGGCGGCAGCACATGGTTAAGTATGGAATTCCGGCGCTTCTCGCGAGCGTCGTCGCGCTCAGCGCCTGCTCGCTCGCGCCGCAATACCGGGTCCCGCCGACGCCAATCGCCGCGCAATACAGGACGGTTGGCCCGTGGACCACGGCGCAGCCAGCCGACCGGATCGACCGCAATGGCTGGTGGAAGATGTATGGCGACGCGCAGCTCGACGATCTCGAAGCGCGCCTACTGGCAAACAACACCGATTTGCGCGCGGCGTACGCGCACTATGCGCAAGCGCAGGCTTTCGTGGCGCAGGTAGAGTCGGGACTGTACCCGTCGATCAGTGCGAGCGCCGTACCGCAGCGCGATCGCCAGTCCGACAACCGGCCACTGCGCGCGGGCGGCCCGAACGACTACAACTCGGTCACGCTTGGCGGCGAAATCAACTACGACCTCGACCTCTGGGGTCGCGTGCGCGACTCCGTGGTGGCCGGCAAGGACGAGGCGCAGGCGACCAAAGCCGATCTGGCCTCGGTAAGGCTGAGCCTGCAGGTCCAACTGGCGGATAGTTACTTCCGCTTGCGCGGCCTCGACCAGCAAACCGAACTGTTGAACGAGACTGTCATGGCGTATGCAAAGGCACTGCAACTCACGCAAACACTGCACACCAGTGGGATCGTGTCGGGCCTCGACGTTTCCCGAGCGCAAACGCAACTTTCATCGGCAAAATCGCAGTTGTCGCAGAACCTGGCGCAACGGGCGCTAATTGAACACGCGATCGCGGTCCTGGTTGGAACCTCCGCGTCCGAATTCAGCCTGCCGTCCCAGACCGCCGTCATCGCGTTGCCGGCGATCCCGACCGGCCTGCCCTCCACGCTACTGCAGCGACGGCCCGATGTCGCCGCGGCTGAACGCCGGGTGGCCGAAGCCAACGCAAAAATTGGCGTCGCGCGGGCCGCCTACTTTCCGGACATCACGCTAAGTTTGCAGGGTGGTGTGCAAAGCGCAGCGTACGCCGGCCTGGTTAGCGCGCCCAATCTGTTCTGGGCGATCGGCCCGCAGCTTGTGCAGTACGTGTTTGACGGCGGGTATCGTCGCGCGGAACTCGATTCCGCCAAGGCGGCAACCGAAGAAGCCGGAGAACTTTACCGTGGCGTGGTGCTGTCTGCATTCCAGCAGGTTGAAGACAACCTTGCCCTGCTGTCGTATCTTGGCACCGCGCTGAGTGAGCAGCGAGATGCAGCAAACGCCGCGCAGTACTCGGTCGACCTCGCGTTACGCCAATATCGTCAGGGTACGGTGGGTTATCTCGACGTCGTGCAGGCGCAGACCGTCGCACTCGATGCGCAACGCAGCGTGCTCGATATCCAGACCCGCCAGCTAAGCGCGAATGTGCAACTCCTGCATGCGCTCGGCGGTGGGTGGTCGAGCGATGAACTCGCTCAGGCGGCAGCAGCGCCCGCACTCGTCGCGACGGCAATGGAGCGCAACGCGAATTGACCGCCGGCCTGCGCGGTCGCGACACTAATCGTGCTCTTCGAGCTTCGCGATAAGCGTTCCGATTGACTTGCCAGGCTTCACACGCGCGCAACGCCAAACGCCTTCACGACGTTCACCCAATACGATGCACCGGTAGCCAATGCGTCGTCATTGAAGTCGTAGTGCGGGTTGTGAAGCGGAGCGCCTGGCTCAGGCCCGTCGACGCCCATCCAGACATACGCACCTGGCCTCGCCTGCGCCATGAACGCGAAGTCCTCCGAAGCCATCGACGGCTTACAGCCTAACGTCACCTTCGCCGCGCCGACGGTCGCACGCGCCGCATCGAGCGCGACGTCGGCTTCGGCCGGTGCATTGATCGTTGCCGGATAGCCGTAGTGGTAGGACAGCGTTGCTTTTGCGCCATGCGCCCTGGCAGTGAGCGTGCCGATTTCATCCAGCAGGCCCCGCACGCGCTCCTGCACGCCTCGCTCGAAGCAGCGCACCGTGCCTCGAATCACGGCGCGGTCGGGCAACACATTCCAGGCCTCGCCGCCATGAATCTGCGTGACGCTCACTACGCATGCTTCCTTCGGTGAGACGCGCCGGCTCACGATCGTCTGCAGCGCGATCACCACGTGGCTTGCGCAGACCAGCGCATCGATCCCCTCTTCCGGCATTGCGGCATGCGAGCCCCTGCCGTCGACCACAATCTCGAACGTATCGAACGAGGCCATCATCGGGCCACGGTTGATTGCGAAATGCCCGAGCGGCAAGCCTGGCCAGTTGTGCAGGCCGAAAACCGCGTCACACGGGAAACGCTCGAACAGTCCATCTTCGACCATGACGCGCCCGCCGCCCGCCACCTCTTCGGCCGGCTGGAAGATCACGTGAACCGTACCGCCCCAACCGGTATCGCGGCTTAACGAAGCAGCAGCACCCAGCAGCATCGCGGTGTGACCGTCGTGGCCGCACGCATGCATTTTTCCGCGGTGTTGCGAGCGGTGCGCGAATTCGTTGTACTCCACCATAGGCAGCGCATCCATATCCGCGCGCAAGCCGAGCGCAGGACCGTGCCCCCTTCGCAGCGTACCGACCACACCGGTTTTGCCGACACCTTCGGTCACTTCGAAACCGTATTCGCGCAGTGTCGATGCCACGAGGCGTGCTGTCGAGACTTCCTCAAACGCGGTCTCCGGGTGCGCGTGCAATGCACGACGCCACGACACCATCTTGCCGACCAAATCAGCTTCAATCATCGATTACCTCACAAACGCAGCGCGGCGCGGCAAGTACCGTTGCACGCTCCGCGAGTCAGAGAACTTCACCGCTTCGGCTGCTTCAGTCAGCCGGGCAAAACGGCACGGGGGCAAGGAACACCGACTCCTGATGCACCAGATACGGCAGGATGCGAGGCGTGAAGGCTTGCCAACGCTCGTCCGCCGCGAGCTTCGCGCGCTGCGCGGCGCGATGCGTGTAGTCGTCATAGCTCCAGCAGAACACGACCGAGTTCAGCGTGCCCGAGTCTTTGGTCCAGCAGCCCTTGAGCCGTGCGTACTGACTGATGATCGCGAGCCCTTCGCGCTCGTAGATTTGCAGAAACTCACCTACCTTTCCTGCCGTAATCTGATACGTACGCATTTCCACCAGCATGATTGCCTCCTGTTGCAATTCAAACGCTCACAAAACGACGGCCACCGGGCACGCTGTCACGCCGCCCGGCAGACCTGTGCTCCACCGCAGGTTAAAAGTTGTGTCGGATACCCAAGCGCACCGCGACCTGATTCGGCGTCGACGAAGGCGACAGGTATGTCAGATCCGCCACGGCCGCATGCCCGGTCGAATCGACGCCGCTCGCGCGTTGCCATGCCACGATCAGATAGGTGAAAGTACGCTTGGAAAACGCATACTGGGAACCCGCAGCCACCTGGTTGTAGTGCGCATGCGGCGACGACGTGTAGTCGTACGTGAGACCGGCCATGACTGCCGGCGCAAAGTTATGGCTGACGAATGCTTCGTACGAATCGAGCGTTGCCGAACCCTGGAACGTGGTGGTGGTTGTCGCGACTGCGTTGTTAAAGCGCGTATCGGTGTAAAGCGCGCCGAGTGTCGTCGCGCCGAACTGATAGTTGCCGCCCACGCCGAGGGTCTGCATGCTGTGCGCGGTCGCATAGCCGCTGTAGATCGGGTTCGTCACCGGGTTCGTAAACGCTCCGCCGGCCGTCGCCCCCGTGGTGCCGTCAAAGCGCGTCACCGCCGGGTTGTTCACGTAGAGATAGGCGGCCGCCAGCTTCAGCGGGCCATTCGCGTAGCTCAGACCGAAACCATACTGTCGCGATTCGCCTACCGAACCGGCCACGCCGCCGAAGCTGTAGAGCGCGCCCGCCGTGAGGCCGTGATACGTCGGGCTCACATACTTGATCGAGTTGCTGACGGGATACGTGCCCCAGATCCCGTCGACGTCGCCCGCATGCGACGACAGCGAGCCGCCGAACAGTTGCGCAGATGTCAGCGCCTGCAGATTGGTCACCATGAAGTCGTACTGCCGCCCAAGGCGCACGCTCCCGTAGTTGCCGGACAAACCCACATATGACTGACGGCCGAACAGCCGGTTGTTATAGCCGAGCTTGCCGCTGTTCAGGTCATAGCCGCTCTCCAGCTGGAAGATTGCACGCGTGCCACCGCCCAGATCCTCGCTGCCCAGCAGCCCGAACTTGCTTCCGCCCAGACCACCGCTGAAGGTCTGGTAATTGGCATGCCCGCCTTGATTGTTGGTGTAGGTAATGCCATCGTCAGCGACGCCGTACAGAGTCACGCTGCTTTGCGCCTGCGCTGCCTCGGCCAGACAGGTCAGCGCCATTAGGATAACTATTTTTTTACTCACGAGAATTCCTGTCCAATGAAAAAGTTGATTGGGTCAAACGCTGAACTACAGAACGAACAAGGTTGCCACTCGAACGGCTTGTAATCGATGCGCGGCGCGCTCAAGCATTGCAGCGCCCAGGCTCCTTACTTTTCAAAACGGTGCCCGGTCTGCACGCAGGCCGGGCGCCATCATCGCAACATGGACCGTCAGGCCGCATGCCCAATCAGGAATCCCACCAGCAAACCAAGCAGCCCGGAACCCGCTCCGACCAGCCAGACCCGCAGACCCGATGCCGAGCCGGGTTCGGACATGACGGTGGGCAGCTTCGTCTCGACGTGCGCTTGACCTTGCACGCTGCCCGTCAGTGGCGTGTCGTCCGGATGTATCCGCGGCGCCGGTTCGATGACTTGCATAGCGTCCACGGGTACCGCCTCCTTTTCGATGTGCGCCTTCAGCGCGCCGAAGAAGGCGTCGAGATTCTTGCCCGCCGCGGACTGAATCAGGCGGGATCCCACGCTCATCAGCTTTCCGCCGATTTCGACGTCCGCGTCGTATGCGAGCACCGTGGTCCCGGCTGCCGGTTCGAGCTGCACGCGCGCCGTGACCTTGGCAAAGCCAACCGCGCCCGCGTTGCCCGTGCCGACAATTGTGTAAGCCCTTGGCGGATCGAGGTCCGACAGCTCGACATTGCTTTTAAAGGTCGCCGCCACCGGCCCCACGCGAATCTGCACGGTCGCTTCGAAATGCCGCTCGTCCAGCATCGCGAGCGTTTTACACCCGGGCAGACACGCCTCGAGCACGGCAGGATCGTTCAGCGCGCGCCACACGACATCGGCCCGGGCGGGCAGAATGCATTGATCAGCTAGTTTCATCGCCACGCCTCAGCGCTCGTAGAGTTTGAAGAGCGCCTGGGTACCGTTGCGCGTAAAGCCTTCCTCAGCGAGCTTCTGATAAAGACTGCGCACCAGGTTCAGCCCCGGTAACTCACGTCCCATATGCGCGGCTTCCTCATGCGCGATCCGCATATCCTTGATGAAATGTTCGATAAAGAAGCCCGGTGCGAAATCGCCTTTCGCGATGCGCGGCCCCAGGTTATTCAACTGAAAGCCGCCGGCCGCGCCACCACCGATCGCGCTCAGTACGGTTTGCGCATCCAGGCCGGCGCTGTGTGCATAAGCCAGGCCTTCGCACACGCCCAGCATCGTCGATGCGATCACGATCTGATTGCACAGCTTGGTATGCTGACCCGCACCCGGTCCGCCTTGCAGCACGATCTTGGAGCCGAGGTGGCGCAGGATCGGCTCGACGCGCGCGAGCACGTCGGCCGCGCCGCCCACCATGATGGATAGCCGTCCCTCGCGCGCGCCGACATCGCCGCCCGAAACCGGCGCGTCCAGCATGTGTACGCCGCTGGCTGCGGCGTGCACGGCTAGCTCTTCGGCGAGCTGCGGGCTCGAAGTCGTCATGTCGATCAGCACGGCATCGCGCCGCGCATTCGCGATCAGGCCGTCGTCGCCGAGGTACAGCGCGCGCACATCGTCAGGCATGCCGACGATCGTGATGATCACGTCGGTTTCTTCAGCGAGCGCCTTCGGCGTAGCGTGCCAGGATGCGCCCACCTCGATGAGCGGCGCGGCCTTCGCACGCGTGCGGTTATAGACGTGCAGCGGATAGCCGGCTGCGGCGAGCCGTGCCGCCATCGCGGCGCCCATGATGCCGAGGCCGATGAAGCCGATAGCGGGTTTGATTGCAGATTGATTCATGATTGTTCGTTCCAGTCAGAGTGTGTCGCGCAGCAGGTCGCGCAACAGCATGGGAGTCAAAGGATGACGGTCGGCCACCACGCCGAATGGCGCTAGCGCATCGTTCACAGCGTTGGTCAAGGCACCGAGTGCGCCCATCACGCCGCCTTCGGCCATCCCTTTGATGCCCGCCGCCGTCGCACGGCTAGGCGTGTGCAACGGGATGATCTCGATGTTGGGTAATTCGGTCGAAGTGGCGATCATGTAGTCGGCAAGCGAGCCGGTCACGTTCTGTCCCGTTTCGTCGTAGCGCGTATGCTCGAACAACGCGCCAGACAATCCCATCGCCACGGCGCCATGTTGCTGCCCGGTCACCACGGTGGGATTGAGCAGCGTGCCGCAGTCTTCGGCGATCACGTAGCGCGCAAAATGGATTGCACCGGTGGCCACGTCCAGTTCGATCTCGCATCCGTGCGTCGAATTCGAGTAGGTCATCGGCGGCGGGTCGTAGGTCAGGTGAAACTCGAGACCGGGCGTGAGGCCCTGCGGCAGCGAAGTAGGATCCATATAGGCACTCCGCGCCACGTCGGCGAGCGTTAGACCCGCGTCCACCCAGGTGTCGCCGCTACGGCGCTCGACGCGCGCATCGACAAGTCGCAGCGAGTCGCTATCGTCCAGGCCGAGACAGGCGGCGGCAATGGCGAGCACTTTGCGGCGCGCGTCGAGCGCGCACAAATACAGCGCACCGCCGCCCGCCGTGCCGCTGCGGGCGCCGCGGCTGCCCATCCCGTATGGCGCGATATCGGTATGGCCCAGATGAATATGCACGCTCGACGGATGGACACCGAGACCTTCCGCCACCGCGTTGGCCATCGCGCTTTCATATCCCTGTCCGCTGGGGCCGAGACCCACCGACGCATTCACGACACCGCTCGGCTCGATACGGATCCAGCTCGCCTCGTGTCCCGAGCCCGGAATGCCGGCCGATTTATAGAAGCGCGAGCCGTAAGTCGTCGGTTCGACCACATTGCACAGACCCAGCCCAAGATAGCGGCCGGCCGCCCGCGCCGCCTGCTGGCGAACGCGAAACGCGTCGTAGTCGAAAGCTGCCAGCACCGCCTCGAAGGTCTGCGATGGCGTGATGTCGGCCAGTAATTCGCCAGTGGCCGTACGGTACGGCAGTTCTTCCGGCGTCAACAGGTTGCGGCGGCGCACTTCGACCGGATCCAGCTTCAGTTCGCGCGCGATGGCTTCCATCGTGCCTTCCATAACCCAGCTGGTGATGGACATCGGCGCGCGCATCGGGGCATTGCCGCATTTGTGACTGAGCACGACTTTCACGTCGAACGCGTAGTCCTGCAGCCGGTACGGTCCGCTCAACACCATAGCGACAACGCGTGCGAGGTAGTTCGCCGGAAAGAAGCAATACGCGCCAAAGTCTTCGCGGATCTCCAGATCGAGCGCGAGCAGCGTGCCGTGCTCGTCCACCGCGGCGCGCGTGCGGCAGAAGTCTTCGCGCGAATTAGCCGCTGCGGTCAGGTTCTCGAGACGGTCCTCGCGCCAGCGCACCGGCCGCTTCAGGTGACGCGCGAGCGCGGCGACGGTCAGCTCTTCGCGATACAACGCGATTTTCTGACCGAATGACCCGCCGACATCGGGCGAAATCACCGTCACCTGCGACTCGCTGAGCCTGAGCCGTTGCGCGAGTTGAGTGCGCAAGGGATGCGGCACCTGGGTTCCAATGTGAAATGTCAGGTGATCGCGCCCGGCGTCCCAGACCGCTGCGCAACCGCGCGTTTCGATGGGCACATGGGTCTGCCGCTGCTGCTGAAAGGTCGCCTCGACCACGCGGTAAGCGTGCCGGCTCACGCTCTGCGGGTCGCCGTTCGAGTAGGTCTGGTGCGACACCAGATTGCCGGGCACGCCGGGGTCGACTTGCACGGCATCGGCTTCGAGCGCCTGCCACATATCGGTCACCACAGGCAACGGCTCGAACTCGACCATGACCTGCTCCGCCGCGTCTTCCGCGAGGTACCGGTCCGTGGCGACCACACACGCCACAAGATCCCCCTGAAAGCGCACGATGTCGGTCGGCATCGTCGCGAACTCGACCGGCAATAAGCCCTCGATCGGCGCGGCGACGCGCATCGGCGTGGTCCACTGCGCCAGCTCCCGCCCGGTCACGACGGTCACGACACCAGGCATGCCGGCAGCCGCCGCGGTATTCACCGAGACGATGCGCGCATGCGCATGCGGCGAGCGCACGAAACTCACGTGCAGGGCACCCGCGATTTCGATGTCGTCGAGATAGCGGCCATAGCCCGTCAGCAGGCGATAGTCTTCGGTGCGCGGCACCGCCTTGTTGAGGTAGCGAAACGTCTGCTCAGACATCGGCGCTCTCCCCGCGCATCCGCGCGGCCGCGAGCAGGATCGCCCGCACGATGTTCTGGTACCCGGTACAGCGGCACAGGTTGCCGGAAAGCGCCTCGCGCACCTCGGCCTCAGATGGGCTTGGATGCTCGCGCAGATAGGCCTCGAAGGTCATCACGATGCCGGGCGTGCAAAAGCCGCACTGCAGCCCATGACACTCGTGCAGCGCCTGTTGCAGCGGCGAGAGACGGCCGTCCTGCGCGACAGCTTCGATCGTCGTGATCCGCACTTCGTCCATCTGAACGGCGTACGCGAGGCACGAGCGCGCCGGGCGGCCGTCCATCAGCACGGTGCATGCACCACATACGCCATGCTCGCAGCCGACGTGGGTGCCGGTCAGACGGCAGTCTTCCCGAAGCACATCGGAGAGCAGCTTGCGAGGCTCGCAATGCAGTTCGTGACGGGTGCCGTTCACATCGAGATAAATTGCTTTTTTTTCCATGACTTACTTCGAGGTCGTATTGTCCGGCCGCGTCGCGCGTTGCAACGCGCGCGCAGCGAGCGCCTTGACGAGATCGCGCCGGTAAGCGGCGCTGATGTCCGGTTGATCGTACGGATCGATAGCGCCTGCCACCGCGTCGGCGATTGCAGCCAGTGTCGATGCATCGGCCAGTGCGCCCACGAAGGCTGCAGCGAGTTCGCTCAGCACGAGTGGCGCATCCGCCACGCCGCCGAGCCCGATGCGCAGGCTGGAGAATCGGTTGCCTTCGAGCACGACGCTGAGTGCGCAAGCCGCAATCGCGAAATCGCCGTGCCGCCTGCTAAACAGTTCGAATGCGTGTCGTTCGTGCGGGCGTGCCACCGGAAAGTGCACGGCACAAATGATTTCTTCCACGGCGAGATCGGTCGTCATCACCGCAATCAGGAACTCGGTGGCCGGCACTTCACGCCTGCCGTCCGGTCCGGCAATCTCGATGCGGGCACCCAGCGTGCTTGCGATCAACGGCATTTGCGCCGCAGGATCCGCATGGGCAAGGCTGCCCCCAAGCGTGCCGCGCTGGCGGATCGCGTAGTGCCCAATGGTCGCGGCTGCTTGCGCGAGCAGCGGGCAAGCGGCGCGCACCGTGCTGTTGGTGGCCACCTCGTGATGACGCGTCATCGCGCCAATGGATAGCGACTCACCCGTAAGCGTCACGCCGCTGAGTTGCGGCAACGCGTTGAGGTCGATCAGATGCGCCGGCTGCGCAAAGCGCATGTTCATCATCGGCGCGAGGCTTTGGCCGCCGGCGATGACTTTGGCGTCGAAGCCGTGCAGCGCGAGCAACGACAGCGCATCTTCAAGCGTGTGAGGCCGGTGATACGAAAATACCGCGGGTTTCATGCGCCCTGCGCCTTCAGGTTCACACCGCTCGCCTGATCGAACAGGTGCAGACGGCGGCGGTTGATCGACAGGGACACACGTTCACCGACCTTGCATGAACGCTCCTTGCCGACACGAAAAAACATCGACTGCCCCAAACATTGCAGGCCGATGAACTGATCGGAGCCGACCGGCAGCAACGAGGCGATATCGCCCGTCAGCGAACAATCGGCCGACTCGCCATGCTCGTCGATGTCCTCGGCACGAATGCCGGCCGACACGGTCCGGCCACTGCATCCGGCAAGCAGGCGTTGCGTTTCGTCATCGAGGGCGAGCGAAAGATCGCCGCTGCGAAAATGCAGACCGCGCTCGCCTTGCATCAGCACGCCGTCGATAAAGTTGATCGGCGGGCTGCCGAGGAAATTGGCGACAAACTTATTGGCAGGCCGCTCGTAGATGTCGTCCGGCGAGCCGATCTGCTGCACGACGCCCTGGCGCATCACGACGATGCGGTCGGCCAGCGTGAGCGCTTCGGCCTGATCGTGCGTCACGTACACGAAGGTCGTCTGCATCGACTGATGCAATGCCTTGATGCTTGCGCGCATCGACACGCGCAGCGCAGCGTCGAGGTTCGACAACGGTTCGTCCATCAGAAAGACCGCGGGCTGGCGCACCATTGCGCGGCCGAGCGCAACGCGCTGGCGCTGCCCGCCCGACAGTTGCCCGGGGCGCCGGTCAAGCAGATGCTCGATTTCAAGCGACTGCGCGGCTCTTCGCACCCGCGCATCGATCTCCTGTTGCGGATATTTGCGCATCCGCAGGCCGAAGGCGATGTTGTCGTACACGTTCTTGTGCGGATACAGCGCGTAGCTTTGAAACACCATCGCCACATCGCGCCGATGCGCCGGCAAGGCGTTGACTTCGACGTCGTCGAACCGCAAGCTGCCCTGCGTGACCTCCTCCAGGCCGGCGATCATGTTGAGCGTCGTCGACTTGCCGCATCCGGAGGGTCCGAGCAGAACGAGAAACTCCTTGTCCTTTATCTGCAGATTCAGGTTGTCCAGTGCAACGTGCCCGTTCGCGTACTGCTTGCCGACCTGCTGAAATTCGATTTGAGCCATGACGTTTCCCTTTATCCCTTTACCGCGCCGGCAGTCAGACCGGACACGATGTAACGCTCGAACACCACGGCAATGATCACCGGCGGCACGATCGCGACCACGCCGGCTGCGTTGATGAACGAAAAACTCGTGGTGAAATCCGACGTGAAAGACGCGACGATGATCGGGACGGTTTGCGACGCGGCGGTCTGCGTAAACATCAAGGCGAACAGGAACTCGTTCCAGCTCGTCAGGAATGTGAACATGATGACGGCGACGAGCGACGGCACCGCGAGCGGCAAAAACACCTTCAGCAAAGCCTGAATCCGCGAGCAGCCGTCGACCCGAGCCGCCTTGTCGAGTTCGTCCGGCAGTGACTCGAAATAGCTAAGCAACATGAAGACGCTGAACGGCACCGTAATCGCCAGATAAGTGATGATCAACGAACCGACGCTGTCGAGCAGCCCGAGCTTGCGCACGAACAGAAAGAACGGTACGACCAGTGCGATATCGGGAATCACGCGGGTAGCCAGCATGAAATACACCGACAGATCGCGGCCGATGTACCGGATCTTCGCCATCGCATAAGCGGCGGGAACGCTGACGAGCAGATTCAGCAACACCACCGCTGTGGCAACCACGAGGCTATTGCGCAGCGCCGGCAAGAGGTACTGCGCGGTGGACGGAATGAACGCGGCGTTGCCGTCGTCCGGCGCTGTGCCAGTGCTCGCCGCGACGATCGCCTTGAAGCTGGACAGCGTCGGCGGATGGGGAATCCAGTGCGGCGGAATGGACGTGATATCCGCCTCGCGCTGCAGCGAAGACGACAGCAGCCACGCAACCGGTGCCAGTACATACAGCAACATCACGATTGAACCGGCCAGCAGCGCCAGGCGTTTGAAAAACAGAGAAGATGACATCCCTTAGAGCCTCTTGCCGAGTAGACGGATGATGGCGTACGACATCGCGAACGTGGCGAGCGCGAGCACATACGCGACCGCCGCACCGGTGCCGAACGACAGGTTGCGGAACGTCTCCACGTAGATATGCCAGGAGAGCACGTGCGATGCGTCGGCCGGACCGCCTTCTGTCAGAATGAAGAAGAGGTCGAAGTGACGCACCGCCATCATCGCTTCGTAGATCATCACGAGCATGAAGCCAGGACGCATTGCCGGCAGCGTCACGTGCACGAATCGGCTCCACAGATTGGCGCCGTCCACGCGAGCGGCCGCGTACAGGTCCGACGGAATGGATTTCATCGTCACGAGCAACAGAATGGTTGCGAGCGGCACTTCCTTCCACACGAACGCGTTACAGATCAACGCCAGCGTCTTGTGCGTGTCGCCCAGCCACACCATGTACTGCCCGATCACGCCAAGCTGCAACAGCAGTCCGTTGAGCGCACCGTACCCTGAGTCGTAGATCCATTTCCACATCAGACCGTCGACCACATACGGAATAGCCCATGGAATCAGCAAGGCGGTCGACAGGATGCGCCGGCCGGGAAACTCCTGATTCAGCAATAGCGCCATCAGCGTCGCGATGACCATGATCGCGAGCACCGACACGACGGTGAACCATGCAGTGCGCTCGACTGCTGCCCAGAACATCGGGTCGCGGAAGGTCTGGATGTAGTTGCCCAGTCCGACGAACGACACGCTGTTCATTCGCGTCAAATGAATGTCGAACAGGCTCGTCCAGAACGAGTAAAGCACCGGAAACACGGCGACCGCGAGCAGCACCAGCATCATCGGAGTCAGCAGCAGCATGGCGCTGCGCTGATCGGAGGGCGCCACGGAATGTCTGGCGAGCCAGCGGCGGCCCAGGGCTTGAACGCTCATATCGACCTCAGGCTTTGCTCAACGCGGTCCACTTCTGCGCGGACGTCTTCAGCGCATCAGCGACGCTCGATTGACCGAGGATCGCCGCTTGCCATGCCGTACCGTTGGTCTCATCCCACTCGCCGAACCAGCGCGTAATCACATCCTTTTTGCGCGCCAGATCCTGCTGCTTCTGAAACATCGAGAAATCGCCATACTTTTCGTACGCGGCGCGGACTTCCGGGTCGTTAAAGAGCGGTTTAACGCCGAACGCCGTGCCGGTATCGAGGAACATCGCCTTCTGGAACGCGTACTGCCCGTCGAATCGTCCGCCGAACGCTTCGATCAGGCGCGTCGCCTCGGCGGCCCGCGTCTTGTTGGCGCCGGCGGCGGCGCTCATCGCGTGCATGCGCATCCACGCAACCGTGGCGTGCGAACCGTTCGGGCCGGCCGGCATCAGCGCCTGTTTGATATGGCCCGCGACACGCGACTGGCGCGGATCGTTAAGCGCCTGAATCCGGTAGCGCGGCAACAACGCGAATGCGTGATTGCCTGACGCGACGGCCTTGAAACCGTTCAACTCGCCCAACTCGACGCAGGCAGGCGAAACAATGCGGTGCTTGTTGACCGCATCAGCAACCCATTGCAGCGACGTGAGCGCGCCGTGCTTCGGATCGTCCATCACCGCCTTGCCGCTGTCGTCGACAAAGCGTCCGCCGTTGGAAAACACCAGTGACGACATGAACTCGATCAGCCAGCTTTCGCGCGCCATCGAGAGCATCAGCGGGTATTGCGACAGACCCGCATTCTTGATCTTCAGCGATTGCGCGACCAGTTCGTCCCATGTTGCAGGCGGCGCCGCGATGCCCGCCTTGGCGAGCTTGTCTGCGTCGTACAGAAACGCCATGTAGTCGGTGTAGTACGTGAGACCGTATTGACGCCCCTTGTAGCGCATCGATTGAGTGCAAAAGTCCTGTACCTCGCCGTTGTACTTGAGCAGTTGCGGATAGCCGTCGAGCGGCGCAAGCCAGCCCGCGTCGGCCCACTCGGGCAGCCAGCCGTCGGACACCCACAGCACGTCGATCGGCGCCTGGCCGACGAACTTCGTCACCATCGCCTCCCGATACTGTGCGAACGGGAGGTTGTTGTAGTTGACGTTCAACCCCGCTTCCTTCTGAAACGGCACGAGCATGCGCTTCACCGTATCGACGCCGGCCGACCACGTATGGAGGTTCACGCTGTCTGCAGCGAAGGCCCGCGACATCCCACCGACCAGACCTGAAGCGGCGAGCCCCGCGCCCGCCGACAGCTGTAGAAATCGACGACGACCGTTTCCGAATCTATTCACGACGTTACTCATGGTTCGCTCCGACCGCCTGCGCGGCGCTGTTCACACGTGGCGTAGCCGCTGATCCGGCCACCTCTTGAGACGCGAAGATATCTTCGATAAAATAAATCGTCAACTGACGACATACGTTTTTCGTAGAATTTTTCCCGCACCGACATGTGACTGCTACGGCGAGCCAAATTTGATCGATTCCCCGCATTTTCTGCTATTTGGTCGGATGAATTCTCTCGACTGGTCGAGTAACTTTTATCGTCAATCGACGATAGAAACTGGAAAACGCGAATCCGGGCGAGTTTTGGAGGGGCGATGTGGCGGGGGTTCTATCGAATGCCAGTTTCTCGTGCATTGCTGCACCATTGGCGTGCCGGGACGCGAAGGAATACGGGAAGGAGTATGCGAAGTGGTGCTGCGGTCGAATGCATTCGCGACGATCCCGTCGCCGGTCCGCTCGTTTGGGTCATTGACAGCCATCGCCGTCGCGCTCGTGCAATTCAAGGCATCCCGCGCCACCTGAACACCGCTGTACGGCACGGGAGAAAGACGACACGTCGAAAAGCAGGCTGTCGACTGGATTCCCGTGCAGATGGCAAGTCGAGTATCAGGCGGCTGCCGAGTTCGGCCTATGGGCAATGAAGTCTATTTCGACGAGCGCGTCGCGCGCCAATCCCGTCACGCCGATGCAGGTCCGCGCCGGCAATTTCCCCTGCGGGAAACGGGCGGCATAGACCGCGTTCATCGTCGCATAATCCCGTTTGAACTCGGCCAGAAAGATCCGCACGGAGACGACATGTTCGAGGCCAAGTCCGATCCCCTTCAACACGAGGACCAGATTGTCCATCACCTGCGTCGTCTGTGCGGCAACGCCTTCGGGAAGCGGTGCGCTGTCGTCGTCCGGCAATGTCGGCATCTGGCCGGTGAGAAACACCCAGCCGCTCTGCTCGGTCGCATGAGAGAAGGGACCGACCGGGGTGGGCGCGTCCTCCACCATCCAGAATTTTGTTGATACATCCATCTGCCATCACTCCATGAATAAAAAAAGCGTCGTACGCGTACCACTGCTGGCAACGCCATAGCGAACGCATCGGAAATTGGTTAGTCCGTGAACAAGGCCTTGCGGATGATCGCGTGCACACCCCAGTTACCATCGACAACCTGTGTCACGCCGAAGTCGACCGCAACGGACATCAACGAGATTGCTTCATCTTCGGTGAGACCCTTGGTCGTCATCAGAAAGCGGCGCGTTTTGATGAACGCGTCGCGCATGGCGAGATCTAGCGTCGGCTTCTCGTAGACCTTACTCTGCGCGTGCGTGCCGAATTCGGCAAGATAGTTTGCATGGCTGAAGCCGTGCAACACCCACTCTTCAGGTGTTTCGACGAGCGGGTATGTCAAGTCCGCGTACGGTTGACCGGCCAGCGTCGCTCTCTTGTGCAAGACGAGTTGAAAGTCGCCGGTCAGCGAGCATTCGATCGCGGTCCCACATAGCTCGGAATCGCCCTGCGACGCGTGCGGGTCCCCGAGCGACAGCAATGCGCCGGGAGCGCCAATCGGCAGATAGACGATCGCGCCCTGCGCGATGCGCCAGTTGTCGAGGTTGCCGCCGAACGCAGAGGGCGGGATCGAATCGATGAGGCCGTCCTGTTGCGGCGCAACCGCGATCAGGCCGAAATGCGGGCGCACAGGGATCTTGACGCCCTTCAGGATCCCATGGTTCTCCTCAATGGTCGAATGGTCGACGGGCACGCCCGGATAATCGATCGTCGAGTGCACCACTCCGAATGGATCGCGCTGCGGCGTCCAGCGATAGTTGTAGACCGCACGCGCATGGGGCGGACCGTTGTGCGGCTGCGGTTCTGCGTCAAGCTCATAGATCGTGACAACTTCGCGCGGTTTCGGCTCGGTCAGCAGCTCGCGGTAATGAAACCCCCACCACGCAGCCGCATTGCTGCCGAACGCGCGCCCGCTGAACTGCGGATTCGCGCAGCGCCGCGGACGCACATCGAGAATCCTGACTTCCAGTACGTCGCCCGGTTCGGCGCCACGTACCGCGATCGGACCGGTACAGATATGCACTCCGAACCCTTCGCCGGCGCCACGTCCGTAGATCGATGCATCGAGCGGTCCGGCACCGCGCCGGTTGACGTTCTTGCGCTCGGCGGTCCAGTGGAACACGCTTTCGGCGCCCGGGTCGCCGGCAACCATGCGCGCCCAATCGTCCGATGCGTGCTGCGTCAGCGTCTCTATCGTCACCGTGTCGCCGCTGTCGACTTCGAGCACGGGTTTCAGGTCGTGCGAGAAATAGCCCCAATGCACCGTGTTTGCTGTGGCCCGCAACAAGTGGTGGCGCGGCTTGCCCGCACGACGGGCAGCGCCGCTCGGGGGGGCGGCATCGACCTCGACAGGGGGACTGGCCACGACCGTATCCACATCGCCGAGGGTTGCTTCTTGCAACCGTGCGGGCGCCGCGCCTTGCGCATGGAGCAGCAGCGCGTCCGTTTTAAAGGGCAGTCCGCGCGAAATGCGCTGCACCAGATGCCGGGCCAGATCGAGGCTCGCTTCGTGACGGAAGGCGCGCGGTGAGGTGTGATACTGCTCGCGAAACGCGCGACTGAAATGCGCGGGATCGTTGAAACCCCAACGGAAACAGATGTCCGAAATCGATGTCTTTTCGTACTGAGGATCGACGAGTTCGACCCTGCAACGTTCGAGGCGGCGCAGACGCAAATAGGTGGAGAAGCTCTGGCCCGCGGTTTCGAACAACTTTTGCAGGTAGCGCTGAGAGACGCGCTCTTCCGCCGCGAGAAGCGCGAGACTGAGTTTCGGGTCGCCAAGGCGCGCATCGATACTGCGGCAGACGCGCGAGAAGATGGCCGCCTGTGAGGATGTCAGTACGCTCGTCGGCGCTTCGCGCTGATGCGCCGCGAGCAGCGCCACCAGGAACTCAACCAGCACGAGTTCAAGCGGACGCAACTCGTCGGCCGGCAACGTATCCAGGCTTTCCGCCAGCGACGCCAGGAAACCGGAAAACACATGGCCGACGCCGCTATCGCCGGCAATCCGTCCGGCACTCGTCAACGACGGCGCAAGGAGCCGCCCTTTGATCGCCGCACGCGGCACACGCACCACGAAGGCGCGGAAATCCGTGGCGAAAACCAGCGAGGCGTCCTCATGCGACGGCAGATAGACGAGGTCGTTCAACGCCAGCGGCTCGCGTCGGCCGACGGTGTCCAGCGTCGCCGCCCCGTCAAGGTGCAGCACGAGTAGCACACTTTCGCCGCCGGCGGCATTCGGCTCGAGCGTCTGCGCAGCGGACGCCAGCAGACTCAACTCGAAGCCGCCGATCGACCGTTGAGCGTGGATCACTCCGTGTAACGCCCGTGCAGAGAGGATCGCGACGCTGCGCCATCCCATCCTGTCTAGCGCTTCCCGCCACGCGCGCGGCCGTTCAATTTCCGGATAGGATTCGGTTGTAAAGCGCGGCAGATCCAAGTGAACTCCAAGGCCGATGCCTGAGCGCGAACGCGTCACAGGTACCCGCTGCACCTCGATGGTTCAAAAAGGCGGGCTGGTCATCGCGGAGCAATATTCACGCCATCGCATGCCGACTGCATTGATGGCCCGCTGACAAAAACGTTCTTGCGGATCGAGCCATGCACCCCCCAGTTCCCGTCGACGACCTGGGTGACGCCGAAGTCAGCGGCGACCGACATCAACGCGATGGCCTCGTCCTCGTTCAGCCTGTGCACGGTCATCAGGAAGCGGCGCAGCTTGCGGAACGCGTCGCGCATCGCCTTGTCCACGCTCGCGTGCTGGGCCACCTCGATCTGTCCGGCCGGGCCGAGTTCCGCCAGATAGTTCGGGAAGGTGAAGCCGTACACCGACCATTGGTCTTCGGTTTCCAGCATCGGGTGCGTGAGGCCTTCGAGGAGCGTGCCGCCCAGGTCGTTCTTCTTGTGCAGCACGAATTCGAAGTCTCCGGTTAGCGAGGTCTCGATCGCAGTGCCGCCGAGCTCACTGTCTCCCTGTGCCGCATGCGGATCGCCGACCGAAAAGAAGGCGCCTTCGACGGCGACCGGGTAATACATCCGCGCCCCTTTGCCGACGCGCCAGTCGTCGATATTGCCGCCGGTGTAGCTGGGCGGATTGGAGCTGACATAGTCGAGCTCCGCCGGCGCGAGTCCCATGGTGCCGAAATGCAGCCGGGCGGGCACCTTCACGTTCGACAGAATGTTCTCCCGCTTCCTGACCGACGCATGGTCGACCTTCACGCCGGGATAATCGATCGTCTGATGCACGATGCCGTCCGGATCCGTCTGCGGCGTCCACACGTAGTTGTAGACCGCGCGTGCGAACGGCTCGCCCGACGTGTCGAGCTCGAAGATCGTCACGACTTCACGCGGCCTCGGCTCCTCGATCAGATCGTGATAGTGAAAGCCCCATGATGCTGCGACGTTCGAACCGAAACAGCGGCCGCGATAACACGCATTGCAGCTCGGCCGCGGCCGAACGTCGAGTATCCGCACTTCGAGCACGTCGCCGGGCTCGGCCCCTTCGATTGCGACCGGCCCGGTCAGCAGATGCACGCCGACACCTTCGCCGGAACCGAACGTAAACGGTCCCTCGGTTGGCCCCGCGCCGCGGCGCGGCATGGCCTTGTGCTCGCGGGTCCAGTGAAAAATACTTTCGGCGCCGGGGTCGCCCGCGACCATCCGCTCGTGATCGTCGTTCGCATGGTGGGTCAGCGTCTCGATCGTGATCCGGTCGCCGGAGCGCACCGTCAGCGCGGGCGCGACTTTCTTGCTGAAGTATCCCCAATGAACCGTTTCCGGCGACACAGGCAAAGTATGGTGCTTCATGGTAGTTCGAACCTCGTAAGGCGCCCGGCACAAACGGCCGGGCAATGCTGAATGGCGCGCGCCGTCAGGACGCGACTTCGAGCCGGTCGTCGGCACCCATCACGCTCAGGAATCGCGCCGTCAATGGATGGCATGGGCGTGTGAGCACGTCGTGCGCAGGCCCCTGTTCGACCACCGCGCCGCCGCTCATGAACACGACGCGGTCGGCGACCTGATCGGCGAAGCGCAACTGGTGCGTCGAGATGATCATCGTCAGACCGCCTTCGTCCACGAGCCGCTGGATGACGTCGAGCACTTCGCCGACCAGCTCGGGGTCGAGCGCGGACGTCGGTTCGTCAAGCAGCAGCACGCGAGGATTGGGCGCAAGCGCGCGGGCAATCGCGACGCGCTGCTGCTGGCCGCCGGACAGATGGCGCGGCAACGCGTCGGCGCGATGACTGAGGCCGACGCGTTCGAGCAGCTCACGTGCTCTACGCTCGGCATCGGCAGGCGCCACGCCGTGCACCCAGCGCAGCGGCCCCGCGATGTTCTCGCATGCCGTCAGATGACTGAACAGGTTGAAATGCTGGAACACCATGCCGACGCCCGCACTCGCACGCTCGTTGGCGATATCGGCCTGGGTCATCGGCTGACCATCGACCCGAAAACCCAGGCGCTTGCCGCCGACGCGGATTTCCCCCGCATCCCACTGCTCCAGGTGATTGATACAGCGCAGCAGCGTGCTTTTTCCCGATCCGCTCGGCCCAAGCAGTGCGATAACTTCGCCGAAGCGGACGGTGAGGTCAAAGCCGTCGAGCACCGTCTGCTCGCCGTAACGCTTGCTCAGCCCCTTCACCTGCACGGTCGGACTCTGTTTCTGGAGCGCCGCGTAGCGCTGCGCGCGCTCTGCGTGAGCGTCACGTCCGTTGTGTCCGTTGCGCCCGTTACCCCCTTCTGGCAGGTGTCCGTGCGACGGCGTCGGCTCGGGCAACGCATCGGCGGGTACCGACACGCCCGCGCGGGGCGGGTTCGTCGTCATCCGGGCTCGGCGCCACGGCAGCAGCCGTGCAAAGCGTCCAGACGGGCTACGATCGAGATCGAGCGCGGTTTCTGCGAACAACTGGATCGCGGCGATCGCGCCGGTCAGCACGAGATACATCAGCCCGGACGCAAAGAAGATCGAAAAGAAATCGAACGTCGACGACGCGAGCTGGGTGCTGCGCAACGTCAGTTCGTCGACCGCGATCACGGAAGCCAGCGACGAGTTCTTCAGCGCGCTGACCGATTCGTTGCCGAGCGCCGGTATCATCGTGCGGATTGCCTGCGGCGCGATCACGCGGCGCAGCAGCACGGTCGGCGTCATGCCGAGCGCTTGCCCCGCGAGCAGTTGTCCACGGTCGACACCGAGCACACCCGCGCGCAGGATTTCCGCAATGAACGGCCCCTCGTTCGCCGCGAGCGCGAGACCCGCTGCACCGATCGCGCTCAACTTCAATCCGATGTGCGGCAACGCGTCGTACGCGAACACGAGTTGCAGAATCAGCGGCGTACCGCGAAAAATGACCGTGTAGCCACGCGCGATAGCGGCGAGCGGCCCCACCTTGCTCAGTTGCATGCTCGCGAGCACCAGCCCCACGATCAGACCGCCCGCCAGCCCGAGGACCGTGACCTCGATCGTAAAACCGATGCCGCTAAGCAGATACGGCAGGCCGAGATAGTGCAGAAACAGATTCATCAGTTCGAAGCCACCAGCTTGGGGGTTTCGAGGTTCTCGACGCCGAGCGACCACTTCTTCAGCAAGTCGGCCTGGATGCCGGCCTTCTGAATCGCGACGAGCGCTGCCATCACGGCTGTGCGCATGGCCTGATTGGTCTTCGGCACGGCGATACCAATCGAATACGGCAGCGTTACCGCACTGGCCTTTTCGAGTTGGTTCGGATACGCCTTGACCGCCTGGTCCACCGTGTTCACGTCATTGATATAGGTGTCGGCGCGGCCTGCGAGAATCGCCTGGATCGCGTTCGCGTTGTTGTCATACAGCTGCACGGACGCTTCCTGCCTGTGCGCCGCCTTGCAGGCCGGCGCAAGATTCTGGATCAGCGGCACTTCAACGTAGCCGGTGTTCTCGGCGGCAATCGTGCCGCACATCGTCGGGTTGATGCCGCTGATCTTCTTCGGATTGCCTTTCGCAACGAGCACGCCGTCGAACACCTTCGAATACGTGACGAAGTCCGCCGCCTTCGCGCGCTCTTCGGTCGCATACATGTCGGAGATCACGATGTCCGCCTGGCCGCTTTGCAGCGTCGGCAGCAGCGCTGCGAACGAGACCGGCTTGTACGCCATCTTGAAGCCGAGGCAGTTGCCAATTGCTTCGCCGAGGTCGATGTCGAAGCCGACATATTTACTCGGGTCATTCGGGTCCAGCGCTTCATAGCCCGGCGTGTGCGGGTTGATCGCGTTGATCAGCGTCTTGCCCTTGAATTGTGGGTATTTCGCCTGTAGCGCCGCGCATTCGGCAGGCGCCGGTGCGGCAGCCTTTGCCTGGCCCGACACCAGCAGCGTCAGCAAACAGACCGCACCAAGAACCAGCTCGCGCCAGTGCCGCGCAACACCGCCCGCGCGCCGGACTTGATGCCCATGATCGACAAGATTGGTATACATCACTGAACTCCCTAAGCGGCAGATGACAATGGCCCACACGATGTACGCCTTGTTGCATCGCACCAGCGCGAGAGTATGTGAACGAAATTCCAGGGACTTGTCCCAGCGCGCACAAATGCTTGTACGGGCGTGAAGTTCGATGGCAACGGCGTCGCGCTTCACGACCGCCGTACGTAAGGCACAAGGAAACGCCCGCTGCGAAACCATCCGCATGGCCCTGCTTCTCATCGCTGGAAAAGTCGACCTTCTTGCGCTTAAACCAACGTCGCCGCCCCCTTACCCGGTGCGTTAAAAGAATAGCCATTTCCCGCAATTACAAACCGCAATTAACTTCATTAATGGAACAATTGGCACTTTATGAAATCACAATGAAAATTACCAAATTACTCATAACCCCATGCATAAAAATACTCAATGGGGTTGTATTTTTTTGAACCGTACGAAACGTGCAGCACCGGGCCGTCCAACGATCAATTGCCCTACAGGGTAGCGAATTTCTGAATCACTCCCGTCGCGCCTCACAGAGCAATGAACCGGCGGCAGGCTTTCACTCTTTGTAATTTCGTCGATTTCCTAATTAAATTCTGCCGCTATCGAAATGATAGGAAAAAGAGATTGGATAATGAAATGACTGAGCAATAGGATCACTCCGGTTTCCCCCTGAAACAGGAACTTAAAGTGAAAGTATTGAAGACACAGATTGCTGCAAGCATTTTCTCGATCGTCTCAGCAACGATGCTGGCTCAACCCGCGTACGCTGTGGATATGACCCAGGATAGCGGGTCACCGGTCGGCGACAACCAGAACTCCCAGACTGCCGGCCCCGAAGGTCCGGTTCTTTTGCAGGACTCCCATCTTATTGAGAAGTTGCAACGCTTCGACCGCGAGCGCATACCCGAGCGCGTCGTGCATGCGCGGGGCACGGGCATCTTTGGCGAATTCGTGCCCACCACGGACATCAGCGCCCTGACCACTGCCCAGGTGTTCAAGCCTGGATCGAAGACCCCGGTGTTCGTTCGATTCTCGACAGTGATGGGCTATCGCGGCTCGCCCGAGCAGGCACGAGACCCGCGTGGTTTCGCTATCAAGTTCTACACGCAGCAAGGGAACTGGGACATGGTCGGCATCAACTGGCCGATCTTCTTCATTCGCGACGCCATCAAGTTTCCTGACTTTGTGCATGCGAACAAACCATCGGCAGTGACCGGCGTGCAGGATCCGAATCTGGCGTTCGACTTTTTCGCCCATACGCCCGAAGCAACCAACATGCTCACGCACCTCTACACAGACGAGGGCATGCCGGATTCGTATCGCCACATGGACGGCTACGGCGTGCACGCCTTCAAGTTCGTCAACGCGAAAGGTGAAGTTCACTACGTCAAGTTTCACTGGAAGAGCCGCCAGGGTATCCAGGGCATTCGCCCCCAGGATATCCCGCATTCGATCGGCGCGGACTGGAATCTGATGACCAATGACCTCTACAACTCGGTCAAGGCACATTCATACCCGCAGTGGGACCTTTACATCCAGGTCCTCTCGCCGAAGGATCTGGACAAGTTCGATTTCGATCCGCTGGATGACACGAAGGTATGGCCCACCTCCATCCCCGAACAGAAGGTGGGCACAATGACGCTCAACCGCGTTCCGGATAACTATTTCGAGTCCACGGAAGAATCGGCATTCGCGCCGTCGCGGCTCGTGCCCGGGATCGAGCCTTCAGAGGACCGAATGCTGCAGGGCCGCCTGTTCGCCTATGCCGACACGCAGATGTATCGCCTCGGCCCAAACTACAACCAGTTGCCGATCAACCGCCCCATCGTCCCGGTCTACAACAACAACCAGGACGGTCTCATGAACGAGGGAGATCGAAAAGGCGAGGTGAACTACGAGCCATCCGGAATCGCCGAAATCGCACAGCAGGATAAGTACAAGTCCGTGCAGACGCCGCTGCAGGGAACGACCCAGCAAAAAGCGATTCACAAAACGCTCGACTTCCGTCAGGCCGGCGAGTACTACCGCACGCTGTCCGAGGCTGACAAGGCGGACCTGATCACGTCGCTCTCGGGCGACCTTGGCCGCGTAACCAACGACGCGAACAAGTACACGATGCTCTCGTACTTCTATAAAGCCGACACCGACTATGGCACCCGCCTCGCGCGGGCGATACACGCGGATGTCGCGCGCGTGCAGGATGCGGCGGCACACCTCAGCGACAACTAACGCACGCGGGGGCCTGCCGAGACAAGCCCCCGTCCGATTGAATCAGATTCCTTGCGGAGAAATGCAATGCGATGTTCATCTGCTACCCGGCGCCTTGTTCGGACCGTGGCGGCAACCGCCCTCAGCGCACTGATCACGGCGAGTTGTGCGCATGTGTATCAGTCGGGCGCCTATTCAGCCGTGACGGCCACACCGAGTTACACCGAGGACTGGTTTGCCGCGGCGCGTGCGGGGCGCACGGATATTGTTCAGGCGTTAATCGATGCCCATTTCCCGCTCGAGACAACCACGCCCGAAGGTTATACCGCGCTGATCCTTAGCGCATACGACAATCACCCGGAGACCTTGAAGGCGCTCCTTTCTGCAGACGCCAACGCCTGTGCGGCCGACCGGCACGGCAATACGGCGCTGATGGGGGCGCTCTTCAAAGGCGAGACGAATATTGCAAAGATGTTGCTCGACACGCATTGCGACATCGATCAAACCAATAACGCGGGGGAAACGGCATTGTCGTTTGCCGCGCTATTCGGCCGACTCGATATGATTCCGGTACTCGTCGCACACGGCGCCAATGCGAATCATGTCGACGCGCGCGGCGGGACCGCGCTGCAAATGGCGATCGCACAACACAATCCGGCTGCTGAGCAAGCGCTACGCCGCGTCGGCGCGACACAATGAGACCTGGGCGATGCGCCGCATTTCACGGCGCATCGCCTATTAGCAGAACAGGTGATCGCGACACCCGCACAAGCTCGCCTCCCCATCCGGCCATTCGCCGATCACGCCCGCTTCAGGAGCGCGCTATCGACCGGCAACGCCCGAACCCGCGTGCCGACAGCATTGGAGATCGCGTTGCAGATCGCGGCCATGGTCGGCGGCACACCCGGTTCGCCGACACCGCCGGGCGGCGCAGCGCTCGGCACGATATACACGTGAGTTTCCGGCACGGAGTCGATCCGGGCGACACGATAGTCTGTGAAGTTCGACTGATCGGCTGCGCCGCTACTGAACGTCAGTTCGCTGTATAGCGTATTGCCGAGTGCCATGACCACCGCGCCCTCGAACTGCGCGATCACGCGATCGGGATTCACGATACGTCCGCAGTCGATTGCCAGATCGACACGCGTCACGCGCACCGAGCCATCGTCGGCCACCTGCACCTGCGCGACTGCGGCGACGTACGTCAGAAAGCTGCGGTGAACGGCGATACCCCGCCCATGACGAGCCGGCAACGCGGCGGACCAGTTCGACCGCACCGCCGCCGCGCGGACCACTGCGGCAAAGCGCGCGGTATCGATCGGATACTCGTCGATCGACGCGCCGTAGTTCGGATAGTCCACTCCCAGCGCATGCAGATCGACATGGCGCGGACTGCCCAGTAGCGCGAGCAAATGCTGCACCGGATCCTGGCCTGCAGCAGCGGCGAGTTCGTCGACGAACGAGCCTTGCGCGAAGCCGTGCGGAATGTTGTACACCGAGCGATACCAACCGATACGTGTATGCGCCTGCGCCGCCCCGTTTTCGCACTGCACGTTTGCGACCTCATAGGGCATGTCGGTCACACCCTGCCCCAGTTCGCCCGCCGAACCATAGACCACATCTGGTGTGAACGTCGAACCGATCGAGGGGAACACGCTCCGGTGCAACCACGCAATCGTCCTGCCCTGCGCGTCGAGTCCGCCTTCCATGTGCTGCGCGCACACCGCATGGAAGTAGTCATTACGTATGTCGTCCTCGCGCGTCCACGTCAGCTTGACGGGTACACCGACTTCGCGCGCCAGGAACGCGGCCTCGGCCACATAGTCCGGCTTCGACTTGCGGCCGAAGCCGCCGCCGAGCAACGTGACATTGATCGTCACAGCCTGCTCTTGCAGGCCGAGCACCTGTGCGACGGTCGTGCGCGCTTGCTGCGGATTTTGCGTCGCGGTCCAGACCTCGACTGCGCCGTTCGCAAACGATGCAGTCGCAGCGAGCGGCTCCATCGTCGCATGCGCCAGATGGGGCACATAATAGTCTGCCGATACGTGTTTTGCAGCGTTTTTCAACGCGCCTGCGGTATCTCCATTGTTGCGCACGACCTTCCCGGGCTGCCGCGCGGTGTCTTCAAGCGCCTTGCGATACGCCCCGCTATCGTACGTGCCGTTCGGCCCGAGGTTCCATTCGAGCTTCAGTTTCTGGCGCCCTTGCATGGCGGCCCACGTGTTGGTCGCGATCACCGCGACGCCGCCGAGCGGCTGGAAGCCTGCGGGTAGCGGCGCGGCAGGAATGCGCACCACGCGAAGCACGCCCGGCACCTTCGTCGCTTCAGTCGAGTCGACGCTTTTGAGTGTTGCACCATACACAGGCGACCGTTCGACCGACGCATACGTCATACCGGGCAACACGACATCGATGCCGTACGTCGCGCGGCCATGAACGATATCGTCGAGATCGACGATCGGCAGCGACTTGCCGATATAGCGCCACAGGTCCTCACTTTTCAACTGCAGCGTGTCGCGGCCGGGCACCGGCAGATGTGAGGCTGCCTGCGCGAGCGCGCCGTATGACAGGCGCCGCCCGCTCGCCGGATGCACCACGTGGCCGGGCTCGGTCCGGCAACTCGCCGGGCTGACGCGCCATTTCGAAGCGGCGGCGGCCACCAGCATCTGCCGCGCGGAACCGCCTGCCTCGCGCAGTGGCTGGAAGAACTGGCGGATACTGCGCGAGCCATCGGTATTCTGGTCGCCGTACTTCGCATCGCCTTGCGCCTGCACCACCTTGACGGTGTTCCAGTCGGCGTCGAGTTCGTCGGCGAGGATCATCGCGAGGCTGGTGCGGATGCCGGTGCCCATCTCGGAACGATGCACAACCAGCACGATCTCACCAGTCGGCGCGACCGACACATAGACGTTCGGCGCAAACACTGTTTTGACGCTGCTTGCCGAGGCGAGCGGGCTTGCCGCAAACGCCGTTGGCGTGCCGCCGACATACAGGCCGAGCACCACCCCGCCTGCCAGGGTGCCCTTCAGTACCCGGCGCCGGCTCAGATTGACGATCTCGCTCATTACGCCTGCTCCGCTGCGGCCTTGATGGCAACCTTGATGCGTTGATAGGTGCCGCAGCGGCAGACATTGCCGGACATCGCTTCGACGATCTGCTCGTCGCTCGGCTTCGGCGTCTGTTTGAGCAGCGACGCAGCCTGCATCATCTGGCCAGGTTGGCAGTAGCCGCACTGCGGAACATTCGCGGCTTTCCACGCTCGCTGCACGGGATGCTCGCCGCCGTTCCCCAAGCCTTCGATCGTCGTCACGGGCTTGCCTTGTGCGTCCGCCAGCGACGTAACACACGAGCGCACCGCCACGCCATCCAGATGTACGGTGCACGCGCCGCATGCACCTACGCCGCAGCCGAACTTGGTGCCATGCAGCCCCAACAGGTCACGTACCGCCCATAGCAAGGGCATGTTCGCGTCGGCGTCGACGTTGTGATGAACGCCATTCACAATCAGTTCCATCAGTTCACTCCTTGTTTGCCGACGCGCGTCACACTCGCGGGCGCTGCCTCGCGATCGCCTTACCTGCGCACGCCGTTCATGCTCTGGCCTGATAGGCCTTGCACCATCCGGCGCCGCTCACCTGCTTCGCGCCGAACAGCGCGCAGAGCGCGTTGGCGTCAGCTGGCTTGCCCTGGTAGAACTGGCAGTTCGCGCAGCGCTGGTTGTCGCTGAAATGCGGATATTTCGTGCGGTCGACCTGGTTTGCATTGGCCTTGTACCCGAGCGCCTGCGCAGCGGGATCGCTCTCCTGAAGTTGAGAAGGCGCCGCCCACGCGTAGCGACCGGTGATCGCGAGCGCTGTGGCGCCGATTGAATGGATCAGGAAGGTGCGTCGAGGGGTTCGCATGTTCGATGGCACCCCGTCAGGCTAACTGCACGCGGCGCGGCGGCGCCATAAACTCCGGCCCAATGGGGTCCTTGACGAACTGCGCGACAATCGCGTCGATCTGCTCGAAGGCCTTCTCGTCGAGGCGCCAGCCGAACACGTCTTCAATCCCGTCGAGTTGCGCCGGACGACGCGCACCCCACAGCGCGATCGTCGGGCCGCGATCGAGCACCCAGCGCACCGCCAGCGCGAGCACCGACTTGTCGAAGTTCTCGCGTGCGAACACGTCCAGTGCTTTCACCGCCGCGACGTACTGCTCGCGACGCGGCTCGCAAAACTTCGGGTCGCGCTGGCGCAGATCGTCGCCCTCGAAGCGCGTGTCGACGCCGATGCGCCCGGCCAGCAGCCCGCGACAGAGCGCCCCATAGGCAAGCGCGACAAGCCCATGCTGTTTTGCATACGGCAGCACGTCACGGTCGATATCGCGCTCGAACAGGTTGTACGGCGGTTGCGTGGCCGACAGCGGCGCCACACGCCGGAACGCGTCCATTTGCGCAGGCGAGAAGTTGCTGACGCCCAGCGCCAGCACCTTGCCCTCCTTGCGCAGATCGTCGAGCACCGCAGCGGTCTGTTCGATCGGCACCAACGGGTCGGGCCAATGAACTTGATACAGATCGATGTAATCTGTCCGCAAGCGCCGCAGCGTATCCTCTACTTCCTGACGAATGCGCACCGGTGACGAGTTGCGGAACACCGCGCCATCCTGCCATTCCAAAGCGACCTTGGTCGCGATGACCGCCTTGTGCCGATAACCATCGGCCAGCGCTTTGCCGACAATCTCCTCCGAAGCGCCGAAGCCATACACTGGCGCGGTGTCGATCAGATTGACACCGCTATCGAGCGCCCGGCGGATTACCGCGATCGAGTCTTTCTCATCGGTGCCGCCCCACATCCAGCCGCCGATCGCCCAGGTACCGAGGCCGATGCGTGAGACGGGGGTCGTTAAACCTTCAATTGCGATTGTTTCGATAGTCATGTGAAGCTCTCTAATCAATGCACTACGTAAGGCACCACATCCGGGTCGAGTGCGATCTGACAAATGGCGGCGCGCCCCGCGGACGGGCAAGCGAGCCGATTATTTCAGCGGCATCCGGCGATCACAAGAAGGCACCTGACGGTTTCATACTTTCCCCATGGAAACTAATTGCTACGACAGCGCTTACGCGCAAGACAACCCGCAGAAAAAAACCGACGACCTGGCGCGGAACATCATCGAGCAGATCGCGGACAAGTGGACCATCCTCGTCATCGATGCACTCGGCACGCATGGCGAGATGCGTTTTTCGCGTCTGCGCGAAGTGGTGGAGGGTGTGAGCCAGAAGATGCTCACCAAGACACTGCGGCAACTCGAGCGTGACGGCCTCGTTACACGCTACGTGCATCCGGTGATCCCGCCGCGGGTCGACTATCAGCTAACGCCACTGGGGCGCAGCCTGCTCGACAAGATCTGCGGAATCTGGGACTGGGTCGAAATCCATATGGGTGAAATGGAATCAGCGCGACGCGAGTTCGATCGAGGCGAAAAGCGGGTCGATTACCTGCGTCCGCGTGACGCACCCAGCGCCTAGCGTCGCCGCCTTCATGCGAAGCCGAAGCTGACCGCCGCTGTCGAGCCGCCAGCAAGACCGCGAGAAATTACCCATAATTGCGCGCAATCCTCGAGCAACCGTTGGGACGTTTCATGAAAGCAGCTTCTGGCGCACCGCAATCCCCGATCGCATTTCTGGCCGTCGCGCTGGCGTTCGCGATCAACATGATGGGTACAACGCTACCGACATCAATTTATCGGTACTACCAACTGCAGTTCGGTTTTTCGCCAACCGTCATCACCGTGATCTACGCCTCGTATGCAGCCGGGGTGCTGGGCGCACTACTGTTGATCGGCAACTGGTCCGATCAGCTGGGCCGTCGTCGCATGCTGCTGGCGGGTCTGTGTGCGTCGGCCGCCTCGGCGCTGACGTTCCTGCTCAGCGACGGACTAGCGCTTCTGATGCTGGGCCGCCTGCTGTCGGGAATCTCTGCCGGCATCTTCACAGGAACCGCCACCGTCGCCGTGATCGAGCTCGCGCCACCCGCGTGGCGCGGCAAAGCCATGCTCGCGGCCACGGCGTCCAATATGCTCGGGCTGGGTTGCGGTCCTTTGCTAAGCGGCATCCTCGTCGAACTATTTCGCAGGCCGATGCAGTTGCCCTATGTGGTGCATCTGGCGCTTGTCGGCGTCGCCGCACTCGCCGTTTTCAGCGTGCCGGAGACTGCCACGACTCCCCCGCGGGTAAAACTCGGCATCCAGAAAATTTCGCTTCCAGCCGAGGTACGCCGTGCGTTCATCCCCGCCGCGCTGGCCGGGTTTGCCGGTTTTGTCGTGGTGGGATTCTTTGCTGCGGTCGCCCCTCAACTGATTCGGGGCGTGCTCGGCTTTCACAGCGGCATCGTGACCGGATCCATTGTGTTCCTGCTGTTCGCGTGCTCCGCCCTCGGACAGATCGTGCAGACGATCATTGCTGCCCGGTGGCGGCAAGCGGCCGGCTGCATCGGACTCGTCGTGGGGCTGATATGTGTCGGTCTGTGCGTGCCGGAGCGCTCGCTCGGCGCGCTTTTGATCGGCACCGCTCTCGCGGGAATCGGGCAAGGCATCAGCTTCCGAGCGGGGTTAGGCGAGATCGCGTCCGCGGCGCCTGCGCACCGGCGAGCGGAAGTCACGTCCAGCTTTTTCGTGGTGCTCTATGTGGCGATTTCGCTCCCCGTGATCGGCCTTGGCATCGCCGTGCAACTCGCCGACATTCAACGCGCGACGCTGCTCTTTGTCGGCCTGACGATCGTCCTTGTTCTCATCGCGCTGCTCCTGCTGATGCGCGGACAGGTGAAGCGGGAGCGGGACGCCGCAGCAATCGGTGACTGAACACGAAGCTCCTCCGCGCGAGGCGAGGCCGCCGGCACATCACGCTCAGGCGCTTTCCAGGGCCGGCAGCAGCGCCGGCGCACTCGTGAGGAAGGCGCGCACGTGCATCGCAATCACCGCGTCGCTAGGCGTGGTGTTGTCGTTCGAATAGATACGGCGGCGAATTGCAAGGTGGGATACCGCGCCGTGCAGCAGCCAGCCGACCTCGGTCAGATGAGCCGGATCGGCCGGTACGCCGCGTCCCAATTCGTGCGCCGTCTCAGTGACGATGATCTCGAGCGCATGGGTCACAACGGCGTTCGTGTACGTCGGCGCCATTTGTAAGTCTTCAAGTGACGAGTAAAGGAACAGGCGAAGCCACTGCCGCGTCAGCAGCGTGTCGTAGTACTCGCGGTAAAAAGTATTCAGCCTGCTTTCAAGGGGCACACTGCGGTCTTTCAACTGAACAAACCACATCGCCTTGAAGGTTCCCACAATCTCGCGCTTGTAAACTTCGTCGATCAGCGCAGCCTTGCTAGGGAACAGGCTATACAGCAAACGTTGCGACACGCCGCAAGCCTCGGCAATCGCGCGCGTCTGCGCGTTCAGGCCGTGCTCGGCGAAATATTCGGCGGCCTTCTCCAGCACGCGCGCCTGACGCTCGGCACGCGGCAGACGCTGCGGTGCTTTCTTCATCGGCCGCCTGGTCGGCGCGCGACCCGCCGCGGTCTTGCTGCCCGGCTCTGCAACATCCCTGGATTTGGCCTTCATAACGCTCCCATGTCCATCGATTTCTAAAATAAGTCTTCACATGACGACTTATGGTTTGGTAGAGTATATCGTCCGGGTACGCGGAAGAGTCTCGCCAGGCACCCGGACGCAGCCATCCATTATCTCAGGCTGCCGCGAACCGAGCTCCATCTTTGATTGCCGACGACCGCAAACCGCTCAATCCGAAGCGTTTGAGCGCCTGTCGCACAAACCGGATTCCGTTTTCCGCCCATGTCTTTGTCAAGCCGCCAGCCAGTCATCATCGCGCTGATCGTCGCCAGTGCCTATTTCATGGAGAATCTGGATGCGACGGTGATCGCGACCGCCCTGCCCCACATGGCCGCCACATTCGGCGTCACGTCCGTGAGCCTGAGTATCGGCATGACGGCCTATCTGCTGGCGCTCGCGGTTTTCATTCCAATCAGTGGATGGGTGGCGGACCGCTTTGGGCAACGCTCGGTGTTCGGTGGCGCGATCATCGTGTTCACCGGCGCCTCCATACTTTGCGGGCTGAGCAACGGCCTCGTCGAATTCACCATTGCGCGAATCCTGCAGGGAATCGGCGGCGCGATGATGGTGCCGGTAGGCCGCCTCGCCGTGCTACGCAGCACCGAAAAGCGTCACCTGATGCGCTCGATAGCCTACATCACGTGGCCCGGCCTCGCCGCACCGGTGTTAGGTCCGGCGTTGGGCGGCTTTATCTCGACCTATTTCAACTGGCGCTGGATCTTCCTGCTAAACATACCGATCGGTTTGCTGGGTCTGGTGCTCACCGTCCTGTTCATTCCGAACTACCGCGAACCCACTCGCCGCCCCTTCGATGTGTCGGGGTTCGTGCTGAGCGGTATCGCGCTGACTTGCCTGATGTACGGCATGGTCCTGATCGGGCAACTGCATAGCGACTGGCGCATCACGACCGCCGCGCTGATCTGCGGCTTTGCCGCCGCAATCCTGGCGATACGGCATTTCGGCCGCGCCGACCATCCCCTGATCGATCTTTCGCCCTGGCGAATTCCGACGTTCCGCGTGACCCTCGACGGCGGCTCGTTATATGTCGTATCGGTTAGCGTCTCCCCCTTCCTGCTACCGCTGCTGTTCCAGCTCGGCTTCGGGATGAATGCGTTTGCTGCGGGTTTGCTCGTGCTCGCGTACGCGGCCGGCAATCTGGGCATGAAGACCGTCACCACGCCGATCCTCAAACGCTTTGGCTTTCGCAAGGTCATGATCGTCAACGGAATGCTTACCGCCGCGACCATTGCTTTGTGCAGCCTGCTTGCGCCGGACACGTCGCGCGCGCTGATCATGCTGGTGCTGCTGGTTGGCGGGCTGTGCCGGTCGATGCAATTCACGAGCATCAACACGCTCGCGTTCGCGGACGTCCCACCGGCGCGGATGAGTTCAGCGAGCACATTCTTCAGTATGGTCCAGCAGATGACCATCGGCCTCGGCATCGCATTTGGCGCGATCGCGCTACACGTTGCGGTCCTGGTTCATGGCAATCACGCACAGCTCTCGCTGGCCGATTTCCGCCTGGCCTTCCTGCTAGTGGCTGTGCTGGTGCTGTTCTCGGTCCTCTACTTTATCGGCATAGAACCGGATGCAGGCCGGGAGGTGAGTGGCCATAGGCGGGCCGCATCGCGATAGCGCCGAATTGAACCGTGTGATTCCGCATGCCGTGATGGGCATCACCGCCAAAGTTGAACAGAGAGATAGTCCGTGCAGGAAAAAAGCGTTACCCCGCGCCCAGGACGACCGGCCGCCTCGACTGGTGTCTTGCCAGTAGTAGACGCAGCGGTCGCCCGTAGCGCCTCGCAACAGATGTTGATTCTCGTCGGCATTTGCATCGCCGTGCTCGTGCTGCCGCTGAATTTCGGCGGTGCGGCCGTGTCCGCGCCGTCCATCGGCACCGCCCTGGGAGGCAGTCCGGTGGCGGTCAACTGGATTCTCAACGCCTTCATGCTGAGCTTCGGCAGCAGTCTGATGGCCTCGGGAGCGCTTGCCGACCTGTTCGGACGAAAGCGTGTATTCGCCATTGGCGTGGTGCTCTTCGCGTTGACGTCACTTGGGATCGCCGCGGCGCCGACCCTGTTGTGGGTCGATTTTCAGCGCGCGCTACAGGGCATTGCCGCCGCGTTTGTGCTGGCCGGTGCGTCGGCAGCACTCGCACAGGAGTTCGACGGACCTGGGCGCGCCCGCGCGTTCAGCATGCTCGGCACCACCTTCGGTATCGGCTTGGCGCTTGGCCCACTACTCGCCGGGTTTCTCACGGAGACGTTCGGTTGGCGTTCGTTCTTCCTGGTCGATGCCGCCATCGGCTTGGCCGGATTTGCACTCGGCGTTCCGAAGCTAAGAGAATCGTACGACCCGAGTGCCACGGGTCTCGATTGGCCTGGCGCCGCCAGCTTCACCGCCGCGCTGACACTCTTCACGTTCGGGCTGTTGCAAGGCCCGGAAAGCGGCTGGGAGAGTCCTCTCATTATTGGATTGTTCTCAGGCGCCGTGGCGATGTTCATCGCGTTCGTCCGCATCGAAAGGCGTGCTTCCCGGCCCATGCTCGACCTGTCGCTGTTTCGCTATCCGCGCTTCGTGGGTGTGCAGGCGCTCCCGCTGGCGACGGCATTTTGTTACGTTACGCTGCTTCTGGTCTTGCCTACGCGCTTTATCGGAATCGAAGGACATTCTGCGATCGACGCCGGCTTGATGATGCTCTCGCTATCGGCGCCGATGCTCTTTGTTCCTATCACGGCGGCACTGCTCACGCGATGGATGTCGGCCGGCGTCATTTCAGCGGCCGGCCTCATCATCGCGGCGCTCGGTATGCTTTGGTTCAGTGGCATCGCGCCTGACGCGCCATCCGGCAGCCTGACACTTCCGCTGTTCATCATCGGAGTCGGAGCCGGTCTGCCGTGGGGCCTGATGGATGGCTTGTCAGTCAGTGTCGTTCCAAAGGAACGCGCGGGCATGGCAACCGGCATCTTCAGCACGACGCGTGTAGCCGGAGAGGGCATGACGCTCGCAATTGCCGGCGCGGTGCTGGCGGTCCTCACGCGTCTACGGCTATCCGACGCACTCGCAGCGTTCCCGTCCGTTTCGCGCGAGGCCGCCGCGCAAGCCGCCCAGCGCGTGGCAACCGGCGATCTCCCACAGGCCATCGCTCTTCTGCCCGCGCTGGGGCAGCCCATTCTCGCGCAGGCATACGACAGCGCATTCCGTATCCTGCTTCACATTCTCGTGGCGATCACACTGGCCTCCGCGCTCGTCGTGCTTGGATTTCTCGGTCGCACGCCATCCGCCACGGGCCCGACCGACGCCGGTCCCGCGCTTCTGGGCGGCGAAGGGGCGGTTGATTGAGAACACGTGTGAGGTGAATTGGCGATGCGTCATGCGCCCGCCTCGCGCCCCCGGTCTGTGACGTTTCCTCACAAAGTCAATATTTTTCGTGCATTGTCGTACCCTTGGTCAGGGCGCTTAATCATCCTCTAGAGGATTCCGTAACGCGTAAATCTGGAGGAAGCCATGGATCTCGGGCCGCGCAAACCTGCGATTTCCGATCGGTTGATGAAGCGGATCGCCTGGCGGCTCGCGCCGCTGATGATCGTGATGTACATCGCGAACCAGCTTGACCGCGCGAACATCGGCTATGCGGCGCTGACCATGAACGCCGAACTCCACATGACGACGGCGCAATACGGCTTCGCGGCAAGCCTGTTTTTTCTCGGCTATATTCTGTTCGAAGTGCCGAGCAATCTGTGCATGCATCGGTTTGGCGCGCGGCTGTGGATGACGCGCATTCTGCTCAGTTGGGGTCTGCTCTCCTCGCTGACGAGCTTCGTCCCTGACTCCCGCTGGCTTTATATCGCCCGCTTCTTTCTCGGCGCGTTCGAAGCCGGCCTGTTTCCGGGCATGGTGTATTACCTGACGCTGTGGATGCCGGCGCGCAACCGCGTATGGATGATGTCTCTGTTCGTGACAGCAATCCCGCTAACCGGCGTGCTCGGGGCACCGGTGTCCACCTGGCTGATGGCACATGCGAATGTGTTCGGCATCACCGGCTGGCGCGCAATGATTCTGCTGGAGGGGGTCCCTGCAATCGTCCTGGCCGGGATCGTCTATTTCCGGCTGACGGACGACCCGTCCCGCACGCACTGGCTTTCCGCTGCGGAAAAGAGCGAAATCGCCGCGGCGCTGGCTGCCGAACGGGCCGAGGCGGCGGCCGCCACCTCGCCGTCGAGCGCCTGGAAAGCGCTCGGCAATCCGAAAGTCTGGGCGCTGGGTGTCGTCTACTTCGGCACCAACGCCGGCATCATCGGCCTGCTCTATTTCCTGCCGCAAGTCGTTAAAACGTTTGAAAGCATTTTCGGGGTGAAGTACAGCCTCGTGGATATCGGACTGATCACAGCGATTCCATTCGGCGTGGCCGTCGTCGCGACGCTCATCTGGGGCCGCGTCGTGAGTCGCCACCAGGTCGGCGCCTGGCACGTAGCCGGCCCGTTGCTGGTGTGCGCGGCCGCACTCTCGGTAGCCCTGCTGCTGAAATCTCCCTACCAATCGATCATTGCCCTTTCGATCGGCTCCGCGGCCTGCTTCTGCAGCATTACGACCTTCTGGCAATTGCCGAGTCGTATCCTCACCGATCGCGCCGCAGCGGCCGGCATCGCGCTAATCACAAGCATCGGGGTATCGTCAGGATTCTTGCTGCCCTATTTCATCGGATGGGTGAAGGATACGACCGGCACATTTATCCTCGCGTTTGTGGGCATCGCCATGACGATGGTGCTCGCCGCGATCACGGTCACGCTGCTCGAAACGCGTCGGCGAAAAATTAGCCAGCCGCAGCTTGCCAGTGAATAAGCGCGGCCGGCGCATCGCCGTCCTTAGGACTATCATCGAGGGACCCATTGCCCATTTCCTTTCGCCAGCAAGGATTCTCGATGCGCCGCGGTGTCCCCAGTCTCAGTGCGCTGCAAGCTTTTGAAGCCGCCGCGCGCCATGAAAGTTTTTCGAAAGCCGCGATCGAGCTGTCGCAAACGCATGGCGCAGTGTGCAAAAAGGTCAACGAGCTCGAAGCTCATCTGGGCATCGCCCTGTTCGAGCGGGTGCGTCAGCGCCTGGTATTGTCCGCGGCTGGCGCAGAGTACGCGCGGAGAATTCGGGTTCATCTCGACCAGATTCGCCGGGATACGCTCGAGCTGATGCGCCAGCAAAGCGAAGTGAAGATCCAGTTGGCCGTCGGCGTCACGTTCGCGTCTCAATGGCTGATTCCGCGCCTGCGTGACTTCTACGAGTCCAACCCGGACCTGCAACTTCATATCATGGGGCGCGACCAGCCGACGTTCTTCGACAATTCAAGCTTCGATGCCGCGATCTATTTCGGGCAGAGCTTATGGCCCGCTATGCCCGGACAACCGCTCGTGAGCGACGATGAGATTCTGGCTGTCTGTGCGCCCGAGTTAGTAGGCGGGCACGGTAGCCTGAGCAGTGAAAAGATCAGTGCGCTGCCGTGGATACACACCCGCGATCTTCCGCGCGCGTGGCTTGCATGGTCAGAAAGCGCGTCCACGCAGCTCACCGAACATCGTGCGGCGGACCAGCATTACGACATGTTCATCATGGCAATCAACGCCGCGATTTCAGGACTGGGCGTGGCCTTGCTTCCGCGCATCCTGATTGAACGGGAGCTGCGCAGCGGTGCACTCGTCCAGGTGCATCCTCATTCGATCCCGAATCCGGAGACTGTCTACTACTCATTTCCCGAACAGAAACGTGACTGGGAGCCGCTTAAACGCTTCGATCGATGGCTATGCGCCGCCGTGCGCGACTATCGCGAAGGCTGCCGGCTCGACCGCACGGCAGCCTTCGAAGCGACGCTTGCGCCAAACTGAGGCCGGCGGTATGAGCACGTCCGTGTTCAAGCGAGTTCGCGCAGATCAGGGCTGTCGCGCAGGAGTTGCTGGTAGAGCCCCTGGAAGCTGAGCCACGCGACGTAGTCGGACCCCAGTTGCGCGTGCGTGGTCCGCGCGTCCTCGTCCGATAGCGGCTCAATGGGACCCGCCGCCTCGGCCAGCAACTGCACCTGGCAGCAACGCTCCATTGCAATGAAACGGTACGCCGCGGCGTCGACCGATGAACCGACAGTCAGCAAGCCATGATTGAGCAGAACGGCGGCGCGCCTGGTGCCCATTGTCTGCGCGATTCGGCGACCCTCGTCCGTCGCGAGCACGACCACGTCGCCTCGAAACAGGACGTGATCGTCGTAGAAGAGACAGGCTTCCTGATTGAGCGGAGCAAGAAGCCGTGCGCGCGCTGAAAACGCGCGGCCGGAAGGCGTGTGTGTATGGGCTGCGGCAACGACGTTCGGATTCGCGCCGTGAATACCGCAGTGAATCGCCGCGGCAGCGGCGTTGACGGGTCCGGTCCCATGGTAAACGTTGGCCTCCTCGTCGATACACACGAGATCGTCGGGATGGATGGACGAAAAATGCTGTGCGTACGGATTGACCCAGAACCGGTCGTGAAACTCCGGGTCGCGCACCGTGATATGCCCGGCTATGCCTTCGGCCAGTCCGAATCGCGCAAAGATGCGAAATGCCGCAGCCAGTTTGAGCTTGCGATGTTGCCGTTCATCGTCGAGGCTGGCGAATACCGGCGGCTCCGGCAAGCGGCCGCCGATTGGTTTCGGAATGTGCAACTCGCGGACTTCCGCATGGCCCATGACTTACTCCTTCGTGCTGGTCTGAGCCTTGATTTTCGTGTGCACAGACGACACCGTCCATCGACGATTTGTCACAAGGTCGCTTCTTGCGCTCACACGCGCCGCCTCGTGATTCGACCGTGGTGTCCAGATACGCAAGGAAGCGTCCGGCGCCGGGTCATGAAACGTGGTGTAAATGAAAATTCAATCGCAAGTGTTTCGGTAGTCATGCGATACTCGTTTTTTGACAAACCGAACCCAGGTCGGATGCTGTCCGATTAACTGAGGCCTGCTGATTACCCACCAGGTCGACATACACGTCAGCCACATCAGGCAACCACCAAACACCTCGCGGCCCCATACTTTCCCCATGGAAACACATTGCGACGATGCGCTTTGCGCCGACGAAAACGCGCAAAAGAAAACCGATGATCTTGCGCGCGACATCATCGAGCAGATCGCCGATAAGTGGACCATTCTGGTGATCGATGCACTTGGGACTGACGGCGAGATGCGTTTTTCACGCCTGCGCGAACACATCGGTGGCGTCAGTCAGAAGATGCTCACGAAGACGTTGCGCCAACTCGAGCGCGACGGCCTGGTTTCGCGCCACGTGCATCCGGTGATACCGCCGCGTGTCGACTATCGGCTGACACCGCTGGGAGGCAGCCTTCTGGACAAAATCTGCGGAATCTGGGATTGGGCGGAAAGTCACATGAGCGAAATGGAAGCGGCGCGGCTGCAGTTCGATCGCGGAGAAAAGCGGGTAAACACCTCGCGCTCACCCAACGGAGCGACTCTTTAGACCGCGAGGTTGAAACTTGTGAGTTGTGAAGGCGCGCGGCGCTTTGATGCCGACGCTTTGCTCTTACGGCGCCGCGGCGATCTCGGCCATGATCTCGTTGAACCGCCCTGCCGAATGCAAAATCTCGGCCATCGTCGCCCCGGTGTCGCGATTCAGGCTGTGCGCTTGCGCCGTGCCGGCGGGACTGTCCACTCCCCGCCCTCCTCAACGTGTTCCGTCAGCTTGTCGATGCAGTGAAACAGCACTCGCTTTTCCTCCGTTGACAGAACGGACATGAGTTGCTCGTCGAACATTTTGCCGATCCGATCGCACTTGCTGACGATCGTCTTGCCCTTCCTGGTCAAGTTCAGGTTGATGACGCGTGCATCCGTCGTGCCGGTAGAACGCGTCAGTAAGCCACGGTTGGCTAGCGTGGTCACCAGCTTTGAAACCAGCGTCTTCTCAAGATATGTCAGCTCGATGAGCGGACCGAGAGAGATACCCGGCTGCATACCGACGAAGCGCAGCACGCGCAAATCGCGCAGGGTGACATCGCATTCGGCTTCGTAAAGGCCAGACGCCACGCCCTTGGCCAACTCACTGAGTACGTCGAGGCGAAAATTCAGATGCTCCAGTCTTGGATACGGCGCCTTCGACATGCTGTTCTCCTATTCCCATACTCTGATTTAGTTGCACACCACAACTTTTGAATTTTACGCGTTTCCCGCACGGAACTTATCACCGTATGGCAACTCGCCAGATGTCCTCTGCCCGCGGCATGAATCTTCTGATGTAGCCACGTTGGTACGACACATCAACTTTTAGCCGATTCTCGCACCGACTCAAAATCCCACGTTCCTTTCAACAGCCCTTCGCCGACGACCATGGCGTTTAGCCCTCATGTAGTGCGTGGCCGATTTCGTTGTGCCCGCTGCACCTTCCTTGCGCGCATCCGCACTCTTTCCGACCATGGTAGTGGGTTCACGTCGGCTTGAAAATACCCGATTCGCGCTTGCATACAGGGTTTTCGATCGATGGCATGCTTTATGCGATTCCAATCAATGTGAATATTTCAATTGTTGCAATTTGCATCTATATGTCGTCGGCGACCGACGAATCCAGCAACAAAGCTCCCCGGTCGAGTCCTTCCAGATCGTCGACAAACCGTGTGCCCACTCTGCCCTGAGCGGTCACGCAAACCAAGAGAAGTGATTCAGGTTCAGCACGAGGATCAGCATGTCAGTTCAATTAGCGTTGCGAAACATTCGAAAATCCTTCTCCGGCAAACAGGGATCGGTCGATGTGCTGGGTGGCCTGTCGTTCGACATCAACGAACGGGATTTCGTCAGCATCATCGGCCCGTCGGGCTGTGGCAAGACGACAGTGTTCAACGTGATCGCCGGCCTCCTGGAACCCGACAGCGGCGAGATCGTCTATCGAGGGCAAGCGGTGACCGGCTTGCGCGGCAAAGTCGGCTACATGATGCAGCGTGACCTGCTGTTGCCGTGGCGCACCGTATTGCAGAACGTCCTGATCGGTCCCGAGTTGTCCCGCATGCCGGCTGCGCAAGCGCGCGAAACGGCAATGGAATACCTGAACACCTACGGCCTCGCGGGTTTCGAAAATGCCTATCCGCGCATGCTGTCCGGTGGCATGCGCCAGCGCGTCGCGCTGATCCGCACCTTGATCAATGATCCCGACATCATCCTGCTCGATGAGCCGTTTTCGGCGCTCGACTATCAGACCCGGCTGTATCTGGAAGGCGTGCTGATGGAAGCGGTCGAGACGTTCCACAAGACGGTCGTACTGGTCACGCACGACATCGACGAAGCAGTCGCGCTATCGAAGCGTGTGGTGGTACTGGGCGGACGGCCTTCGCAAGTCAAGAAGGTCTATGACATCGAGATCGGCGCGCGCACGCCGATCGGTGCGCGCAGCGATCCGAACTTTTCTGGTTACTTTCACGCGCTGTGCGCGGAACTCGATATCCAGACCGAGGTGAAGGCAGCATGAACCATTCCGCATCCATCAATAGCACGAAAGTGTCGGCGCCACGCAGCCAGACGCATTCGCGCCCCATTCTGAATACCGGATGGGGACGCACAGTCCTGCAGCTCGTCGCCGTGATTGCATTCTTTGCGATATGGGAAGGCGCCGCGCGGCTTGGCTGGGTATCCAACTTCCTGGTCGGCTCGCCGACGAAAATCTACGACGCTCTCGCTCGCTCCGCTGAATCAGGCGACCTCTTCGTCGATATCGGCTACACCATGTTCGAAGCGATGCTCGGCTTTCTGTTCGGCACGGCGGTCGGCTCGGTCTGCGGCCTCGCGCTATGGTATTCGCCATTCGTCGCACGACTGATCGAGCCGTTTATCGTCGCGATCAACAGCGTGCCGAAGATCGCCTTCGCCCCGATTGTGATTCTCTGGTTCGGCACCGGACTCGTTTCGAAAGTTGCGCTGGCAATTTCGCTGACAGCGATCGTCGCGCTGATCGCCGCTTACGAGGCGGCGAAAGAGGCAGATCCTGATCTTCAGGCGCTGCTCGTCACGCTCGGTGCGAACAAAAACGATGTGTTCCTGAAGGTCGTTATCCCGTTCACGCTGCCTTACGTGATCTCGACGTTCCGCATCAACATCGGCTTTGGTCTGGTGGGCGCAGTGGTGGGGGAATTCATTTCGTCAGAGAAAGGGCTCGGCCACATGATCTTTACCGCCTCGAGTCTTTACGACCTGAACACCGTGTGGGCCGGCCTCTTCGTGCTGATGGCGATCGGCTTCGTGTTGTATTTCCTGATTGACCTGGTCGAACGCAAGCTGCTGCCGTGGCGACAGATATCGAATGCACCGACGCTACGGGTTTGACGCCATCGCCACTCAAGCTCGAATTGTTTGCTTTTTGCCCGTCAATCTAACCTTTCTCTGGACCTGAAAAATGGCAATCCTTGCAAGAAAAATGCTGGTTGCTTTGACAACAGCAGTCGCAGTTTCGGCCGCCACCATCGCAACGCCCGTCCTCGCCGCCAACAAAAAAGCCGTTATTTCGCAGGCTTTCCAGTCGATGCTGTATCTGCCCCTTTACGTCGCCATCGACGGCGGTTTCTTCACCAGGGAGGGGCTGGACGTGACAAAGCAGACTGCGGGCAGTCCGAGCGCGGCGTTGTCGGCAGTATTGTCGGGAAGTGCGGACTTCTCGCTGCATGGTCCCGAATGGACCGCGGTCGCCGCCGAAAAAGGCGCGGATGTCGATGTGATCGCCAACGTTGTGAACGGCGCGGCGGTGTGGATCGTCACTTCGCCGGATAGCAAATTCACCGGCATCAAGGACGTGAAGGGCCAGACAGTCGTGTCGGGACAAATGCCGACGACCAGCACGTCGCTGTTCTTCAAGTTGCTGAAAGAGAACGGCATGTCGCCCGCTGACGTAAAACTATCCCAGGTACCGCTCGGCTCCGAGATCGGTCCGCTGGTTGCCGGCCAGTCCAAGGTTGCGGTGATGTATGAACCCGGCCTTGATCAGGCCGTTGCCAGAGGCATGAAGGTGGTGCTCGGCTTTCCGAAGTTGTACGGCGAATACGCATTCTCGTCCATCTCGGCGAAGAGGAGCGTGGACCCCGATGTGGCGGCGCGGTTCGTGAAAGGTATGGAACAGGCACTCGTCTTCATGCAGAACAATCCCACGGAAACCCTGGCGATCGCCCGCCGTGAGTTTCCAGGCCTCGATCCGGAGATCGTCAACGCTGCGGTGAAGCGCATGTTGAACGAAGGCGTGTATCCGAGGAACGTCGACATCACACCGAAAGCGCTGACGGTGGCAATGGATACGCAGATCTCGCTCGGCAACTTGAAGCAGCAGCCGAATTACAGCACGTTCGTCGTGCAGAACTACATTCATCAAGCACTAGCCGCAAAATGAACCATTCTTCCCCCTCCCCCACCATCCGCGAAATCCGCGACGCGATCCGCGCGGGAACCCGCACCATCGATCAGACTGTCCAGCAGGCATTTGATGCGGCACAACGGCTGCAACCCGAGTTGCAAGCGTTCATCCATCTGCCGGCGGCGCCGGTAATCAATCGCGCCGCTCCCCACGCACCGCTCGCGGGCGTCCCTGTCGGCGTGAAGGATCTGATCGATACGGCCGACATGCCCACTGCCTACGGGTCGCCGGCCTACGAAGGCCGCAGGCCCGACAAGGACGCATGGGTGGTCGCCCGTTTGCGCGAAGCCGGTGCTACGGTGCTCGGCAAAACGGTCACCACCGAGTTCGCCTGGCGTCAGCCAGGCGCCACGACCAACCCGTGGAACAGCAATCACACGCCTGGCGGTTCATCGAGCGGCTCGGCCGCGGCCGTTGCGGCCGGCATCGTACCGCTCGCGCTCGGCACGCAGACGTTCGGATCGGTCATCCGCCCCGCCGCGTATTGCGGTGTGGTTGGGGTAAAGCCGAGCTACGGCACGATTGCGCGGACCGGCGTGTTGCCGTTGTCAGGGTCGCTCGATCATCTTGGCGTTTTCACCACCAATGTCGCCGATGCAGTTCATGTGCTGTCGATTCTGGCGGGGAGCGATGCGGACGATCCCCACCCGTCGCATACCGGTCGCCAGAGAAAAGACCCGGGCGACGCGGCGAAGCGGCCGCCACGTATCGGCGTGTTGCGCGAGCAGATCGGCGGGGCGATCGATAAAGCGCAGCAACACGTGCTGAATCAGCTCGCCTTACGTTTGCGAGCTGACGGCGCAGAAATCGTCGGTGCGGACGTGCCGGCCGAACTGTTCGACGCTGCCCGGCATGCTTCGATCCTCGTCGCAGTTGAAGCAGCGCTGGTACACGGCGAACTGGTAGATCGTTCACCTGATCTTGTCAGCGCGCCGATCAAGGCTCTGGTCGCGGAAGGCCGAGCATTGCCCGCCACCGGGTATGCGAAAGCGAAGGCATTGCAGGTACAGATGGCGCTTCGCTTCGACCGGTGGCTCACCGAAGAAGCCGGACTGGATGCGCTGCTGGTAGCGCCGGCATCGGGCGAGGCGCCCCGCGGGCTCGACTATACGGGCGACGCGGCGTTCTGCGCACCCTGGACCTTCCTCGGCGTGCCGGCGGTGACGTTACCGGTGAACTTCGGTCCGGCGGGGCTGCCGCTTGGCGTGCAACTGGTCGGGGCGGGTCAGCACGACGCCGCGTTGCTGTCGCTTGCCGAGTGGGTGGAAGGCAGAACCGGCTGGAACATCGCGGTTGCGTCTCGCTGAGGCCGGCTTCGTTGTGCACAACAGTATCAAGTGATCATGCGAAAGCCGTAGCGGCTGAGCGGGTAGTGAAGTTCGATTGAGGGTTTGAGGAAATATGTCTGCAGAATTTTTAAATCCGGTGCGGGGCATCCGCGGGATGGCGGTGACACCCCATGCGCTGGCGTCGCAAAGCGCGCTCGCGATCCTGCGCGACGGCGGCAATGCCGTCGAGGCGATGATTGCCGCCGCGGCGACCATCGCAGCGGTGTATCCGCATATGAACAGCATCGGCGGCGACGGCTTCTGGTTGATTTCGCGGCCGGGCGAAGAGCCGGTCGGCATCGAGGCATGTGGAGCGGCGGCATCAGCGGCGACGATCGACGCCTATCGCGCACGCGGCCTGCAATCGATTCCGTTTCGCGGACCGCTGGCGGCGAATACGGTGGCCGGCACAGTGTCGGGTTGGGCGTTGGCGCATCAGTGGTCCACTGACACGCTCGGCGGCAAGCTGCCGGTCGCACGGCTGCTGGAAGACGCGATCGCCTACGCAGGCGGCGGTATTCCAGTCACGCGCAGTCAGTCCGAATGCGTCGCGCTCAAACGGCAGGAACTCGAATCGGTCGCGGGGTTCGCACAGACGTTTCTGACGGGTGACGACCCGTCCGGCGTGCCGGCTGTCGGCGACCGCTTTGTCCAGCCGCGCCTCGCCGCGACACTCGAGCGCCTCGCCCACGCGGGTCTCGACGACTTCTACCGGGGCGACCTCGCCCGCAGCATCGCGGCCGACCTGCGCGCCCTCGAAAGTCCGCTGTCGCTAGCCGACCTCGAACGGCATCGCGCAAGGCTGCGCACGCCGCTGGCACTCACGCATTCGCTCGGCACGATCTACAACATGCCGCCGCCCACACAAGGGCTTGTCTCGCTGCAGATTCTCGGTGTGCTTGACCGTGTCTTGCGCGACGATATGGATCCGCTCGGCCCGGAGTACGTCCACGCGTGCGTGGAGGCAACCAAGCTCGCGTTCGCCATCCGCGACAAGCACATCACCGACCCGGATTACATGGACATCGATCCGCAGGCGTTGCTTGCGCCGCCTGTGCTCGACGCCATGGCCGAGCGGATTTCGATGTCCGCGGCGGCCCCGTGGGGTCGCGGTCTCGGACCGGCCGACACAGTATGGCTCGGCGTGATCGACGCCGACGGCGTAGCCGTCAGCTTCATCCAGAGCATCTATCACGAGTTCGGCAGCGGCCTCGTGCTTGCGGATTCGGGCATCAACTGGCAAAACCGCGGCTGTAGCTTCTCGCTCGATCCGTCTGCGCGCAATCCGCTAACGCCGGGACGACGGCCGTTTCACACGCTAAACCCGGCACTCGCGCGCTTCAATGACGGACGCACGATGGTGTACGGAAACATGGGCGGCGACGGCCAGCCCCAATCGCAAAGCGCCGTGTTTTCGCGCATCGCGCATTTCGGCTGGAATCCGCAAGCCGCAATCGATGCGCCTCGCTGGCTGCTGGGCCGGACCTGGGGGCGAAGCAATGAATCACTCAAGCTCGAGGCGCGGTTTCCCGCCAATACGTTCAACGTGCTGCGCCGTCTCGGCCATGAAGTCGAACAGATGCGGCCATACGACGAAGCAATGGGCCACGCCGGCGCGATTGTCCGGCACGGCAACGGATGTCTGGAGGCAGGCTTCGACCCGCGCAGCGACGGAGCCGCGGCTGGCTGGTAGGCGCATCCGCTAGACAGCGGGCGGCCGCGCCGCCCGCACCTTTTCTGAACCAATAACCCGCGAGCGTTCGCGCCCGCGGTAAGGACGGCGCACGTCCGTCCATCTGTCGATCTTTCAATCCAGAGCGGAGAAGCACCTTGAACACCCCCACGCAATCACTGAAAGGCGCCGCCTCACCCGCCGCGCAAACAGCCGGGTATACCCGCTGGATCCAGCTCGGACTCGGCCTTGTCTGCATGATGACGATTTCGAGTCCGCAATATGTATGGACGCTGATGACGAAGCCTCTCATGGCCAAACTCGGCATCGCGCTGCCGGAACTGCAGGTGACATTCTCACTGCTCGTGCTGCTGCAAGCATTTTTCTCACCATTCCAGGGCGCTCTGATCGATCGTTTCGGGCCGCGCCGGCTGATCTCGATCGGTACGTTGCTGGCAGGCCTCAGCTGGGTGCTCGCTTCGTACGCGCACAGTACGTCGATGCTGTACCTCACGTATGGCTGCGTCGGCGGTCTCGGCACCGGCATCGTCTACGTCGGCGTGGTGGGATTCGTGGTTCGCTGGTTTCCCGATCGACGCGGTTTCGCCGCCGGCGTAGCGGCCGCAGGCTACGGCATGGGCGCCATTGTCACCACCTTTCCAATCTCAGCCTCGCTGGCAACGCACGGTGTCGAATCCACGCTGTGGCTGTACGGCATCATCTTCGCAGCGGTCGGTCTCCTCGCCTCGCAGGGTCTGCGGGTACCGCCTGCGGCGGACAGTATCGGCTCGGCAGTATCCCGGGCAGCGGTCGCGACGCGCGACTACCGCCCATCCGAAATGCTCAGGACGCCGCTCTTCTGGCTGATGTTCCTGATGATGACGATGATGTCTACCTCGGGCCTCATGGTCACGTCGCAGATGGCAAGCTTCGCCGCCGACTTCGGGGTCAGCAAGGTGCTGGTCTTCGGGCTCGCCGCACTGCCGCTGGCACTGACGATCGACCGCTTCACGAACGGCCTGACGCGTCCGCTGTTCGGCTGGATCTCGGATCGGCTGGGGCGCGAAAACACGATGTGCTTCGCGTTCGCGCTGGAAGGTGTGGCGATGGCGCTCTGGTTGCTGACGCGCGACAACGCGGTTCTGTTCGTCTTGCTGTCCGGCGTGGTGTTCTTCGGTTGGGGCGAAATTTTTTCGCTGTTCCCTTCGACCCTGACCGATACGTTCGGTACCCGCTATGCCACCGCTAACTATGGATGGCTTTACATCTCGTTCGGCATCGGCTCGATCTTCGGCGGGCCGCTGGCCGCACTGCTGCATCAGCATACCGGCAGCTGGGTGCCGGTGTTCGGCTGTGCGATTGTGCTCGACCTGAGCACTGCCGCGCTTGCGATGTTCATGCTGAAGCCGAAGCGCGCGCGCTTTGCTGCAAACGTGCACCGATGATCGGCGATTTCTATCGGTTGCGCGGGTCATTTTCGATTATCTCCACTCAGATCCGCGCACCTATACTCATTTTTAACCAGCACGAAACGGCTGCCCGCGGCGTGGCAGATGACCGTTCATCCATCGCCGATGCGCAATGCGCCGAGCGTGTGTCTGACATTCAAACGGCGAATCAGGAGAACAGGCATGAGCAGAGCACCCGCAGCGGTCATGGCGTACGCCCAACCGAAAACATCGGTTCGCTGGAAGATATTCCTCATCATGTTGCTGCTGGTTACGGTCAACTACATCGACCGTGCCTCCCTGTCCGTCGCGATGCCGATGATCGCAAGCGAGTTCACGCTTACACCAGTCATGCAAGGCCTCATTATGAGTTCCTTCTTCTGGTCGTACACGCTGATGCAGATTCCTGGCGGCATGGCCGTCGACCGCTTCAAGCCGCGGCTCGTCCTCGCGTTGTGCACTTTGCTCTGGGGTGCCTTCCAGGGTCTTGGCGCATTGACGACCAATGCAGTGTCCCTGCTCGCCACGAGGCTCGGACTCGGTGTGGCGGAAGCACCCGTAGCCTCGGCGGGAGGTGCGCTCAATGCGATGTGGCTCACGCAGCATGAGCGGGTGCGCGGCGCATCGCTGATGGATGGCGGCTCGCCGCTCGGCGCGGCGCTCGGATCGGTGCTGATCACCTGGCTGATCGTAGTCGCGCACTCATGGCGCGCAGCGTTCGCGATTGCCGGCGTAGGCACGGTCCTGTGCGGCATCGGCGCCTGGTATTACATCAAGAATCAACCGCGCGAACACGCCGGCGTCAATGAAGCCGAAGCGGAACACATCGAGCAGGCCCGGCGGAAGGAAGATGAAAAAGAAGCGAAGAACCTGTCGGGCAATTCGCTCGATTTCTTCAGGTATCGCTCAGTGCTGCTGATGTTCGTCGGCTTCATGTGTTGCACGACGCTTTACTACGGCCTGTTGACCTGGATGCCCACCTATCTTCAGAAAGTGCAAGGCTTCAACATTCAGCAAATGGGCGGTGCCAGCTTCGTGATCTTCTTCTGCGGTTTCATTGGCGAACTCTTCGGCGCCTACGTCGCCGACAAGTGGCTCGCCAGCGGCGCCGCGCCGAACCGCGTCATGCGCACGATTTTCGGTATCGCTGGGGTAGTTGCCACGATTGCGGTGTTTTCGGTGGCACACGCGACGAGCCCCACGATGGTCGTGATCCTGCTGTCCATCACGCTCTTCTTTCTACGGTGGGGCGGACTGTACTGGTCGATCCCCGCAATGCTCGCCTCGCGCAACAAGGTGGGCACGCTCGGTGGGCTGCTCAACTTCGGCGGAAATATCGGCGGCATGGTGATCCCGATTGCGATTGGCGCGATCGTTCAGTTCACGGGCTCCTATTTCCTTGCGCTGATGTGCTTCGCCGCAATGGGCGTCGGCCTGCTGGTCTGTTCGGTCGGAATCGATTATGAAACGAAGATTCCGGTCTGAGCGAAACGTCACGCCTATCATGAACAACGTTGCAACTGAGATCGGAAAATGGGAATAGCAAAAGTCGAGGACATCATTGGCCAAACCGTCCGCCGCGACATTGGCCGCATGAAGCGGTTCGTTGAAGGTCAGCTGGAAGCGGCCGCGCGTTCGATCATCGGCACACCGAACGCCCACGTCGGTATCGTGACGGGTTTCTTCATACGCAATGCCGTGCCGCCCTCGCCGGAGACGGACGGGCTCGGCGGCATGGCCCATCTGGCCGCCGCACTTTCTAACCTCGGCATACCGGTCACAGTGATCTCGGATGCGCCATGCTGCAAGGCCGTCTGGGCCGTCACCACGGAATTGCCGAAAGACGTGGCGTTCGAGATCACCTCGGTGAGCGCGGCATCGGTCAGGTCATTGAGAGCCCGGTTAAGCGAGGCTGAACGTCCGATCACGCATATGATCGCAATCGAGCGGGTGTCCCCCGCGAGCGACGGCAAACCGCACCGCGAGTACGGCGCGGATATGTCAGACGATACCGCTCCGCTGCACCTTCTGTTCGAGGATCCCGAGTGGTCGCGTCCGTGGGTCACGATCGGCATCGGCGATGGTGGCAATGAAATCGGCATGGGCGTGCTGCCCGAGGAAATCGTCCACGACGACATTCCCAACGGCCCCTTGATCAGCGCAGCCATTCCCGCGGACTACCTGATCGTTTCCAGTGTTTCGAACTGGGGCGGTTGGGGTCTGGTATCCGCGATGGCAATGGTCGCGCCGCGAGACGCAGCCGCGCGGTTGCTCACCGACTTCACGCCGGAGCGCGACCGGGCGTATCTGGCAGCGGCGGTCGACGTCGGACAGGCGGTTGACGATAGCCGCATCGACCGCCCCGCGACGCCGAAGATGAGCGTCGACCGGTTGTCGTGGGAACAGCATGCACAGGTACTGACTCAGCTCAGAGCGCACGTCGACGGATACCTCGCAGCGCCGTTGCACGCGTGAGCGCCGCATTGTCGATGGCCTGCATGCGACTGCCCGCGCGCGTGATCGGGCTGTCGGCGACCGGGTGATGCTATTGCCGCGCCATGCTTGCACGACTGCTTATCTCTGCCCCAGCGCGATGGTGCTTAACACCGAAGGGTCGTGGCAAGTGCTTGAGCGACTCGCGAGCCGCCTGTAGGCAACGAGGTCCGCAAGCTAGAAGCCGTAGAGCCTCGCAGGATTTTCGACGAGGATTCGATGCCGCGTCGATTCATCAGGTATCCACAGCGTCAGATCATCCAGCAAGCGAGCGGCGTCCGGCTTGTTGTCTGCCGCTTGCGTCGGATGCGGCCAGTCCGATCCCCACAGCACCCTGTCCGCGGCAAGCTCGGCAAACCTGAGCGCGACCAGGCCGGCGTCGGCGTAGACCGGCGCTCCGCTTTGCGACACGAGATACGGTCCGCTCAATTTGACCCAGGTACGGCCGTTGGCCACCAGCGCCTCGACCATCCGGAACGCGGCATGCTCCGCGCCGCCCGGTTGCGGGATCTGCCCCATATGATCGATCACGAGGGGCGAAGACAGATTCGCCAGCAACTGCCGATGCGCGAGTAGCTGCCGGGCGGTGGCGTTGACCTGAATGTGCCAGCCGAGCGGTTCGATCCGCTTCGAGAGCGGCTCCATCATCGATACCGTGACGCCGACCAGGTATTCGAGGTTAAAGCGCAGCCCGCGCACGCCCCTATCGTGAAGGCCGGCCAGCTCACCATCCGTAACGGTAACGGGCACGGTCGCGATGCCGCGCGCGGTCTTTCCGAATTGCGCCAAAGCATCGAGCAGGCAACGGTTGTCGGTCCCATACGTAGACGGTTGAACGACGACATGTCGCTCGACGCCGAGCATTTGCTGCAGCGCGCGATAGTCGCCGACCGTCGCGTCCGGCGGCTGCAATCGCGCCGACGGATCAACCGGATACCGCGCGTCGTAGATGTGGTGATGACTATCGGTCGCGTTCGGTGGAACCGGAAAGCGCGGCCGGCCAAGGCCGCCGACGCGTGCGCGCTCGTCAGGGAAAGCAGATTCGCCGGGTGAGGCTGGCATGGTCGCGCGGCCGATCGCCGGGTTGCTACGCTCAGGGTCTTTGCCACCGTGGGAGATATCGCGGCGGTTTTGCTTCTGTTGCTTCAAGCGGCAACTCCTTTAGCCGGCGGGTCAATCGGTGCTACGAACTGTCCTGCTGCAAATGGTCAACGATCGCGGCGCGTTATGGTGCAACGAAAAGAGTGGACTACTATACGCATGCATTTTTTCCGGGAGATAATCAAAGTTAGCCACGTCATCTGATAGAAACCTTCGATCATGCGCATTTCTCTTCAGCAAATTGAAACCTTTTATTGGGTGGCGCGGTTAGGCGGATTTCATGCGGCAGCGCGTCATCAGCATCTCACGCAGCCGACCATTTCGGCACGCATCCAGGAGTTCGAAGAGCATCTCGGCGTGCAACTCTTCACGCGCAGCCGGACCCGCTCCGAACTCACGCTCGCCGGTCACGACGCGCTCGCCAATGCGGAACAGATGCTAAGGCTCGCCGAACGGCTCGAGCAGATTGCGAAGCGTACCGACCCCATGTACGGGCTTCTACGTCTCGGCGCGATCGAGTCCATCGCTCTCGCGGGGCTCGCGGATCTGCTGACGCAGCTCAAGTCGCGATATCCGCACATGAAGATCGAACTGACAATCGATGTGGGCGTCGCATTAGGACGCAAGCTCGGCGCTCACGAACTGGACATAGCGATACTGAACGATTCCACCGATGCGCCTCACGTGGTCGAGACTGCCATCGGCTACACTGATCTGCACTGGGTTGCGTCGCCGCAACTCGTACCCAACTGCAGTGTCGCGCCTCACGAGCTTGCGTCGGTGCCGATCATTACTGTCTCGCAGCCGTCATCGAACCATTCGCTTGTGATGAACTGGTTGCGCAGCGCCGGTTGCAATCCGGACAACATCAGCTCATGCAATTCCCTGTCGATGATGTCGCGACTGGTGGCGGCCGGACATGCGGCCGCCGTGTTGTCGCCCGCGATCATGCGCGCGGAGATCGATGCCGGGCTGATTCATGTGCTCAACACTGAACGGCCGATCACTCAGCAGGGGTTTTTTGTCGCCTATCAGGAAGAGTGTCTGAGCGGCGCGGACACCATCGTGGCGCTGGCAAAAGAGGTGCTCACACGCAGTCGCGTGCTGATTCCGGGGTAGCCGGCGCGAGGGCGCCGGTCAGCATGTCTAAGTCCACGCTTGAGTCTGCCTGCGAAAAGCGCCCCTCGATTCGCACCGGGCGCGCTTGTTCGCACGGCGGATCAATCGATGCGGAGCGGATCACCGTCGAATTCGACCAGGCAGCCGAAGCCGCCATGAAACAACGCTTCACGCGCATCTTCCGTCTTTCCCGTCGCGTTGATCTCAGCCGCGTACAGTTCGGCATCATCTTCCGGCGCGAAGCCGAGATAGCGCACGTTGGCGTTGTCCCAGCGATTGCGCGCGTTATTGGATACGCCGTACACGACCGCGAAGTGAAAGTCCGGATAGTCGATGCAACGGCGCGCCACCTGTACCATGTCGCGATGACTGATCCAGGTGAACAGGTGGCGCGGTGCCGTTGGCCGATTGTCCGGACGGAATGAACCGATCCGGATGCAGGCAACCGACATGCCATGCTTGTCCGCATACATCCGGCCTAGCGCCTCGCCGAACACCTTCGAGATGCCGTAGCGGCTGTCGGGGCGCGGCTCGACGCTGTTGTCGATCATCCGGTCGCGACGATGAAAACCCACTGCATGGTTCGAACTCGCGAACACCACGCGCTTGACGCCCGCTTGCCGGGCCGCTTCGAACACGTTGTAGCAACCCTCGATGTTCATATCGCGGATGCGTTCCCAGCGATCCTCGTCAGGAATGCCGGCAAGATGCACGACGACATCGACGCCCTGCATGACCGGCAGAAGATCCTCCAGCCGCGTGATGTCCGCGGTCACGATTTCCTCACCTGGCTGCGCGTCCGCCTGCGGCGCAATATCCGCGAGGCGCAGTTCATAGTGGCCCTGGAAACCGGCGCGAAGCACACGTCCAATGTGGCCGGCCGCGCCGGTAATCAGTACTCGAGTCATTGATACCCTCTCCGTGATTCAGATAAATGCGGTTATTCGGTCTCGCCCTTCTGTACGACATAGCCGGCCGAGCGGCGATGGTGCGCTTCAAGATACGCATCGCGCGATGGCACCAGGTGCTCCCGGCATAACTTGATCAACGATTCCCGGTCGCCGGATCGGAGCGCCTCGATCATCTGATGATGATCGGCGCGAGCCTTCTCCAGATACTGGGGAAACACGATCGATACCGAACGAATGGCATGCGTGCGGCGTTCATATTCGTGAATCGCCTCGGTTAAAACCTGGCTTTCCGACAGCGCAAAGAACGCATGGTGAAAGGCCATGTTCGCGCGAAACACACGCCGCAGATCGCCGGCGATGGCTGCTTCGTCGTGCTCTGCCTGAATCGCCGTTAATGCATCGAGCGCCTCGCTGCTGACCGGAAAAACGATGCGCCTCGCCGCGTCTGCTTCCAGGAGTTCGCGTAGCGCATACAGTTCCGTGACCTCGCGCGGCGTAAACGACTTGACCACCGCGCCGACATTTTTGCGGCGCTCCGCCAGCCCGCGCCGCTCCAGCTCGACCAGCACCTGACGGGCTACGTGACGCTTCAGGTTGAAGCGCTCGCAGAGATCGTCTTCCACGAGACGTTCGCGCGGATGCAGAACGCCAAGGACGATCTGCTCCTCGAGTTCGTCCGCGACGCTGCGCAGCGTCTCGTCGATATTGCGGTCGCGCTCGACCGTCTTCGTCGTGGGTGCATTGGAGCGTTTGGGCGTGGCAGCGTTGCTCATAAAAGGGATCCGCAAAATGATCTAAGCCGCGAGCCTATACGAAAATGCGATCTTTAACCCTTGTTTCTGTCGCCGGGAACCGTCGCGGTAATCCGGGACGCTTGCAAAAAGTCAAAGTCGCAGCCCTCGTCAGCCTGAGTGATCGTCGTCAGGAACAGCTTGCGATAACCACGCTCCTCGGGATCCACCTTGTGCGCCGGCAGCGCGGCGAGACGCGCTGCAATTTCCTCGTCGCTGAGAGCAAGTTCGATGGAACGATCCGCCACGCTCAGGCGAATCCGGTCGCCCGTTTGTACGATCGCGAGCGGACCGCCGATCGCCGCTTCAGGCGTGACGTGCAGGACCACTGTGCCGGATGCCGTGCCGCTCATGCGTCCATCGGAAATGCGCACCATGTCTTTCACACCCAGGCGGCCGAGCTTGCGCGGGATCGGAATGTAGCCCGCTTCCGGCATCCCCGGTGCGCCGACCGGTCCGATCCGCTTGAGCACCAGTACGTCGTGCGCTTCCACTTCCAGCTCCGGATCGTCGATACGGCGCGCCAGATCCTCCGCGTCCTCGAAGACGACAGCCCGCCCTTCGTGCTCCATCAGGCTGGCGCTCGCCGCCGACTGCTTGATGATCGCGCCGCCCGGCGCGAGATTGCCGCGCAACACCGCGATACCGCCTTGCGGAAAGATCGGCCGGTCAAGCGGGCGCACAACGTCTTGCGGGAAGCTCGCCGGGGCGAGGTCCAGCTCCTCGCCGAGCGTGCGGCCGGTCACAGTGAGAGCGTCGAGATGCAGCAGCCCTTTGATCTCGCGCATGACCGTGGTGAGGCCGCCGGCGCGATGCAGATCTTCCATGTAGTGCTGCCCAGACGGTTTCAGATCGACGAGCACCGGTGTTTCACGCGCCATCTGGTCGAGTTTCTCAAGGTCGATGCGAATGCCGAGCCGGCCCGCGATTGCCGTGAGGTGAATGATGCCGTTGGTCGAGCCGCCGATTGCGAGCAGCACCCGCAACGCGTTTTCGATCGCCTTGGGGGTCAGGATTTTCGCCGGACTCAGATCCTGCCCGATCATCGCCACGGCCTGCGCGCCGGTGCGCTCCGCAATGCGGATGCGATCGGCGGTCACGGCAGGCGCTGACGCACCACCCGGCAGCATGATGCCCAAGGCTTCCGCAATGCACGCCATCGTGCTTGCCGTGCCCATCACCGAACAGGTCCCGACCGTCGCGACAAGCTGATTGTTGACCGCCTCGATCTCGGCTGCGTCGATCTGATCGCCGCGGAAACTCGCCCAGAAACGACGGCAGTCCGTACATGCGCCCACCCGTTCACCGCGGTGCGAGCCCGTGAGCATGGCGCCCGTCACCAGTTGAATAGCAGGAACGCCCGCCGCCGCCGCACCCATCAACTGGGCCGGGACGGTTTTGTCGCAGCCTCCGATCAGCACCACCGCGTCCATCGGCTGGGCCCGGATCATCTCCTCCGTGTCCATCGACATCAGGTTGCGCAGGTACATGCTGGTCGGATGCGAAAAGCTCTCGGCGATCGAAATGGTCGGGAATTCGACCGGCAGCCCGCCAGCCAGCATCACGCCGCGCTTTACCGCCTCGATCAGCTGCGGCGCGTTGCCGTGGCATGGGTTGTAGGCACTGCCCGTGTTCGCGATGGCCACGATCGGACGCGACAGCGCGTCGTCCGTATAGCCCGCACCCTTGATGAAGGCCTTGCGCAGAAAAAGCGAGAAACCTTCATCCCCGTAGTTCGTCAGGCCCTTCCGCAAGCCGCTTTTCTTCTCGCTCATAGCTACTCCTGAATCTTCGATGAAATTATCAATAATCTTGACGAGAATCTTACCGATACTTATAGTCTGTCCGCAAGCGATTCTTTTTCGTTGCGGCCGATGCCGCCCATCACCCCTCTCTAACAGCATTCCGCTGAGGTCTTCATGAAGCATGTCGTGGCCTATCGTTCGTTGCCTCCTGCCGTGCTGGGGCTCCTTCGTGAGCACTGTTCGGTCGAGTTGGTCGACGTTTCCTCCGGCGACCTGGCGCCATTCAGGCGGGCCTTGGGCACGGCTCATGGCATGGTCGGCAACAATCTCAAGATCACGCCACAGATCCTCGACGCAGCGCCTCTGCTTCAGGTTGCGTCGACCATTTCGGCAGGCTTCGACGCGTTCGACGTTCCCGAACTCTCGCGCCGCGGCATTGTTCTGACGAATACGCCCGAAGAAGTCACCGAAACCACCGCGGACCTTGTGTTCAGCCTGATCCTCGCGACCGCCCGCCGCATTTCCGAACTCGCCGACTGGACGCGGCGCGGCCAGTGGACGCGGACCATCGGCGAGGCGCAATTCGGTGTCGACGTACATCACAAGACGCTGGGCATCGTCGGGCTTGGACGCATTGGCAGCGCCGTCGCCAAACGCGCCGCCCTCGGCTTCGGCATGGACGTGATCTATTCCAATCGCTCCCGCAACCCTGAAGCAGAGGAACGCTACGGCGCGCAATGGCGGCCGCTTCCCGAACTGCTTGCGACTGCGGATTTCGTCTGCGTGCTGGTGCCGCTATCGCCCGCCACCGAGCGACTGATCGGCAGCGCCGAACTCGCGACCATGAAGCCGTCGGCCATTCTCATCAACTGTGCTCGCGGGCAGGTCGTCGACGAAGCCGCCCTCATCGCGCATCTCCGTGAAGGCCGCATTCTCGGCGCCGGTCTCGACGTGTTCGAACGCGAACCGGTGTCGCCGGACTCGCCGCTGCTCCAGTTATCGAACGTGGTAGCGGTGCCGCATATCGGTTCCGCTACACAACAGACCCGCGAAAACATGGCGATGCGCGCGGTGCGCAATCTCATCGAAGCACTCGATGGCCAGCTCTCGTCGACCTGTGTCAACCCCGAAGCGCTCCACGCCCGCTCGTCCGCGCAGCAGATCGCCGGCTGAATGGCGCGAAACACCCCCACCCCAAGCAAAAGGAACACGCGATGACCTCAGTCAACCGGCCCCGCGGCGTCTACTCGCCCGTGGTCACGCCGTTCACAAAAGATCTTCTCCCCGACCACGACCGCTACGTCCGTCACTGCCGATGGCTGATCGAACAGGATGTCGGACTTGCTGTTTTCGGCACCAACTCGGAAGCGAATTCGCTCGCCGTCAGCGAAAAAATGAAGCTGCTCGAAACGCTGGTTGGCGCGGACATTCCGGTCGATCGGTTGATGCCGGGCACCGGCTGCTCGGCACTCACTGACACAGTCGAACTGTCACGCCATGCGCTTTCGCTGGGGGTGAACAACGTGCTGATGCTGCCGCCGTTCTTCTACAAGGGCGTCACTGACGAAGGCTTGTTCCGCAGCTATGCGCAAATCATCGAGCGCGTGGGTTCCGACGCACTGCGCATTTATCTGTATCACATCCCGCCTGTGTCCCAGGTGCCGCTCAGCCTTGCGCTGATCGAGCGGCTGCTCGCTGCTTTCCCGGGCGTGATCGCCGGCGTGAAGGACAGTTCGGGCGACTGGAGCAACACGCAGGCCATGCTCGAGCGCTTCCAGCCACAGGGCTTTGACGTGTTCGCCGGCAACGAAAACTTCCTGCTGGCTACCATGCGCGCGGGCGGCGTCGGCTGTATCACGGCAACCGGGAACGTCAATCCGGCAGCTATTGTGGAACTGTATCGACACTGGCAATCGGCCGACGCCGACGCCCGTCAGGCAGCCCTGGACGCCACGCGTGCGGCGTTCGCGAGGTTCCCGATGATCCCCGCGCTCAAGGCCGCGATCGGCGTGTATTCGAACGATCCCGACTGGGGCATCGTGCGTCCTCCTCTAGTCGACCTGACGCCAGTGCAGTGCGATGCGCTCGCCACCGCACTCCGCGAAATCGACTTTTCGATGCCGGGAGTCGAAGTCGCCGCCTGATGTGCCCCGAAGAACAAGGCCGCCGGTTGCATATGCACCCGGCGGCCTCGCTGCTATTCACTGCTTCAGCTTCACGCCCAATCGTCCAGCGCATATTCGTTGAGCGCGGCTTCGTCGAAGTCGAAGCCGAGGCCTGGACGAGTCGGCACGGTCAGCTTGCCGTCTGCGAACGACAGTTGCGTATCCACTAGTCGACGAAAGTTCAGCACCTGATCGTCAGGAAAAAATTCGACGTAGCGTGCATTGGTCGTCGATGCCACCAGATGAACGTGTAGATCGTGGAACCAGTGCGGGCACATCGTCACGCCCACGGCCGCGGCGGACGCCGCAATCCGCCGCCATTCGCTAATCCCGCCGCATACCGCCGCGTCGGACTGAAGAATCAGGGCCGCGCGCTTGTCGAGCAACTCCTGATGCCGCCAGCGCCCTGCTTCTATCTCGCCGGTAGCGACAGTCACCGGCGTGCGCCGGCTCAGTTGCGCATGGCTCTCGATGTCGTCCGGACTGAACGGCTCTTCTATCCAGTACGGGTTGAACGGCTCGTACCGGCGCATGTACTCGAGCGCGGTCGGAACGTCGGACCAGGCGTTGTTGGCATCGAGCATCAACAGCACGTCGTCGCCGATCGCCTCTCGTGCAGCCCTGATCCGCGCTTCCTCGCTGCGCGGATCGAGCCGCCCCACTTTCATTTTCACCGCGCGAAACCCGAGCGCCACGTAGCCCGCCATCTCCTCGCCGAGATGCTCGGGCGTCTTGCCTTCGAGGTAGTAACCACCGCTGGCGTAGGCCGGCACGGTGGCACTGCATGTGCCGCCGAGATAGCGGCTCAACGGCAGCCCCGTAGCGCGTGCATTCCGGTCCCACAAGGCGATGTCGAGGATGGACAGCGCCCGCATGACCGAGCCGGCCCGCCCTTGCAGCAGCGACTCGTCGTACATCGCGCACCACGAGCCTTCGACGTCGAGCGCGGAGCGCCCGAGCAACAGCGGCGCGAACAATTCACGCACGGCATACGTGACCAGCATGCCGGCGCGGTTGCCGCTGTAGCAAAAGCCAATGCCGTAATGGCCATCGGCTGTCGTGACGCGCACGACCGTGTAGTCGCGGGCAGTGACAAGACGGGTCGAGAATGCAGTGCTGCGCTCAAGCGGCACGCGGATGGTGCGCGCCTCCACCGATACGACCCGCGAACGTGTCTGATAACCGGTTTCCTCAGTTTCAACGATGACGTGTTTCATAGCAGTGGATCGACTCGAAAAAATACTGATGCTCATGGGACCGATCGTGCGGCCGCACTCACCGTCGCAGGCGGATGGCTCTGCGTACCACGCCCTGACCGCTTGCGCGGCAGGACGGACCGCTTATGCGGCGGTGGTAGGCGTTCCGGCGGGCTCGCCTGACGCGCGCCGGCCGATCACCAGCAGCATGGCCAGCACGCCGACCAGATCGACTGCCGCGCCGAGCATGAAGCCGCTGCTGTAACCGCCCAGGTACTGGACCGCCAAACCCATCATGGTCGGACCGACGATGCCGGAAATGTTGCTCATCAGGTGAACGAATCCGCTCACGCCCCCGAGATGCCTGCCTGGCACAAGCTCGTGCATGATGGCCCAGCAGGCTTGCGACGAAGCCGTCAGGAACAGCACGGCGAACGCGACAAGCAGGACTGCGGGCGTCACGGAATCGACCATGCTGACGCCCACCAGGGCGAGACCCGACAGCGCCAGCGGTACGATTGCCGAGACCTTGCGCGCCAGCAGCTTGTTGCTCATGCGCTTGAAATACGCGTCGGCGAGCAGGCCGCCGCCGAAGTATCCGATCCCGCCGCAGGCCCAGGGCACTGCGCTCAGAATGCTCATGTGCTTCATGTCCAGATGCAGCGCGTTGGTGAAATAGCTCGGCATCCACGAGATGAACACGAACAGTGTGTAGTTCACCGCGAAAAGTCCGACGCCAAGCGCGAGCGTGCTCGGCCGAAACAGGTAGCTGCGCAGCGGCGTGCTTTCGTCGCCGCCTTCCGCCGGATGTGCCGCGCCACGGCTCGCTTCGACCATCTCGCGTTCCGCTTCGCCAACCCATGCGCTTTGCGCCGGCTTGTCGGTCGCGAATATGCGCCAGGCGACGATCCACACCAGTCCGAGCGCGGCGATAATCACAAACGACGTGCGCCAGCCGTACGCAATGGCAATCAGTCCGACCACCGGCCCGGCGATCGCACTGCCCACCGTCTGGCCCGAAAACGTAAAGCCGACCATGGTTGCGGTTTCATGCCGGGGAAACCAGTTGGTGATGGTCCGGTTGGTCGTCGAATTCATCGGCCCCTCTCCGAAGCCGAAGAGTGCCCGGGAGACCAGCAGCGTGCCAAATCCAGTGGCGGCCGCAGTGAGCCCGCAGAGAATGGACCACGTCCCCATTGCCCAGGAGAAAACCCGGCGCGGCCCGTACTTATCGGCGAGTTGACCACCGACGAATGCGAAGATGGAATAGCCAAAGAAAAAACTGCTGAACACCACGCCGAGTTGCGATGGTGAAAGACTCAGCTCCTTGTTCAGGATGGGCGCGACCACGCCAAGCGCCGCGCGGTCCATGTAATTGATCGCGCCCGCAACAAACAAAAGCAACGCGACAACGTAACGATACTTCCCAGTCTTCATGTTGCCTCTATTCCATGTAATTAAGGATGCCGAACATTATTGTCTGGCACTTCTCTCGAGTGCCATGGAGGTACTACCGGTTGACAAGCTTCGCGGGAAGCTGCGTCAAGATGAGACATGCGGAGACGATCAGCGACCCCGCAATCAGGAACAGGCTCGAATCAAGCGAATGCGTGACCGTCTTCAGCCATCCGACAAGCGTAGGGCTTACGAATCCCGCGAGATTGCCCGTCGAATTGATCAATGCAATGCCGGCGGCCGCACCGGTGCCGCCGAGAAAGGACGTTGGCAAGGCCCAGAACATCGGTAAGGCCGTAATGACGCCCGAAGCGGCAAGCGTCAGTCCAAGCAACGCAATATACGTATTGCTGCCCGCGTAGGCGCACATCACGAAACCCGCCGCCGCCACGCATTGCGGCAACACGACGTGCCAGCGGCGTTCACGCGTACGGTCCGCATGGCGGCCGACCACGATCATTGAAATCAAGGCGGCCAGATAAGGCACGACCGTGAGCAGTCCGATGGTGAAGGCGTCCTTGATTCCGGAACTCTTTATGATGGTTGGCTGCCAGAAGCCGACGGCATAGGAGCCCATCACGATACCGAACAGAATCGCGCACAGGGTCCAGACTTTGAGCGACGTGAAGACCTCGCGCACGGAACCGTGGCTTTTGGTGCGTTCTTCCGCATCGATTTCCGCTGCAATGAAGTCGCGATCCTGCACCGGCAGCCACTTTGCGTCCTTCACCCGGTCGTCGAGGAACCAGAAAATGACGGCCGCCAGGATCAGCGCGGGGACGGCTTCCAGAATGAACAGCCACTGCCAGCCGGCAAGCCCCGCGTTTCCCGCCAGGCGCTGCATGATAAAGCCCGATATCGGGCCGCCGACAATACCCGCCACCGGATTGCCGGCCATCAGGAAAGCGATCATCTTGCCGCGCCGATGCGACGGAAACCAGTAAGTGAGATACAGCACCAACCCCGGAAAAAAGCCCGCTTCGGCCACGCCCAGAAAGAAACGCAATACGTAGAACATCGTGGGCGTGGTGACCCAGGCGGTCGCGGCCGAGAGCACGGCCCACGTGAGCATGATCCGGGCGATCCAGCGGCGCGCGCCGAGCCGATGCAGAAGCAAATTGCTCGGCACCTCGAAAAAGAAATAGCCGACGAAAAAGATGCCGGCGCCGAAGCCGTACATCGCCTCGCTGAAGTTCAAATCGCTGAGCATCTGGAGCTTGGCGAAGCCCACGTTGACCCGATCCAGATAGGCCACCACGTAGCAGACAAACAGCAAGGGCATGAAGCGCCAGGTCACTCGCGTGTAGATCGAGTTGCTTGCCGCGCTGTCGGGTATTCGTATTGCCGTGGTTTGGGTACTCAAGGGCTGTCTCCGCTACTTTTATCCGACTATCTACAGGGCGGCGGTTTTACTTATGGGTGTAAATGACCGTTCGCCCTCGCGATGCGCTGAGCCGCTGCGGACTCAACTCATGATGCCGATCTGCCACGGCACGAATTCGTGGTCGCCGAGCCCGAGCATTTCGCTTTTGGTGCGCTCGCCCGACGCGGCCGCAAGAATAGCGTCGAAGATTTTTTGGCCCGTACTCCGGATCGACGCAACGCCATCCAGGATCCCGCCGCAGTTCAGATCCATGTCTTCGCTCAGACGGGTGTACATAGGCGTGTTGGTGGCGAGCTTCAGCGACGGCACGGGCTTGGCGCCGAACATCGAACCGCGCCCTGTCGTGAAGGCAATGAGATTCGCGCCGCCCGCAATCTGCCCCGTCGCGGAGACCGGGTCGAATCCGGGCGTGTCCATGAAAACGAGTCCAGGTTGCCTCACCGGCTCGGCGTATCGATACACTTCCATCAGCGGGCCGGTGCCGCCTTTCATCGCTGAGCCAATCGACTTTTCGAAGATGTTCGCCAGTCCGCCCACCTGATTGCCCGGGCTGACCTGGCCGTTGATCTGAACGTCCCGACCGACCGAATACTCGTCCTTCCACCAGCGGATCCGCTCAACGAGCTTCTCGCCGACTTCGCGGCTGACCGCACGCCGCGTGAGGGTATGTTCCACGCCGTAGATTTCGGGTGTTTCGGAGAGGATGGCCGTGCCGCCGTGACGGACCAGCAAATCCACCGCCGCGCCAAGCGCGGGATTGGCGGTGATCGACGAAAAGCCGTCCGAGCCGCCGCATTGCAGACCGATCTTCAGGTGGCTTGCCGGAACCGTCTTGCGCTTCACGCGATTGGCCTCGGGCAGCAGCGCCTTTACCGCAGCCACGCCCGCCTCGATGGTGCGGCGGGTGCCGCCGTTCTCCTGCATGATGAACGTGTGCAGCCGCGAATCAGCCGTGAGTCCCTCCTGATCCATCAGCCCGGCCAACTGGTTGCGCTCGCATCCAAGCCCGACGATCAGCGCCGCGGCGAGATTGGGATGGCGCGCGTAACCCGCCATGGTCCGACGCAGCAGCGCCATCGGCTCGCCGCTCATTTCCATGCCGCAACCGATCGAGTGCGTAAATGCGACCACGCCGTCGACGTTGGGGTAATCCGCCAGCCGTTCCGGCGTGAACCATTCGGCGATCCTGTGCGCGACCGTGGCCGAACAATTGACTGTCGACAACACGCCGATGTAGTTGCGCGTGGCAACCTCGCCGTTGTCGCGCACGATGCCCTGGAACGTGGCGCGCCCGGCTTCGGGCACCATCTCGACGGGGCGGTAGTCAGCGCCGAATGCGTAGTCCCGGTCGAACTCGCGGAACTCGACGTTATGGCTATGAACCATCGTGCCGGGGGCAATATCCGTTGCGGCGAAACCGATCACCACGTTGTATTTGCGGACCGGCTCACCTTTTTTGATGGGCCTCGCCGCGATCTTGTAACCCGCGGCCACCTGGCTGCGGCAAACAAAATCTTCCGCCGGAACCGGCGTACCGATTGCGACGTCGATGCGCGCGATTACCACATTGTCAGCGGGATGCAACCGGATCACGGGGCCGGTTACGTCCTTGCTCGTCATCTCAGACATCAGGCATTGCCCTTCCAAAAATTTGCACCGGACGATCAAACAGGGCGCGAACCGAGTAATCGCTTTCTTGCATAACCGCTACGGCCAATGTTCAGCAGCTCAAAACTCAAGAATTTCAGGCATCTTATGGTACTTCAGTCTCGAATTCAAGAGAAAGCGCTTACTCATTTACCTTTATACTACCGGTCGTGCCGCCGCAGAGGCGGAATTGCCGGCTACCCGAACTGGAGATTGAGATGTGGCAACAAGCTGAGCGATACCCCGACCCCCGGGTGATTTCGCTAGACCCTTCCTTCGATAAATACCGCGTGGCCTTTTCGGCTGTCGAACGGCTGGCGACAGGCTACCGGTGGACCGAGGGTCCAGTCTGGTTCGGCGATGGACGCTATCTGCTCTGGAGCGACATTCCGAACAACCAGATGCTGAAATGGGAGGAGGAAACAGGCGTGGTCAGCGTGTTCCGGAAACCTTCCAACTACGCGAACGGCAATACCCGTGACCGGCAGGGACGGCTCGTCACGTGCGAGCACGGGCGCCGCGTCACACGCACGGAATACGACGGCAGCATCACCGTCCTTCTCGATTCCTTTGAAGGCAAATCACTTAATTCCCCCAACGATCTGGTAGTGAAATCGGACGGCTCCATCTGGTTCACCGATCCGCCGATGGGCATTTCCGGACACTACGAAGGAATCAAGGCGGAACAGGAACTCCCGCACTCCGTCTACCGGATCGACGGCGTGACGGGCGAAGCGTCCGTCGTCACGCGCGACCTGAAAGGGCCAAACGGCCTGTGCTTTTCACCCGACGAAAAGCTGCTCTACATCATCGAATCGCGCGGCGTGCCAAACCGGATGATTCACGTCTATGAAATGGACGCGGACGGTCGCGGAATCGGTAAAGGGCGGATGTTCTACGACGCCGGAGTCGGCACGATCGACGGAATGCGCGCGGACATCGACGGCAATTTGTGGTGCGGCTGGGGCATGGGCAACGACGAACTCGATGGCGTCATGGTCATTTCGCCGCAAGGAAAGATGATTGGCCGGATCGCCCTGCCCGAGCGCTGCGCGAATTTGTGTTTTGGCGGACGTGCACGTAACCGGCTGTTCATGGCCGCGTCGCAGTCCATTTATGCGGTCCACGTCAACACCCAGGGCGCCCTGGGTGGCTAACCCGGTTCGCCGCGCAACGTATCCCGGTCACCGGCATGCGCCGGTGGCGACGCTTCACTTTGAAACCCAGACTTGATAACCCCGACATGCAAAGCAAACCCGTATTGACCGTTGTAGAAGCTACGCGAATCCTCGAAGCCGCGCGCGCGGAAGCAGAGAAAAACCAGTGGGCAGTCACCATTGCGGTTGCGGATGACGGAGGCCACCTGCTGGCCTTGCTCCGACTCGACGGCTGTGCGCCGATCGGCGCTTACATCGCGACCGAAAAGGCGCGTACCTCGGCGCTCGGCCGGCGTGAATCGAAGCAGTACGAAGACATGATCAACGGCGGCCGGACCGCATTCCTGAGCGCGCCGCTGGCCGGCACGCTGGAAGGCGGCGTCCCGGTCGTGGTCGACGGGCACATTGTGGGCGCGGTCGGCGTGTCCGGGGTCAAGCCGGAGCAGGATTCGCAAGTGGCCAGAATCGCAGCAAACAGCCTCAACGGCTGATTGATACATTGGAAATGTTGGAGCACATGATGGGTGAAATGATCGAGCGAAACGGGCTGCGCGTCGCGGCTGTTCTGAGTAAATTTGTCGACGATGAAGCATTGCGCGGGACCGGCATCGACAGCGAGGTGTTCTGGAAAGGCTTCGATGCCCTCGTCCACGACCTCGCGCCGAAGAACCGCGCGTTGCTCGCAGAACGCGACCGTCTGCAGACGGAGCTGGACCAATGGCACCGCGCAAATCCGGGGCCGGTGCGCGATCTGAAGGCATACCGCGCATTTCTCGAAGGCATCGGCTATATCGTACCGGCGAGCGCAGCCGTGAAAGCGACGACTGAGAACGTCGATACCGAAATCGCCGAACAGGCGGGACCGCAACTCGTCGTGCCGCTCTCGAACCAGCGCTACGCGCTCAACGCCGCCAATGCACGCTGGGGCAGCCTGTACGACGCGCTCTATGGCACCGACGCCATCCCCGAAACCGACGGCGCGGTACGCACCGCTTACTACAACGTAGTCCGCGGTGCGCGCGTGATCGCGCGTGCCCGTGCCTTCCTCGACGAAGCCGCGCCGCTCGCCAACGGCTCGCACGTCGACGCCATCGCATACCGCGTGGAATGCGGCAAGCTAGCCGTCACGCTCAAGAACGGCTCGTCGGCATTGAAGGTTCCGGCACAGTTCATCGGCTATCAGGGCGACGCTGGCTCCCCTTCCGCCGTCCTGCTTAAGCACCACGGCCTGCACTTCGAGATCCAGATCGACGCCACGCACCCGATCGGCAAGACCGACGCAGCGCGCGTGAAAGACGTGCTGATGGAAGCGGCCGTCTCGACGATTATCGATTGCGAAGACTCGGTTGCCGCCGTCGACGCCGCCGACAAAGTCCAGCTTTACCGCAACTGGCTCGGCCTCGCGAAAGGCGAACTGACCGAGCAAGTCACGAAGAACGGCAAGACCTTCACGCGCCGCCTGAACGCCGATCGCACATACACCGCGCCCGACGGCTCGACCGTGAAGCTGCATGGCCGCTCGTTGCTGTTCATTCGCAACGTGGGGCATCTGATGACAAACCCGGCGATCGTCGATCGCGACGGTCATGAGATTCCCGAAGGCATTCTGGATGCCGTGATGACATCGCTGGGCGCGATGCACGACCTGCAAAACAAGCTCAATTCGCGCACCGGCTCGATTTACATCGTCAAGCCGAAGATGCACGGGCCAGCCGAAGTCGCGTTCGCCAATGAACTGTTCGGTCGCGTCGAAGATCTGCTGGGGCTGCCGCGCCACACCATCAAGATGGGCATCATGGACGAGGAGCGCCGCACGAGCGTCAACCTGCCGGCGTGCATTGCGGCGGCATCGGCACGCGTGGCGTTCATCAATACGGGCTTCCTGGATCGCACCGGCGACGAGATGCACAGCGTCATGGAAGCGGGTCCGATGATGCGCAAGGGCGATATGAAATCGTCGGCGTGGATCGCGGCTTACGAGCGTAATAACGTACTGGCCGGCCTAAGCTCGGGATTGCGCGGACGCGCGCAGATCGGCAAGGGCATGTGGGCGATGCCCGACCTGATGCACGCGATGCTCGAACAGAAGATCGCGCATCCGAAAGCGGGCGCGAACACGGCCTGGGTGCCGTCGCCGACCGCCGCAACGCTGCACGCGCTGCACTACCATCAAGTTGACGTTCAGGCCGTGCAGCAGGAGCTGGAAACGACGGGCTACGACAGCGTACGCGATGAACTGCTCGATGGCTTGCTGACCATACCTGTGGTCGAAAAGGCGCAGTGGTCGGAGGAGGAAATCCGCGAGGAAATCGAGAACAACGCGCAAGGGATTCTGGGTTACGTGGTGCGCTGGATCGATCAGGGCGTCGGATGCTCGAAGGTGCCGGATATTCACGATATCGGTCTGATGGAAGACCGCGCGACGCTGCGCATTTCGAGCCAGCACATTGCGAACTGGCTGCATCACGGGGTGGTGTCGGAGGCGCTGGTGAACGAAACGTTCAAGCGCATGGCGAAAGTGGTGGATGCGCAGAACGCCAACGACCCGCAGTACCAGCCCATGACCGGTCACCTGGACACATCGCTCGCCTTCAAAGCGGCGAAGGCGCTGGTTTTTGAAGGGCGCGCGCAGCCTGCCGGGTATACGGAGCCATTGCTGCACAAGTTCCGGCTGGGCGCGAAGGGTTAGGCGCGGATCGCAGTCGACACCGCGGGACGATTCCAGCCTGCATGGAGGGCCACCGCCGTCGTCCCGCGCGTCCATGCGTCTGGCGACTGGCGGCCCCGGTTCGTGTTTTCACAAGGCGCCACGCCGTGTGCCGCCGACCTAGGTGGTGCGAGGGCGCCCCGTTGTACCGCGCACGATCAGGTCGGTCGGCACGATGTACTGCGAACTGACCGGCCGCCCTTCGATCCGGGCGAGCAGATACTCGGCGCTGCGCGCGCCGATTTCGTCGGCTGCGAGCCGCATGGTCGTCAACGGCGGCGACGTGAAGCTGGAAAACTCGATGTCGTTGATGCCCGCTATCGACAGCTCGCCCGGTACGTCGATACCCGACTCGCGCGCTTCGGCAAGCGCGCCGATTGCAAGCAGATCGGTACCGCAGATGACAGCCGTTGGACGCTCGGGACCGTTCATCAGCGCCTTCATCGCCATCTGGCCTTCAATAATCTTATGCGGCATCTCGATCAGATGCTCGTGGCGCAACTGCAGCCCACGTGACTGCAGCGCCGCGCGCACACCAACGACGCGATCAGCCGCACGATCGCTGTGCTGCGTCATCTGGGTAATCATGCCGAATCGCACATGCCCGAGTTCGAGCAGATACTCGGCGAGGCGCCGACCCACCGCGACATTGTCGAATCCGACATAAGGATGATCGTGATCGACGGTCCAGCCGTTGACGAGCGGAATCTGCTCCTTTTCGATCAGTTCGTACAGCGCAGGCGAGTGGTTACGGCCTACCAGCATCAGGCCGGCAATGCCGTCCGCGATCAGCGCACGCACCTGCTTCAGTTCGTCCTCCTGGTCGTAGTACGAACAGCCAAGCAGCAACGTATAGCCGGCTTCCCCAATGCGCTTTTGCAGCGCGAACACACCGATCGCGAAGTTCTGGTTTTCCAGCGACGGAATCACCGCACCGATCGTCTTCGAGCGCTGCGACGCCAGCGCGCGCGCTGCGGCGTGCGGCGTGTAGCCGAGTGTCTGCGCGATCTCGCGTACACGGTTCTGCAGTTCGGCCGCTACCGTCGCGTTGCCGTTCAGCACACGCGAAACGGTCGCGGTCGATACACCCGCTGCGCGTGCCACGTCCAACACGGAAATTGCATTCGATTTGCGACGCGGCGCTCTTTTCTTTGTTTCTGCGGTCAACTTGCACCCTGCCCGGTGTCGAGGCGCACGATCGCGCCTTCTTAGCCGCATTCTATAACGAGGCGCACCGGGAAATGGAGGCCGCCGGGATCCGGATTCAGGCACCGGTCGAGGGATTGCGGCCAACCCGCGCGGCAAGCAGCAATTGATGAAATGCACTGAACACCCGGCGCATTTGCGCAAGCTTGTACGGAAACAAGGCCGCATCGTCCATATCGTGGACGACCATAGCTGTCGCGATTTCGAAAATAAGCAGCCTTCCGTCTTCTGTTTCGGCGCAATCGAATCCGACGTAGTCCAGGCTTGTCCGCTCGACTACAGCGCGCAAAGCTTCGCGATGGCGCACCGCAAAGGTGGTGTCGAAATTGGCCATCAGACGCTCCTCCTCAGCCCGGCGCTCCGGATGCGCGATCATTTCCGCGTAGGGGTAATGAACCATCCAGTGCGCCGAAATGCCCATATGACACAAAAAAGGCGTCATCCCGATCATTACGATCCGGTATTTACGGAACAGACCGTCCGCACTGCTGTAGTCGATGAAGGGCGCGATGTACAACTCGGCGACAGCCGAACGATCCACGTAATCGGCAAGTTCCGCGGCGCAGGAAATTCTCTCCAACCCCTCGCCGGCATGCGATCCGACCGGGCGGACGATGAGCGGATAATCCGAGTCCAGCATGACGAGGTTGTCGGATCGACCCGCGAGCAGATCCAGAATTTGAGCGCGCGAAACGCGTCTCGTTGGCGCCATACAGATATCCGGGACGCCGCCCAGCAGCGCGTAGGCCGCTTCGCGCGTCGTGTGCGCGATACGTTCCGGCAGGTTGAGCACGGGCTTTGTTGTCGTGGGTAACAACGAGGCGATCAGGTCGAGAGCGGCGATATTCTCATCCAGCGCGCATGCCGCCACCAACACGACATCATGCTCCGGCAAGCGGCATTCCTGCGTGGAGTGTTCGTCGATATAGAGCACGTCGACCTGCAAGTCGGCGTGTTCAAGAAGGCACTCGACCGGCGTATTCGCCATCAGGTCGCCGGGCGCTTTCAGCACCAGCAACTTTACCGAGGGACTTTCCGTGCTGGCATTTTTTATCCGGTAAAGTCGGCGCATCTGCAATGCCTGCCGCTGAACGGCAAGCGCCGCCGGCTTTTCGTATTTCATCTCCAGAACCAGCGAGAGGTCGAGCAGCGCGCCAGGATCGTCATGGCGCTGCGCGTACTCAAGCAGACTCACGCCCAGTGGCGTCAGATCATTGCCCGCGGTCGCCGCCCTTAACAATACACTCAGGCCCAGGGATTGATAGGCCTCGCAGGTTGCTTCAGTCATGGCCGTCACGTCCGCTTTCATCCGGGTCCGCCAGAGCGTGAACCGCCGAAGGCAGCGCGCCGACATATCCAACTTCTTCCTCGAACCAGCCTTCAGGAATACCCTCCGCGGACGGCGCTTCGCGATATGTTGCCCTGTCACCCACCGTCGAGTTATCGACAACCAGCGACAAACCTACCGGCTTTGCGTGGTGCTTCGCTGCGCACATGTGTGTTCCCTTAAATGTTGATGCGACGGCTCGCGCGAGCCACAAGCCGCTATGCGAAGGCATACCCGAGGCACGCGCTGCAATGCAGTTGCACTCCACGCTTCGTGTAGTTAACGAAACGGTAATCCTGCGGTCAACGCGTCGACAGCCGGAATGACAACAATAGGAATGGTGGTGCAAGCCATTCATTCCTCGCCAACCGGAGAAACACCATGAAACTGCTTACCGCCTTCGCTGTGATCGCCTTCAGCTTGTCGTTCGGCGCCAATGCTTTCGCCCAGTCATCCACCGGCGGCTTGACGCGGGCCGAGGTGTACGCTCAACTCGTGCAGGCCGAGGCAGACGGCCTCGTACCGGCACCCAGGAGCGACTATCCGCCGTCTGCAGAGGCCGTCGCCCGCAATCGGGAAATCTATGCGATCCGGCATGGCACCGACGCCGCAAGCCCGACAACTACCACAGACTCCGCAGCCGCCCATTCGGAGTCGGCGTCGAACTGATGCCGTGAAGCAATGCGTGCCGCCCAGTCATCGGGCAAACACTGCCCGATGACCGCAAAGCGCAAGCGATCAGAATTTGTGCCGGATACCGACGCGCGCGAGGACCTGATTCGCGCTCGACGACGGTGCATCCGCGCCCGTTATATACGCGGTATTCAATGGAGCCGACACCGTGCCGCCACCCGATGCGTGCTGGTACATACCCTGCACGTAGACGTCGGTGCGCGCTGACAGGTTATAGTCCGCCATCAAGCCCACCTGCTGGTATTTCGGCTTCGAATTGCCCGCACTGGAGTCGAAGTGGGCAATCGTGTAGTTGTACATCGCGCCGACATACGCGGCCTTCGTCAATTGATACTTGGCGTTGAGTTCGAAGTTATCGAATTTCAGGCTGGTCGCGGTGTTTGCGAAGTTGCCGACGTAGACCGAGCCGGTCGCGTCGTTCAGGCTCGTATGGCTATACACAAAGCCGAGCAACGTCGGTCCGATCGTGTAGTTGATGCCCGCGCCCCAGACTTGTTGACGGCCGGCGAAAAAGTCGGTGTCGTCGGCAGCGAGCGAACCGCCTGTCGTGCCGCCCGGATTGTTGATCTGCATATAGGCCGCGGCCACCGTCACATTGCTGCCAACGTATTGCGCGCCGAGGCTGTAAGACCGATTGTTCGCGAAGCCGCCTGCCTGGTTGCTGAAGCCGTACAGGCCGCCGAACGTAACGCCGCCGTACGTGTTGCTCGTGTACTTCACGCTGTTGTTCAAACGGAAGGAGTTGTCGGTGTTGTCGTTATCGTACGGATGCGACATCAGATAGCCCGCCCAGTTTCCGTTTGCCGTGAGCGGCGCGAGGAAGTCGACGACGGAGTCATATTGCCGGCCCATCGTCAGCGTGCCGAATTGCGTTGAGCTCAGGCCGACGTACGCCTGACGTCCGAACATCCGGCCGCCCTGGCCGAGCTTGCCCGAGTTGACGTCGAATCCGTTTTCCAACTGGAAGACTGCCTTGGTCCCACCGCCCAGGTCCTCCGCCCCCTTCAGACCCCAGCGGGAGCCTTGCGCAAAACCGCTTTCCATCTGTACGTTCGAATGGCCGCCGGTATTGTTGGTGTAATTCAGGCCTTCGTCGATCAGGCCGTACAGCGTGACGCTGCTTTGCGCCATCGCGCTGATAGGGGCAAATGTACAGCCGAGCGCGGTATTGGCGACCGCGGCAATCAGGAGTCTTTTCATGTAGTCGGATCCTTGTGGGTAAGAACACCGCGCCGCTGCGCCACCCGCGCTATTTGCGCGGAGTCCGGGCGCAGCCGACGTCGGTTGTTCGCACTTTAGGACCTACAAAATCCCGCCCCACAGCAATTCAGTATTGCTCGATTGGTGTTGTACGGGGCCGACGCGTACGTCGCTTTGTGCCTTGCCTTCGAACGGTTTCCGACGATAGCGCTCCACGACGAAATCAACGAAGCTGCGCAAAGCAACCGCCATGTGCGGCTGCCCGAGATAGAGCAGCCACACAGTGCGTTCGTCGCCACATAGCGTGACGTCATCCAGCAACGCACACAAGCTGCCGCTGGTCAGTTCGTTCTGTACGAACGAACGTGATAAGCGCGCGATTCCGAGTCCCGCCAGCACCGCACGCTTGATGACGTGAGGACTTTGTATGTTCAGGATCGGCCGCACAACGACGCGTTGTGTGCCGTGGGCGTCGCGAAACTCCCAGTAACGGCTCGGCGCATCCGACGCGACGAGCACGTCGTGCGAGTCCAGCTCGCCCGGCGTGCACGGCGCAGGGCGACGCGCCAGATAGTCGGGGCTTGCAACAATCACGTCGCGTGTTTGCGCGAGCGGCCGGCACACCAGCGACGAATCACGCAGGCGACGCTCCGCACTGAAGCACACATCGAACTCGCTGGCCGCGACGTCGCTCATATTGTCGAACACGGTCAGGTCGAAACTCACGCGGGGTTCGTGGGCACGGTAGGCGGCCAGCATGTCCGGTAGATCGGTAGTCGCGTACAGCGACGACGCCGCGATCCGTAGCGAACCGCCAGGCTGTCCCACTGCGGCGGCGATACATTCGTCCATGTCGTCGAGCTGCCTGAGCAACTCGGTGCAGCGCTCCCAATACAGCCGGCCTGTCGCCGTCAACGATACGCGCCGCGTAGTCCGATTGATCAGCCGAACGCCTAAGTGTTCCTCGAGCGTCGCGACACTGCGCGTGACAACCGAATTGGAAATGCCCAATTGCTTGGCGGCTTCGGCGAAATTCAGGCACTCCGCAACCTTGGCGAAGATGCGTATCGAAGCCAACTGGTTCATCGTGTTCCCCGGCGCATGCTGGCTGGCAAGTTTCGGGCGCAATACAGCAGTGTGAGGGGGCGAGAAACCATAGGTGTGCACTCCATCTGTTAGACGTCGAGCTCCTCGCGGGGGATGGAGTCGCGTCGCTACGCCCGCGCCTAACCGCGGGAGGTTAATTCCCAGCATAGCGACCACTTCGTTACCCCAGGCCGTCCGGCAGATTACAGGATCGTTATTTTTCCGGTTAAAACGGCGGGTTAAAAATAGCAAAGCAACAGTGCTGGTTAGTATCTGTTGCATGGGCTCTGTCAAGTTGACGAACGCAGACGATCTGCGCGGCTCGGCCGCCGGACTTGTCGCCGCGGCGCCGGATCGACGCTATCCGGCATGCGCCGCAGACGTAATACGGCAAGCCAGCAATGGACCACGCTTACTTAAGTTGCGCGACGAGCACTTCGAACGTGTGAGGAATGATCGTTGGACGCGGATGAGGATCTTGCGCCGTCGCCGCTTCGGCAGGACCGAACTTCGAAGACACCAGGTACACGCGGTGCGTCTGCGGATCGAGCGCCATCGTCTTTGCGCCTTCCTGCGTCTGCACGTTCTGCATGACCCTGTAGTGATCCGCGTCGTCTTCGTGGACCACCGTCAGCGTGCCATTCGCACCGTTGGAACTGAACGCCAGCTTCAACGCCGGATCGAACGCGGCGGCATCTGGATGCCCGCCAATCGGCAAGTCGGCCACCGCATGGCCCGACTTCGCATCCACCACCATCATGTGTTCGTTCGCGCACACGGTGAACAGGCGCTCGTTCTTAGCGTCGATGGCGAGTCCCGACGGCTTCTCGCAGGGCGCAAGCGGCCAACGCGCCACTACTTCAGCAGAACTCGCATCAATCTCGACGATCTCACTCCTGTCTTCCACGTTGACGAAAACGTGCCCCTGACCGTCGGCGGCAAGCGCCTCCGGCTTGCCGCCGACCTGCGTGGTCGCGACAATCTTGCGCGTTGCAACGTCAATTGCGCTCACGCTTTTGTCATGCCCGTTGCTGACGTAGACGCGCTGCAGGGACGGCACATACAGAATGCCGTCCGGATCGGGACCCGCGGCTTTAATGGTGTCGACCGCCTTCAGCGTATCGAGGTTGATGACCGTTATCGTATTCGCGCGGCCGTTGGTCACGAAACCGAGCTTGCGATCCTGGACGAACGCGAAACCGTGCACACCGTCGGTGTTTTTTATTTCGCCGAACAGCTTTCCGGTATGCGTGTCGACCACTTGAACGTGGTCATCGCGGCTCACGAACAGATGATGCCGGACCGGATCGTATGCGACGTAGTCCCAACGCTCGGCGCCTTGCAGCGCATAACGCCCGGTCACTTCGAACTGCGCGCCGGTCTTCGCGGTCACGGCGTGCGCCGCGCTACATAACAATCCGGATAGAAGACCGCCGGCAATCAGCATGTGCAAAGTTTTGCTTCGTTTCACGTCGAAATGACTCCAGTTAATTCTGTTGATTTGATTGGGGTGCGCGCGCCTTCTCGGTCAGTCGGGGCGATCGAGATCGAACGTGACCCACAACTGCTCGGAAAGCGTCTTACCCACGAAGGCCGGATCGGGCTTTGGATAAGCCGCGTCGCGCACTGCCGCGACCGCCGCGCGGTCCAGCAAGCCCAGTCCGCTTGGGACGATCACGCGCACATCCGACACCACGCCGTCGCGATACTGAAACGCGACTCGTGTGCGTCCCGACATGCCGGCCATACGCGCCGACTCGGGGTAACGCAGCGCCGCCTGAATCGCCGCGCGCAATGCGCCCTCGAAACTCGGCGATGCCTTAGTAGGAGCGGCAGGCGGTGCAGGCGCTGGAGGCGGCGCGGGCGCCGGCTCAGTCGGCGCGACCGAAGGCAGCACCGGCGCGGGCGCTTGAACCGGCTGCAGCGGCGGCGCAACCGCAGGCTTCGGCGGCGGTGTATGCGTCACCAGGTGATGCACCGGCACAACCGGCCGCACCGGCGGCGTCTCGAGCTTCGGCGGTGTTGGAACAACCGGCTTTGGCGCCGGCGGGGTCGGCGGGGTCGGCGGGGTCGGCGCGGGTGGCGCAGCAAGGGTCAGCGTGGTCGGCGGAAGTTCGACCGGGGCCGGCGCCTTGTGCGTCAGGAACACTAACGCACCGCCGAGCAACAGCGCCTCCGCGACCAGCGCAAGCGCCGCGGCGGGAAATAGGCGGGTGCGTTCTTGCGGCATGCCGGAGACGGGTACAGTCGCCATATCAGTTCGCCACAGGTTGCGCGGCCAGCGCGATCTGCGTGACGCCCGCGGCCCGGCACGCGTCCATCACGGCGACGAGCTTCTGGAGCTGCGCTTCCTTCGAGCCGGCAATCGTCACCGCCGTGTGGGCGACATCCGGGCGCGCCGCAAGCATCGCCGTCAGTTGCGCGGTGCTGAGCGTCTTACCGTCGACGGACACGCTGCCGTCAACGGCAAGCGTGATCGTCACTTTCGGCGGCGGCAACGACTGCGTCGTAGCACTCGAAGGCAATTGCGTGCGCAGACCCGCATTCGGGATCATGTGCAGCGTGATCATGATGAAGAACACCAGCAGAAAGAACATGATGTCGATCATCGGAATGATCTCGATGCGAGCCTTGCGCGCTTCGAAGTACTTCATCGTCACACTCCCTGCGACGCGAGCTTGCCGACTACCGCGCGCGGCGTCTCACGCACTGGCTTCGCGGCTTCCTGCGAGGTTGCCGCGAGGCGGTTGACGAGTGCGGCCTTCAAGGTCTCGAGCTGATGCAATACGGCGCGTGCCCGATTGTGCAGGCCGTTGAAAAATACCAGCCCGATCATCGCCACGAACAAGCCCGATGCCGTCGCGACCAGCGCTTCGGCGACGCCGCCCGTGACCTGGGTCGGCGCATTGCCCGGATTCGACAGGACCTGAAACGCGTTGAACATGCCCACGATCGTGCCGAAAAGGCCAAGCAACGGCGCCAGCGTGACAATCGTATCGAGCACCCACAGCAGGCGGTCGATGCGCGGCGCCTCGCGCATGATCGCTTCGTCGAGGCAAGCGCCAAGTTCTTCGCGCGACGCCTGCCCTGGAACGCTCGCCGCCGTCTTTATCAGTCTGCCGGTGGGCAAGTCGTCGAATTGCTCGGCGCAGGATACGAGCGCGGCCACATTCAACGGATTGAGGTGGTCGAGTTGCTCGAGCGCATCGCGGCCACTACCCGCTACACGGTGCAGATACCAGAGGCGCTCGATGATAATCGTCAAGGCGATGAACAGCATCGTAGCGATGACGTAGAGTACGCCGCCTGAATCGTTCGCAAGGTCGGTGAGGTGAGCAAGGTTCATGGATAGAAGTTTCCTGGTGAAGATCAGAAGTCCATCTGCATCGTTCCGATGAACGCGCGGCCCGGGACCGTGTAGTAGAGCGGCGTACCGTCAGCAACAGTCTGGCCGGCGAGCCAGTCGATGCTGGTCCGGTTGAAGAGGTTGTCGATCTGGAAACCGAGGCGTACGTCGCGGAACCACGGCGAGGGGCTCTTGAACGTGTAACCGGTGGCGAGGTTCGTCACGGCATAACCGCCAATCGGGATCTGATTGCCCGTGAGGCCGTACTGCCGGCCGATGAACTTTGTGATTAGCGAGCCGGTCAACGGACCGTGTTCATAGATCACGCCGAACGCGGCCGTCTCGCGCGGCGAGTTGGGCATCCAGTCGTTAGTGCCCTTCTGCTTCGCCGAGTTGACCGTGAAGTTGCCGTACAGGCTGAAGCCGAGCCCCGCGTAGTACGTTCCTTCCGTTTCGACGCCCTTGTAGATCGCCCCACCGGCGTTCTGGAAGAATGTGACGCCGCCGATCGTCTGGTTCGTGACCGCATTCTTGAAGTTCACGTAGTACAGGTCGACGGAGGCCGTGACGCGATCGGTCTTATAGGTGGTGCCGATCTGATAGTTGTCGGTCTGCTCCGGCGAGGGTTGGCCGGAGATAGCCGGATTGTTGACGTAAAGCGCGTTCAGATTGGGTGCGAGAAAGCCCTGCGCATACTGAGCGTAGGCACTCCAGACCGGATTGATCTGCTCGTGGATCTGCAGCGACGGCAGCACCTTGGTCCAGGTATGGCTGAAGTCCACCGGCGTGCCCGAGCCCTGGTTCATGTCCGAGTACAGATGACGCGTGAACGACGCGTATTTCACACCGGGCGTGATCGTGAGGCCGTACGGCAACTTCAGCGCGTATTGGATATACGGCTGCCACGTGAGGAAGTTGTCGTTCATGGCGAAGTTCGGCGACGTGAACGCGAAGTTGAGGCTGTCGTCGACGTTGAAGTTGTTGCGGAAATTCGTCTGGTACGCGAGCCAGGTTCCGAGTTCCAGCGTGCCCGGACCGAGATCTCTTTGGGCGCGCAGCACATCGCCCCACGCGCGGTAGTTGTTGTTCATCTCCTGGCCTGGTACGTTGTTCGCGCCGTAGATGGTGCCGTTCGGCGTTTCGCCGTTCGGATCCATGCCGTTGAAGCCGTTGTGGTAGTACCCGTACGTGTAGAGCTTGTTGTCGATCGCCCACTGCGCGACTTTAGACTGGATGCCGATGTACTCGAAGTCCGTATTGATCAGGTCGAAGTTGTAACCCGAGAACGCCTGGCTCGTCGGATCGCTGGACAGTCCGTAGTTGGGGCCGAACTGCGCGATCTGGGCCGCGGTCGTGCCGTACGAGACGTCCTGATGGATCTTGCTGTAGGTGGCAAACAGCGTGAGCAGCGTATCGTCGCCAAGCGGCTTCTCAAGCTTGAAGTAGACATTCTGCCGACGCTGGGCCGCACCGGTCAGATAACCGTCGCTGCTGCTTTGCGTGTAGCCGAACATTGCGCGTGCGTCACCCAGCTGCTGTACGTCGCCCGTGTTGAACTCGGCGCCGGCGAGCCAGGTGTTATAGCTGCCATACGAGCCGATCAGCGAGGCCGACGGGGTCATCGTTGGGTCCTTCGACTGCATGCCGAGCAGGCCGCCGAACGTGGCGAAGCCGATTTGCGACGCGTCGCCGGGCCCGCGATCGACGGTGATGCCGTTGAGGAATTGCGATGTGAAGAACGATGTCGAGTGATGAGTGAAGTCGTTCGTGTCGCCGAACGGAATGCCGTCGAATGTCACGTTGTACTGACCGTCCTGAAAGCCACGGATGGTGACACCCGCCGACTCCATCAGGCCGGGGCCGTTCGGATTGACGCTCTGAACACTCGGCGCGATATTGGCGATGTCGCTGTAGGTTGCAGTCGGCGCGGTGCTGTTTTCAATGTAGCGGCGGCTGATCGTCGACTGCGGTTCGGTTGCCGTAAGTGAGCCTTGCGAAGGAGCTTGAGCCGGTGCGGATTCGACTTTCCTGCTTGCAGCCGCGCTGTTACCCGACGACGAAACAGCCGTGCTTTGCACGGAGCCCAGGTCGCCCGAGGTCTGTGCGCCGGCGGCCTGAGCGTAAGAGACCTGCGTTCCGGCGGCGCAGAGTGTGGCGATAACGAACTGCGTCAGCGGCGTCTTACACAGCGTTGAACGTACCCGTTGCATGGTGCATGGATCCTTGTTTTTGAATGTGGCCGTGGGGCGTTGAATCAAACAAGCCGCGATGTTAAGGGCGGTCCATTAATGCCCAGTGATGGTTAACTTACGAAATTAAAGTTCTCGTTACGGATCGACAACGAGCTGCGTGAATCGCAAGGACGGCCCCGCGCGCGCTTAGATTTGTAAGTTTTCGGACACCGCTCATTCATCTGCTCACACTAGGATCAGCCCTCAGCCACGCTCGACGTGTGGTTGAAATCAGTTAGCCTGGCGCACGTTGCGTGCGCTACGTCTAGGCTTCGCTGCAAGCCATCTTCTCTTCACGGGCACCATGAAACGTCTTCATTCTTTGCCGCTGGTTATCTGTCTAATGATTGCAGCGGGCACAACAGGTGCGCTAAGCCAGCCTGTGCTCGCGCAAACCGCCACGTATCTCGACGCACACCAGGTTGACCTAAGCAAGCTTCTCGCGCCGCCTCCCGCGGCTGACTCCGCCCGTGGACAGGCGGATATGGCAACTGTTCTGGAGGTGCAGCGCACCCGCACGCCTGAACAGGTGGAGCGCGCGAGGGCCGACGTCAAAAAGACGGTATTCCGGTTTGCAGATGTGCTCGGCCCGGAGTTCAACGAAGTCAATCTTCCCAAGACCGCGGCGCTCTTCGATGCTGCGAACCATGACGCGTCGACGATCGCGAAAACCGGCAAGGACTTTTTCTCGCGAGCACGCCCTTATATTGCGAACCCGGGCGTGCATCCGTCGGTTCCGCTCAATCCTAAGGATGGCTACGATTCTTATCCCAGCGGTCACTCCACCTTTGGCTATATGACCGCGATCCTGCTCGCGCAGATGGTCCCCGAAAAGCGCGATGCGCTTTTTGCACGCGGCCGCGAATACGGCGAAAACCGCGTGGTGGATGGCGTTCACTATCCGAGCGATGTGGAAGCCGGCCGGATTGACGGCACGCTCGTCGCCGAGGCGCTAATGGCGAACCCGGCGTTTCAGAAGGCGTTTTCTGAAGCGCGAGCCGAAGTACGCGCAGCCTTGAAGCTCAATTGATTCGACGTTGGCGAGTGGCTGCCCGCATGTCACGAGACGGAAATATTTTCATGTCACGCTGTGCGGCCGCGCGTGTTAAGTCCGAGCGGCCGGCTCATCCTGTCGCCAATCGGCTGAAGGATCCCTGCTGGCCCCTGTGACGTATGAATCAAATGGGAAAACGTTCGTTTGGAAAGTGAATCGCTGCCCGCCTGGCCGAAGGCGCGCAAACCGCGCGTGCTGGTTGTTGAAGACGACGATCCCGTGCGTCTTGAAGTCGTCGCTGCGCTCGAAGACTACGGGTTCGCGGTGGATGGTGTCGCAAGCGGACACCTTGGCCTGCTGCGCATGCTGGAAGGCGATTTCGATGCGGTCGTCATGGATCGCATGTTGCCCGATGTCGATGGCCTGTCGATTTTGTCCACCTTGCGCAATGTCGGCAAGCAAACGCCGGTATTGATCCTGAGCGCGTTGTCCGCGGTCGACGAGCGCGTGCGAGGTCTGCGCGCGGGCGGTGACGATTATCTGACCAAGCCGTTCGACAGTCTCGAGCTGACCGCCCGTCTGAGTGCGTTGCTGCGGCGCCGTTCGTCGCTGACGGAGCCGTCGGCGATGAGCGTCGGCGATCTCGTCCTCGATATGAGCACGCATGTTGTGGCGCGCGCCGGAGACGTAATCGATCTGAAACCACGCGAGTATCAGTTGCTCGAATATATGATGCGTCACGCGGGACAACCGGTCACGCGCGCAATGCTCTTCGAGTCCGTGTGGAATTACCGTTTCAACGCTCAAACCAACGTAATCGATATGCACATAGGCCAGCTACGCCGCAAGATCAGCCTGGATGGCCGCCTCTCAGCGATGATCCACACGGTGCGCAATGTCGGCTACATCCTCCATGCCGGCGAGTAGACGCCGCCCGCGCATGCACATCAGCAGCATTACGTGGCTGCTGGCAGTGTTCATCAGTTCGGCGATCGCGTTGTTCGGGACGCTGTACTGGGTGACGCACGGTTATTTACTGCACGAGGTCGACGAGCGTTTGCTCGGCGAGGTCGCGGAATTTCGCTCGATTGGACGTGACGAGGCAATCTCGGACGTGGCGGCGTTGAGCCGGCGCGACGTGGCGAGCAGCAGACCCTACGGTGCGTTCGATGCCAATGGCCGATGGCTCGCGGGCAATATCCCCATGCTGCCGGACGCGCGCGAAGGCAAGCCGTTCTATTACGATCAAGCCGTGGCCGACGGCAACCGCGTGAGAGACGCCCACTTTCGCGGCATCATCGTGCCGACGGCTAGCGGCCTGCGCATTGTCGTCGGTCACTCGATCGACGAAATTCGCAACTTCGATCGTATGCTCGTGAATGTGCTCTGCGTGGGCCTGACACTGACTATCATTCTCGCTGTGGGTTGCGGCGCGGCGCTCAACGCGATGTCGAATCGGCGTATCCGAGCGATTAGCCTTACCGCAGGCGAAATCATGGCGGGGCAACTGAGCCGCCGCTTGCCGACGCGCGGCACGCATCACGACCTGGATCGCCTTGCCGGGATCGTCAATTTGATGCTCGACGAAATCGAACGGCTCGTCGCCGAGGTACGCGGAGTATGCGCGGGCATCGCACACGACTTGCGCACGCCGATGACGCACCTGCGCGCGGGCCTCGAACGAGCGCGGCGGCGCGCCGATACCGTGGCCGGCTATGAAAACGCTGTCGATGCCGCCATTCTGCAATCCGACGTCGTGCTGAACCGCTTTACGGCGCTACTTCGAATTGCGGAAATCGAAGCCGACGGCAGGCGTGCGAGCTTTGGCGACGTGTCGCTGGACACGGTGTTGCGTGATGTCGTCGATCTGTACGAGCCGGCAGCGGACCAGCGCGGCTTATCGGTCTCGGTGCAGGCTCCGGAAACGGTGAAAGTGCGTGGCGACGTCGACCTTTTGTTCGGTGCGATAGAAAATCTGCTCGACAACGCGCTCAAATTCACGCCTGGCGGAGGCACGATTACGCTCGGAGCGGGCACGGATGCGGGGAAACCGGTCTTGCACGTTGCAGACTCGGGCCCAGGCATCGAAGTCGGGGAACGCGAAGCCGTACTACGTCCGTTCTACCGTGGCCCAAGTCAGCAAGCGCGTGCAACCACCGGGCATGGCCTTGGTCTCAGTCTCGTCGCGGCGATTGCGCGCGTCCACGACGCAGACCTTGAAATCCACGACAACCAGCCGGGATGCAAAGTGGTGCTGCGTTTCAGAGGATGCTTGCTGGCGCGGTGATATTCGTTCGCGCTTGCCTGGTCCGACCCAGTGCGCCAGTCGCAAGCGGCCTCACAAGAATGAGGCATGAAGCGGTTACGCAATACCAGATCGTTGATTTAACGGATATGCCTTTGTGCTTAGTCCGTCCAGTTCCTACGTCCAGTGGCGAGTTCGAGCGAGTCGAGCAGCACTTCTTCCTCAAACGGTTTGCGCAGGAAACTGACCGCCCCATGTTGCATGGCGCGTTGAACGATGTCGTCGTCGCCATGTGCGGACATGAATACTACCGGAATGCGCCTGTGTTCCGCTTTCAATTGACGCTGCACTTCGAGGCCCTGCATGCCCTGCATTCTGACGTCCAGCAAAACACATAACGCATCGTCAATCAACGGAGAAGCAAGGAATTCCTCTCCCGATGAAAACGTCACAGTCGTATATCCCGCTGACTTAAGCAGGTTTCCGACACCACTTCTTACCGAGGCGTCATCGTCGACGATGCAAACAAAGCTCATAGCTGCCAATACTCCAATTGCGCCGACCTGGTTACAGAGAAAAATATCCGGCGCGATATTTATTGCCTCGTGATGCTCATCGTGCCCGGCGAATCACTTCCCACATTCTGGCCAGCTCGATGAGCGTCTTCGCCTGCATCTTGCTCATTACGCGCCGTTTGTGAACCTTCACCGTTACCTCCTGCGTGCCTAACTCGTGCGCCATCTGCTTGATCATCCTGCCTTCCACTGCAAGTTCGAACACATCCATTTCGCGCGGCGTGAGCAACGCGGCACGTCGCAGTACGTCGGCGTTGAACGCACGCTCGGCGAGGTTCGCCTCGTCCTGAGCGAGCGCTCGCCTGACGGCCTCGAGCAGTTCGTCGTCGTCGACCGGTTTGGTGAGAAACTCATGCGCACCAGCCTTGATTGCTCTCACGGACATCGGGATCGATCCGTAGCCGGTCAGGAAAATCACGGGTACCTGAATACCCTTCTGCGCGAGCTGGTTTTGCACGTCGAAGCCATTCGTGGTCTTCAGGTTCATATCCAGCAGGATGCACATCGGCACGGCCGGTATTTCTTGTGAAAGCACTTCCGTGGCCGACGCGAAACCCTGCGCTTTGAAACCCGCCGAACGCAATAAGCGCGCCAGCGCTTCCCGCACCATTTCTTCGTCGTCAATCACATACACCATCGGTTCGAGTTCCGAAGGAACGGGCATTCCAGATTCCAGAAAAATGGGGATTTGAGTGCCGTCATGGTACATGAGACTCAGCATCTAACGCTCCTTTCCAGACCGCGGCTCATACCGCTCTCAACGCGCCGCGACGGCATCCATTGCAGGCGAGCCGCCGAGCGACGCTGCGCTAAAAACCCGCCCATACAGCTGCTCTTCAGCCGACGCCAGACAGGTCGCTTTTCTTGCGAGGATTTCGTCCATCTCGTCCGATTCGTACAGCTTGAGCAGCGCATATTCACGCGTGGTTTCCAGCAGGAAGTATTCCTTGATCTTGCTGTCGAAGGTCGTCATGAGAAAACACTTTGAGGCAAGGCCTACGATTGCTTCCGTCACGTCGTTGCGCGACAGCCGCCCGCACGCCGCCACCGCGCAGGCCGCCTCCAGCGTAAATCGCTCGGAGAAAACGCCTAGCCTCTGCAGCACCACGCGCTCCGTCATGTTGAGAAGCTGGTAGCTCCAGTCGAGCGCAGCCTCCAGCGTCTGTTGCCTCGCCGGTGCAGTCCGGCGGCCGCCTGTCAGCGCCCGGAAGCGGTCGTCCAGCTCGGACACCAGCTTGCGAATGCCGAAGACCGCGGCCCGGGCCGCAGCCAGCTCAAGCGCGAGCGGCACGCCGTCGAGCCGGCGGCAGATCGTCGCGACCATCTCGAGACCGCTCCTGTCGATTTCGACCGGCGAATTGAGCCCGCTCATCTGCGCCAGGAACACACGGACCGAACTACAGGCGAGAATGGCCTGCGAGTTGGCGTCTGCGTCAGGCGTATCGAGCGGCGCAAGCCAATAGAACTTTTCATCCCGGGTCCGTAGCGGCTCGCGGCTCGTCGCCAGAATGCGCAGGTCCGCGCAGGCCTGAACGAGCGGCTCGCAAATAGTTGCCGCGGCCTCGATCACATGCTCGCAGTTGTCCAAAAGGACCAATAGCTTGCGGCCGCGAATCGCGGCGACTATCGATTGCAGCGGGATCTCGCCCTCCGGGCACGCCATGCCCAGTGCTTTGGCCACCGCGCTGGCGACGCCCTCGGCGTTGTCCACCGAGGCCAGCGTGATAAAGCAGACTTCCATGTCCGACACGGCCGCAATTGCCCTCGCGACCGCAATGCCGAGCTGCGTCTTGCCGATGCCGCCCGGGCCGAGCAAGGTGACGATCGGCGTTCCCTTCAGCGCGCGGGTGATTTCAGCGATCGCCTCATCGCGTCCGATCAACGGCGTATGGCAAACCGGCAAGCGCGCGAGGCGCGGCGTGCCGGTTTGCATGGCAGCAGCGCTAGTGAGCGCGCTGACCGGATCAGGCGTCTCGGTTGGCATGGTCAGCCGGTAGCCGCGACCGGAGATCGTTCGAATCACCTGACTGTCGCCCCCGAAAATCTTCCTGAGCGCCGACAGCTGGACGTGAATATTGTTTTCCTCTACGACCGAGTTCGGCCACACATGCCGAAAAATCTCGTCTTTTGTGACCGTTTTCCCCTCTGCACGGATCAGCAGTTCGAGGATATCGAATGCACGCGAGCCGAGTTGGAGCACACGGTCCTCCAGGTACACTTCGCGCGTTTCCAGCGACACTGTCAGTCGACCGATCATTATCATGCTGCTCTCACGCCTGGTTGATTAGCGGGACGGGCACGTTTGAATACTTCACCCATTGCACCAACGCGGCCGGTGCGCAGACTTGCGTCGTTAGACCCATACTAGTCGGGAATATCATCCGAGCCTATTATCCATAGGGATACGGTGGGTGCCCCTGCGGTTGCCTTGTCCCACCTGCTTCCGCGCGACCGGCAAACGCCGGCGCCAGCCTCCGGCAGGGTCATCCTGCAGGCCACATGCCGGGCGCCATACTTTGGTATGACTCCGGCATACGTCCGGCTGGATGCCGCTCAGGGGGGCACACCCGCGGCCACCGCCCTTGCGCGGCGACGCCACCACTTGAGTGCGAATCGACAAGTCACCGTGCTGAGGCGAAAGATCGAGCCGGGTCGGCCCGGGATACTGGTTCTCGACAACCCAGCCTTCATCGATTCAGCGACGCAGCCCTTCGCCGTCGGCGCCCGGAGAACCCATCATGCAAGCTCAAAAAGCAGTCTGGTATCGACCCGCTTACGGCTATGCGGCCGCCGTCGTCTGTGTGGCGCTCGCCGTCTGCGGCGCGTCGAGCCCGCCTCGGGCGGTTAGCTTCAGGCAGGCGGTCGACCAGGCGGGGTGGGATGCGCAACTGCCGCTCGAACGGCTTGCGGTCGAAGCACGCAATCCGGCCGCCGTGCCGTCGCAATCGCAGTCACCGCTGCAACCGGCAGCGCAGTCGTCACGGCGCCAGCCGGAGCAATGCGTGCATGCCACGGAGTGCAACGGGCCGAAACAGCCTCATATCGGCATGGCAAAGCTACCCACGCTACGTTCGGAACCTCGCGTGCACGGCCATTACACGAAAATCAAAGACTGGAAGAACTGGACGTGACGCGGCCTCGGCGGCACCTGACGGATCACGCTTCGTCGGGATAGATGCCGGCGGAAACGAGGCAAACAAAGGCCGTCGCCTTCAAGACACACTCCACCGAAGACAGCACGAACCCCACCGGGAACATCCGATATTCGGCAGGCAACCCGAACGCCACCGCCATCAGACCGATCGTGCAAAGAACCGCGAAGGCGATGCGCGCCACCCGGTTGCCGGCCAGAACGAAGGCCACCAGCGCGACCCACAGCAGCTTTGCCGTGACGCAGGCCAGTGCGTTGCGGGCGGAGGTGCTGACCCAGATTTCAAACGGCAACTCGATGACCGACCAGACGGCGGTCGCAATGACCACCCAGCGCGTCCATCGTCCAAGGACGGCGGGTTCGGCGGGCGCCAGAGCGGTCGCGCGCCAGTCCGGCAGGTCGAGCCCGTCGGCGTCCCGCTGAAGTCTTGCATTGCTGCCGCTGATGTCATGGGTCGAATTGTCCAGATATCGCATAGTGGTTGCTCCGGTGAACTCAGGCATCGGCGCGGAACAGACCGCGAGGAACGCGGCGCCCCTCCCCCGCGTCGACTTCTCGCGGCCCCGCCGGTTGAACCCATTGTGTGTCGAGGCGATCGGCCAATCTTTCCAGATCGACTGCGAGCTTTCGAAAATGCACGGCGCGTCCATGGCGCCATCGGACGCACGGCGCATCCGGCGTGCGTTCGACGGCGTGCGTCGACGGCGTGCGAATCCGAAACGGACGGGCATTTCAACAAGAGGCGGCGTCGACGGCAGCCCATGCTTTCACCCTAAGTTCCTCAACGAAACATTAGGGAAACGCCCATGGCCAACAAAAAAACCGTCCGCATTTACAGCGAACCCGCCGGAGGCTGGGGTGCGCTGAAGGCAACCGGCGAGGCGCTCGCGCTGCAAGGCGTGGCCGTCTCCGGCGCCAAGACGCTTCTGCGGATGAACCAGCCGGAAGGCTTCGACTGTCCGGGCTGCGCGTGGCCTGACGCGAAGCACACGTCGTCGTTCGAGTTCTGTGAGAACGGCGCCAAGGCGGTAGCGTGGGAAGCCACGGCCTATCGCTGTACGCCCGACTTCTTTGCCGCGCACAGCGTCTCCGAACTGACTGCCTGGGACGACTACGACCTGGAAATGGCCGGCCGTCTGACTCACCCGATGGCTTACGACGCCACCTCCGACCGTTATCTGCCGATCGAATGGGACGATGCCTTCGCGTTGATCGCGAAACATCTGAACGGTCTCGACAGCCCCGATCAGGCGGATTTCTATACCTCGGGACGCGCGTCCAACGAAGCCGCATTTCTCTACCAGATCTTCGTGCGCGAGTTCGGCACCAACAACTTTCCCGACTGCTCGAACATGTGCCACGAGGCAACCAGCGTCGGCCTGCCGGAATCGATCGGCGTCGGCAAAGGCACGGTGCTGCTGGACGATTTCGAGGAAGCCGACGCGATTTTCATCTTCGGCCAGAATCCCGGCACCAACAGCCCGCGCATGATGAGCGATCTGCATAGCGCCTCGCGGCGCGGCGCGAAGATCGTGTCGTTCAATCCGTTTCGTGAACGGGCGCTGGAACGCTTCGCGTCGCCGCAAAATCCGGTGGAAATGGCTACCCTCGGCTTTACGCAGATCAGTTCGTTTCTCTACCAGGTCCGCGTCGGCGGCGACGTCGCGGTGCTCAAAGGCATGATGAAAGCGATCGTCGAAGCCGACGACGCCGCGCTCGCCGCCGACGCCCCCCGTGTGCTCGATGTCGCATTCATCGAAGGGCATACGCACGGCATAGGCGAACTGCTCGCCGATCTGCGCGCCACCAGTTGGGACGCAATCGTTCGCCAAAGCGGCCTGTCGCGCGGCGACATTCAAAATGCCGCCGATATCTACATGCAAGCGAAGAACGTGATTCTGGTCTACGGCATGGGGCTGACGCAGCATCATCGCGGTACGGAAAACGTCCAGCAGGTTGCCAATCTGGCGCTGCTGCGCGGCAATATCGGCCGGCCCGGCGCGGGCGTGTGCCCGGTACGCGGGCATTCGAACGTGCAGGGCAACCGGACCGTCGGCATCACGGAGAAGCCTTCGCCGGCACTGATTGACGGCGTTGAACGGGCCTTCGGCTTCCGGCCGCCGGCAACGCACGGCCACGACGTGATCGCCACGATCGACTCGATGATGCGTGGCGACGCCAAGGTATTCATGGCGCTCGGCGGCAATTTCGCGGCGGCCGTGCCGGACTGGATTCGCGTGCAGGCGGCGATTCGCAAGCTCGACCTGACGGTTCATATCGCGACCAAACTCAATCGCAGCCACCTGGTGCATGGCAAGGATGCGTTGATTCTGCCCTGTCTCGGGCGCACCGAGATCGATGTGCAGGCCGACGGTCCGCAATCGATCACCGTCGAAGATTCAATGTCGATGGTGCACGCCTCCGGCGGCCGCAACGAACCCGCCTCGCCCCATCTGAAGAGCGAACCGGCGATCGTCGCGGGCATTGCCCGCGCCACGCTGGGCCCCGACTCCCACGTCGAATGGGAACATCTCGTCGCAAGTTACGACCGTATCCGCGACAAGATCGAAATCGTCTATCCGATATTCCAGGCGTACAACGAACGGATTCGCGTGCCGGGCGGCTTCCATCTCGCCTCGAGCGCACGCGAACGCGTGTGGACCACGCCGACCGGCCGCGCGAATTTTCTCGTCTTCAAAGGACTCGACGAAGACCCCGCGCATAACGACCCGGAAGCATTGTGGCTCACCACCATGCGCAGCCACGACCAGTACAACACCACGCTCTACTCGCATTCGGACCGTTACCGCGGCGTTTTCGGCCAGCGTGACGTCATCTTCATGAACTCTCGTGAACTCGAGAAGCGTGCCCTGCATCCGGGCGAACGCGTCGATGTGTACGCGCTCTCGGCCGATGGCATCGAGCGTGTAATCCGCAGCTTCAAGGTGATCGAATATTCGCTGCCGGACGGATGCTGCGGCGCTTACTACCCGGAGGCGAATCCGCTCGTGCCGCTCTATGCATTCGATCCGAAAAGTCGCACCCCCTCATACAAATCCGTACCGGTGAAGATCGCGCGCGCGGCGGCGGTCGGTCCCGACTCTACTTATCAGGCGGCCCTCGTCGGCAGCGCGGGAGCTCATCATGCATCTGAGTAACGTACTCGATCTATCACGCGCCCAGTTCGCGATGACGGCCATTTTCCACATCATGTGGCCGATTCTGACGATCAGCCTGTCCGCGTTCCTGGTACTCGTCGAAGTACTGTGGCTGCGTACCGGCAAGGTCGGTTACTACCGGCACGCGCGCTTCTGGAGCAAGCTGCTGGTACTGAATTTCGCGGTCGGAGTAGTCAGTGGCATTCCGATGGAGTTTCAGTTCGGCACCAACTGGGCCGGCTTTTCACGCTACAGCGGCCAGTTCTTTGGCAATATTCTCGGCTTCGAAGGCGCGATGGCCTTCATGCTCGAAGCGGGCTTTATCGGCGTGATGCTGCTGGGCTGGGGACGGGTGCCGCGCGCCGTGCATCTGTTCGCCACCTCCATGGTCGCGCTGGGGTCCAGCATCTCCGCATTCTGGATCATGGTCGCCAATTCGTGGATGCAAACGCCGGCCGGCGTGACGGTCGAGAACGGCAAGATTATCGTGACCGACTATGCTGCCGCGATCTTCAATCCGGATATGGTGTGGGGCGTCACGCACATGTGGGTTGCGGCGATCGAAACCGGCATGTTCGTGATCGCCGGCATTTCCGCGTGGAATCTGTTCAAGCGGCGCAATCCGGAATTCTTCGCGCGCTCGTTCAAGATCGCTTTACTGGTGCTCGTGTTCGTCGCGCCGCTCCAGATCTGGCTGGGCGATTCGAGCGGAGGCAGCGTGTTCGCGTCGCAACCGGCCAAAGGCGCCGCGATCGAAGGACACTGGATCACGAACAAGCCCGGCACCGCCGCGTCATGGTCGCTGCTTGCATGGCCGGACAAGCAGGCGCAGCGTAACGACTGGTCGATCGAAGTGCCCGGCATGTTGAGCGTGCTCGCCACCCATACGCTGGACGGCACGGTCAAGGGTCTCACCGACTTCCCCCCCGCCGACCAGCCGCCCATGCTGCCCTTGCTCTATTACGCATTCCGCGTAATGGCCGGCATCGGCTTCGCTTTCATGGTGCTCGCGTTCTGGACCGCTTACGTCCTGCGCAAGACACGCGGCAATCTCGAACAATTACTCGCGCAACGCAAACTTCTGCTCGCATGGGTGCTGTGCATTCCGCTGCCCTATGTGGCTGTCGAAGCCGGCTGGATTGTGCGCGAGGTGGGACGTCAGCCGTGGGTTGTCTACGGGTTGCTGCGTACGAAAGACGCTGTGTCGACGGTGGCCGCGTCGTCGGTGACGCTGAGCATGGCGATGTTCTTTGCTTTCTACGTGGTGCTGCTCGGCACATTCTTCGTGCTCGCGCGCAACTGGCTGCGCGCCGGCCCCGACCTCACATTGAATCCGCCCGCGCCGCTCGAAGCTGAGCGCGCGGCCGCTGTCTCCGAGTACTGAATCATTCCCATTGCGAGGAAGTCCCATGGATAACACAACTCACACGATGCTCGCCATCACCTGGTTCGGCCTGATCGGCCTTATGCTGGTGTTTTATGTCGTCACCGACGGCTTCGATCTCGGCATCGGCATACTCAGCCTGCTGCGCAAACGTCGTGAGGATCACGACGTCATGGTGCAGACGATCGGCCACGTCTGGGACGCTAACGAAACATGGCTCGTCGTGCTTGGCGGCGCCTTGTTCGGCGCCTTTCCCGATGCGTATGCGTTACTCTTGCAGGATCTGTACCTGCCGGTGATGCTTCTGATTGCGGGGTTGATCATGCGAGGCGCCGCCATCGAGTTTCGTCATAGCGTGTCGCATGGCGTGCTCTGGGACAAGGTGTTTGGAATAGGCAGCCTCGTCGCGGCGATCGCCCAAGGCGTGATACTCGGCAAGGTGCTTACGGGCCTGGCTCCCGGCGAGTTGAGCGGCGTGTTCGTCGCTGTCTCGGCGGTCGGCGTGGTGGCGGGTTATTCGTTGCTCGGCTCGACTTATCTGGTCAAGAGGACCGTCGGTACGCTCGAACAATGGTCGCGGCGTCTCGCTTTGCTGAGCGCGTTTGTCACCGTAGCCGCGGCGGTGGTGCTGACCGCCGCCACGTGGTTTATTAGCGCCGTGGGGCACGAGCGCTGGACTCAACCCGGGGTGTTTCATTTGCTTATTGCTTTAGGTGTGGCGGCTGGGTTGGCTTTTGCTTACATCATGGGGGCGTTGTATCTCGGGAGTTCCAGCGGACCATTTCGGGCGTCTGTTGCCCTGTTTTTTCTGTCGTTTGCCGGGCTTGCAGTTAGCCTCTTTCCGGATTTTGTGCCGGGGAAACTCGGTATCGTGGAGTCGGCGTCGGATACGCCGACGCTGGCGTTCATGTTGATCGGGATTGGGGTTATCTTTCCTGTGATGATCGGGTACAACTTGTATCAGTATTATATTTTTCGGGGGAAGGTGATGGGGAGTGGGGTCCGGGCTGGAGAGTGAAGTTTTGTGCCCCTGCCTCCGCGGGCCTTGTTTTGCGGTTATTTTTTTGTCGGTGTGCTTACATTTGTTGGCGGTGTATTGCAGACCAAGGCCAGGTTGTGTCAGCACGAACCCCTTCAAAGCGTACACCGCTTCTCGAGTTCTTCGCTAGACGCGCACCTTCGACTGTTGTGATGGAAGCGGGTGGCAGCGCACACGACTGGGCGAGACGGCTGCACTGCCGAGAGCAAAAAAACCCCGAACCTCACTCCTCGACCGCCGCATGCACCACACCCCGAAGAATCATAGCCCCGGCATTAAGCGGCGCCGGCCTGCAAGGCCTGGGCTTATAAATAGCATCACCCGGCCGAATAGCGCGCCCGCTCATCGCGCAAACACCGGCCGTTCTAGCGCGACTAGCGTGCCAAACCTGATCTCCATAAGAACAGCGCATCGAATCACGCCATACAATCGTCGCGGTCGACTGGGTAGGCCGATCAATCACATAAACCCGCACATCAAACCGCTCCCCCATCACCGGCAAGCGGCACCCCTTCCGCGCTGCGGGCGCCAACATCTTCGCGGCAGCCGCTTCGCCAGCACCACCGCCAATATCCCCTGAAAGAGCGGACAACAACCCAAGGGTCTGCAGCCACGGGTCAGTAAAATCAGCTTTCGCCAGCATGATTGCACTCCTGTTTCAGATAACCTTGTTGATCATCGCGACAGCTTCGCCAAACACCGCAAATCCAAATGCCCTGTCAGGCATCCGGTCACGCTCGAGCTTCTCCCGATCCTCCTCCACCCCATCCGTACCGCCCTGCGACAGCCGGTACTCATTCGCCCATTCAGCGTCGGACTGCCGCAGGAATACTTCGCTTACAGCGAGAAACGCCTGAATCTGCTTAACGATCGACATTCGCTTTCACCCTCCAGCAATACGGTGTCTCGCCAACAAGGCGCTTGAACACCGTCGTAAAGTGAGCCTGCGACCGAAAACCGCAACTCAGTGCAACATCGAGCACGTTGTGTTTCGACGCAAGTAAAAGATGCTGTGCATGTTCTATCCGCCGCCGCAACAGGTACTCGTGCGGCCGCATGCCGGTCGCGCGACGGAACTGCGACGCGAAATGCATGCGGGTCAGACCCGTGCTGTTGGCAATATCGGCAAGTCCAATCGACTCGGAAAGGTGCGCGTCGACATATTCAATCGCGCGGCTCAGTCGCCACGACGGCAACGCGCTCGCTTCACGCGCCTGCCGCTCAGCCACCGTGAAATGCCGCGCAATTACGCGCGAAACGATCGCAAGACTCACGCTGTCGGTAAAGACCTTGCCGAGCGCGGCGTCGTCAGATTGCGATACGGCGAGCGCCTGACCCAAGCGCTCCAGCGCCGGGTCGCGCACGAGCTTGGGGTTGTCGATGCGAATCTCGCCTGCATGCGGCCGGCCAAACATGTCCTCGAAACACTCGCCCAACACCTGCTGCGAGACGAACAGGTGCAGCACGTCGGCCGGCGACTCGAACACGGCGTTGCACGCCACATCCGGTGCCGTGATCTGCGCGACCCCCGCCGTCACCCGTCCGCGAACCAGCGTCTTGCCGGCATGAGCGAACGTCAGTGACGTGCACTTGAGATTCATCGCGATGCAATGGTGCGCAGCGCTACCCGGATTGACAACCTCCAGCGGTTGGGCCTCGTTACGGGTCCAACGCGCGGCGAGAATCCCGCCTCGCTGCGGCGTATCGGCATGGTCGCCACCAGGGCAGCGCCATTGACGCTCCTTGCCGATCGGGCTCACCCAACTCTTCCGGACGACCTCCGCCGCGGGGTCGGGATACAACGTCGACGAGCTGATCATGATCTGGTCATCCGGTTAGGTGGTGAGACAGTGCCGAACAAGTGCGGCGCTGCAGTGACTCCAAGGTATCGCATGGGAATTCGTCCAACTAGCCCTACATACGGTTGTCTGAAATGACCAATGGTTGGGTCGTTTCATATCCAGGTTTAGTCGCATCACAAAGCGCGCAGGCAGCGCTGCGCCGCGCCCGGACTTGACGAGCGCCGACGCTTGTCGGAACGAACGGGAGCTGCCGTGCTTCTTTAGCTCGCGGCGTTGAACGACCTATACCTGCGTATAGATTCGATAGCTGCCGGGTACGGCGACGCAGTACGCAAGCCGCGTAGCATCGCGCGCCGTGAGTCAGACGCGCGAATTACGCGCCTGTGTCGTCATGCCTTGCGGCGGCTTGATGCCGAGCGCTTCTGCCTTCAGTACGAAGTCGGCAAGCGAGCGCGCGCCCATCTTGCGCATCGCCTGCCCGCGATGAATCTTGACGGTGATTTCGCTAAGGTTCATTTCACCCGCAATCTGCTTGTTCATCAGACCGGAAGCGACAAAGGCCATGACTTCGCGCTCGCGCGCCGTCAGCGAATCGTAGCAACGCCGCAGATCCGCCACGGAGCGGCAGGCCTCGCGGCGCTCCTCGTCACTCGCCAGGGCATTCGCAACGGCGTCCAGCATGTCCTGATCGCGAAATGGTTTGGCCAGAAAATCCTTGGCGCCGGCTTTCATGGCCTTGACCGTCATCGCGATGTCGCCATGCGCGGTCATGAACACGATCGGTAAGCCTAACTGGCTCGCCGAGATCTGTTCCTGCACCGCGAGTCCGCTCTGGCCTTTAAGGCGGACATCGAGAATCAGACAGCTCGGCACGTCCGGCATGTCGAAGGCGAGGAATTCCTGCGCAGACCCGAAGGTTTCCACATTCAGGCCGACCGAGCGCAGCAAATTGCGGACGGCGTCGCGCATCGATTCGTCATCGTCCACGACATACACCATGGTGTTGCTCGCACTGTTATCCGTGTCCATGTCCATTTCGTTGTGCCCATTACTGCTCATGACGCCTCCCTTCATCAACGGGCAGGATGAACTGCAATACGGCGCCGCCCGCTTGCGGCGATTCGGCCCAGATGCGGCCGCCGTGCGCTTCGACGATCGAACGGCAGATCGACAATCCCATACCCATTCCCTCAGCTTTTGTCGTAAAGAAAGGATTGAACAGACTCCCGGCGCTTTCCTGGCTAATACCCGTACCAAAGTCCTGCACGATCACCTGGGCCTGCCCGTCGTCGAACGGGCGCGTCGTGACCGTGAGCTTGCGCGGTCCGGCGACCTCGGCCATGGCCTGCACGCTATTCAAAATCAGGTTGATCATGACCTGCTGCAGCTGCACGCGATCGCAGCACGCCGTGAGCGACCGCCCCGCAAGATCGACGCGCAATTCGATACGATGGCGCTGGAGTTCGGCCCGCACAAGCTCGATCGATTCGCTGACGATCGCATTCACATCCACGATCGACGGTAGCCGGTCGCGCCGTTTCGCCACTGCGCGGATGCGCTGGATCACCTCGTCGGCGCGCTTCGCGTCGCGAATCATCTGCGCGACCGACTGCGCCGCTTCATTGAGTTCCGGTGTGGGACGGTTCAGCCAGCGCAACGCGGCGCCGCCACACGTCAGGATCGCGGCGATCGGCTGCGTGACTTCGTGCGCAATGGAGGCCGCCAGCTCGCCGAGCATGGTAATTCGCGTAACGTGGGCGAGTTCGTCGTTGGAACGCGCCAGCGCTTCCTGCGCGCGCTTGGTCTCGGTGACATCCATCAGTGCGCCGACATACTCGCGCTCGCCCGCCTGGGTCGTCGTGAGATGGGCAACGTAATGCACGTGCTTGACGCTGCCGTCGGGCATCGCGAGCCGGTGTTCGACATCGACCTGCGGCACGCCGGCCGCTGCCTGTTCAAACGCGCCACGCACACGCACGCGATCGTCAGGATGGGTGCGTGCGAGGATGGCCTCGACCGATGGCACGGTCTGCCGCGCGTAATCAAAAATGCGGTAAGCCTCGTCGGACCACCACATCTCGCCATCGGCAAACCGCAGCGCAATGCTGCCGGTGCGGCTCAGCCGCTGCGCGTGACGCAGGAAGGCCTCGCTGCGCTCGAGCGCCTGCTCCGCCCGCTTGCGCGCGGTGATGTCATTGTTGGTCGCGAGCACCGCCCGCGGGCTGCCGTTCGCGTCGCGCCACAAGGCCGCGCGGCTCGAAATCACCACGGCGCGCCCGTCGTGCCGCACGCGCAGCAACTCGCCATGCCAGCGGCCCGTGCGCAACAGTTCGTCGAGGATCTGCTCGTAAGGGGCGGGAAACGACGTCTGCGTCATCTCTTGCAGCGGCTGGCCGAGCGCCTGCTGAGCGGTCCAGCCGTAGAGCGCCTCGGCGCCGCGACTCCAGAAGGTGATGCGGTCGTTCATATCGTGCACGACGATCGCATCGTGCGTGAGGTTGAGCAGTTCGACCTGCTCCTGCAAAGTCGCTGTCGCGGTCAGGTTTCTCAATGCAAGGATCGAGGTGGTGACGACCGCCAGCAGACTCACCACGCAACGCGCAACCGCGCCGCTGGAATAGGCGCCGTCGTGCGACAGCACAAAGCCAAGCAGCGTCAGCACAACGCAGCCCCACGCGGCGCCGAGCGTGGACGCACGGCTGCCCGTCGAAGCGACCAGCAGCACGACGACGACGTAAAAGACGGCGACCGCGATATCGAGCGGGGTAAACGCGTCGATTGCGAACACGACGAACGCGACGACGGCGGCCAGCATCGACACGACATTGGTATCGATGCGGACCGTGCGGAGCGCGCGCCGGTGCGTATTCATGGCAGCCGGATCAACGCGCCGTCGCACGGCAACTGAACGAAGCGGAAGGGTTAAGCGTGGACATGGCTTTCGAAGCGGGCATGCGTTGGCGGATACCGGCAGCCTGTCCGTCAGGATGACAGCCAGCAGGGCTGTCAAGGCACATGACACTCAGACCTACCGGCGAGCGATAGCTTTCAATCTGGATGTGATCATGCGCGAGCCCGCTTCAACGGCGGTACTTATTTTTCCTTAAACCTTCCAAAATGCTTCTCGGGCGCGACCCCATTTTCAGGCTGGGAGGCCCGTCTGACAGGAGTCTCAGGCGATGCGCCGAGTCTGCTGCGCTGCCGCAATCCATCCCGCATGGCGGGAGCCGGGGAGCGTCAAGCCTGCGTGGCGCGCGTCCGCGCCGCGCAGGCGCGTGCCTCAGTGATGACCGAAGTCCTTACGGGCGATCGGCACCGTGCGAACCTTCGAGTACTGGAAGGCGGGAATGGCCTTGACCGCGTCGCGTGTGGCGCCGGCCCAGATCAGCTTGCCGTCCACATAGTCCAGTTGCGACAGCGGAATCGCTACGTCGTGCTGCGACACGCCGAGAAACTGGTGCGCCGCGACGATCCCGAACGACACCGCGTTGTCCGGGGCAATGATGATGTCGTGCAGCACGCCGACCTTCTCGCCGCTGTCGTTATAGATGCTTTTGCCCAACAGGCTTTTCTTGACGCTCCAGCCTTCAACGATCAGTTGCGTTTGCTCCACGCTCACGCCGATAGGCTGTTCGCCTGCCACCTGAGCGGTGGCCTGTTGGCACACTGCACCGAACGCCGACGCCGCCAGAAATACGAGTGCCCATTTTGCCTTCATGATGATTTCTCCACGAGATGCACTAATTAAAAAAGATGAATCGCGACACGGTGACGGCATCTGCGATGCCGCTTACCCGGCTCGCGCCAGGCATCACTATTAACCTGTTGCGCCCGCGCCGTTTTCGAATTCGCACGGTGGCAAAGCGCCACGCGCGCAACCTGAGGCGCCACGTTCCGCCGTGAGATCAATCGCCGCGCCGCGGGCGCAGCGTAACTGTGCAGGTCATGCCCATCGCAAGCTTGACCCCGGCGGGGATCTGGTCGAGGTGAATCCGCACGGGCACACGCTGGGCGAGCCGCACCCATGTGAAGATCGGATTGACGTCCGCCAGCAGGTCGCCGTTGCTGGTCGGGTTGTCGCGATCGGCAATCCCGCTCGCCAGACTATCGACGTGCCCCTGAATGTCCTTGCCGCCCGACAGCAGCCGCACCACCGCCTGATCGCCGACATGCACGTGCGGCAACTTGGTCTCTTCGAAATAGCCGTAGACCCAGAACGAGTGCGAGTCGATCAGCGCCATGCGCGCGACGCCAGCGGTCGCGAAATCGCCGGGATAGAGGTTCAGATTGGTGATATAGCCGTCCGACGGCGCGCGCACTTCGCTGCGCGTCAGATTGAGCAGCGCCGTCTGCTGCGCCACCACGGCCGCCTTGTACATGGCCTCTGCCGCGCTATACGCGGCGACATCAGCGGCATAGGCGGCGCCGGACTGTCTCGCGAGCGAGGCCGAATCTTGCCGGCTTTCGTCCGAGATCACGTCGCCGGCCAGGTTGGCCCGGCGCGCCGCCTGCGCGCGCTTCATCGCGAAGCCGGACTCGCTACCCGCCATCTGCGCCTTGGCCTGCGCCATCTGCGCCTGAGCCCGCAGGACATCGGAGTCGGCCTGCGCGACCGCGTAGTGGAAGCGGGCGGGGTCGAGCACGAACAGAATGTCGCCTTTTCGCACCAGCTGGTTGTCCTTCACGCGCACTTCGCTGACCAGCCCCGAGACGTCGGTGGCGACCTGCACGACCTGCGCGCGCACGCGGCCATCGCGAGTCCAGGGGGAGAACATATAGTCGACCCACAGCATGCGAACCAGCACGATCGCCACCACGAGTAGCGTGAGCGTGAACCCTGCGCGCAGGAAGGATTGCTTTTTCATCGTAAAGGTCCGGCGTGAGCAGTCAATGGATTCATGGGAGGCGTGCCGATCCGGATTCATTGCCACAGCAGCAACGAAGCACCGCTGAACAGGGTGGCGAACAGCGCAATCCGGACCAGGGCCGGATGCCAGGTGTAGCGATAGAAACCGAGCCTCGCCAGCACCAGATCGAGGACGACGAACACCAGCACGCAGCCGGCGAGAATCGGCAACAGCCCTGGCACGAGCAGCGACAGCAGATCAATTTCGCCCGGCATCGCCCGCTCCTTGCGACACCCGCTCGCCCGGCGCCGCCGCGAAGCCGCCGCCCAACTCCTTCATCAGCAACGCCCAGGCATCGAGTCGTTTGGCCTCGATTGCCGCGAGGCTTTCCTCCTGCTGCAACTGTTCGTTCTGTGCCGCCAGCACGTTGAGGAATTCAGTGATGCCGCTGCGATAACCCGAGTCGGCGAGCCGGAACGATTTGCGCGCCGAATCGAGCGTGTTTTCAACCGATGCCTGCTGTTGCTCGAGCGAGCGCAACGATACGACCTGCACAGCAACGGCCTGCATCGCATTCACCACACTCTGGTTGTACTGATCCACCGCCGCGTCGCGGGAGGCCACCGCCACGCCGTAATTGCCGCGCCGCCGCCCACCGTCGAAGATCGGCAGCGAGATCGCCGCGCCCACGCCGTGGCCCATGCCGTCGCTATTCACGAAGTTGAAGAAGCCCCCGAAAGTCGCGGCCGATCCCAGCGACGCGGTCGCCAGCAAATTGATGTCCGGGTAGAAATCGGCGTGCGCCGCGTCGATGCCTTTGTCGGCAGCGAGCACGCGCCAGCGGGCCGCCACCACATCCGCGCGATGCCCGATCAGCTCGGCCGGCAGCGACACCGGCAGCACCACCGGCACGCTCAGCGCAAGGCTGGGCCGGCGCAGCGAATCGCCATAACCCGGCCCTTTGCCGGCGAGACCGGCGATGCTGATGCGTCCGAGCGCAAGCTGCTGCTGCGCCGCTTCTACTCGCGTCGTGCTCATGGCTAACTGGGTTCGCGCCTGGCTGACCTCGAGATTGCTGCCCACACCCGCGCGCCAGCGGCGCGTCGCGATGTCGACGGTGCGCTGCTGTTCGCTCTGCACCGCGCGGTAGACGTCGAGCAATGCATATTGGAGCGACAACTGGACGTAGCTGCGCACCACGGCGGTCTGCAGCTCGACTTGCGCGAAGCGCGCGTCGGCGGCCGCCGCCTGCACATTGTCCAGCGCGCCCTTGCGAAGCGCGCGCGACTTGCCCCATAGATCGAGGTCATAGGACAGATCCGCCTCGACGCTGTTGCTCCATACGGTCGTGCCGCCCGGCGGCGCCGGAGTCGTGTAGCGCGCGTAGCGCCTGCGCTCGAAACTGCCGCCCGCATTGAGTTGAGGCAATTCGGCGGCGCCGGCGATCTGCGCCTGAAAGCGCGCTGCGTCCAGCCGCTCCTGCACGACGCGCAGACCCGGGTTGCCGTCGGTGGCGTCCTGCACCAGCGTGTCGAGTTGCGGATCGTTCCATTGATGCCACCAGTCGTCGGCCGGCCACTTCGCGTCGGCCTGGGTGACGCGCAACGCCGCGCCCGGGTCGAGTGTCGTGGGATCGATCATCGACGCTTGCGTGTGAATCCCGCCACTGTCGATACAAGCGGAGAGCAGCAGCGCACAGGCTAGCGCGGCTGCAACCGGGCGGCGCACCGCGAACGTGGGCAGTTCATGCGGTTTCATGCCTGGGTCTCCGCGCTTTGCCAGAGGGACAAGGTGTCGTCGCGCAGCGTCAATTCGGTGAAATGCAGCAGGGCCCGCATCCGGCAGCGCGTGAGCATGGTCGCATCGACCGTGATGGCGTGCGCGAGTGGCAATGTGTCCAGCGCCCGCCGCGTCGCGGCCAGCGCGCCTTCGGCGGCCTGCGGCGTGGCGGCGGCGAACACATTGGCGAGCGCCGCCAGCCATGTGCGCTGCACGTCCGGCCAGTTCGTCGGCAAGATATTGCCGAGCCGTTCGGTGTCGAGCCGCATCTGGATCATCGCGCGGCCAATCTCCAGCGCCGCGAACGCCCAGCCGATCAGATAGTTGCGATTCACGCGCGCATCGGCGGGCGCGGACGCAATCTGGATGATGAAATCACGCAAGCTCAACTCGACGGTAAAGAGCAGATCGTCGAGGTTGTCGTCATACGCGCTGTCCGCCACCAACGCGCGAATCTGCTTCAGGTATTGCGCGGAAATCCAGTCGCCCGCGCGCGGCGCAATGACTGAAAACGCGACCGCGGCTGCCGCAATGCCGAACAGCAACGCAAAACCGGTATCGAGGTACGCGCTCGGGTTATAGACAGTCGGATTCGACATGCCGACGATAAAACAGAAATAGATGCTGAACCCGAGCCCGAGAATCGCCGTCTTCGCAAACGTGTTCACGTAGCTGCCCACCATCACGAAGATGGCAATCGACGCGGCCAGCAGCACGAATCCGTCGAGCTTCGGCAGCAGGAAAAAGTTGAACGCAAAACCGGCGACCCAACCAGCAAGGCAACCGCAGAAAATCTGCCAGCTCGCGACGGCCGGATTCGGTACGAGCGCAAACAGCGCACTCGTGATCGCCACTGCGACGATGGCGCTCGATCCGCCGACCCAGCCCGATGCAAGCCACGCCGCGCCGACCAGCAACACGGCCACGGCGGCACGCGCGCCGGCAATGGTCGCGGCCGTGCGATTGGCCGTCGCCCGGGTTCTGCCAATGTGGGTCATTGCCTGAATCACCGACTGCGACCACGGCAGCCGATCCATCGTGCGTGCTTCAATGTAGCTTCTGCACAGCACGCGCAGATCGGCGATTGAAAAGAACAACGCAGAGCCGGTGGTCGCAACGAACTGGCGCTGATGCGGCCCCAGGTCCGACAGTGATTGCAGCAGCCGGCTCAGATGCGCGGGCAAGGCCTGCTCGAAAGCGTCGAGGCGGCTCGACACGATCTCGATCTGTTCGAGCGTGACCATTTCCAGCGGCGCCTCGTTCGGCACGATCGCAAGCAGGCCGCCGATCAGTTCGTCGACCGCCGCGAGCGCCCGCGGATCGGCTTCCGCCGCCACCCGCGCCTTCAACTGATGCAGCGCGTGAATCCATGCGAGCGTGTCGAGAAAACTGCGGTCGAGCTCGAGAAAGACATGGTTGTGCAGGCGAATCGACGGGTCCTCGAACACCGCCCCGCTGCGCAGACTTTCCACCCCTGCGCGCTCGCGGATCAGGTCGAGAAACGTGTCGAAGCCGCCGACGGCGGTCGCACGGTCGAGCATTGCGTGGACCGCGTTCAACAGGTTCGTAAAGTTGCGCCGGCTCGACGCGTACAGCGCCGGCGTGACCCGCTGCGGAAAAATCACCGCGCTGACCACGCTCGCGCAGACCACGCCGATCACCACTTCGCTCACGGTGAACACAACGTTGTCGAATACACCGTAGGGATTGGACCAGACCGGCATCGCCGTGATGGCGGTGCCGTACCCGGCCAGCACGAATCCATACGACTGAAAGTTGCGGTAGTACGACGCCCCGAATACGCACGCGCCGATCCATGCCGCTAACGCGATAAAGAACGGCAAGGGCTGTTGCGGAAAGAACGCAATGAGCAAAAGGCCCGCAAAGCTGCCGCACACCATGCCGAGGCCGCGATAGAACCCGCGCGCGATCACCATGCCGCTTTGCTGATGCATCATCACGATGACGCACGACACCATCGCCGTGGCGGGCGTGCGAAGCTCGAGGCGCATGCACAGTCCCATCGCCAGCGTCATCGCCATGGCGACCTTGGCGATATGCAGGAACCGCGGGCCGTCGTCTTTCCAGTAGGCCTTCAGCTCGTCCCGCCATCGTGGCAGGACCGTGCTGCCGGCATCCGCTTGCAAGGTCATAGGGCACTCGTCAATCGCTGATGGTCCATGCAATGCCGGTCATGCAGGGCCTGGAGCCTTGCGAATGCCGCTGTGCATACGGTGTGTAGTGTGTGGCACACGGGATGGGCGGTTTTGCGCAATCGCACGCTTTTTGCGCATACGCTGGACGGTGTGCATGCAATACATGAGATGGCCCGCGATGGCTGCTTGAGGCGGCGCCCGGGATCCCGGGCGCCGTGCCGCGAACTCGCGCGCGTGCGACTAGCGCAGGTTAGTGCGCGCCAGTTCGACGATCTCATCACCGCGTCCATTGAGAATGGCGCGCATCATATAGAGGCTGAAGCCCTTCGCCTGGGCGAGTTCGATCGTGGGCGGCATTGCGAGCTCGTGTTTCGATGTGACCACGTCCACGAGCGCCGGCCCTGGATGGCCGAACGCCTGCTTCAACGCGCCCGCCACGTCTTCCGATTCTTCCACGCGAATGCTGAAAATGCCGGCGCCTTTCGCAATGGCTGCAAAGTCGGTTTTGCTGAGATCGACATTGGTATCGAGGTAACCACCCGCCTTCAATTCCATCGAGACAAAGCCGAGCAGGCTGTTGTTGAACACCACCACCTTGATCGGCAAATCGAGCTGCCTTGCCGTGAGCAGATCGCCGAGCAACATCGACAAGCCACCGTCGCCCGATAGCGACACGACCTGCCGGCCGGGATGTGCGCCTTGTGCACCCAGCGCCTGCGGCATCGCGTTGGCCATCGACCCGTGATTGAACGAGCCATGCAACTGACGCTTGCCGTTCATCGTCAGATAGCGCGCGGCCCAGACAGTCGGCGTGCCGACGTCGGCAGTGAAGATCGCGTCGTCGCTGGCGGCTTCGTCGATCATCTTTGCCAGATACTGCGGGTGGATTGGTCGGCCCGGACCGGCCGGCGTAGCCAGATCGTCGAGGCCCTGGCGGGCGGACGCATAGTGCTTGCGCGCGTTTTCGATGAAACCGCGGTCCGTTTTGCGCTGCAGCCTGGGCAGCGTCGCGGCGATGGTTTCCTTCACCGTGCCGACGAGGCCGAGCGACAGGGGCGCGCGATGGCCGAGTTGCGAGCCCTTCCAGTCGATCTGGATGATCTTTGCGTCGGCCGGATAGAACGGGCGATAGGGGAAGTCGCAGCCGAGCAACAACAGGGTGTCGCAGGACATCATGGCGTGATAGCCCGAGCTGAAGCCGATCAGCCCGGTCATGCCGACGTCGTACGGATTGTCGTACTCGATGAACTGCTTGCCGCGCAGCGCGTGGACCACCGGTGCGCCGAGCGTATCGGCGAGCGCCACCACTTCGTCGTGTGCGCCTTGCGTGCCGCTGCCGCACATGATGGTGACCGCGTCGGAGTCATTCAGCAGCGCGGCGAGGCGATCGAGATCCGCCTCGGCAGGCAGAATCCGCGGCGGCATGCTTTCCGTCCAAGAAGGCATTTCGGCGGGGCCTTCGCTCAGCGCCACATCGCCCGGCAACACGATCACCGCCACGCCGCGCTCCTCGACGGCGGTGCGCATCGCGCGCGCCAGCACGCGCGGAAACTGCGCCGCGGAGGACACCACCTCCACGTAATGACTGCATTCCTTGAACAATTCCTGCGGATGCGTTTCCTGAAAGTAGCCCAGACCGATTTCGGTCGACGGAATGTGCGCGGCGATGGCAAGCACCGGCTGATGATTGCGATGACAATCGAAGAGGCCGTTGATCAGATGCAGGTTGCCAGGACCGCAGCTGCCGGCGCAGACGGCGAGACGTCCGGTCGAGGCCGCGTCCGCACCGGCGGCAAAGGCGGCCGCTTCCTCGTGGCGGGTATGCATCCAGCGGATCGAGCCGAGCTGATCAAGGCTGTAGGCCAATCCATTCAAACTATCTCCCGTCACGCCCCAGATCCGTTCAACGCCCGCGGCGGCGAGTGTGGCGGCGAGATAGGCGGCAATGGTAGTACTGGCCATGCTTGACTCCTTTTCACGGTAGAAGGGGCTCGGCCGGGCGTTAAAAACCACGACCGCGGCCGCGAAGCCGGCACATACGGGGGCGCCGGTATGCCACGTCTACCAAGCTAGGGGATCGGCGGAAAAAAGTCCTGAATTCAGTCTGAAAACAGCTGAATCGAACTGGCCCAAGGCGATCGGCAATGCTGCAACGTACGCGTTTTCATCGATACGTGGTGGCGCACGGCGGGGATTCCAGTATCCTGATGGTCCGCCTCAAATCCGGCCGTGTGACATGAATCTCTCTTTTGAAGTCCTGCAGGTCCTCGACGCGATCGATCGGACAGGCACCTTTGCGAGCGCGGCGGAAACGCTGCACAAAGTCCCGTCGTCGTTGACCTATCTGGTGCAGAAACTGGAGCTCGATCTCGGCGTGAAACTGTTCGACCGCAGCGGCCGCCGGGCAATTCTCACGCATGCCGGGCGCGTGGTCGTCGAGGAAGGACGCCGCCTTCTGGAGGCGGCGGAAGACCTCGAATGCAAGGCAAAGAGAATCCAGCATGGCTGGGAATCCGATCTGCATGTCGCCATCGACGAGATCATTCCATTCGACCTGCTATGGGATCACGTCGGCGCGTTCTACAAGTTGAAGCTGGAGACCCGGCTGCATCTGTCGAAAGAAGTCCTGGGCGGCTCGTGGGACGCGCTCCTGACACGCCGCGCGGATCTCGTCGTCGGCGCGGCGGGCGATCCGCCGCCGATTCCCAATCTGATTGCCAAGCCGATCGGCTCGCTGCGCCACGTGTTCGTGGTGGCGCCGCATCATCCGCTGGCGTCAATGCCGGAGCCGCTGACGCAGGATATCGTGGCGCGCCATCGGGTAGTCGCGATCGGCGACACGTCGCGCAAGCTCGCGCCGCGCACAATCGCGATTGCCGCGAATCAGGAAGTCATGACGGTCCCAACGCTCGAAGCGAAGCTCGCCGCGCAAATCAGAGGTCTCGCCGCGGGCACGATTCCGGAATGCCTCGCCGCCGAGCCGTTGGTGCGGGGGGAGCTGGTGCAAAAGGAAGTGCTCGGCATGCGCGACATCACGCATTTCTATCTGGCGTGGCGCGGTGATGAAACCGGCAAAGCGCTGCGCTGGTGGGTCGAGCAGTTAGACCGGCCGGATCTGATCGACGAGGTTGTACAACAGAGGCTGCTGAACGGCTGAATGCCGTTCAGCCGCGTTGCGCGACTTTTTGAGGCGGCGCCTCAGAAGTATTCGCTGCCGCCGGCCGGCCAGCCGGGCAAACGCCCGGCGCGGCGTGGGGGTGAGCGCTCGCCCGCGTCGCGATCTGCAACAGACGGGTGGCGGCGTCGAAATCGTCCCAGTCCAGACCTTCGGCGACTGCCGTGGTGGCAGGCCGTATCAGCCCGACAGCCTCCGCGCTCCGGCCTTGCGCATGCCAGAGGCTCCCCAGGCTGATCGCGGCGCGCAATTGCAGCGAGCGGCAGCCCCGCATCAGCGAATCCTCGAGCGCGGCAACAAAGCAAACCTCCGCGTCCCGAGCAACCGCGACCGATGGCGGCGCGCCGCCCTCCGCCATGAGCAGCAGCTCGCCATGAATGCGCCGCAACTCGCCGGCATACCAGTGGTCGCCGGTTTCATCGCACTGAGCCAGCGCGCGCACCACTGTGGCGATGCCCAGGTCCCGCTGACCCGAACGGCCGAGCGCGAGACCGTATTGCCCGGCGAGCATGGCGCGCGGCGCGCCGAATTCGAGCGACTCCAGATCGTCCAACGCGTTTCGGAAGGCGTTCAGGCGCTCTGCCGCGGCTTCCCCCATCGAATGCAGGTATTCGTCGAAACACCGGCAACAGGCTTGCGATACGCTAAGGCCGGCGCGCGCCGACACCTCCCCCAGCAAGGCGATCGCCTGAGCCGCGCGCTCGCGCTTGTCCGACAGCAGCATCAGCGGCACCAGCGCCTCGACCAGTACATAACACGTCACAATCGCCTGTTGCTGATCGCACGCGGCCATCACGCTGTCCTCGGCGAGCTGCAGCGCCTGATCGCGGAAGCCCTGCAACCAGAGCACCCGCGCAAGAGTCGCCTGGCCGACAATGCGCTGGTCGACGGACTGTCCGAGCGGCAAGCCATGCTGTAAGTCCTCGCTGTGCCGCAGCAGTTGTTCGAGCGACGCCCGCGCTTGCTGTTGATCGCCCGTGTAATGCGACGCGATCCCCAGCAGCCGGTGCGCGAGGATCGTGCCGCTCGCGTCGCCGACCTCGAGGGCGAGCAACTCGAAGCGTCGCGCGAATGCCAGCGCATTGCGCGCCCCGCCGGACGATTGGCTGCCATTCCACATGCCCCACAAGGCGCGGGCCTCGAACGCCCGGTCGCCCAGCCCGATCGCCGAAGCCAGAATCTCCGACCAGAGGCCAAGCGTTTCCCGATTCGGCCCGCTGACATAAACGAGCGCCGCAGCCAGCGCCGCCTGCAGTTGCATGCGCACACGCAAATGGCGCGTCGAACGCGAGCCCTGATGGTTGGCGGCCACCGTGTCGAGCGCACGCCGCGCCCATGCGCAGCACTCTTCCACCAAAGACAGCTCATACAGAAGAAACACGACCTTGACCGCCAGCGCCTCACCGAGCACGTCGTCGCCCTTCGGCGTCAAGGCCCACGCCAGCGCCGCGCGCAGATCGTCGAGCAGGCCGCGCATCCGCCGATGCCAGCCGTCGCGCTGCCCGCCTTGCGGCTCGGCGCGTCCCTGCTCATCGCGCTCGAGCAGACCGAGGAAATATTGCGCATGACGCAGAGTAACGATGCGCCGCTCGCCGTTATCTTCGAGCTTCTGCATGGCGTAGGCGCGCGTGGTTTCCAACAGGCGATAGCTCGGCCGGCCGCTTGCAACGTGCGTCACCAGCAGCGATTTTTCGACCAGCCCCGATACCGCGGCGATCACATCGAGCTCACGCAATACGCGGTCGCCGACGACAGCGATGGCCGCGTCCATGGAGAAGCTATTGACGAAAATGGCAAGTCTGCGCAGCGTGGTGCGCTCGGCATCGTCAAGCATCGCGTGACTCCAGTCGAGCGTCGCCTTCAAGGTCTGATGGCGCGGCAAGGCCGTGCGATTGCCGCCGGTCAGCATGTTGAAGCGGTCGTCCAGATGGCCGGCGAGCGTTTCGATACCGAGTATGGCGGCGCGCGCGGCCGCCAGTTCGAGCGCCAACGGTATGCCGTCGAGACGGCGGCACACCATGCCGGTCAACCGGATGCTTCTGTCGTCGGACGAAAAACGGGCGTCGATCGCGCGTGCGCGCGACAGGAACAATTCGACGGCGCTACATTGCAGAACGTCTTGCCCCTGATCCTCCTGCGCAGGCACCTGGAGCGACGCGACCCAATACAGATGCTCGTTCGCAACCCGCAGCGGCTCGCGGCTGGTCGCGAGCACGCGGACCGCGGGGCCGACGCCGAGCAGCGTCTCGGCGAGCTCTGCCGCGGGCCCGAGCACATGCTCGCAGTTGTCGAGCACGAACAGCACGCGCCGTTCGCTGAGTTCTTTGCTGACGCGCGCGAGTGTCAGCGGTCCAAGGCCGGGGTTCACGCCCATGGCAGCTGCAAACGCCGTGAGAACACTGCTGGCGTCGGTGGTGGAGGCGAGCGGCACCAGATAGATACCGTCCGGAAAACGCGTCAACAAGCCACGCGCGACCTCCACCGCCAGCCGAGTCTTGCCGATGCCGCCCGAGCCGACCAGGGTCACATGGCGCGCGGCGGCAAGCGCCAACGAGACGTCGTCAAGCGCCTGGTCGCGACCGATCAGCGGGGAAAATTGAGCAGGCAGATTGTTCGGGATGCTTCGGCCAAGCGGGGGCGCTTCTGCCAATTCGTTGCGCTGGCCGGCTTCATCGGCAGCGCTCACCGTCGACACGCCCGGCACCAGCCGGTAACCGCGTCCGGACACAGTCTGTATGAGTCCGCGATTTTCGCCGAGCATCTTGCGAAGCGCCGACATATGCACTTGCAGATTGTTCTCTTCAACGAATGCATTCGGCCATACCCGCTTGAGCAGGTCGCTCTTCGACACCAGCCCGCCTTTCGCCTCGATCAGCACCACGAGCATGTCGAATGCACGGCTGCCCAGTCGCACAGGCTCGCCGTCGAGAAACACTTCCCGACGGTCGATGTCCACGTGAAGCGGGCCAATGCGAATCATGCGGGATATCCTGTACGCAGCGATTTGAAGAGCAGTCAGCAGACACGGAAGCGCTTGAAAAAACCACCTGGCGTTGCGTCCCCGAAGTCTAGATCAACGGGCGTTCCACATGCGCGGAAAAAACTGAACCTACCGTTCAAATTTTTTGTACTAAGCGCGCAACTAAGCGCACGCTTTTCGAGCGCCGTGAGTACCCGTTGACGCTTTGCAGCGCCGCGCCCGGCGGGTCTCTTGCAGTACCGCACAGCCGCGCCGCCGGCCGTGGGCCGTTGCCTAGCCAGACGGGGGTAATCTTTGTATGATGCGTCCCACCATACTGGGGTGCCCAACAAGCCATGCCGAGAAAAGCACGAGCGGTCGAGACAGCGTCGGAAAACGAAGTGCATGACAACGAGAAAGTCGTCACGCGCCGCCTTGCGCCCGAAGTCCGGGAACGCCAGATCGTGCTCAAGGCCGTCGACCACTTTGCTACCCATGGCTTCTCCGGCAGCACCCGTGAACTCGCGCGCCAGCTCGGCGTCACGCAGCCGCTGCTCTACCGTTATTTTCCGAGCAAGGAAGCATTGATCGACCGCGTGTACGAAGAGGTCTATCAATGGGACACCGGCTGGGAAAAGCTCATCAAGGACCGCTCCGTCCCAATCCAGGAGCGCATGGTCAGGTTCTACTCGTCGTACGCGGTGGTGATTTTGCGGCGCGAGTGGATCCGGATTTTCATCTTTGCCGGCCTGACGCGCGAAGGCATCAACTCCAAATATCTCGCACGCCTGCGTGAACGCGTGTTTCTGCCCGTCATGGCGGAAATCCGCTCGGCCTATGACCTTCCGGCGCCCACGGGGGCCAGGCAGCGCGAAATCGATCTGGAGTTGATCTGGAGCCTGCACGCGAGCATCTTCTATCTCGGCGTGCGCAAATGGATCTACGGCCTGCCGGTCACGGACGACATCGACGATCACATCGCGCGTCAGGTCGACGCGTTCCTCAATGGCGTGCCCGCGGCGCTCGAGCACGCGTCCAAAGAAACCGCCCGCTCGAAGCCCCCCTCCAAAGCCTGACCCCGCGCTGCAGCCGGGCCGCCGATCACGCCGACTGCGCAGCCGGCCGGTCGCTTCACCTCTCATCGCTCACTCCCGTCTTTTCGAGTTCTACCGGGTAAACACCGGCATTACGCTGCTTTCTCCCGCCTGCGGATTCACCTACAATTTATCCATCGATCACTAATCGATCGATAAATAGCATAGCAGGAGTCGAACATGCCCGTTTCAAAACTTGCCCACTACTCGATTCGCACGACCGACCTCGAGCAATCCTGCCGCTTCTATGAGCGGATCCTCGGTTTCAGGCAGGGCTACCGTCCGCCCTTCGATTTTCCCGGCGCGTGGCTCTACAACGGCGGCGATGAAGCCGACTTCGGCACGGTCCATATCATCGGCGTGGATCCGCACAATCCCGCCGGACTCGCCGCCTATCTCGGCGACAAGCCACTGCCCGCCAGCGGCACGGGCACCGTCGACCATATTGCATTCCTCGCCACGGGCGTCGAACAGATATGGGAGACGCTCAAGGCGGAAGGCATCGCTTATCGCGAGCGCACCGTGCCAAGCCTCGGTCTGCACCAGGTGTTCATTGAAGACCCGTCCGGCGTGACCATTGAATTGAACTTCCCCGCCGAAGAAATCAGCCGTCTGGTTGAAGCACAGCCAGCCATCGCGCAAGCCACCCTCAGCGCCGGAGCGTAACCATGACCCATGCTTCTACACGCGCCAGGGCCATTATTGTCGGCGGCTCGCTGGGCGGCCTGTTCGCAGCCAATCTGCTGGTGCGCAACGGCTGGAGCGTCGACGTGTTCGAGCGGGTTCCGGAAGAACTCGCCGGACGCGGCGCCGGTATTGTCACGCACCCCGAATTGTTCGAAGCGCTGGCGGCGGCCGGTATCGATTTCGACGACTCCATCGGTGTCAAGGTGCAATCACGCGTCACGTTCGCGCAGAACGGCGCGGTGCTGTCGGCGCGCGATCTGCCACAAACACTGACAGCGTGGGGCAAGATGTATCACGTGTTGCGCGCCGCGTTGCCCGACGTTCACTACCATGCAGGCGGCACGGTCGCAGCGGTACAGGACGGCCCCGAAAAGGCGCTCGTGACGCTCGCCGACGGCACCGTATTGCATGCCGACCTGGTGATCGCCGCGGACGGCTTCAAATCGTCGATACGCGAGCAATTCCTGCCCGACGTCAAGCTTCAATACGCCGGTTATGTCGCATGGCGCGGTCTCGTCGACGAAGCAGCGCTGTCGCGCGAAACCCGCGAGGCGCTATTCGAGAAGTTTGCCTTCTGCCTGCCGCCGCGCGAGCAGATTCTCGGCTATCCGGTCGCAGGCCAGGGCAATAGCACGACCCCGGGCGAGCGTCGCTACAACTTCGTCTGGTATCGCGCGACGAGCGAAGACATTCAGTTGCCGAACCTGCTGACCGATCAGTCCGGCAAGCGCTGGGTGGGCGGTATTCCGCCGACGCTGATCCGTCAGGACATCCTCGCCGATATGGAGGAGGCCGCGCTCACGTTGCTTGCCCCGCAATTCGGCGAAGTCGTGACCAAGGCGAAGCAACCGCTCTTTCAGCCGATCTTCGATCTCGAAGTGCCGCAGATGGCGTTCGGCCGGATCGCCTTGCTCGGCGACGCCGCCTTCGTCGCGCGTCCGCATTGCGGCATGGGTGTCACCAAGGCGGCGAGCGACGCCATGGCGCTCGTCAAGGCGCTGCAAGCCCGCACGGACGTTAGGGAGGCTCTGGCGGACTACAGCCGCGAGCGCACCCAGGTCGGCGCGGCCGTCGTGCAGCATGCGCGCCACCTCGGCGCCTATATGCAGGCGCAGTTGAAAAACGAAGTCGACCGTGAAATGGCCGAGCGCTATCGCACGCCCGACGCCGTGATGCGCGAAACCGCGGTACCCGCCCGTTTTTAATCTCCGCTGCGTGAGCGGCGGGTCCGATCAGTTAATGCAGCATCGAAACGCAGTCGTTTCGAAAGGACACACAGTGGAACATGGTGCCCCAACCTACTCGATGAGCGCGCAGTACGTCGCCACCGACCGGCCGCCCGCGGCCAATCCGCTACTCGACGATCCGCGCTTCCGCGCGCTCGTGCGTGAGCGGCGTATCTTCTCGTGGACGCTCACGATCCTCATGCTGGTCGTGTACTTCGCGTTTATCCTCACGCTCGCCTTCGCGCCCGCGCTGCTCGGACGGCCGATCGTCGACGGCTCGCCCGCACCGTGGGGCATTCCGGTCGGCTTCGGCATGTTCGTCTTTACCTTCGTGCTGGTCGCGGTATATGTCGCGCGGGCCAACACCCTTCACGATCGCGCCGTGAATGAGATCCGGCAAGGAGTACGGCCATGACACGCATCGCTCGATGGCGCGCCGCGCTACTTTTTTGCGCTTGCAACGCGCTCACCGCCCTGCCCGCGGCCGCTGCCGGCACCGCGGCGCCGGCACGATCGCACAATCCGATTGCAGTCGGCATGTTCCTGCTGTTCGTCGCGTCGACGCTGTTCATCACGCGCTGGGCGGCGAGGAAAAACAACAGCGTCTCCGATCACTACGCGGCAGGCGGCAAAATCACCGCGTTTCAGAACGGCTGGGCGATTGCCGGCGACTACATGTCCGCCGCGTCGCTGCTCGGGATCTCCGCCCTCGTCTTCACAAGCGGCTATGACGGCTTGATCTATTCGATCGGCTTTCTCGCCAGCTGGCCGGTCATTCTCTTTCTGATCGCCGAGCCGTTACGCAATCTCGGCCGCTATACGCTCGCCGACGTCGTGTCGTACCGGCTGCAACAGCGGCCCATTCGCGCCTTCGCCGCTTCCAGCTCGATCGTGATCGTTCTGCTCTATCTGGTCTCGCAGATGGTCGGCGCGGGTAAGCTCGTCGAATTGCTGTTTGGCTTCAACTACACGGTTGCTGTCGTGATGGTGGGCGTGCTGATGGTGGTGTATGTGTTTTTTGGCGGCATGCTCGCCACCACGTGGATTCAGATCATCAAGGCTGCCCTGCTGCTCGCGGGCGCCGCCTTCATGGCGTTCATGGTGCTGAGCCGCTTCGGCTTCAGTATGAATGCGCTGTTCGCGCAGGCGATACTCGCGCATCCGAAGCATGCTGCGATCATGAGCCCGGGCGGCCTGGTCTCGGATCCGGTTTCCGCCGTCTCGCTCGGTTTGGCGCTGATCTTCGGCACGGCCGGACTGCCGCATATCCTGATGCGTTTTTTCACCGTGAGCGACGCCAAAGCCGCGCGCAAGAGCATCCTGTACGCGACCGGCATTGTCGGTATCGGCTACGCGCTGATCATCATTATCGGCTTCGGGACGATTGCTCTGGTGGCGACCGATCCGCACTATCACACGGCCTCCGGCGCCGTGATCGGCGGCGTGAATATGGTGGCCATCCATCTGGCGCACGCGGTGGGCGGCAACGTGTTTCTCGGCTTCATCTGCGCGGTGGCCTTCTCGACCATTCTCGCGGTCGTCGCAGGGCTGACGCTGGCCGGCTCTTCCGCGGTCTCGCACGATCTGTACGCGAACGTGATTCGTCGCGGCGCCGCCACGGATCGCGAGGAAATGCACGTCTCGCGAATCACCACGCTGGTGCTTGGTGTGCTCGCGATTCTGCTGGGCATCGCCTTCGAGAAACAGAACATCGCGTTTATCGTCAGTCTGACTTTCTCGATTGCGGCCAGCTCGAATTTCCCGGTGCTGCTGCTGTCGATCTACTGGCGCGGACTGACTACGCGAGGCGCGGTGCTAGGCGGCTCGCTCGGCCTGATCTCGGCCGTCACCTTGACCATTCTGAGCCCGACCGTCTGGGTGCAGGTGCTCGGTCATGCGCATGCGATCTATCCGTATGAATACCCCGCGCTGTTCTCGATGATCGTGGCCTTCGCCGGCGTGTTCTTTTTCTCCATCACCGATACCTCGGCACGCGGTGCACGCGAACGCGCGCTGTATGGCGACCAGCTGGTGGACTGCGAACTCGGCATGGTGAAGCACGGATAACACTCGCCACCAAAAAACCCATCACGGAGACTGATTCATGGATTGCACGTGCTGTATTTCGCCGAAACGCCGCCGCTTGCTCGGGACGATGGCCGCACTCGCCGGCGGACTCGCCTCGGGAGGCCCCGCCACCGCCGCCACGCCCTCGGCCACCGGCATGGCCGGTGCCGCGGGCGCGTCCAGCACGCTCGGTAAAGGCCGCTCGATTGATATTCACGCGCACTACTACCCGGAAAGCTATTGTGAAAGGGTGGGCAGCGAAGGCGCGAAGTTCGGCGGCAAGTTCACCTGCGACGCCACCAGTTTCAGCTTCCAGACACCGGCAGGCGGACTGGGACCGCTGCCGCTTAAATTCATCAGGATAGACGAACGGCTCGCCGACATGGATGCGTCCGGCGTCGACATGCAAGCGCTGTCATTGAGCGTGCCGATGGCCTACTGGGCCGACCGGCCCTTCAATGCAGAGCTTGCGAGGACATGGAACGACGCGGCTTCGCAGGTCCATCTCCAACATCCGACCCGCTTCGTGGTGCTGGCCACCTTGCCGATGCTCAATCCACACGACGCAATCGACGAACTCGAACGCGCGTCCGAGTTGCCCGGCGTGCGCGGGGTCTATATGGGGACCAACATCAACAATCGGGATCTCGACGACCCGCTGTTCGAACCGGTCTTCGCTCGCATTGAACAGCTGGATCTGCCGGTGTTTCTGCATCCCCAGCAGACAGTCGGCGGTGCGCGACTCGGCGACTTCTACCTGAGCAACCTGCTGGGCAACCCGTTCGACACGGCCATTGCCGGTTCGCATCTGATCCTGGGCGGCGTGCTGGACCGGCACCCCAGGTTGAACATTACGTTGCCGCACGCCGGCGGCGCATTGCCGATCCTGATGGGCCGCATCGACGCAGGCTGGACAGTTCGCCCTGAAACGCGGCGACTGGCGCAGAAGCCAAGCAGCTATTTGCGCCGCTTCAACTACGACACGGTCTCGCACTCCGGACCCGTGCTGGACTTCCTGATCCAGAACATCGGCATCGACCGGCTGGTGCTCGGCAGCGACTACTGCTTCGATATGGGCTACGAGCAGCCGGTCACGTTCCTGGATCGTCTCACGCTGCCCCCCGACCAGAAGAACCTGATTCTTGGCGGCAACGCGGCACAGTTGCTGAAAATCTAGTATGCCTCGGCCTCCTGCGCCATGACCGGCATCCGGTCGATGGCGGAGGCCAGCATCATGGCCGCGGCGTTAACCGGTTTCGTGCTCCGCACTCTCGGTTTATAGATCAGATCGTCGCGGCGGATCACCAGCCCACTCAGCGCACAGCGCCCCTTCAGGCGGGCGCGGCAACCGATCCACACCTGGTCGTCGTAGCGGCAGCGGGTTGCGTCCTGCCACCGCACGGCAATCGACGTCTCGGACAGACGCTCGATCACTTCCACCACGATATGCGACGACAACCCGTAAGCGGCCACGCGAGACGCCGCTCGCGCCGGGTAAGCCTCGCCTGCGCCCTGGAGGCGATGGTGCGGCAAAAGCTCATGAATCACGTGATCCCAGACGGCGACACTATCCGTGTAATGCGCGACCGCGATCGTTTCTGTTGCCGTTTCCATGGGTTGTTTCCTCGAATGCATGAAAAAAAGCATACGACGGCGCGTTCCAAAGCGTTGCTAATTTTTATTAATTGTCCTGAGGCCACGTGCCGATCGACGGGTTCGCGCAGGCATGATTCGCTTATGCGCCCACTGGAGAGCAACATGAACACAGCATCGAGGCCGACATGAAGATTGCCATCGCCGGAGGTTCCATCGCCGGACTCGCATGCGCGTTGACGCTGACGTGCACGGGTCACGAGGTGCACATTTACGAGCGCTCCGCCGCGCCGCTGCGAGGCCGCGGCGGCGGCGTCGTGGTGTTGCGGCAGATGCTGCAGTTTCTCGACCAGCACGGCCACCGGACACGCGCCATGCTGGCGGTGCCGACCCACCGGCGGCGCTGGATCGATAGCGCCGGCACAGTCATCCGCGACGACCCCGAGTTGCTGCCGTTTTCATCGTGGGACACCGTCTACCGGTCGCTGTGCAGCATGCTGCCGCCGGGAGCGGTTCACTACGGGCACGCCGTGGCAAGCGTGGCCGAAGACGCGGAAGGTGTCGAGATCCGTTTCGACGACGACATGGCACCGGTTCACGCGGACCTGCTGATCGCCGCCGACGGCACCGCCTCGCGACTTCGCGCCATGCTGTTTCCCGGCAGCGTCGCGTCGTACGCCGGCTACCTGGCGTGGCGCGGGGTGGTCGAGGAAAGCGCTTTCGGCCACGCCGACATCACGGAACTGACCGAGAACATGACCTTGTTCCAGGCGCCGGGCGAACTGTTCATGACGTTCCTGATTCCCGCACTGGACGGCTCCCTCGAACCCGGCAGGCGTCGTTTTAACTGGCTCTGGTATCGCAACGAAACCGACGCCTCGGCGATCGACGCGTTTCTGACCGGACGCGACGGTCGGCGGCATCATGCCTCTGTGGCGCCCGGCGAACTGTCCGCGCAGTCGCAGTCGTACTTGCAGCGCACGGCGCTCGACGGACTGCCCCGAACGCTTTCGCAACTCGTGCTCGCAACCGGGGCACCTTTCCTTCAGGCCATCTCCGACGCGCTGAGCCCGTCGTTCGCCAAAGGCCGGATTGCGCTGGTCGGCGACGCCGCGTGCACACTGCGCCCTCATACGGGCTCCGGCACCTCGAAAGCGGCCGGCGACGCCGTCAGCCTCGCGCAAGCCCTGAGCGAGCCCGCAGAGGACGTGGTGCAGGTACTCGCCGACTGGGCCGCGGCACGGCGCGCGGCGGTCGAGCCCCTGCTTCTCAAGGGCCCGCGGCTTGCCCAGTCGTTCGGGCTCGGTTCGGCTTGACGCTCGCGCAGGCGTTTTTGCGGCAGTCCGTCCAGCCGCCGCCTTGACCCTATACGAGCGGATTAGACGCGTGAATGCATTGATGAATGCGCGAACCGTATGTAGGGATGGCGCGAGCCCGCTACGGATCGTATTGTGTCCACATCAGGCAAGACGTGCCGCCTGGTTCAACCGGATCAAGAGGTCAAAGCGGCTATGGACAGAATTTTCAGCATGCGCGTGTTCTCGCGGGTCGCGGAGACCGGCAACTTCAGTGCGGTTGCAAAACACATGGAATGCAGCGCGGGCAATATTTCTCGCGCGGTCGTGTCGCTCGAAGAACATCTCCACACGCGGCTCCTGCAACGGACAACGCGCAGTGTCTCGCTCACCGAATGCGGCGAGCGATACTACCAGCGCTGCAAGAAAATTCTCGCGGATATCGACGACGCCGACGCCGAAGCCAGCGACGCCCACACACTCCCGCGCGGCAAGCTGAGAGTTCACGCCGTGCCCGACATCGGGCTGAAACAGTTGACGTCCACGATCGTCGAATACCGGCACGCGTTTCCAGCGGTCTCCGTCGATCTGAAACTGCTGCCCGGCATGGCGAATCTGATTGAAGACGAGTTCGACGTGTCGATCGTATCGGTGTCGTCGTTGCCGGACTCCCGCAACGTGAGCCGGCTTATCGGACGGTGCGAGCGCATTCTGGTGGCCGCGCCGGACTATCTCACGCGGCATCCTGTCCAAAGTGTGAACGACCTGCCGAATCACACGCTCATGCAGACCAGTTCGTCCTTCGATCCGCCCTCGGACTGGCCATCGGAGCTTACCGGCCATAGCGCGGCGAACCCGGAGGTGGCCGGACACTTTGTCGTCAACACCATGCAGGCGCTCAGGGTCGCGTTGCTGGCGGGGGCCGGCGTGGGCGCCGTACCGACTTACTCGGTCGTGGACGAACTCAGGGAAGGCAAGCTGGTTCAGCTCTTTCCGGATTATCCGCTTCAGACCACCAATGTCTTTGTGGTTTATCCGTCACGCCAATTCGTCGACGCGAAAATAAAAACGTTCGTTGAATTCCTGATCGTGTCGCTCAAACAGAAACTCGATTTGCGAATTGCGAATCTGACAGTGGACTCGGCCGTACATACCGAGCCCGAGCTGCAGGCCTGATACACGTTGCGCATCAGAATCCGCCAAATTAATTGATCGCTTGCAAAACCCGGAGCACATTAAAAATTAATATTCGACACGCATAATTTTCCGACATAATCTGGGCAGCACACCGATTATCACCACTCCCTGCTTTTGCAACGCGAACGGACTTGCGTATGTAACGCGACAAACAGAGGTGACGGATCATGTCGAACCATGCAAATACATCCATTGCCCCGGCATCCCGGCGGAAAGATTCGCTCGGATGTCTATCGAATCAATTACACAAAGATCTCGAACTCGCAGCAGACCAATTCTCGTTTTATCGCAAGTGCAGGCGCGAGGAGAAGACCAGCGAAGTGGCCACGCCCGCTTCGGATCGCGGCTTCCTGGTCGGCGTTTCGCTAACTGCTGGCCACCGCCGCCGGATCATGTCGGGAAACCGCTCGACGGTCTATGACTTCGAAAAGGATTCGGTCTACGTTCGCAATTTCGCGGAAGACTACCGCGCCGATCTGCACGGTGCGTTCGACTTCGTGTTAGTCGAGTTCTCCCATGCCTTCATCACGAACACCTGCTACGAGCGAAACGGCTCGGCAATCAGCGGCTTTCTGGCTCCCGCCGGCCGCAACGACGCGGTCTTCGGTCACCTCGCGCGAGTTCTCGCGCTGACACTGGAGCGCCCGGGTGAGGCGAGCCCGCTATTTGTCGAACAACTCGGCATCACCCTTGCCATGCATTTAATCGACCGGTACGGCAACGCGCCGGCTCAATCGGTCAGCAAAAACCAGCGACTCTCGCGCCTGCTCGAAACGCGCGCGAAAGACATGCTGCTTTCGAAAGCCCAAGGCAACGTTTCGCTCGAGGAAATCGCGAGCGCCTGCAACCTGTCGCGCAGCTACTTCATCCGCGCATTCCGCGAAACCACGGGTCGCACGCCGCATCAGTGGCTGTTGGAGCAGCGCATCGAACGTGCGCGCGAACTGCTTCGGCATTCCGATTCGTCGCTGCCGGAGATTGCCATTGCGTGCGGCTTTTCCGACCAAAGTCACTTCACGCGAACCTTCTCGCAACTGGTGGGCACCCCGCCAGGAAGCTGGCGCCGCCAGGCCGGCAACTGAGTGAACGCCGAGCAAACCGCACGCTTCGCGATTGGCTCAGACCCGGTTTGCTTCTGCCGCTTTCGTCGGACAAGCGCGAGCCGGATGCATAGCGTTCTGGCTACACGGTAGACTTTCCTGCAAAACATCGCACTAACGTGCAAGACGCTCGACCGGTGGCGCGATAGGCTCGCACCATGCAAGGTCCGGCGCATGCTCCGCCCCCTCCCGTTCGTGTAGCGCCCGCGCATGCTCCGCTGCCTCGGTCTCTTGTGTTCAACCCGTAAACATCATGATCGAAATAGGTCGCTTTCAAATCGATCTGGAGATGCGCACGTTGCGGCGAAACGGTGAAGTCGTGCGTCTCGGCTCGCGTGCCTTCGATATCCTCGCCGTGGTCGCTGCGGCCGGCGGCCAGCTCGTCACGAAGGACGCGTTGATGAATGCGGTGTGGCCCAACACCGTCGTCGAAGAAAACAATATTCAGGTTCACCTCTCGGCGTTGCGAAAAATACTCGGCCCGGACCGGGACATGATTCTCACGGTGCCGGGCCGCGGTTATCAACTTGTGCAACGGCAGAAGACCGCCGCGCCCGACGAGACCCGTGCGGCGGCGTCAGGCGTGCGACATGCGCCGCCGCCCGAATCCGGGTTGCTGGGGCGCAACGCCGAGGTCGAGTTGATCCGCTCGATGCTGCGACAGACTCATGTGTTGACGCTGGTGGGTGCCGGAGGAATCGGCAAAACGCGGCTGGCAATCGAGGCCGCTCGCCATACCCCGGCGAGCTTGACGGAGCCTGTCTGCTTAGTCGAACTCGCTGCGCTGACGACGCAGGAGGCCGTGCTCGGCGCGATTGCGGAAAGCTGCGGCGTGGCGCGAACTGGCGCGCAAATCGACATCGCCCGCCTGGCGGCGGCGCTAGCCGGCCAATCCAGGCTCCTGGTGCTCGATAACGCGGAGCATGTCATCTGCGCCGTGGCGCTTATCGTGGACGCGCTAGTCGCCGTCAACGATACGCTCCGGGTGCTGGTCACAAGCCGCGAGCCGCTTCGGATCATGGCCGAAACGGTATTTCGCGTCGATCCGCTCGATGTGCCGCCGCCTGATGCCGGCGATGCGGACATTCTGCGTTGTTCGGCGGTGAAGCTGTTCCTGCTGCGCGCCGAGTCGTTGCAAACAAGCGTGGCCACCGATAGCGCGGAGATCCGGCTCGTCGGCGAGATTTGCCGCCGGCTGGACGGCATTCCGCTCGCCATCGAACTGGCGGCCGCTCGCGTGGCCACGCTCGGCGTGGAAGGCGTATGCCGCCGGCTGGATGACCGCATGGCGATTCTGGCGGGCGGCTACCGCACCGCGCTGCCGCGTCATCAAACCTTGCGCGCCACCTTCGACTGGAGCTTTGCGTTACTCGACACAGGCACGCAATCCATCTTCCGGCGTCTGGCGATATTCGGCGGCAGCTTTACGTTCGAGGCGATGTGCGCCGTCGTGTGCGACGACGAACTCATGGCGGCGAATGCGATCGGCGGCATCGCCGAGCTCGTGGCGAAATCGCTCGTCAGCGTGAGTTTCGAAGGACCGGCGGCGAACTATCGCCTGTCCGAATCGACCCGCGCCTATGCGTTGGAAAAGCTTCAGGCCGAAGGCGAGGCGCAGGACATCACGTTGCGCCATGCGCGCTATCTGTCCTTGAGCTTTCAGACTCGAGCGTCGGCCGATCGTGTGAACGAGCGCGGCAATCCGCCGGATTTTCAGCAAACACTCAACGATGCGCGCGCCGCATTCGACTGGGCGTTTTCCGCCGATGGCGACCCGCGCGTCGGCGTCGAACTGGCCTCGAATCTGGTCGGGGCATTACGCGACGCCGGCATGATCGAAGAGTGCTGCACGCGCGCCGCACAGGCCGCCCGTGCGCTGGACCAGTTGCCGGCCGGATCGGTGGACGCCGCCAGCGAGCGGCGCGTGCGCGCTCCGCTGGCCGGTGACGCCCGCGTACCCGGTTACGACTCGAGGAATTCCAGCAGATCCGCATTCACACGGTCCGCGTGCGTCGTGCACAGACCGTGGGGCGCACCTTCATAGACCTTCAGCTGCGCATTCGGCATGATTTTCGCCGACAGCTTGCCGGAGTCGTCAAGCGGCACGATCTGGTCGGCGTCGCCCTGCAGGACGAGTGCGGGCACCGTCACCTTCTTCAGATCGTCGTTGAAATCGGTTTCCGAAAAGGCCTTCACGCAGTCGTACAGACCCTTGATCGAGCCTTGCATACCGATCTGCCAGAACGCATCGATTGTGCCTTGCGACACCTTCGCATCCGGGCGATTGAAGCCATAGAACGGCACGGCCAGATCCTTGAAGAACTGCGAGCGGTTGTTTTTCACACCATCGCGAATGTCGTTGAACACCGAGATCGGCAAGCCGCCTGGATTCGCTTCCGTCTTCAACATGATCGGCGGGACTGCCGCGATGAGCACAGCCTTCGCCACCCGCTTCGTACCATGCCGGCCAATGTAGCGCGCCACTTCTCCGCCGCCGGTCGAGTGCCCGACCATCACGATGTTCGTCAGATCGAGCGCTTCGATCAACTCGGCGAGATCGTCCGCATAGGTGTCCATTTCATTGCCGTTCCACGGCTGCGATGAACGGCCGTGACCGCGACGGTCATGCGCAATCACGCGATAACCGCGTTCCGCGAGGAAGAACATCTGCGCGTCCCATGCGTCCGCGTCGAGCGGCCAGCCATGCGAGAACGTAACCGGTTGGCCCGTGCCCCAATCCTTGTAATAGAGTTCCGTACCGTCCTTGGTGGTGAAATATGCCATCGCTGTTGCTCCTGTGGAAATCGTTGACCGGCATGCACCGGTGGGCCATGCGTTTGCTGAGTATTCGCTATGGGCCGCCCGTGCGTCTTTCCAATCGCCCGACTTTTTCACATTTGCACGGTTGAGCGACGACTCGACGCGCGGTCGCTCTGCCCACGACAAACCACCGTGCGAATTCACAAAGACGGTGCCGCGCACTGAATCCTCATGGCCCGAAACGCCCTAAGCTGCAGCCATCTCAAGTGACCGCTCCGGTCCACTGGGCACCCACGTCGGCCCCCGCGTGCAGCGCACGCCTGCAACCCATCCGTCTTCCGTCATCAGGACACCGTCATGTGGATCGTCAGACTCGCGTTGCAACGGCCCTATACGTTTATCGTTCTGGCCGTACTGCTGTTTATCCTGGGCCCGCTGGCGATCCTCCGCACGCCCACGGACATCTTTCCGAATATCAACATTCCGGTGGTCAGCATTGTCTGGTCGTACAACGGCTTTTCCGCCGAGGACATGGCGCACCGGATCACCTCGAACTACGAACGCGCGCTGACGACCGACGTGGACGATATCGAACATATCGAATCCCAGTCGCTCAACGGTGTCTCCGTCGTGAAGATCTTCTTTCACCCCGGCGCCGACATCAACCGCGCGATTGCCGAAGCCGCCTCGAATTCCGCGTCGATTCTGCGCGTCCTGCCGCCGGGTACGCTGCCGCCGAACATCATCACCTACAACGCCTCGACCGTGCCGGTGCTTCAGCTCGGCCTGTCCAGCAATACGCTGCCCGAACAGACGCTGTACGACCTCGGCAACAGCTTCATCCGCACCCAGCTCGCCACCGTGCAAGGCGCCGCGGTGCCGCTGCCGTTCGGTGGCAAGATTCGCCAGATCATGGTCGAACTCGATCCGCAGGCCTTGCAGGCAAAAGGGCTTGCGCCGGCTGACGTCGTCAACGCCGTGAACGCGCAGAATCTCATCCTGCCGGGCGGCACCGCGAAGATCGGCGCAAAGGAATACAACGTGCAGATGAACGGCAGCACCGATACGGTCGCCGCGCTGAACAATCTGCCGGTCAAAACGATCGACGGCGGCGTGGTGTACGTGCGCGATGTGGCCCACGTGATCGACGGCTATGCGCCGCAAACCAATATCGTACGCAGCGACGGCAAGCGCGCCGCGTTGCTCCAGGTGGAAAAGACCGGCAGCGCGTCCACGCTCACCATCATTCAGCAGGTCAAGGCCATGCTGCCGAAAATCGCAGCGGGCCTGCCGAAGGCGCTGGTCATCACGCCGCTGTCGGATCAATCGGTGTTCGTAAAGTCGGCGATCATGGGCGTGGTGCGCGAAGCACTGATCGCGGCTTGCCTCACGGCAGTGATGATCCTGCTGTTCCTCGGCAGCTGGCGCGCCACACTGATCATCGCCGTGTCGATTCCGCTCGCCGTTCTGACGTCCCTGATCGCGTTGTCGGCTCTCGGCGAGACCATCAACATCATGACGTTGGGCGGCCTCGCATTGGCGGTCGGGATTCTGGTCGACGACGCCACCGTTGCGATCGAAAACATCACGCATCATCTGGAAAACGGCGAGCCGCTACACGATGCCATCCTGAACGGCTCAGGCGAGATCGCCGTGCCGACCTTCGTCTCCACGCTGTCCATCTGCATCGTATTCGTGCCGATGTTCCTGCTCTCCGGCGTCGCGCGCTATCTGTTCGTGCCGCTTGCGGAGGCGGTCGTGTTCGCGATGTGCGCGTCGTATTTCTTCTCGCGCACCCTGATTCCGACGCTCGCGATGTATCTGATGCGCGCCCCGTCGAAGGACGGCGCCGCCGCGCAGGGGCGCTTCGATGTGCTGGTCCGGTTTCAGGCCGGTTTCGAACATCGCTTCGAGACACTGCGCAACGGCTATCGCACCGTGCTGCAAGGGGCGATTGCTCGCCGCGGCCGGTTTATCGGCATCTTCCTGCTGTTGTGCTTCAGTTCGCTCGCGCTGATTCCGTGTGCGGGGCGCGACTTCTTCCCCGCAGTCGATACCGGTGAAATCCGCCTGCATCTGCGCGCGCCTACCGGCACCCGCATCGAACAGACCGCCCGTATCACCGACGAGGTCGAATCCCGCATCGACAGCGTCATTCCCAAACAGGATCAGGCGGCCGTGCTCGACAATATCGGCGTGCCGGTCAGCGGCATCAACCTGACCTACGACTCGTCCGACCCGATCGGCCCGGAAGACGCCGATATCATGCTGACGCTCAAGCCCGGCGCCGGCCCGACCGCGGCCTATATCGCGAAGCTGCGCAACGTGCTGAACGTATCGTTCCCCGGGGTGACGTTTTCGTTCCTGCCGGCCGATATCGTCAGTCAGATTCTCAACTTCGGCCTGCCCGCGCCGATCGATATCCAGATCGTCGGCAATAAGCTGGAGGCGAACCGCGTTGTCGCGGATCACCTGCTGGCGAAGCTGCGCAGCGTGCGCGGCCTCGTCGACGCGCGCATTCAGCAACCGGGCGACGCCCCGGCGATCGACGTGGACGTCGATCGGACGAAGGCGATTCAGGCCGGCCTCACGCAACGCGACGTCGCGCAGAATCTGCTGATCGCGCTCTCCGGCAGTTCGCAAACCACGCCGAACTTCTGGCTCGATCCGAAGAACGGGGTGAGTTATCCGCTGATGGCTGAAGTGCCGCAGTACGATATTCACTCGCTGCAAACGCTGGCCAACATTCCGATCACCACCTTGGGGCCCGCCACGGCGCCGCGCAATCTGCTCGGCACGCTCGGTGCGATGTCGCGCAGCACGCAACAGGCCGTTGTCTCGCACTACAACGTGCAACCCGTGCTCGACATCTTTGCGTCAACGCAGGGCCGCGATCTGGGCGGCGTCGCCGCCGACGTGTCGCATCTCGTCGATGCCGCGCGCGCCGAGCTGCCGGCCGGTTCGTCGATCGTGATCCGCGGCCAGGTGCAGTCGATGAACGAATCGTTCAGCGGCCTTGAATCAGGACTCATCTTCGCGATCGCGCTTGTCTACCTGCTGATGGTTGTGAATTTCCAGTCGTGGATCGACCCGCTCATCATCGTGAGCGGTTTGCCGGGCTCGCTGGCCGGCATCGCGTGGATGCTGTTCACGACGCACACCACGCTCAGCGTGCCCGCCTTGACCGGCACGATCCTGTGTATCGGCATTGCCACGGCGAACAGCATTCTCGTGATCAACACTGCGCGCGAGCTGCTGCAACACGGCGCCGATCCGCTCACTGCCGCGCTCGAGGCGGGATTCAGCCGCTTTCGCCCGGTGCTGATGACCGCGCTCGCCATGCTGATCGGCATGACGCCGATGGCGCTCGGTCTCGGCGACGGCGGCGAACAGAATGCGCCGCTCGGCCGCGCCGTGATCGGCGGTCTCGGCATCGGCACCGTTTCCACGCTGCTGTTCGTGCCGGTGGTATTTGCGGTAGTTCACACCTTGCTCGCCAGGCGCCGCGCCCGATACGCCGAGGCCACCGCCACGCCCCAAGTGCAATGAAAAATGCCCACCACAGGAACCCATCATGAACACCCCTGATACTCGTCCGGAACGCGACGGCGCCGCCACGAGCGCGGGCCTGCCTGCGCTGCGCGCGACGCCGCCACGCATGCCCGTCCGCTCGCGCGCGTGGAGCCGCTACCGCCTGCCGCTGATTCTGACGGGCGTGGCCGCGGTGCTGCTGATCATCGGTATCGTGCCCCGACTGCGAGCCGGTTCTGCGCTTGGCGAACAGGTCGCCGCGCAAAGCGCGTTGACCGTCAAGGTCGTGTCGCCGGGCCTCGCGCCGGCTTCGCAAGACCTGCTGTTACCCGGCGCGGTCATGCCCTATGCGGATGCCTCCGTGTATGCGCGAACCAGCGGCTATATTCAGCGCTGGTACGCCGATATCGGCACGAAGGTGAAGGCGGGCCAACTGCTCGCGACCATCGCAACACCGGAGCTCGACGCGCAATTGCAGCAGGCGCGCGCCGACGCCGCCACTGCACAGGCCAACTACAACTACGCCCTCACCACCTCGCAACGCTGGCAGCAAATGCTGCAGACCCAGTCCGTTTCGCAACAGGACGCGGATACCAAAACCGCCGACATGCAGGCTAAACGCGCCACCCTGGCATCGGCTCGGGCGAACGTCGCGCGGCTCACCGAGATGGTGTCGTATGAAAAAGTCACCGCGCCGTTCGACGGAGTGGTGACCGTGCGCAACGTGGACGTCGGCGCGCTGGTCACCGCGGGTGGAACGCCCGGGCTCGCCGCGCCCGCCAACGAACTGTTCCACGTCGCGCAGACGGATGTGTTGCGCACCTTCACCGATATTCCGCAGAACGACGCGAGCTTCATCACCGTGGGCACCCAGGTCTATCTGACGACCCAGCAGTATCCGGGCCGCCACTTCGCGGCGCGGGTCGCGCGCAGTTCGGACGTGATCGATCCCACGAGCCGCACGATGCGCGTGGAAGTCGACGTGGACAACACGGACGGCGCGCTGCGTCCCGGCGCTTACGTCCAGGTGCATCTCGCGCTGGACACCGCGCACCCCGCGCTCGAACTGCCGGTGAGCGCGTTGCTGTTCCGCCCGGGCGGCGTGACCGTAGCGGTGGTCGGCGAGGACAACAAGGTCACGCTGAAGAACGTGACCATCGGCCGCGATTTCGGCACCTATGTGGAAATCGCCACGGGTCTCGCAGCGTCAGACCGCGCGATCGACAACCCCGGCGACGCCGTCACTGCCGGCGACACCGTGCAGGTGCTGCGCCCGTCCGCCGCCGAGCCGGCGTCTGGCACTTCGGCCGCACACGGCTGATGCCGTCCCACCCAAGGAAGCGGATCATGCCCATCCTGCCCATGACATTCCCGCGCAAAACGCTGGCCCTCGGCGTCGCGTGCGCGCTGACGGCATGCTCGACCTTACCCCGTTACAGCGTCCCCGAGGCGGCCGTGCCGGCTCGCTACGCGGCGCCTGCCGGCCCTGCGGAAGCGGCGCCTGGCTGGGCCGTGGCGACACCGGGCGATACGCAAGCGCGCGGCGACTGGTGGACGCTCTTCAACGACCCCGAGTTGAACCGGCTCGAAGACCAACTGGCCGTATCGAATCAAACTGTCAAACGGGCAGTCGCGCAGTTGCAGCAGGCGCGCTCGATGATCGACTACCAGCACGCGGGCCTTCTACCCACGATAACAGCCGGCGCCGCGCAATCGCGCGCGCGCCTTTCGCAGAACGTGGAAGGCCATTCGCTCGCCGGCCGTACGGTACCCGACTATTCGCTGGGTCTGAACGCTTCGTGGGAACCGGATCTGTTCGGGCGGGTACGCGACGCCGAGGTGAATGCGCGCGACAACGCCCAGGCGAGCGAAGCGGATCTCGAGGCGGTGCGTCTCTCCATGAGCACTGACCTGGCGCGCGATTACTTCGCGCTGCGTGCGCTCGACATCCAGAAGAAACTGCTCGACGACAGCGTGAGCGCTTATGCTGCGGCACTGGCCATCCTCAGACAACAACTGGCCGACGGCGCGATCGATGCGTCCGCAACCGCGCAAGCCGAAACACAACTGGAAGACACGCGTTCGCAGGCAACCGATATCGCGGTCCAGCGCGCCCAGATGGTCCATGCCATCGCGACTCTGATCGGCGTGCCCGCCTCGTCGTTTTCGCTTGCCCCAAAGGTCGAATCGATTCCCGTGCCGCAGATTCCGGCGGGCGTGCCGTCGCAACTGCTCGAACGCCGGCCCGACATCGCCGCAGCAGAACGGCGAGTCGCCGCCGCCAACGCGCAGATCGGCGAAGCCAAGGCGGCGTTCTATCCAGACCTCACGCTGAGCGCCAGCGCCGGTCTCGAAAGCACCTTCTTTGCGCCGTGGCTGACGGCGCCGAGTCTGTTCTGGTCGATCGGTCCGCAACTCGTCGGCACGCTGTTCGACGGCGGCAAACGCGACGCCGCGTTAAATGGCGCCACGGCTCAATACGATGGTTCGGTGGCCGATTACCGGCAAACGGTGCTTGTCGCATTCCAGCAGGTCGAGGACAACCTCTCGGCGCTCGACACGCTCGCGAGCGAAGCGCAAAGCCAGCAGCGCGCCACGGCCGCCGCGGAACGCTCGCTCAGGCTGACCCAGAACCGCTATCAGGCCGGCGCGGTCAGTTACCTCGACGTCGTCACCGTGCAAACCATTGCGCTGACCAACCAGCGCACGGAAGCTCGGATCCAGGCAAGACGCGTGGATGCGAGCGTGCAGTTGTTGAAGGCGCTCGGAGGCGGATGGGATCGCACGCTGCTCTCGTCGTCGCCAAGCAAGGATTAAGGTGCCTACCGGCGGCGGCGTGCGAATCGGCAAGTGAGTCGAGATCGCCTCGGCGGCGCCTGAATGGCACGCATGCGACGCGAATGCCGCAAAACGGCCAACGCTACCCACAGGGCAGCCCCGGCCGTTTTGAATTGTGGATCCTCATGGGGAGAATCCTGGCGAATCAACTGCTAAAAGAAGATCGACATGCCGCGGCTCGCGGCATGTCGATTTGAGCTTACTTCGCGAGCGCCTGATCCAGCATGCTGCCTGCCAGTGCGGTGGCGCCCAGCGCAGCAGGCGTATTGCGCAGCGGGTTCAGCATCATGAAGTCATGCATCGTGCCGAGGAAACGTACAGCCGTCACATTGACACCGGCCTGCGCGAGCTTGTGCGCATACGCCTCGCCCTCATGCCGCAGCACGTCGTTCTCATCGGTGATGACGAGCGCCGGCGGCAAGCCCTTGAGCGCGTCGAGCGATGCCCGCAGCGGCGAGACGTGCGGGTCGTTAGCCTGCGCTTCAGTGGCGTTCGGCAGATACGCGTCCCAGAACCATTTCATCGCCGGCTTCGTGAGCCACGGGCCGTTCGGGAACGCCTCGTAGGTCGAATCGTCCAGCGTGTAATCGGTCACGGGGTAGAACATCGCCTGAAAGCGGATCGCCGGGCCATGACGCTCTTTCGCCATCTGCGCGACCACGGCCACCATGTTGCCGCCCACGCTGTCGCCGGCGAGAGCGAGACGGTTTGCATCGACATCGAACTCTTGCGGATGCTCGGCGACATATTTCGTTGCGGCGTAGTCCTGCTCGATTGCCACCGGGAATTGCGCTTCGGGCGAAGGTTCATATTCCACGAAAACGACCGTTGCATGCGCGCGGTTCGCGAGTTCGCGGACCAGTCGGTCGTGCGTAGCGGCGTTACCCAGAATCCAGCCGCCGCCGTGGAAGTACATGATGACCGGCGTCGTGCCCTTGACGTCGGCCGGCCGGATCACGCGAACCATCGTCTTGCCGGTCGGACCGACGGGCAGCGTAACTTCCTTCTCATGTGCCGGGGCGAGTTTGCCGTTCGGATCGGCCTGCACGTCGTCCAGTACCTTGCGCGCGGCCTGCGGCGTCATGGTGTATAGCGGCGGCCCACCTGCGGCGGTCAGCTTGTCGATAAACGCCTGGGTTGTGGGCTCGAGTTGCGGGATCGTTTCCGCCGACGCAGCACTCGCAAGCGAACCGGCTAGCAACGCCGAACCGACAGCCACCAATGAAACGACTTTCTTCATTTCCTTCTCCGTAGTACCGGCATTGAGCCGATCGTTTGAAAAACTGCCCCGTGTCGCGCCGTCGTATCAACGTGATGCAAACCGTCCCACGAACACCGGCAAGCCACGAAAGAACGTTATCCGAAGCACATGGCGACAACCATCCCTACATCCGTTTCACGGACGCTGCGAATGGTTTGGCTTCCTCATATCCAGGTTTGGGTCGGAGAAGAAAAATCCTCCCGCGAGCAGTCAACGAAAAGCGCCCGCTGCATGAGCGGGCGGGTTCGTCGAATGCCTGTGGACTTGCGAGGGGTTAAAGGCGCGCTGTATGCGCCGTGACACATACGCTAAACGCGCGGCTCGTTGAGCATCGCTAGCCGGACATCGGCAGCGTGAAGACGAAGACCGTTCCACCCGGGGATCCGGGCGCGGCAGTAAGCGTCCCGCCATGCGCATCGATGATGGATTTGCAGATTGCAAGTCCCATCCCCATGCCGGTTTCTTTTGTCGTGAAGAAGGCGTCGAAGATGCGCGAGGCGATCTCCTCGCTGATCCCGCTGCCGTTGTCTTGTACCGATACGGCCACCATCCCCTGTTCGTTGATGCAGGAGGTCACGCTCAGCCAGCGCTGCTTCGCGTCGAGATGACTCATTGCGTCGGCGGCGTTCATCACAAGGTTGAACAGTACCTGCTGCAACTGCACCCGATCGGCCATCACCGAACAGTCTGCAGAAAGATCGAGCCGGACTGCCAGGCTGCGTTGCTCGATTTCAGCGGCCGCCAGTTCGAATACTTCACGCACGACCCCGTCGATCGGGATCGGGATGAAGCTCGGCTTGGATTCCTTCGCCAGCGACTGCAATGAACGGATGATGTCGCCCGCCCGCTTGCCGTCCTTCACGATATCGCGCAGACCGCCCAGCGCTTCGGGAATGTCCGGCACCGGCCGGTTGAGCCAGCGCACGCCGGCACTCGCGTTCGACACGATCGATGCCAGCGGCTGATTGATCTCGTGCGCAATCGAGGCCGCCAGCTCACCCATGGTGGTCGCCCGCGAGGCCTTGGCCAGTTCGATCTTGGCGTTCTGCAAGGCGAGCTCGGTGGTATGCCGATCGGTGAAATCCGTGACGACGCCGACAAAATTGGTCTCGCCCGACGGTTCGCCGAGCACTTCGAGGTGTTTAATGGTTCCCGCGGGCGTCACCACCCGGAACTTCTGCCGAAACGGCATGCGATTGCGCGCCGCCCGCTCGACGGTCTCCTGGTAGACGCCCACGTCTTCCGGGTGAATCCGCTCGAGGATGGCCTGGGTGCCTAAACTCCCTTCTTCCATCGGCAGGCCGAACACGTTGTAAAGCTCTTTGGACCAGTAGCGTTCACCCGTCTGCGCGTTCCACATATAGCTTCCGGAGCGACTGATCCGTTGTCCCAGCGCAAGCGCCTCCTCGCTCATACGCAAAGCCGCTTCGGTTTCCCGACGGCGCTTGTTTTCTTCCACAAGCTCGGCGTAGAGGCGCGCCGTTTCGAGTGAAATAGCCGCTTGCGACGCGAGCAATTCGAGCACGGACGTGCGGTTCTCCGTGAACACGCCGGCAGTCAGGTTGTTCTCCAGATAGAGCGCGCCGACTGCATTGCCCTGTTTGACCAGCGGCAAACAACACATTGAGCGAACGGGCCGGCTCGCGAAGGCGGCATCGAACGAAAAGCGCGGATCGCTCTGCACGTCATCCACCACGACCGGTTTGCGTGTGCGCAAGGCCGTGTAGAACACGGAGGCCGGCACCTGCTCACGCGTAACAGTGTCGACGCTCAGCGTCACCCGAACGCCCTCTGGCGCCTCCTGCCCGCTCGCCTCGACAACCGGCACATTGCCCTTCAACAGGATCAACATGCCGCGCTGCGCACCGGCATGAACAATCGCCAGAGTGACGAGGGTGCGGATCAGTTTGTCGAGCACGATCTCCTCGGACAGCGCCTGCGACGACTTCAGCGCGGACACGAGATCGAACTGCGCCTGCGCGTCGGCAATTTCAACCGAGGGGCGCGACGCCGCCGGCCGCTCGATCGATACCTGTGCGGGACGACCCGCGCGTTCGAGTTGTTTGACCTTGGCGAGCGCGCCCCAACGTGTGTAACTGTCGATCGCGTGGCGACGATGGTGGCGCGCCGCGCTGAAGAGACCGTTTGCTTCGCAACACACCGACGCCAGTTCGTGAGCAAGCGCGGTGCTATGGTTGAAGCCGTTTTCCGAGCCGGCCACGGCGGCCTGCTCGTACAGCGCCATGGCGGCGAGCGGCGTACCCTTAAGCCGCGCCACTTCTGCCTCGACGAGAAGCATCTTGTCGCGGAAGGTCGCCGGATTGAGCTGCGCCCAAGTCCTGAGTCTCGCGAGATGCGGCTCGATTTGCGCCACCGCGCCAGCCGCTTCGTCTTCCGCCGCAGCCACCTTCGCGAGATTAAGCGCCGCATAAAAATGATAGTCGAGCAGATGAATATGCGCGGGAGTCGCCCACTTCAATTTACCGGCTTCGACAAGACAATACTGCGCGTGCTCGTATTCACCGTGAAAATAACAGGACACGCCTTTGAGCAGCCAGATCCAGAAGCGCAGCGTCGCCATCTGGGTGTCGAGCAGGTCGGCGTCGAATGTCATGCGTCCGTCGACCACCACGCCGAAGTTGCCCGGCAAACCGGGACCGCCAGTCAAACTGTGCACATAGCGCTTCTGCAGTTCGAGGATATCCTCGACGTCCTTGAATCGCACGCGTCTCGCGTACGACAGGCCGAGGTCGATTTCCCGGTCGACCTGGTCCAACGGGACGCCCATCGTCAACAGATCCGAGACGATGTGATTGCATGAATAGCAACTCATGATCAGATCGCCGCTGGGACGCGCCGACTCGAATGCGTCGCGTGCGCATGCCAGCACATAGGGAAGCGGCTGAGTCCAGACAGCGACCGTATCGAGCGCCACCAGTGCGCTCGTGGCCACCGTGTTGAAGCCGCGCGCTTCCACCAGCGTGCGTGCCAGGCGGGAGAACTCGAAGCCCTCTTCGTAGCGGCCGAAAAATTCCGCCACGTACACGCCGAACCACGCGAGACAATGGGCCGATGCCGCGGTGATACCGTGATCGACGGTGAGTTGCACCATGCGGCACAAATGCAGGAAACCCAGCCGTTCGTTTACGAACGAGGCGGGTGCGTAGATACTGGCCAGCAGATTCATTTCCGACTCGATGACCTCGTCGTGCAAGGTCGGCAAGTCGGCGAGCGAAGCAACCGTGCGCGCCTTGAGCGACTCGGTGAGCCGGCTGTAAGCGGTTTCGACGTCGGCGGCTTCCGGATAGCGGGGCAGATACGTACCGAATAGCCTGAAGCCTTCGAGCGCCGTCTCGACTGCGGCCTCATAGTCCGACAGATGCTGGTACATGCTGGCTTTCAGCCTGTACACCAATGCGCGCGCAACGACAGACAGCTCGCGGCTCAGCAGCTTCTCGATCTCCGTCCCCGCCGCCTCGAAGTTCGCATCCATCATATGGCACTGCACGCGCAGAACCCCCATATCGAAGCTGAGGGTTTGCACGTAGTCCAGGCCGCTCGCGTCGAGCAGCTTTTGCGCGACGTCGATGTAACCCAGGGCGGACTGAATAGCGACCGCTTCTTTCGCATGACGCGCCGCCTGCAGGCAAATCCTCGCGAAAACCGTGGTCTCGTTCACGTCCAGATCACCTAGCGCGCCGGCTGCCTGCGCGCGCTCAATATGGTGGGCAAGGTAGAACGCCGACTGCTGAACCGCGTGCACATCGAAATCCTGCAACAGGATGCGTGCAATACGGGCATGTTCGATGCCACGCTCAGCGGCCGGCGTCAACTCGTAGGCGGCCTCCTGAATCCGGTCATGAGCAAACGCGAAGCCCGTGCGGTCGGAGACGATCAGGCCCGCCTCAAAGGCGGCATGCAGGCGCTGCTCCAAATCCAGGCCGTCTGCGTGATCGATCCGCGCGAGGATCGATCTGTCAAGCCGACGCCCCATAAAGGCCAGCAGTCTCAGAACGGCCTGCGCCTCGCGAGGCAATCGCGACAGACGCGCCACCATCAGGTCGACGACGTTATCAGACGACTCGTACTCGCCGATGTGATCGATACGCCACGTCCAGCTCGCCGTACCGCCGTCGTAGGCAATCAGTTGATGATCGACCAGCGCGAGCAGCAACTGCTTGATAAAAAATGGATTGCCGCCGGTCTTTTCGTACACGACGGCGGCCAGCGGAAGGACATGCGCGGCATCGCAATGCAGCGCATCGGCCAGCAACGCGGCAACGTTCGCGGTGTCGAGCGGCGTGACGACGAGTGTGGTCACGCGCGCACCGGTGTTCGGCAGCGACGTCAGGAAAGACTTGAACTTGGGCGAGCGCTCGACTTCGTTGTCGCGATAGGCGCAAATCAGCAGCACGTGCCGGATCTCGGCGGTCGTGACGAAGCTGGCGATGAAATTCAAGGTGGCGTCGTCGAACCAGTGTACGTCGTCGAAGAACAGGATCAACGGGTGCGCTTGCGTCGCGAAGACCGACAGCAGGCGCGTGATCAGCGCCTGAAAACGAAGTTGCGCTTCCACCGGCGGGAGATCGGTCACGTCCGGCTGCGGGCCAAGCACCACTTCCAGTTCGGGAACGAAGCTCACCAGGAGTTTGCCTTGAAGGCCGATCGCGTCGCGCAGCACCGCGCGCCAGCGGTCCAACTCGCTGTCGCTCTCGCCGAGAATGCGCTGGAACAGCGAGCGTATCGCCTGCATCAAAGGCGCGTAGGGCGCGTTCTGGCCGTACTGTTCGAGCTTCCCCGACGCAAACAGCGTCGGCGTCTGCGCGGTCGCACGGTGCACGCTGCGCACGAGTTCGGATTTCCCGGCGCCAGAGTAACCGGACACGAAAATCAGTTCCGCGACACCCTGCTGCGCATTGCGTGCGAACGCGTCCAGCAGAGCCCCATATTCTTGCGCGCGACCGAACAGCCGCGTGGTGACGGCGAGGTTTCTGACGTTGTCTTCCGCGGCCGGCTCGAATGGGACGATGTGCTGCATTTCGTTCCAGTCGGCGAGGCAACGCCGCAGATCGGCCTCGAGACTCGAGGCGCTTTGATAGCGCTCCGCAGCGTTTTTGGCCAGCAGCTTCAGTACGATCGATCCAAGTACGGCGGGCAAGGACCGACGATATTGCCGCGGGTCGGCAGGCTGACGGGCCACGTGGTTATACACCCACTCGAGCGGCTCGGTCGCCTCGAAAGGCAACTGCCCGGTGAGCAACTCGTACAACGTCACGCCGAGCGAATAGAGATCGCTACGCTCGTCGGCCAGGCCTTCCGCACGCCGCGCCTGTTCCGGCGACATATAGGCCAGCGTACCGTACAGAGTATCCACGGGCTCGGCGGACGGATCGCCGGCCTGCCCGAGGGCGTCGCGAAAACCGAGCAGGCGGATCGTGCCGTTGGCTGCTTCGATCAGATTGGTCGGCTTGATATCCCGATGCAGCACGCCGCGCGTATGCGCGAGCCGCAGCGCGCGCGCGGCGCCGATCGCAATGCGTAGAAAGCGGCCAATCGCAAGGGTGCTGTCGACCGGCGGAAAAATCAGCGCACCGCCGTTGTCCTCGTACACCAGCACCGGCCCTCGCGAGAGTCGTATCAGCGCGAGCGGCCGCACGGCCCATGCGGAATCGAGTTTGCCGGCCAGTACGAACTCGCGCTGCAGGCGCCGGGACACGGCGTCCAAAGGCGCATCGGCCGGCACGGCGACCAGCCACGACTGGACGCCGTCGTGCGACCTCGCGCGATACCGCACGATATTGCCGTCGACCAGCAGCGCCTCGAGCGACAACTGGTCGAACCAGACCTGATCGAAATGCACCGTAACACCGGGGTCCTGCGACGATCCGCGAAAACCCTCGACCAATGCCTGCGTGCTCAATTCACTTCTCCCTTTCGTCCGGTGGCAAGCAGGATCGAATCGAGCAGTACGTCTTCCACAAAGGGTTTGTGCAGAAAACCGACTGCCTCGTGCAGCGTTGCTCGCCTAACCGTTTCGTCGTCACCGTGCGCCGACATGATCTCGTTCGGCAGTTTCTGGCGCGAAGTGTACAGCGTTGGATGCGTCCCAGTCTGTCTGGACCGTGCGGACCCCACGCCTGTGTTCGCCAGCGAGATGCGCGGATGCGCGAGCGGACCCCATCGCATGTTACGGGCGGGAGGGGGTTCCGCGACATCACACGTAGGTATAGCTTCCGCGTGCGGGCCGCCGGACGGCCAGACCCCATCGAGAATGGGCCGCTCGCGCCGGGCAGACATTGCACAGGCTTACACCCCATTGCCTTAGGCCGCCGTGGTGACGAGCCGGCTCAGATAGGCGTGAATCTGGCTCACGACGGCCGCGCCGTCGCCGACCGCGGCGGCCACCCGCTTTGCGGATTCCGACCGCACATCACCGACGGCGAACATGCCGGGCACGCTGGTTTCGAGCGGATAGCGCGCGCCGCCTTCAGACACACCCTGTTCGCTGCGGGCGAAGCCGGTCACAACAAAGCCGCGGTTGTCGAGCTCAACACCGCTCGAACCGAGCCAATCGGTTTTCGGGTCCGCGCCGATAAAGAGAAACAGATGGCGCGTGGGAATGACTTCATCCACCCCCTCTTCTTCATGCCTGATATGCAAGCCGGTGAGTCCGGCTTCGTCGCCTTCGAGGCAGCGCAACACACACCGCGTGCAGAGCGTGACGTTCGGCAAGGAGGCGATCCGGTCGATCAGATATTTCGACATGCTCGCGTTCAGATCCTCGCCACGAATCAACACGCGAATGCTACGCGCGAAGTTGGCGAGAAACACGATCGCCTGGCCGGCGGAATTGCCGCCGCCCATCAGAACGATATCCTGCCCTTTCGCCAGTCTGGCTTCGATTGTCGATGCCCAGTAATAGGTGCCGCGCCCTTCAAAGCGCTCGAAGCCGGGGGCCGTAGGTTTGCGGTAAGCGGCGCCGCTGGCGACGACGACGGTACGCGCGCTGATACGCTGCCCGTCGAGCAGCGTCAGCAGGAAGATGCCAGCATGGCGGCTCACGTCCACGACCTTGCCCGGGATCGCCAGATGCGCGCCGAATTTCAGCGCCTGCTGGAATGCGCGCGCCGCGAGCGCCTGACCCGAAATTCCCGTGGGAAAGCCCAGATAGTTTTCGATCCGGGCGCTGGCGCCGGCCTGACCGCCCGGCGCACGTTGATCGAAGACGGCGACCGATAAACCCTCAGTCGCCGCGTACACGGATGCCGCCAGACCCGCGGGCCCGGCGCCGACAATCGCCACGTCATAGACATGCGAGGGTTCAAAGGTCGGTACGAGTCCGAGGCACGATGCGAGCTGCGCCTCGTCCGGCGCACGCAGCACATAGCCGTTCGGGCAGAACACGAGCGGAAAGTCGCCGGGGCCGGTCGTCATGCCGCCGAGCAGCGTGATCGCCTCGGGATCGGTGCGGGCGTCGATCACCATCGCCGGATAGGCATTGCGGCGCAGGAAGCCTTGCAGCCGGATGAGCCGCGCGTCGTCGCCATTGCCGACGATGACGGGCCCGAGTCCCTGTTCGATCAGCCCGAGCCGCCGCAAAATCAGCGCGCGCATGATGTGCTCGCCCAGTTGCGCGTCGGCCACGATCAGCGCACGCAAGCGCTCCGGTTCGAGCACGAGAGTCTCGACATCCGTCAACGCGATGCCGTCGATCAACGCGGGCTTGCCGGAGAGTTGCGCCATCTCCGCCATGAAGTGCCCGTCATCGTGTTCGGTAATGACGGTCGAGCGCCCGAAGCTGTCGCGCGACACGATCCGCACGCGGCCATGCAACAGCACGAACAGCCCGAGCGCCACCTGCCCGGTTTCGAAAATCAGTTCACCGGCTTTGAACGACATCGGCCGGGCAAAGCGTCGCAGACTTTGAATCTCGTGCGCCGAAAGACGGGGGAACATCTGGTGCCGACGGTACTCCAGCGACGAGTACGGGTTCTCGAGTTCCGAGGGGGGCGCTGCGTCTGCGGATACGTCCGTGGTGCTCATAACTTGACCTCATTTGGCTCGCCATCGCCATGACGGTTTGCCGATAGCGTGCCGGCTTCTACCAGCCGAATTTGAGTTCGGCGCCTACATAGTCGGCGTTACGCGCGCCGAGATCGCGCAGCGATGGGCCGACCTGGAAATGCACCGCTTCCAGCGCCGCGGCGAGATTCGCAGTGACCGCCCAGTCGGCGCGCAGCTGCGTATAAAAACCGGTCCACGGACTGCCATGCCCCGCTGTGCCCGGCACGACCGCCGAGCCTTGCTGGTACACCGCATCCGCGGTGGTCTCGCGCCATTGCAAACCCACACCCGCTAGCAGCGTCAGCTTGCTGTTGGGCTTGAGGATCAGCGTCGGCTTGACGTGCACGAGGTTCGTGTAGCCGGTATAGCCGGCCAGCGCGAAGTAGTAGCCATTCGGGAACAGCGGATTGAACGTGCCGATGCGGCCGTCGCCCGGATGACTGTCGCCTGATGCGGCGTCCACCTGAATGCCGACGCGCGGCGTCCACGGCACGGACGCCAGCGTGTAGCCGGCCAGGGAACCCACCGCCCAGGCGCCGATCGTCTTGGCGCCGACATGTCCGGACTGATACATCGCCTCGACGTCCCAGTCGATATGAGCGACAGTGCCGGCGTATCGGGCATCGAACACGTCGCGATGTTCGGCACCGCTCGCGTCGACAAAGTGCGCGTTATTGCGGTTGTAGCGCGAGTAGTACGCGGACAGGTCGCCTGGTCCGACGTTCTTGCGCTCCACGCGCACGCCACTGAAGGTCAGATCGCGATTGGAGACATCGTCGAAATCCGCGTTGTCGCGGTACTGAACCGGCTGGGTCGCGTAGGCGATCCAGCGCCAGGGGCCGGTTTCATAGTCGGCCCAGATTGCGTCGAACGCCTGACGCACGTTCGGGCCGTCTCGAACGGAGATGAAGCGTTGCAAATCGAACGCCATCTCCTGGCGGCCGACACGGACCTTGAAGGTGCCAGGCCCGAGCGGCTCGGTCACCGCGACGAACGCCTGCCGTAAATCCAGCGGGTTTTTGTCCACCGGCGTGACGAAGTCTTTGCCGTAGGGTTGCGCGCTTTCGAACTGCGTGAAGATCTGCACGTGGGGGCCGAGGCGCACGTCCGCGTGGACTTCGAGCCGTTGCAGCAGGTACGTGTCGTCATGCGCCGCGCCGAGCCCGAAAAGCGGCGCGTCGTTGATTTCCAGCCGCTCGCGCAGCACCATGCCGAGCGAGATATACGCGTCGGGATTGCCGAACAGCGGAATGTATTTCAACGAATCGAAAGGCGCTTTCGGCACGCAGGGGTTGGCCAGCGCCGACCAGTTTTCCTGCCAGCGGTTGAACATGATCGCGGGCCGCGCGCACGACGCCGCCGCTGCGGCGGGGGCGGCGGGGGCGGCCGCGCTGCCGGTCGCGGCGGTATTGTCGGCGCCGCCCAGCGCCGTGTCCGCGGCTGAAGCCGGCAGCGCCGCCGCCAACCCGGTGCTGATAAGCAGCGCGCGGACGGCGCGCAGCGTGCGACCACGCTGCGCACGCCGACATGCCTTCATCGGCGTGGTGACGGGTGCGTCACTGGCCATCGTGCACTTCAGCAATGTAGCCGCCCGGGAATTCGAGTACCGCGGTCTTGCCCGATGCAGTGCTATACGCCGGATACAGCACCTTCGCGCCGGCCGCTTGCGCGCGATCCAGCGTCTGCGCCAGATCGGCGACGCCGTAGCCGGTCGTTTCACGCCCGAACGGGAACGGCAGCTTGCCGTCTGTCACGAATACGACCATGCGGCCAAAACCCGATGTGATCAGAATCTCGCGGACCGTCTCACCAGGGCGGCCGATCACGCCGGCGTCCGCATGCGGGTTATCCGACACCACCTTACCGTGCGAGAAGTGCACCCAGCGGCGCACGAAGTTGTTCGCCTCGTCACGCGAGACGTACACGCGGTTATCCGGCACGCTTTGCAGCGGTGCGTAGTTCGGCGCCTTGGTGTGCCAGTAAAGCTGCATCGTCAGGCCGCCCGGCCATTGAATGATCGCGTCCTTGCCGATCGGGTCGTCGAACGGTTCGACCAGCACGTTAGCGCCGGCCGCACGCGCCGCCTTCACACCCTGATCGATGTCGGTGACGAGATAGCCGGTTCTCTCATTGCCGAACGGATACGGAATCGGCGTCTCGAAGCCGAACACCGACAGCATGCCGACCGGCGTTTGCACGTACTGCGAGGCGGTCTTGCTCGGCGTCGGCGTCACGGTAAAGACCGCGCGCGGCGAGGCCTTACCGCCGAAGGTCGCGAGGAAGCTGTTGACGAACGCGTCGAGGTCGGCCGAAGCGACATACACGTGGGTGGTGTCGTACTGTGCGCCCACCGACACGTCGGGATGTTTCGCCAGCGCGATTTTGCCGGTGGATAGTTCCGGCGGACCCGCATCGGCGAAGGCGGAAGAAACCGGAGCCAACCCGATCAGCAGCGCGGCGGAAAGAAGCGCGACGGGGCGCAACCGTTGAAGGGACTTGAACATTTGATTACCCGATTGAATTAGCAACGTTTGAAGAGTCGGCCTCCGGCCGAGGCCATGCATACGATATGTGCGATGCCGGTGGAGCGTTGGTGCGCGTCGTCAAGCAGTCAACGCGCATCTGTATCCACCGCCGTTCTGGTCGCGCCCGGCGTCGCCGGCTGTTGCGCCGCGCCGTCCTTGGTCTGCCCGGCGACCTGCGTCGTGCTGGTCTGGGCAAACAGCTGCGCTTTCACCACCGGTATCGCGTGCTCGCCCAGCACCATGCCGAGCAGACCGGCCAGCGCGATCAGCGGCGGCGCTGGCGATTGCACCTTGAGCAGCCAGTAGAGAAGTCCGACGCCAAAGCCGACGCCCAGTGAAATGATGTAGCCCATGGTGATCGTCCTTTCAATAAAACATCTGTCAATTCGGCCAGTCCGATCCCAGCACCAGTCCGCAAAAATTCAGCCGCCGATAGTTCGGATCCCAGCGGTCCAGCACATCGGCATTCACGGTCCCGAAAGTCGTTTCAGGACGATGCGCCATGCCACGCGCATACGCTTCGATCAGCTTCTTCTTGAAGCCCGATTCGCGCGGGTAGGCCTGCACGATCTCATCGCGCTGCTGCGCGGTGAATTCGTCGTAGCGCGCACCTCGCACATCCATCTGCACGCCGGCGCTAATCAGCGCAACCAGCGCTGACAGGTGCTCCGGAATGCCTGGCGTCGTGTGCAGGGCGATCCCCACCCAGACCTCTTCAATCTCGCGCCCGGCAATGTCGTACTGCTGCATGAACTCGCGCGCCGCGTTGGCGCCATCCACTTCAAACCGGTACGGCGACCCTTGATACTGTGAGTTCAGCCCGACGTTGTGGAACATCGTGGCGACATACAGCAAATCCGGATCGAATGTCAGATTCTCGCGATATCCGGTGAGCGCCCCGAACAGAAACGACCGTAGCGCGTGATGGAACATCAACTCGGATTCTGTGGTCCGCATAAGATCAGTTGCCGCCTGCGCCATGACTCCATCAGGGATGTCAACGCCGGCAATGGTTCTCTTCATATCGACTCCTCCGTGGCACCCCCCCGGCGCACCCCTGTGCACGTGCCGAACGGGCAGCGCAACCGGGCGACGTCCTGTCGCGTCAGCAGTCCAGGGGCCTATCCATTGCAGCGTAGCGAATTAAACCTATAAAGACTTTGGCGAATTCTTAAAAAGACTTAATCGGCGCGTGTCCTGTGCCGATTGCTTTAAAGCGTCAGTTCATGGAAGCGCCGCACGCCATCGCGAATCCATTGCAACAAACCGCCCGAGCTCTCGTCGACATTGCTCGGCGATGCAAGCAGCATTTCCTCGGTGGCGTGGTGCTCCGACAATAGCCGGCACATCTCGCGCGCCACCTCGGGGCGCCGCGCGAGCACCGGCGTCAAGGCGGTCTTGTCGAGCCGGAACACGGTGGCGCGCGTGAGCGCCCGCGCGATCACAGCGGTCTTCACGCCGGCTAGAATCCCCGACTGGCCGATCGAATCGCCCGGCGCGAGCCTTCGCAACTCGATCTCGGCGCCGTCCTTGGGCAGTATCACTTTCGCAATGCCGCGCGCCAGAATATGAAGCTCGTGGCCGGTCTCATCCGCCGCGGTGTAAATGGTCTCGTCCACGTCGAACTCGTGTCTGGTCAGCCGCTCTTCGAGCGCCGATATTTCGTCATCGTCGAGCGTCTGGAAGATCGTCACGTTGCGCAGCAAGCGGTGCTTTTCATCCGCGCCGCCGAGCGGCGGCTCCGGCACCGATAACGGCCGCAAGACGACACCGCGCGACAGCAGATGACGATGCGCGAGATCGAAAAGATCGTTACGTACATTGATCTTCTGGTCCAGCGAGTCGACATAGCAGACGATCTCGTACTCGATTGCGTCGTTCGTCGCGCGGCGCACGCTTACTGTCGGCTTGGGATCCCTCAGTACCCGCTCGGTGCTGTTCGCCGCATTGGCGAGCGCGGCCAATACAAGCGCCGGCCGGATCGACGGATTGACCGGCAGCATGACGCTGAGGCCGTGCGTATGCGACGGCTGATTCGCGTTGACGATATTGGTGCGCGCGGCCACGCTGTTCGGAATCACGACGAGATTGCCCTGACCGTTGAGCAGACTCGTCGCGCGCCAGTTGCTCTCGACCACCTTGCCTTCCACATCGCCGATGGTGACCCAGTCGCCCAAACGGAACGGCTGCGTCGCATTGAGAACGATGCCGGAAAACACGTCGTTGAGCGTGCTTTGAATCGCCAGACCGAGAACGACCGCGAGCGCGCCGGAGGTGGCGAGCAGGCCCCGCACCGGCAGTTGCAATACGAATGCGATTGCGCCTACCGACGCGGCCAGAAACACCAGCGCGCCGAGCACGTCCTGAAACAGCCGCTCCTTGTGCCACGCCTCGGGCAACACCGCGCGATCCAGCATGATGGTCACGAGACGCGCGCCTTGCAGCCACCACACCACCTCCAGCACCTGCGCGAGCAGATGGCGCAGCCCCTCGTCCGGCCAGGGCGCCGCGCGCAGCGGGTTCATGCCGTAACTGAACAGCACGTAGGTCGACAGCCCGAACATGAGCGCACGCAAAGCGAGACGAAGCTGGTCGTTGCGCCCGTCCAGAAAACGCCAGGCGAGAAAATCGAGGACCAGGATGCCCAGGCCAAACAGCACACCGTCAGTTAGCGTCGGCATCGAGGTCCTCGCTCGCGGGGTTGCACGAACCGGTGGAAATCAGAACGCGAAACAACTACAGCCCAATGCGCCCCAGAATCCGTTCGAATCGCTGACCGGCACGTTTTTTCGCCATGCCCAGCCATGCGCATGCGCGTGCACGCCGCACAGATTCACGCAGCCGTCCACGCAGGCCACCGCTGTCGGCTTGTAACGGCTATAGCCGCCGAATTCGGCAACCGGCGACCACGACGGGCTAACCGGCAGATCAGGCGGCGCAAGCGGCGCGAATTCGTCGTCCGCGTACACAACCTTGCCGCCCACCACCGTCATGGCCGAGGTCAGGAACTTGATGCGGCTTTCGTCGATGGAAAAGTAGTCTTCGCTCAACACCGCGAAGTCTGCGAACTGGCCCGGAACCAGTGCGCCTTTGCGTTCCTCCTCGCTCGAGAACCACGCACTGCCCACCGTGTAACGGCGCAATGCCTCCATCCGGTCGAGCTTGTTTTCGTTGGTGTACATCGACGTGCCGCCGACCGTTTTGCCCGACACCATCCAGTAGAGCGAGACGAACGGGTTAAAGCTCGCGACGCGGGTGGCGTCCGTACCTGCGCCGACCGGCAGGCCGGCGTCGAGCATGTGCCGGATCGGCGGCGTGCGCTTCACGGCCTCCGCGCCATAGCGCTCGATGAAATACTCGCCCTGGAAGGCCATCCGGTGCTGGATCGCGATACCGCCGCCAAGCGCACGCACTCGTTCGATATTTTTCTGCGTGATGGTTTCGCAGTGGTCGAAGAACCAGCGCAGCCCATTAAACGGAATCTCGGCATTCACCCGTTCGAACACATTCAGGAAGCGCTCGATAGATTCGTTGTACGTGGCATGGAGCCGGAACGGCCAGCGGTTTGCGACCAGCAGTTTGACGACCGCTTCCAGTTCGTCTTCCAGCGTGTCGGGCAGATCCGGACGCGGCTCGAGAAAGTCTTCGAAGTCCGCCGCCGAGAACACCAGCATTTCGCCGGCGCCGTTCACGCGCAGGAAATCGTCGCCTTCGCCCGGCTTGGTCATCTTCACCCACTTCGCGAAGTCCTCGATTTCCTTCTTCGCGTTCTGCGTGAACAGGTTGTAGGCAATCCGTACCGTCAGTTCGCTTTTCTTCGCGAGGTCCATGATGACAGCGTAGTCATCCGGATAGGCCTGGTAGCCGCCGCCCGCGTCGATCGCGCTCGTCACGCCCAGACGGTTCAGTTCGCGCATGAAATGACGGGTGGAATTGCGTTGATCCTCCAGCCCGAGTTTCGGACCTTTTGCCAGCGTCGCGTACAGCAGGCCGGCGTTCGGCCGCGCGATCAGCATGCCGGTCGGGTTGCCGCGCCTGTCGCGCTGGATTTCCCCGCCGGGAGGATTCGGCGTGTCTTTGGTATAACCCACCGCACGCAGCGCCGCCGCATTCAGCAGCGCGCTGTCGTACAGGTGCAGGATGAACACCGGCGTATCCGGTGCAATGGCATTGATTTCTTCGAGCGTCGGGCCGCGCCGCTCGGCAAACTGGAATTCGTTCCAGCCACCCACCACGCGAACCCATTGCGGCGCCGGTGTGCGAGCCACCTGCTTCTTCAGCATGTCCAGCGCGTCGGCCAGCGAGGGCACGCCGTCCCAGCGCAATTCCATGTTGAAGTTCAACCCGCCGCGAATGATGTGCAGGTGGGAGTCGTTCAGACCGGGAATGACAGTCCGGCCTTTAAGGTCGACCTGCCGCGTATTGCCGTTCACGTGGCGCATCACGGCGTCGCGCGATCCCGCAGCGATAATGCGGCCGTCCGCGACGGCGAGCGAATCGGCAAAAGATCGCTTGTCGTCCTGCGTGGCGATCTTGCCGTTAAAGAAGACAACCTCGGCCGGCGTCGGCACGGAAGTATGGGAAGTCATGTCGGTCCTCATTGGGAGCGCTCCGCTTTTCATGCGCGGAGCTATTCTTGGGAAGCGGGCGCTCGTCGCGACTCGTTACTTCTTTGCCGGCACGGGTGCCAGAACTTCGTGGGCGCCCGTCGCGCGTTGCGCAGCCTTGTGCACCATGGTGTAGGCGTAGTCCACGCCCATCCCGTAGGCACCCGAATGCTCCTTGGCAATTGCCATGACTTCGTTGTACGTCTCCTTGTGCGCCCAATCGCGTTGCCATTCCAGCAGCACCTGTTGCCAGGTCATCGGCACCACGCCGGCCTGAATCATGCGTTGCATCGCATAGTCGTGCGCGTCCTTGGACGTGCCGCCCGATGCGTCGGCGACCATATAGATTTCGTAGTCACCCTCGGCCATCGCGCAAAGCGCAAAGGTGTTGTTGCAGACTTCGGTCCACAGACCGGCCACCACCACCTTCTTGCGGCCGTTTGCAGCCAGCGAGTCGCGCACCTTCTGGTCGTCCCACGAATTCATGGACGAACGTTCAAGCACTTTGTGGCCCGGGAAGACGTCGAGCAATTCAGGGAATGTGTAGCCCGAAAAGCTTTCGGATTCCACGGTCGTGATGGTGGTCGGAATGTTGAAAACGCGCGCGGCCTTCGCGAGGCCGACTACGTTGTTCTTGAGAACCTGGCGGTCGATGGACTGGACGCCAAAAGCCATTTGCGGCTGTTGGTCGATGAAGATGATCTGCGAGTTAGCAGGCGTCAGCACTTCGAGTTTCGGATTTGCCATGGCGTTGTACGTCCTATAGGTGGTTTGGTGAACATGGGAGGAGATGCCGCACGTGTTTCAGGTGCGAGGACAACTGAGGCCCAGTCTATCCACGGCAGTTCTGCGAGTCCTTGGCAGAGTCCTTAATAGTTCTTAAATAAACCTTGGCGCGCGAGATCTTCGCGCGGCCATGACGCGGACATCCGGATTGGCGCTTCAGAACATTTCATGTTTTCTGCAGGACTTTACTTGCGCCGCATTCCTACAATGCAAGCGCTTGAAGTCAGACATTCACACGCTGCCGCACTCGACCATGACAAGGACTCGCTATGACAGAAGCGCTTACCGCAGCCGCCCATCGCGCGGCCCCGCTTAACACCCCGACCCGCCTGACCGAAGACGCGACCCGCGATATCGCCGCCGCGCTGACAACGTTGCTGGCCGACGTATTCGCGGTGTATCTGAAGACGAAAAACTTCCACTGGCATATGTCGGGGCCGTACTTCCGCGACTATCACCTGTTGCTCGACGAGCAATCGGATCAGATCTTCGCGACGACGGACCCGATCGCGGAACGCGCCCGCAAGCTAGGCGGCAAGACGCTGCATTCCACCGGCCAGATCACGAAGTTGCAGCGAATCCTCGACAACGACGCGGAGTACGTGACGCCGAGCGACATGCTGGCGGAATTGCGTGAGGACAATCTGGCGCTCGCCGGCTACATGCGTGAGACGCATTCGCTGTGCAGCGAATACAACGATGTCGCGACGGCCAGCCTGCTCGAAAACTGGATCGACGAGGCCGAACGGCGCGTCTGGTTTCTGTTCGAATCGGGACGCCACGCGTAGGACTGCTTAAGCGGGTGCCGCGCAACCTGCGGTGAGAACCGAGGTGACGCGCGAGCAGGGCACCCACCGTTCAGCCTTCGAGGGCAGCGTGAAGACGTGCTTCGAGAAACTGGATAAGTGCCCGCACCTTACTGGACTGGCGGCGATTGGGAAGGTAGGCGGCGTACACGAACGCATCGCCTGGATGGGGACTCGCATCGAATTGCTCGAGCAGGCGCATGAGGCGTCCCGCGCGAATCTCGGCGGCGACGTGCCACTCGGGCAGCAACGCAATGCCGCGTCCCGCCAGCACGGCTTCGAGCAGGATGTCGAGATTGTTCGACAGCAGATGACCACGCACGTCGACGCGCTGCTGCGCGTCGTCGCGCCGGAAAGTCCAGACCTGCCGGGAGCGATAGCCGCCGCCGTATGCGAAGCGAAGGCACTCGTGAGCGCCCAGTTCCTCCGCAGTTCGTGGCGTGCCGTTGCGTTCGAGGTAGTCGTGGCTTGCCACCACGTAGCGCGGATTGTCCGCCAGCTTTTTGACAATCAGGTTGGCGTCGCGATCGAGCAGGCCGATCCGGATCGCGACATCGATCCGCTCGAGCGCGAGGTCGACAAAGTGATCGGCAACGACCACATCGAGAAAGACGCGGGGATGGGCCGAGAGAAACGCCGCCAGGTGCGGTGCGAGCCGCAGGCGGCTATAGGTGGACGGCACCGCGATGCGCAATGCGCCGACCGGCGACGCGCCGCTGTCGAACACGCTCTCGTCAGCCTCGGCCAGCTCGTCGAGCACCTTGCTGACCTGTTCGGCGTAAGCAATGCCGGCGTCCGTGAGGCTGACCTTTCTCGGGGTACGGGTCAGCAACGCAGTGCCAAGGGAGGCTTCCAGCGCGTCCATCAAGCGTGTGACCGAGGAGGTGGCCACCCCAAGGCGTTGGGCGGCTTTCGAGAAGCCGCCGGCGTCCGCCACCTCCAATAGCGTTTTCACCGCGAGGAATTTGTCCATGATCGTTCCGGCTTCCGATTTGGTTGCGAAAAACGCAACGCCAGCTTGCATTTTATCCCCATTCAACGATCGAAACGCAACGTATAAGCTGCATCCATTACCTAGTGAGGGGTGCAACATGCAAGCCATTCAGATCGAAATCAATTACGACTTCATTTGTCCGTGGTGCTGGATCGGTCAACGCAATCTTGCTGCGGCGCTGGCGCAAGCCGGCACGGGCGCGGCTGTGTCGATCCGTTACGTGCCGTTCGAATTGAATCCGCTCATGCCGGTCGAGGGCATGGACCGGCGTGCCTACCGAAGCCAGAAATTCGGCAGCTGGGCGCGCTCGCAAGTCATGGACTCGCAAGTGACGGCCGCGGGCCTGGCGGCCGGCGCGCCGTTCAATTACGACGTAGTGTTGCGCACACCGAACACGCGTCTGGCGCATCGCCTGATGCAGTTCGCGCAACAGCGCAATGAACCGCTGAAGACCGCCGCCTTGTATCAGGCCATCTACGCGGCCTACTTTTCCGAAGGCCGCGACATCGGCTCGCTCGATACCTTGACCGCGATCGCCGCGGAGAATGCGTTCGATGCCGGCGACGTGCGCGCCTACCTGCTCTCCGAGGCCGGCAATCAGGAGATGGACGCCGCGCGCGCGCGGGCCGACAAGCTCGGCGTGCAGGCCGTGCCGACCATCCTGATAGACGGCAATGTGATCAGCGGCGCCCAGCCGCCCGTGGTCTTCACCAACGCGCTGCGTTCGGCAACGCAAAGGAACGCAGCATGAGATCGCATGAAAAACCGCGCGCCGTTGTGATCGGCGGATCGCTTGGCGGGTTGCTCTCGGCCAATACCTTGCGAGCGGCCGGCTGGGAGGTCGACGTATTCGAAACCTCGCCCAATCAACTGGAAAGCCGCGGCGGCGGCGTCGTACTGCAACCGGACGTGCTGGATGCGTTGCAGTTCGCCGGCGTCGCGTTGCCGGTGCCCCCTGGCGTGGCGTCGGGCGAGCGCATCTATCTGGATCGCAACGACCAGCGTATCGAACAGTTTTACATGCCACAAATGCAGACGTCGTGGAGCCTGCTGTATCGCGCCATGAAAAATGCGTTGCCGGCGCAGGCGCTGCACGCCGGCGAGACGTTTGTCGATTTCCGTATGGAGGACGAACAGATCGTCGCGCAGTTCGAGAGCGGCCGCAGCGAACGGGCTGATTTGCTGATCGGCGCCGACGGTATTCGTTCGACGCTGCGGCGCCGCCTGCTCCCCGAAGTCGTGCCGGCTTACGCAGGCTATGTGGCGTGGCGCGGGCTGGTTGAGGAAGCCGATCTGCCGTTGCCGGCCGCGAACATGCTGCGCGAGCGCTTCAGCTTTCAGCAAGGCGACGGGCATTCGGGACTCTGCTACCTGATTCCGGGCGACAACGATTCGACCGCGGTCGGTGAGCGTCGCTGGAACTGGGTGTGGTATCGCAAATACAGTCAGTCGCAACTCGACGCATTGCTGGTCGACCGACACGGCGTCGCGCGTGCATTTTCGCTGCCGCCCGGCTCGACCAAGAGCGCAGACATCGCCCAGTTGCGCGACGAGGCCAAAACGTGGCTCGGGCCGACGTTTCGCGCGCTAGTCGAGGCCACCGACGATCCGTTCATGCAGCCGATCGTCGACCTGCGCTCGCCGAGGATGGTGTTCGGCCGCGCGGTGCTGCTCGGCGACGCCGCTTCGGTGCCGCGCCCCCATACGGCGGGCAGCACCGCGAAGGCGGCGGCCAATGCCCATTCATTGGCGCTCGCGTTGTCCTCGACATGGCAAAGCGGCACGACGATCGATTCAGCGCTCAAGCGTTGGGAGAACCAGCAGTTGCAACGCGGCAAGTTGATGACCGATCTGGGCATTTCGCTCGGCGACCGGCTGATGAACATCGCCCGCTGAACCACTTTTTCCGTTTCTCACTTCAGGGAGTTTTTCATGTCAACCCAGGCATCCACCGCGACGGGCGGCACACATCCCGTCAAAATGACACGCAGTCTGATCGCGCTGTTCGCGTTCTGCTGCGGCGCGATCGTCGCGAACCTTTACTACGCGCAACCGATCACCGAACTGATCGCACCGGACATTCACATGTCCGGCGGCACAGCCAGCCTGATCGTCTCGCTCACGCAGATCGGCTATGCGTTCGGTCTGTTCTTTCTCGTGCCGCTCGGCGACCTGCTGGAAAACCGCAAGCTGATGATCACTACGGCCCTCGTGTCGATCGTGAGTCTGGCCGCCGCGGCGTTCGCGCAACAGCCGGGCTGGTTCCTCGCGATCTCGCTGCTGGTCGGCTTCAGCTCCGTCGCCGTGCAGATCCTGATTCCGCTCGCCGCGCATCTCGCGCCGGACGAATCGCGCGGCAAAGTGGTCGGCACCATTATGAGCGGGCTGCTGCTCGGCATTCTGCTGTCGCGTCCGATCTCCAGCGTCATAGCCGGGCATTTCGGCTGGCGTGCGGTGTTCGGCGCCGCAGCCGTGCTGATGACGATCGTGACCAGCGTGCTCGCGCTGACCATTCCACGCCGCCAACCGGATCACAAGGCGACCTACTTCGAACTGATCGGCTCGCTCAGCCACCTGCTCCGCACGATGCCGGTGTTGCGCCATCGCTCGCTGTATCAGGGGCTGATGTTCGCTTCGTTCAGTTTGTTCTGGACCGCGATCCCCGTCGAGTTGACCCGTCATTTCGGGCTGTCGCAGACCGAGATCGGCATCTTCGCGCTAGTAGGCGCGATCGGCGCCACCTCGGCACCGGTCGCGGGCCGTCTGGCCGACGCGGGTCACACGGTGCGCGCTACCTTGATCGCGCTGGTCGTGGGCGCGCTCGCCTACGCACCCGCACTGATCCATCCGGCGTGGGGCGTGTTGGGCCTCGTGGCAACCGGCATCGTGCTCGATTTCGCCGTGCAGATGAACATGGTGCTGGGTCAACGCGAGATCTATGCGTTGCATGCCGCGAGCAGAAACCGCCTGAACGCGCTGTATATGACGAGCATTTTCGTGGGCGGTGCGTTCGGTTCCGCGCTCGCCAGCCCGCTCTACGAGCACGGTGGCTGGCCGCTAGTAGCCGCCGTCGCGACGGCCTTCCCAATCATTGCGCTGGCTCACTATCTCGCGATCGGCCGTCCGCACGCCGCCAGCATCGCCTGATCTACACCCAATCACGAGACCGGACGGCCTGCTGTCCGGGTTAACAACATTTCAGGGCGTCTTCAGGAATTTCCGTGAGGTTGACGATACGCTAACCCACATAGTCAATTACCTGAACGACGCTCAATCGCCTGCAAAGGAATCACCATGTCCTCCCTTTCACCCCTGCTCGACGGTTACGATCTGAATGGACTGCGCCTGCCGAACCGCGTCGTGATGGCGCCGATGACGCGCTCGCGCGCGCCGTTGCAAGGCCGTCCGACGCAGATGATGGCGCAATATTATGCGCAGCGCGCGTCGGCGGGATTGATCATTACCGAGGCCACCAATGTCAGCCCGGCCTCGGCCGCCTTCGAACTCACGCCCGGCATCATCACGACCGAGCAGATCGACGGCTGGCGCCATATTACAAGCCAGGTGCACGCCGCCGGCGGCCGCATCTTCATGCAGTTGTGGCATGGCGGGCGCGTCAGTTCATTTGCGCTGCTGGGCGGTGAAGCGCCGCTCTCCCCTTCGGGCGTGAATGACGACCTCGAACAGTTGCAGGTCTGGGCGCAATTGCAAAACGGCCAGTACACCAAGATCCACGCCACGCCGTCGCGCGCCATGTCGCTCGACGAAGTGAAGCTCACCATCGACGCGTTCAAACAGGGCGCGGTCAACGCGATCGCGGCCGGCTTCGACGGTGTCGAAGTCCACGCGGCGAACGGTTACCTGCCACATCAGTTCCTCTCGTCGACGACCAATACGCGCGATGATCGCTACGGTGGTTCGATTGCGAACCGCGCCAACTTCCTGCGCGACATTCTCACGGAGATCGGCTCGGTGGTCTCGCTCGACCGGGTCGGCGTGCGCATCTCGCCTTACGCGCACTACAACAACGTGCGCGACGCGGACCCGGACGGCACCTACGACTACGTCGGCAAGATGCTCGGCGAATTCGGCGTCGCCTACCTGCACGCGGCGGACACTAACGGATGGAGCGGCGCGCCGGACTTGCCGCGGATCATCGAACGCATGCGCCGCGCGTTCCCGGGCACCCTGATGCTCAACGGCGGCATTGCCATCGACCAGGCCGACGCGCTGATCCGCGACGGCCACGCCGACCTGGTGGCATTCGCCCGCGCGTATATCGCCAACCCCGATCTGGTCGAACGCATTGCAACCCACGCGCCGCTCGCGTCACCGAAGGCGGTCGGCTGGTATGGCGGCGACCACACCGGCTATATCGACTATCCGTTCGACAGCAGCGCCGGCCAGGCCGCCCAGCCCGGCACCGCGCACGCATGACGCATGCCCTAAGCCGCGCACCCGGCGTAGTCCGTGCGGCTTCTTCGATTCAAGACTTCTATGACAGGTGCGTGAATGACTCGCAAGTCTAAATGGCTGACGGTGGGCGGCGTGGTCGTCGTGGCCGCGCTGATCGTCGCTACGCTGCTGATGTGGAGGCCTGGCATCGCACCGATCAGTCCTCCGGCGGCTTCGTCGTTCGACGCGCAAACGAAGCTCGCCGGCGCGCGCGTGGTCGCGCTCGGCGATTGCATCGTCTGCCATACCGCGAAGGGCGGCCAGCCGTTCGCCGGCGGTCTGCCGCTCGCCACGCCGTTCGGCACGATCTACGCCACCAACATCACGCCCGACGTCGAAACCGGCATCGGCAGCTGGTCGCTTGAAGCCTTCAGGCGCGCGGTGCGTTACGGCGTCGCGCGCGACGGGCATCTGCTGTATCCGGCGTTTCCGTATATTCACTTCACGCGCATGTCCGACGGCGACATTTCAGCGGCCTACGCGTACCTGATGACGCGTGAACCGGTCAATGCGACCACTCCCGCCAACGACCTGATTTTCCCGTTGAACTTCCGGCCCTTGCTGGCGTTCTGGAACGTGTTGTTCCTGCACCCGGGCGCCCAGCAGGCGGACGCCTCGAAGGATGCCCAGTGGAACCGCGGCAAGCTGCTGGTGGATGGTCCCGGCCACTGCGCGTCGTGCCATTCGCCACTCAATGCGATTGGCGGCGAGAAGTCGGGGCAGGCCTTCGACGGGGGCATGGTCGACGGCTGGGAAGCGCCTGCGCTTACGGCGCTGGGCGCAGCACCGAAACCGTGGACCCAGGACCAGCTCGTCATGTATCTGCGCACCGGCCGCGCCAGCGAACACGGTGCCGCCGCCGGCCCCATGTTGCCCGTCACGCGCGATCTGGCCACCGTGCCTGAAGAGGATGTACAGGCGATCGCCACGTACATCCTGTCGATCCAGAAGCCGCAGCCGGCCGCAGCGCAAGCCGTCGCCACCGGCAGCGCCGCTCAAGCCGCCGACTCGCCGGACGTGCAACGCGGCGCGACCTTGTTCACTGCCTCGTGCGCGCAATGCCACGGCCCTGCTGCGCCGATGCAGTCGATCGGCGAGCGCCCCACGCTGGCCTTCAGCACCGCCGTCAATGCCGCAACGCCGCGCAACGCGGTCCAGATGATATTGAGCGGCAACGGCTGGCACGGCGAGGACAGCATGAACTACATGCCCGCCTTCAATCAGGTTTACAACGACCGGCAGATCGCCGATCTTGCGTCCTACATTCGCGCAACCTATTCGCAGCGCGGGCCGTGGCAGGACGTCGAGACAATGGCGGCCAAAGTCAGACAGGAGAACACCGCGCGATGATCAACCTTACCGTCAATGGCGTGCAACACGCGCTCGATATCGATCCGGCCACACCGCTGCTCTACGCGCTGCGCAACGACCTGCAACTGCACGGTGCGAAGTTCGGCTGCGGCCTTGGGCAATGCGGCGCATGCACCGTGATCGTGGACGGCGAGGCCGTGTTCTCGTGCCTGATGCCCGTATCGGCAGTCGGCAAGCGGCCGGTGCGCACGATCGAGAGTCTCGGCACGGCCGAGCATCCCGGTCCGCTGCAGAAGTCCTTTATCGACCATCAGGCTGTGCAGTGCGGCTACTGCATCGCCGGTATGATCATGCGCGCCCAGGCGTTGCTCGATCGCAATCCGCGGCCGACCGAACGCGAACTCCGCGACCACATGGAACCGAATCTCTGCCGTTGCGGCACACACACGCGCATCCTCGCGGCGATTCGCGAAGTGGCGCACCTGCCCGCCGCCGGCGCAGCATCCGGCTCATCCGAAGGTGCGGTCAGTCACGGAGGCGCGCAATGAGCGTCAAAGAGGAAGAAATCAACGAGGGACGCCGCCGCTTCATGATGTCCGGCGCGCTCGTGGTGAGTTTCAGTCTGTTCCCCGGCGTGTCGGCCATGGCACAGGAAGTGATCGCCGACGAAGGCGCCGCGGTGCATATCGGCAAAGCGACCCAGGCGCTCGCCGGCAGTCTGAAGACCAATCCCTATCTGGACGCGTGGATCAAGATCGATGCGGCAGGCAAGGTAACCGTCTACACCGGTAAGGTCGAACTGGGCACGGGCGTGCGTACCGCGCTGCTACAAGTCGCCGCCGAAGAGCTGGACATGGCGCCGTCGCTCATCACTTTCCTGACTGCCGACACCGGTGCCTCGCCCGACGAAGGGCTCACGGCCGGCAGCCATACGATGGCGGACAGCGGCAGCGCGTTGCTGAACGCGTCCGCGCAAGTGCGGGGTCTGCTGATCGACGCTGCCGCCAAGCATTTCGGCGTCGACAGCCAGACCTTGAGCGCGCATAACGCGATCATCAAGGCGCCGGACGGCCGCAGCATGACTTACGGCGAAGCGGTGAGTCTCGTCGACCTGCATCGCATGGCGTCGCCGACTTCGCCCTTAAAAAGCCCCACGACGTTCGATACGATCGGCACGTCATTGCCTCGTGTGGATATTCCCGGCAAAGTCACCGGCGGCCCGAGCTACGTTCAGGACATGTTGCTGCCGGGCATGCTGCATGCCCGCGTGGTGATGCCGCCCGTCTATGACGCCAGGCTGCTCGACACCAATACGCCCGAGATTCTGAAGATGCCGGGCGTCGTCAAGGTAATCCGGAACGGCAGCATGCTGGCCGTGGTCGCCAAAGGCGAATGGCAAGCCGTGCAGGCGCAGCGCGCGTTGGCGGCGGGAAGCCACTGGAGCGCCGGGCGTGTATTACCCGATCCCGCCACCGTGCACCGCGATCTGAAACAGATCTCCACCGAACACATCGAGATCGCGAACACCCACAATGCAGCCGGTGCGCCGGTGAAAACGCTCAGCGCAAAATACAGCAAGCGCTACATGATGCACGGCTCGATCGGCCCATCCTGCTCGGTGGCGCAGTTCAAGGACGGCGCCATGACCGTCTGGACGCACTCGCAAGGTGTCTATCCCCTGCGCGACGGGCTCGCGGAAATGTTGTCGCTGCCCAAGGACAAGGTGCGCTGCATTCACGTCGAAGGGTCGGGTTGCTACGGCCACAACGGCGCGGACGACGTGGCCGCGCACGCCGCGTTGATCGCGCGTGAAACCGGCGGCCTGCCGGTCCGCGTGCAATGGATGCGCGAGCAGGAACACACCTGGGACCATTTCACACCCGCCATGGTGACCGAAGTGAGCGCTTCGCTCGACGTGAGCGGCATGATCGTCGACTGGAACTACGCGCTGTGGAGCAGTTCGCACAACGAGCGGATCGTGAACGCCGGGCGCCTGATTCCGGCGCAGTTGCTGGAGAAGCCGTTCGTGCCGGCGCCCTCGGTGCCGATGTTGCAACCCGAAGGCGGCGGCGACCGCAACGCGATACCGCTGTATGCGCTGCCGAACATGCACATCATGAACAATTTTTCGCCGACCATGCCGTTGCACTCGTCGGCCATGCGCTCACTCGGCGCGCACATGAACGTCTTCGCAATCGAAACGTTCATGGATGAATTGAGCGCCGCCGCCGGGGTCGATCCGGTCGCGTTCCGGCTCAGGCATATGCAGGACCCGCGCGCCCGCGACGTCATTAAACTGGTGGCCGAAAAATTCGGTTGGCCGCGGCCGCCACGCAAGGCCAATCATGGCGTCGGCTTCGCGTTCGGCAAGTATAAGAACCTGATGGCTTACGTGGCGATCGCAGTCGAGATTTCTGTCGTGCCCGAAACCGGCCAGGTCACCCTGGAACGCGCCGAAGTGGCGGTGGACGCCGGACAGATCGTCAACCCCGACGGCATCCGCAATCAGATCGAAGGCGGCATCGTGCAATCGGCAAGCTGGACGCTCTACGAAGAGTTGAAGTTCGATCAGGAGCGGATCAGAAGCTTCGACTGGAGCAGCTATCCGATTCTGCGTTATTCCGCCGTGCCGCGTAGCATTAACGTGCATCTTATCGATCGCCCCGGCGCGCCGTTTCTGGGCGCCGCGGAAGCATCCATGGGACCGACCGCCGGCGCGCTCGGCAACGCATTATTCGACGCGACCGGCAAGCGCTTGCGCGACATGCCGTTGGGCGGCGACGGTTTGCGCCGTCAAATAGACGCATAGTGAGTCCCCGAAGTGCCGCTCGGTGCCGCTCGGTACCGCCAGTGACAGCATTGGCGGCACGACGTGTGCTAACGACTGGCGGCACATGACATTTCCACCAGGAGTGAACCCGTGATCATCGATCTATCCGGCAAAACCGCCGTTGTCAGCGCCTCCACCGCGGGCATCGGTCACGCCATTGCAACCGGACTCGCCGCAGCCGGCGCGCACACCCTTGTTAACGGACGCAAGCAGGAAGCCGTCGACCGTGCCATCGCATCCATTCTCAAGACGGTGCCGCACGCGAAACTGCAAGGCTTTGCCGGCGACCTGGGCACGCGCGCGGGCTGCGACGCGCTGGCGCAAGCCGTGCCGCAAACTGACATTCTCGTGAACAATCTGGGCGTGTTCGGCCCCGGCGATATTTTCAGCACCGGCGACGACGACTGGGAGCGCTACTTTCAGGTCAACGTGATGTCGGGCGTCCGGCTCACGCGCGCCTATCTGAAAGGGATGATGGAACGTAAGTGGGGACGCGTCGTGTTCATCTCGTCGGAATCGGGCCTGAATATCCCGGCCGATATGCTGGCCTACGGCTTTTCCAAAACCGCGCAACTGAGCATTGCGCGCGGTATCGCCAAAGAGGCGGCGGGCAGCGGTGTGACGGTGAATGCCGTACTACCCGGCCCGACCCTGTCGGACGGCTTTCGCACGATGGTGGAAGACACCGCCCGGGCGCAGGGTAAAACCGTCGAACAGGTCGGGATCGAGTTCGTGCGGGAGCACCGCAGCACGTCGCTCATCCAGCGGCCCGCCAGCACCGAAGAGATCGCCAACATGGTCGTGTATGCGTGCTCGCCGCAGGCCTCAGCGACCACGGGCGCCGCACTGCGAGTGGACGGCGGCGTGGTCGATTCGATTGCGTGACCGACTGGCTTACGCGTGCCGGATGGCGGCACGAAGGGCCGCGACCAGACTCTCGGCGTCGCGGTCCCCGTCGTAGCGATGGCCGTTGATGAACAACGTGGGCGTGCCGTTCACGCCGCTTCGCAAACCACTGTCGAAGTCTTTCTGAACGGCCTCGTCGTAAGTCCCTTCAAATGCGCTCGCCACGTCCTGTGCGCGCATCCCGAGATACGCCCCATAGCGGCGCAGATCCGCGTCCGTCAAAGCGTCCTGATTTTCGTACAGCACGTCATGCGCCTGCCAGAATTTGCCGACCGTGGCCGCCGCTTCCGCGAATTCGGCGGCGTGCAGCGCATGCGGATGCATGTCGGCCAGCGGAAAATGCCGGAACACGATGCGGAGCTGGTCGCCCATCGCCTGCTGCACCGCTTTGAGCACTCCGTACATCGCCCCACAATACGGGCACTCGAAATCACCGTACTCGACCAGCGTCACCGGTGCATCGGCGGGACCTTGCGTGTGATCGAAGTTTTCGACGGGTGGGTAAAGATGGCTCATAGCGCTTCCTGTTGGATAGACGTGTGGATCTGCTCAAGTGCGCCGAGTATGCCGTCGACGCCGGGGTTGATTGCGATAGGGAAGACGTGGGCCCATCGAACGATGCCCTCGTCATCGAGAACGAACAGCGCGCGCTCGCAAACGCCTTCGGTTACGCGGTACGCGCCATAGGCCTGGGCCACGGCCCCTTTAGGTTCGAAATCGGCAAGCAGGGGGAAATGGAAATTGCGTTGCGACGCATAGGCGGCATGCGACCAGACACTGTCGACGGAGATCGCAAGGAGTTGCGCACCGAACGGGCGAAATGAGCCCAACGCCGCGTTGAACAATGCCAGTTCGTCGCTGCAGACCGGGCTCCAGTCAGCGGGATAGAACACCAGGATGACCGGCGAACCGCGTAATTCGGACAGCGATATTTTCTGGTCAGGCGTGGCGGCCAAGGTGAATTCCGGCGCGCGCATGCCGGAGCGAAGAACCGGGCCCGCGGATGGGGATTGAGTCGTGGTCATGGTCGATTACTCTCCTGGAGAATTTCGCCTCGTCAGGCATGCGCTCGCACGAACGAGGACACGTCGCTGGGCACCACTTCAACAAAAGACGTGCTGTCATGGTGCGAGCGTTGTTCCACTCTGTTTCAAATGGTCCTAAGCAGAATAGGCCGAACGCGATCATCGAAACAGCTATCCATTGAGATGACCCGCTCAACGGAAAAGGTATCTATCCAGGACCTTTGTATAGTTCTCTCCGTATGACTAACGTCTTTGACAGTTGCAGTGCCCGCTCATGCATAAAGCGGGTAGCGGTACGTCAAGTCCTGGCTCGCGGCCTGTGCATTTCGGTCATGACGCGCCTGCGTCGTTCGCATGGCATCGCCCAGCGCAGGCGCATATCGCACCGGCGACGCTCGCGGCGCAGCGTCCGGATCGCCCGCGCCTTGCAACAGGCCATAGGCACGCGCCGTTATTCCAAGTATTCGCGAGATGACTTCAGGGTCCATCAGGTGGCTCCTTCACGTCAGTAGAGATTCACGCCGCCAGCAACGCACGGTGCGCGCCGGCCTCTGCGGAGATCATGTGGGTGGGTGACAACGGGCTGAACGGTGCCGGCTCGGAATCGGGATCGGCGTTCTCGTTAAAGGAGCGCACGAGATGATCAATCAGTCTGCGCACACGCATTGGCTGGTTACGTCGCGAGCGGTACAACAACTGGGTCTCCAGCGACGGTGCTTGCCAATCGGTCAGAATCCGAACCAGTTCGCCACGCGATTGCGCAGTACGCGCGATCTGCTCCGGCGCGATCACCACCCCGAGGCCATCAACGGCGGCGGAAATCAATGCGCTCGGGCAATTGGTGCGAAATGGGCTACGCGCGCCGAGCACCGAGCGCTCGGCCGTCGATGAATGGCTAAGCTGCCATGAAGCTTGATGCGAACCGGCCATGACCGCCATGCACAGATCCGGGCGCACATCGTCTGGATGGACGGGCAGGCCGGCACTGTCCAGAAAGCTCGGGCTTGCGTAGATCCCCAGGCGCGTCGCGGCGAGCGAGCGCGCTACATATGAGGGTGGCACGGACCGGCCGACAACAATGGAAAGATCGGCCAGGTCGCCCAAGGTCTCGACACTGTTATCCACGAGGCGCGTATCCACTCGCACCTTGGGATACGCGCGCATGAAGCTGGACAGAGCCGGTGCAAGGCGGTTCATGCCGAACAGGACGGAAACTTCGACACGCAGATCCCCCGAAACGTCGAGCGCGATATCGCTACTGATCCGCGCAAGGTCTTCGTAACAGTCCAGAACTCCGGTGGCGTGCTCAAGCACCGTTAGCCCAACCGTTGTCAACGACACCTTCCGCGTGGTCCGATTGAAAAGTTGAACGCCGAGAAGCGCCTCCAGATCCTGCACCGCCCGACTCACCGAGGGAACGCCTACATGGGCGGCGTCGGCCGCCTTGGTGAAGCTGCCGTGGTCCACTACGGCTTTGAAAATCTCCAGCGCTTTCAGACGTTCCATGATGATCTCCGCGTCAAAGGACAGATTGCATGGACCGAATAGTGAGCTGCCGGGTCCTCGAACGCGAGTTACGTGGTGTTAAGTTTTGCTAGCCGCGCATAGCGGGCGGAAAACCGCGCGTTGCGACTCTGTTCCGGCGCGCTTGCCGCCTCGTTCGATTTCAGATCTTTTAAGTTGGCGGCAGTGTGGGGGTGCGCGATGATGCAATATTTTTTCCGGATGCCACACTCCGGAAGCGTTGCTACTGTTGACGACACTCCATAAGTAAAGGTGGTTTGATGGTTCCCCCGTACAGCCTGACGTTCGGCCCATTCAGCTTGCATTTTCCGCAGCGCGCGCTGACAAAGGACGGCGAACCCGTCCGGCTCGGCAGCCGCGCGCTCGACATTCTGGTGGTGCTGGTCGAAAGCGCCGGCCAGCTGATGTCGACACGGGATCTGTGCGACCGCGTGTGGGCCGGCAGCGTGGTCGACGAAGGCGCCCTCCGCGTGCATATGTCGGCTTTACGCAAGGCTTTGGGCGATAGCAACGAGGGCGTCCGCTACGTCGTCAACGAGACGGGGCGCGGCTACCGGTTCGCGGTGCCGGTGACGAAATCCGTTTCGCAAGCCCCTCCCGTTCGGCCCTCCGGCGACGCTCGAACATTGCCAGTCAGCCTGGCACGGGTGATCGGCCGCGACGACATCATTGCGGGCCTCACGGATCAGCTCCCCGAGCGACGCTTTCTGACCATCACCGGGCCCGGCGGAATGGGGAAGACGACCGTCGCATTGGCCATCGCCCATCGATTTTCCGAGCGCACCGGCACCCGCGCCCTGTTCGTCAATTTCGCCCCTGTCTCGGAGACCTCCAGCGCGGCCAGTACGGTGGCCTCCGCCGTGGGCGTCGCTGTGTTCAGCGGCGATCCGGTGCCGGACCTGATCAAGGCGCTGGGCAACACGCCTGTGCTGCTGGTGCTCGATAACTGCGAGCACCTGATCGACGCCGTCGCCGAACTGGCCGAACAGTTGCTGCAGGGCTCGCCCGGGGTCCATCTGCTCGTCACGAGCCGGGAGCCGCTGCGGGCAGACGGCGAGTCGGTGCACCGGCTCGCGGCACTGCCGTCGCCGGGATCGGGCACGGAACTTAGCACGGACGAAGCGCGGGCATATCCCGCGACCGCGCTGTTTCACGACCGCGCCAAGGCCGCGAACGATTCATTTGCGTTGACGGCATCGAACGTCACGGCGGTGTGCGACATCTGTCGCAGACTCGACGGCATCCCGCTGGCGATCGAATTCGCCGCGGCCCGGGTCGGCTTGATGGATGTCCACGCGATTTCAGCGCGCCTCGACGACCGCTTCGCGTTGCTCACCCAGGGCCGCCGCACCGCCCTGCCCCGGCAGCAAACGCTTCGTGCGACGCTGGACTGGAGCTATGAACTGCTGCAGCCTCAGGAGCAGCAGGTTCTGCGGCGCCTGTCCGTCATGCGCGGGTCCTTCGACATGAGCGGGGTGGCCGCGGTCGCGCGCTGCCCGGAACTCGACGATCTCGCCGTGTTCGACGCCACCACGGGCCTGATCGCCAAATCGCTGGTTTCCTGCGACGTCAACGGGTCGCCCTTACCTTACCGGCTGCTGGACACCACTCGCCACTATGCGCATCTGCGCCTCGTGGAGGCCCACGAGGTCGACGCGGTGAGGGCCCGGCACGCGGAACATTGTTGCCAGATCTTTGCGGATCCGGTGGCGGCGTGGGAAGGCAAGGCGCCCCGCGAATGGCTCGCCATCCACAGCGGGCGTATCGACGACATCCGGGCCGCGTTCGACTGGGCATCGCGTCAGGAAGGCGACCCTACCCTCGCCATCCGGCTGGTGATCGTGACTGCGCCGCTCTGGTTTCACCTGTCCTTGCCCCATGAGTTTCTGGCGATGGCAGAACATGCCATCGCCGCCGCGGAGCGCTCCGATCTGGCGGGCACGCCCCAGCACATCGAATTGCTCGCGGCTTACGGCCATGCCCTGTGGCATACGCGCGGGCCGACAACCGCGATGGCGCACGCCTTCGAGCACGCCTATGAAGCGGCCACGCGTCTGAACGACGTGGGCCTCGCGTTGCGAACGTTGTGGGGCATCTGGGCCCAGCGCATCCTGGCGGGAAGCTATTCGGAAAGCTTGCAGCGGGCCGAACAGTTCAGCGGCCTCGCGTCCGGCACCGGTGATTTCTCTGCCGCACAGACCGCCGATCACATGCTGGCCCTGTCGCATCATTTTCTGGGCAATCAGGTCAAGGCGCGCGCCTTGATCGAGGACGTCATCGCTCGCGACGAAGATCCGGTTCGGGCGAATCATGCGAACCATGCGCAGGTCGACGGCCGAATTGCCTCGATGTCCCTCCAGATGCGCATCCTCTGGCTGCAGGGCTCAGCCGCCGAGGCCGTGGCGCTCGCCCGGGAGTGCGCCGCCCTCGCGTTGGCGATTGACCACGATCTATCGATTTGCTACGGCCTCGCGATCGGCGCCATCCCGATCGCGCTATGGGAAGGCAATACGGCGATGGCGCGCGAACTCACCGCCCAATTGCGCGAACGGACTCGCAAACGCGGGCTGTCACACTGGGATAAATGGGCGGAGGGGTTCGAACACCTGCTGGAAGGACGGCAAACCGTCGTGCGAGACGCCACCGTCATGCAGCTGGAGCTGTTTGCGAGCACCGGCTCCGAGGCTTGCGTCGACGTACTGATCGCGCAAGGTCGTCTCGACCAGCCCTCATGGATGCGCGAGCGCCTGCTCGAACGGCCTCGCACGGGCGGAGCGCAACCCGACGAGTTCGCCGCGGCATGAGCTAAAAGCCGTCTGGCGCGCCCCGGCTGCCTGGCCGGAGAGGCCCGCCTGGCGGGCTGATAACAGTTCTTAGCAAAGCTTAACTGACGCCCTCGCCGGTGTCCGCATGAGAATAGCTTCAGACGGAATGTTCGTGATTGGCAGAACGACCCGCGCTCTACGAAGAGCCGCGCAAGGTGTCGATTCCGAGCATCCACAACGGCCCTTCTCATCGGAACCCGACTCATGAATCAACCCGCGTCCACCGCCACCTCCCAGCGCTCGACATCGACTCTGGTGAAGCCGTCGTCTGCACACCCGGTCCTGGATCCCGAGATCCAGCAATTTCTCGATCTGGTCGCAGAGGCCGGCCAACATCCCGATCGTTTGCTGCTTCAACAGCCGGTCTCGTCCAGCGAGTCGGACCAGCGGCAAGCTCAGTCCGCCGACCGGTTTCCTGTGACCACCCAAGATCTGACGCTGCCCACCGGCCCGACCGGTTCGGTCGATATTCGCATCCTGCGCCCGCTCGCCGCGTCGTCCGCGCTGCCCGCCGTCCTGTATTTTCCGGGCGGCGGATGGAGCATGGGCGATCGTCTCACCCATGATCGACTGATCCGCCGGCTGGCAGTGCAAGCCGAGGCGGCGGTCGTATTCGTCGAGTACACGCGCACGCCGGAAGCACGTTACCCCACGCAGAACGAGCAGGCCTACGCGGCGTTGCTCTACGTGGTCGAGCATGCCGGTGTGCTGGGAATCGATAGCCGGGCGATCGCCGTTGCCGGCGATGGCGCGGGCGGCAATATGGCTGCCGTGATCGCGCTTCTGGCCAAAGTGCGGCGCGGCCCGCGCGTCGCGCTGCAGCTTCTGTTCTGCCCAATTCTGTCGGCAAACATGACGTCGGACTCTTACGGCCGCTACGCCTACGGCCCCGGATTGACTGCGCTTGCGTTGCAATCGTTCATTCGCGCGCAGTTCCCCGTTGAACGCCTGACCGACACGACGGCGATGCCCCTCCATGCCACGACCGCCGATCTTGAAGGCCTCCCGCCCACCCTGATCATCACGGCAGAAAACGACGTGGTACGGGACGATGCCGAGGCCTACGCACGCAACCTGATGCGCGCCGGCGTTCAGGTCAATGCAACCCGCTATCTCGGCACGATCCATGACTTCGTCGTCCTCGAAGGACTCGCTGACACGTTCCTCACGGATGCCGCACTGATGCAAGCGTGCAACACGTTGAAAACGTCGCTGCGACTTGCGGCGAGCCCCGTGCTTTCCTGAAGCTACCCACGCGATCGGCATGTCATCAGAATTCGATGCGATTGCCGCTTGATCCGGGAACGTAGTTATTTTTCTTAATTGGGACATTGCATCATGATGAAACTGGGACGCTTCGACATTGACCTGGGAATGCGCCGCTTGCGGCTGGATGGGCAGTCCGTCCGCCTCGGGTCCCGCGCCTTCGACATTCTGGCCGTGATCGTCTCCGCAAATGGGCGCCTCGTGACGCGTGACGAATTGATGAAGGCAGTCTGGCCGGGCATCATCGTTGAAGAAGGCAATATCGACGTGCACTTGTCCGCCTTGCGCAAGGCACTCGGCGCAGATCGGGATCTCATTGTGACCGTCTCCGGCCGCGGCTATCAATTGGCACAGCCTCGGATGCCTGAGGCGCCTGAACAGCCGCGGGCCATGTCGGCGCTGAAACCCTCCTTGCCGGCCCGTCGCGCAGCGTTAGTCGGGCGCGAGACCGCGACCCGCCAACTGTGCGAGGCCCTGACGTGCTCGCAGCTAGTGACGCTCACCGGCACGGGTGGCATCGGCAAGACAAGTCTCGCGATTGACGTGGCGCATCAGAAGGCCTCCCAGTTCGATGAACGCGTGTCGTTCGTCGAGTTGACTGCGCTGACCACCCAGGAAGCGGTGCTGCGCGCGATCGCGGAAAGCGGCTCGCTCCCCGTGGACAGCGCCGGCATCACCGTCCACGCAGTCGCGGCGGCGCTCTCTGAAACGCCGCGCCTGCTTGTGCTCGACAACGCGGAACATGTTGTCGGCAGCGTGGCGGAACTCATCGAGCGCTTGCTCGCGGGAAACAACGCGCTGCGCGTGCTGGTCACAAGTCGAGAGCCCTTGCGTATCCGTTCGGAAGTGCTCTTCAGAGTGGACCCGCTGGCACTACCGAAAACCTGTTCCACCCACGAAGACATTCTGCAAAGTCCCGCCGTCGACCTGTTCATTCAGCGCGCGAACTCGCTGCCGGCCAATGTCCGCACCGATCGCGGCGAAATCCGCCTGATCGGCGAGATTTGCCGCAGACTGGACGGCATTCCGCTGGCCATCGAGTTGGCCGCGGCCCGGGTCGAAGCGCTGGGTGTCGACGGCGTGCGTCGCCGACTGGATGACCGGCTGGCAATCCTGACAGGCGGCTACCGCACCGCAATGCCGCGCCACCGAACGTTGCGCGCTACCTTTGATGCGAGTTTCGCGCTATTGAGCGAAACCGCTCAATGCCTGTTCCAGCGGCTCTCCCTATTCACCGCCCCGTTTACCTTCGAGTCCATGCATGCCGTTGTGTGCGATTCGGAACTGTCGGAAGAGGACGTGACCGATGGAATCGGCGAGCTGATTGCAAAATCCCTGGTCAACGTCAGTCTCGACGAATCGGAAGCGAAGTATCGGCTGTTCGAGTCCACCCGCGCTTACGCCGCCGACAAACTGCGAGAGCAAGCCGACATGTCGCGTCTTGCATCGCGCTACGCGCAGTATTTTTCGATGGACGCCGACGCACGCTCTGACCGTGAGGTCGCCATGGCTGACGCGCCGGCGGATTTGCTGGCTGCATGACCATGTGGACGACTCTCCGGCAATGCAAATCTGGTGAGACCAGGTCAGAGGCGTCACCCTGTCACGAGGGAACGGGGAGGCGGGTTCACGGAGACTGTCGCGCCTTGATGTTCTTGCAAAGCCAGAAGAAGTGCGAACAACGTGCGAATATCGGCAACCGTACTCTTCTCATCGAAGTCGTCGGCAAGCAAAGCAAGCAGTTCGATAGCCTCAGGCGTTCTGCCCCACTCGTGAAGCAGGCGGCCCAGCAAGATCGACGCCCGTAACGCCAACATTTTTGCGCCCTGCTCGCGGGACAGTTCAATGGATGTCTGGAAACAAGCGAACGCAGTGTTGAGTTTTTCCATAGCGGCCTCGCTATCGGCGTTGTGAGCGCGCGATTCGGCTTGAGCCAGTGTGCCACGCACACGCCACACCTCCGGCAGGAAGAAAAGCTCGCCATTCGCCTGGCAAAAATTCTGCGCCTCGCTCAGCCAGACGGATGCCCGGTTCAGGTCGCCGTCCGCAATCAGCGCTTCCGCGCAGGTAACGATCAATGGCGTAACCAGACGTCTGAAGCCGCGCGCAAGTAATGCCTCAAGCTTTTGCTCGAGCAATGCGGTCGCCGCCGCCCCTCGTCCGTCCAGTAGGTCGCGGCATGCCGCCAGACAATCGCAGTAATCCAGCCAGATTCCGAAACCATGCAGCGCGGCTTGCGATCGCATGATGTCGATATAGCGCGAGGCACGCTCCACGTCGCCGAACATTAGCGCGAGCGGTATCGCGGCCGCACCCAATACGTGCGTTAGCGAGGGTTCAAGCGTCTCCGAGCGCACCTGGTTGATGAGGGCGTCAAGGCGCGACAGCGACTCATCGGTCTTGCCCTCCAGCCAGGCAATTCGGACCAGCGTGCCGTTGCACATCACAGCTGGATCGACGGCGAACTTCCCACCGCCTTGCGGTCTGCTCTCCAGCCGTTCGAAGCGCTCCACTGCCTGCTCGAGAACCCACCGTGCCTCGGCGTGCCGGCCAAGGCAGTGCTGGGAAATGGCGAGCAGTTGATCCCCAAGGATAACGTGCCAGGCCATGCCGCTCTGGCTAACGAATTGCTGAAACCGCCTGGCGTAATGCTCCGACGCGTGGATATTTCCGGCGGACAGCATCGCGTTCCAAAGCCCCCAGAGGGCGCGGGCGTGGCACGGCCCGTCGCCGGTTTCCTCTGCGAGCGCAAGCACGTTTCCCCACAGTTCCACCGGCTTCGAGACATGGCCGCCAGCATAAGGCAACACAGAGGCAAGCGTAGCAAGCAACCGCATTTCCGCGCGAGTGTCGACCGATGCCGGGCGCAATTCATTCAGCGCTTCAATGGCCTGCTCGGCGCGCATGCAACATTCGTCGATCAGTCCCGTCTCGAGTAGCACCTCTGTGAGACTGGCGGCCAGTCCTACGCCGATTTGGACATCGCCTTGCTCAGAGAACGCCCAATCGAAAGCACTACGTGCGTTCTCCAGCCACTCATTGAGTTCTGTCTCCCGGCCGGATGGCTCGGAAGGGCTATCGCCCGATTGCGGGTGCCAGCAGCGAGAAAGGTAAGACGCATGGCGCGCGGCGATCCGCTTCTGCTCGCCCTCGGCGAGCAGCTTTTCAAGCGCATAGGCACGCGTCGATTCGGACAGGCGATAGAGGCTTACCGGTCCGTCGAACTCAACGTTGACCAGCGATTTCGCCACCAGATCGTTAATGCAACTGATCGCGTCCGCTACCGCATAACTTTCGTCGCAGACCACCCCGCACATCGCCTCGAAATTAAAGCCGCCGCTGAATACCGCGAGCCGCCCGAAGAGTAGCTGGCTTGCCGGATTCAGCAGGGAAAAGCTCCAGTCGAAGGTCGCGCGCAAGGTTTGATGACGCGGCAGCGCGGTTCGGTAGCCGCCCGTCAGTAATGAAAAGCGGTCGTTCAGGTAGCGATGAACCTGCTCCAGGCCTAGCGCTTCCACGCGTGCCGCTGCCAACTCTAGCGCTAACGGAATGCCGTCGAGCCGACGGCAGATATCGCCGACAAGATGAATATTCGCGCCGACCGCATCCCTGCTTTGTTGCAGCGTATTCGCCCGCAACAAGAAAAGCCGGATCGCTGAACACCCCAAAATCTCAGCCTCGGTCGAACCCGGCGTGGGGACATCGAGTGGCTCAACCTTGTAGATCGTCTCGCCCATGATACGCAGCGGTTCGCGGCTCGTGACAAGCACCCGCAGGTGTTCGCAGTCCGCGATGAGCCTGTCGACTACCCAGGCGACGGCGTCGATCACATGCTCGGCGTTGTCGAGCACGAGCAGCCTTCTTGTGCCGGACAGCGCCGCAGCCAGTTGCGATATCTCGAGCGTCGCGTCAGCACTGCACAGGCCGCATGCTTCTGCGATCTTGCGCAAAACCGCATCGTGCGTGGTTACAGTGGCCAATTCGACGAAACAGACCGTTCCGTAGAGGCCATCCGAGGCACGGCGGGCAATTTCTTTGGCGAGGCTCGTCTTGCCTATTCCGCCGGCACCCACCAGCGTCAGCAGATGCGCGGTCTGGAGCAACGTGCGGATTTCACCTACCGAGGTGTCGCGACCGGTTAATTCGATGTCGCGGAATATCGCGCCCCGTTTAAGCGAGGCGCGGGAGTCGGTCACGGTCGCCCGAACGGCCCGTGGTCGTTGATTCAGATGATAGCCACGGCCCGGAATGGTGACGATCAGGCTACGATCCGCGCCAAGCGCTTTACGCAACGCGGACAGTTGCACATGGATATTGCATTCGTCGACCACGGTCTCCGGCCAGACGGCGTCCATCAATTCGCTTTTCGTTACGACCCGCCCGGCGGCGGAAGCGAGCACGGCAAGAATCTCGAAGGCGCGCGATCCCAAGGGTACAATTTTGCCGTCCTGGAACAGCGTTCGAATCCCCAGATCGATTTGAAAACGGCCCAACTCGATCACGCCACTACCGGGGTTCGCAGGTCGAATGGAATCCGTCATCTTCTTACTCGTATTTGAGGAGGCAGATCCTTATATCCGTTTGCGCCAAAATCTTATCGCATGCAGACAGTAAAACACACGGGTGTGAAAAAGCACAAGCGGTCGCAGCGAAAGCAGGCAAACGCTGAATTCTGAGGGCACTCAGGCCCGACGTTAATGGCAATTTTTTGTTGACCGTGACGGCGCCTGTCGCACGAGGCTCGCGCTTGCCACGTTATTGTTTTTTGCAACATCACGCTGCGAGTGTGCCCGCTTTACGCGCGTCGAGATACGGGTCCATAAACAAATCTCTTTTGAACAAAAGTCAACAATGAACGTCACCCTCGACGAATTGGAAGCCTTCATCGCCGTAGCCAATACAGGTTCGATGACAGCGGCCGCCCGCCAGCTTGAGCAGACGGTGTCGGCAACAAGCCGAACATTGGGGCGCCTCGAAGAAAAACTGAGGACGACGTTAATGCGTCGAAACACGCGCAGGATGGCGTTGACCGAGGAGGGGCGTCTTTTCCTTCAACACGCCCGCTCCATTATCGACTCCGTAGAGAACGCAGAAGAGCAGATGGTTGCACGACGTGAGAATCCGTCGGGACTCTTGCGGGTCAATGCCGCGTCACCTTTTATGCTGCACGTAATTGCCCCACTCGTGAAAGGCTTCCACGAGCGTTATCCGCACGTTCACCTGGAACTGAACACGAACGACGATATCATCGATTTGCTCGAAAGTCGGACCGACGTCGCGATCCGGATTGGCCAACTGAAGGATTCGACGCTGCACAGCCGCCTCATTGGCAGCAGCCGCATGCGTGTTCTTGCAAGTCGGGAATACCTTGAGGCGCACGGGTGTCCACGCAAGGTTTCTGATCTTCGCAAGCACGCCCTACTGGGTTTCACGCAACCAGAGTCGCTCAATGTATGGCCATTGCTCGGGATCAACGGTGAACCTTTCCGTATAGAACCCACGCTTAGTTCGTCGAGTGGGGAGACGATTCGTCAATTAGCGCTCGAAGGCGTCGGTATAGTCTGCCTGTCGGATTTTATGACCCACCGAGACCGCGACGCAGGACGCCTTACTCAGATCCTGGCTTCTCAGACTAAAGAGGTTCGACAGCCGATCCATGCTGTGTACTATCGCAATACAGCGGTCTCTTCGCGAATAGCTTCGTTCGTCGATTATCTGATCGAAGAAATTACCGGCGCCGGGACAACGACGCATCAGACTAAGTGGGCGCATCAAGTATAGATGAGCTACACGGCGCGGCTCTCGGCCTCGAAGATGGCAAATTGGGTTCGACTGCCCCCACTGTCGGAGATCCTGCGAAGAAAGGTCGCCGCGAGGCTGAAGGCGCGAGCGACGGTGCCATGATGAATGGGCTGATCCTGCGGGCACCCCAAACAAGCCTCCATGAACGCCGCTGTCAGGAGGCTGGCACTTCGATGTCAAAGCTGTGAACGGCGAACATGCGTCGCCGAGTTTTCTCACACGACATACTCGCGCGGGGGGTGCCGGTCGAGAATGCGAAAAAAACCCAGACCATCAAGGTCCGGGAAAATCTAGCAAACTGGGGCGCCCGCTGGAGGAGGTTCGATACGAAACCGGCTCGCTGCCGGGCATTGCCGCGATAGCGAGTCAGTTATTGAAATGAGAGCGCGCAACGGGTGCTGTGCGCTCAGATGCGCGGTGCTCAATGACTAGATGCGTTCAGCATCTTGTTGGCTATCAGGTATCAAGGCATTAAGGATGGTTGTACATCGCGTTCCAGTCCGCCTTTGACACTGCCGGGCGTCCTGCTTCCGACGAACCGCTCACCACTCCGCCGTAACTATTTGCCGCGCCGTTCTGCGCAGCAACCTTCGCTTCAGCAGCCTGAATTTCAGCCGGATAGGTCGCATCGTTACGGGCTGACGGGTCATAGCCTGCCTTTTCGAGTTGAATCAATTCAGCGCGCACCTGCGCACGGGTCACTGGCTGGCTCGATTGGGCGAACACGGCAACCGGCGCTGCAAGGGCAGCGGCGACGACGACAGTTTCAATAAGGGACTTCATGGTACTTACCTCGAGACTTTGTTTTGTCCTGCTACGAACACCTTGTTCGTAACCATGAGCATATTTTAGGTAAGCGGACGCTTAAGATTAAGCCCGAGGTCAGGAAGGGATTGTTGCAATATATAGGGCAAACCCTGATTCTCGCGGAGGGTTGCCACCAAAAATACCGCCACGAGAGGCGGGCGCAACCCACATGCCGACACAGCAAATAAACAACACTCCGCAATTGGTATCTGTGCTTCCACGAAATGACAGACTACGCTTCGTTCACGGTTCTATTGTTCGAGCGTTGAAAAACTTTCCCGGTCACTTACCAATTACTGTGGATTGCTAATGAACAAGATACTTATTTCCGCGGCTACTGGCGCGCTTTTCGCTGCCGCGGCATCGTCGGTATTTGCGCAAAGCTCGGTCACGCTATACGGCATTGTCGATGAAGCCGTCCGGTATCAGACGAATGCCGGCCCCGGTGACAAAGACCAGGTCGCCATGACATCCGGGCCGGAAACCCACAGCCGCTGGGGCCTGAGGGGCAGCGAGGATCTGGGCGATGGCTGGTCCGCAATCTTCCGCCTTGAAAACGGCTTCGAAGCTTTTAATGGGCAACTACACGTCCCCGGCACCCTGTTCAGTCGACAAGCTTTCGTGGGTCTGTCGAACAAGACGTGGGGCTCGCTGACTTTTGGCAGGCAATATGCGCCGGCCTATGACACCTTGGGCGACATCTTCGACCCGCTGACCGTTGGCAACTATTGGCAAAACAGCTGGATGTATAACGGCATCGGCCCTTACCTCGAAGTGAACAACTCGGTCAAGTACAAGGGCAGCTTCGATGGCCTGGATGTCAATGCCCTTTACGGCTTTGGCAACCAGGCCGGCGCGGTCGGTCTCGGCGCCACCTATGCCGTGGAACTGACGTACACGTACGGCCCCGCCATGCTCAACGCGGGCTTCCAGCAGGTCTCCGTTCCGACATCTGCGACTGGCTCTTCGGTTGGCACCAGTGTCGGCAGTTCAATCAATGGCGCCAAGACCAACTTCCTGCACATCAGCGGCGCGTTTCAGATCACCCACGACATCCGCCTCCTGGCCGGTTGGCTGCGGGGACAGGACAAGACGGGTTTGACCGACAGCTACATGCAGCAATCTGGCGCGCCAACACTGAAAGGTGGCAGTCCGAACCGTATCGACGACACTTATTACGTCGGTGCGAACTGGCACGCCATGCCTGCACTGCTGTTCACGTTCGCCTACTACTACGGGCAGACGCGCAATGCTGAGCTGCTCGACGGCACGCTCGGGAGGGGGGTGAACCAATCGGCCACCGTTCTCGCCGAATACTCGTTCACGAAGCGCACGGAAGTCTACGGGATCACGGACTTCGCGCGCGGCACAGGCGCCTTCTCCGCCGACTACCCCGGCGGGGTCAACGGCGAGGGCGTTCCGACCAACACCATCGGCCGGACCAATCAGGTAGGCGTGGCAATCGGACTTCGCACGATGTTCTGAAGACGCATTCGTACCCTCCGACGCGGGCAGCGAAAAGGACAGCGGGCCGCCCGCGCAGCGGTTTCATGCAACCGGAAGTGACAGAGGGGCGGTCATTATTCACTTGAACAAATCCCGGCCCTGAGACTTGCGACGCACGCGCTAAACGGCGGCAGGGCGTGCGTCGCTCAAACGTATTTTGTCAGACGCCTTCGACGAGAACTGCGCGATAGCGCGCGCCCCTGAATCGGTGCTGCACAACCTCCTGATACGCCGGGCTGTCGTACCACGCACGCGCGGCAGCTGTCGACGGAAACTCCACGATCACGACGCCCTCTGGCGCGTCGCCCTCCAGGACCTGCTGAGGTCCGTAGGCAGCGAGAATCTTGACAGGATGACCTTTGAAGGTCTCGCCAACCTTGCTTTGGTAGACGTCGAGCTCAGCCTGATCCTGCGTGCTTTCCCTTGTGAAGACAATATAAGTCGCCATGACGTGCGCTCCCGCAGTGGTGTGAAGGTGCACAGGATAATGCCATGAAACCGCATTGCGCCTCCATACGCAGCGTCGGCGCGGATGCCGACCCGTTACCTGGGCGAGACAACCGCCCGATCATTGCAGACCGACATTCCCCGAATCGATCGCCGCCGGAATTTCCCAAGGCGATCTCCCTCCTCGCGTCGGACGCCTGGCGGACCCACTTCGACAATACGAGGTTCTGCCATGCAGGAGCGGTTCAACACGACTGGCGACTCTCCGGGAAACTGCCCTGAGAGTCTGCGCAGGTCGCGTGTATTGAGCGCGATGCGCACGTCGCGCAGGCTTTCGATCGACGGATGGGTGAGATTGGCACCCTGGAGGTGGAGAATGTTCGCGTCCGAGGCACTACCGATACCGAAAAAGGTCGCGGTCGTCGGCGAAACGAGGGGCGATATCAATGCCCATTTTGGGCGAGCCATCAATAGCAACTTTCCGAAGCTGCAGTTGACGTCGTCGGGATGCGACGGCTGGAGTGTCTCGGCATCAGCCGATCGCATCGGATCGTAGTCAGCTTGAATATGCTGCTTGTTGTCCGGGAACCCGAGTGGCCAGGTCATCTTTCACCTGCACTTCGATAGCATTCGAGCGCGTGGGAACCGGTAGATGCTTCAAGTATCTCCGCCACGCATGGCAAACGTCGGACGTGTGGGATCACTGAGTGCAGCGTCTTCCCGAGACAGTGCGGCGGGAAGGATCATCTCGCCTGCGTTGGCGGGGCGGGGACGCGAAAACGGCATGAACACGGGTGTCCCGGCGGCGATTGCGCGCCCGCTGAGCACGCACGTCCCCTTATGTGGTGCATGCCTCAGTCGCCACATCTGCTCTGCGTAACAGCACCCCTGCGGATCACGCCAGGAAACGGTAATGGCGTTCTGGTCCGGCCGGTCGAGAACGACCACCAGTTGGTTTCGGCTGTGAGGATGCAGCCCGGACCGACGCTCTGCGTCGCGCGTCGGCGCTGTCCGGCGTAGAAGTCCCTGCGACAGAACAGACGGGTGATCGGTTGGCGTTTTCGATCGCAGCAGATCGAGAATGCCCGACCAGATTCTGCGCTGCTGCCGCCTCGTGACCATGACGTGTTGTCCTCCGTACTGAGCCACCAGCCTCTCAACCGCATCATCGAAGCGACACCACCGCATGAAAACCCTGCTCCATCGCAGAAAGCCGCGGTCTCACGGACACCGGCCCTGGGCGAGGAGATGACCTACCGTTAGCCAAGCAGGTTAGCTACCCTGATAAATATCGCACGACAGCCCGATCACGCACGGTTGAGCTCCCCGGGTTTTGCCATAACCATTCCGTCCGCCGGGCTGGGCGCCGTAGTCCCAGACATTGTCGCGGTCCATCGGCCTCGCGGGCTGCGTTGCATTCATTGGCTGCTGCCCGGATGACTGATCGACATTGCCCGACGGTTGCATTCCTTAAGCGTCGGCAGCACCAGCCGCCGTGAGCAAAAATATCGCAACGACCGCGGACGGTTGCACCTTCATTTCATCACCTCTTCGTAGTCAACGGGTCGCACCAGCAACTCCGGCTTAGCTGGGGAGCGACTCCCCACAAGAGAACGCACGACTGAACCGTCGCGAAAAGTGAGCCGCGGCGTTACTCGCGTATCTCGAGATCGAAATCCAACAAGATTTTCGAACGTGCGAAACCTGCTTGGGATCTTCGGGCCAGATTGCCCGAGCCTATATTTCCAGGGGATTGGGAGGGTGCTGAGTGCAGCGCGCCTGGTTGGGAGTCCAAGGTGCGAGTCGGCGTCCGAATTGGCAATGTCAACGGACGTTGTGACCGCTCGGCATGTAGCGTTCGCCCCTTCAAATATGTTATAGCGCAGGCAGTGACACAGAGTTAGCGAATAATCGAGTCAGCCCTCCGGATGCTGTGGAGGAGGCTTTTGCCAATGAAGGGAGTACGAGGTCGTGAGCGACATCGCGCAGCGTTCCCGCGAAGTCCGTCCCTCTTGCCGATTCAGTCATTCGGATAACGCGAGATGAAGCAAGATTTCGACACGTTTTGACAGAAACTAGAAAGAAACGCCGCCCTCCTCGCTCTAAACTTAATCCCGTCGCCCGAAGGGTTGTAGTGCAAATAGCGATCAACGGACCGGTTAGCGTGTCGGACTGACCGAATTGAGAGTTCGCGGTGAGCAAGCTGAAGAGTCTGGACGGACCGTTCGCCAGTCGCCACTCTGCACCTCAAAAATACCACCATGCCTACCGCCCGGAATGTGGTTCTCGCCGCCCATTAAGGTATCCTGATCTGATGGCGTTAGCTCGCCAAAATCGTCTATTTGTACGCGGCGCTACTTCCCGCAGGTGAAATCGCTGGTGCGCGCTTTGACCGTGAACACGCGCTGGAGTCGGTCAAACACGATGTCGATTACATGGTGCGAGGAAACCTTGGAGTCCGTCCTGCTGCTCGGCCGTCAGGCCGTGCTGACTCTGCGGGCGTCGGAACTCGAAGCCGACGCGGTGACCGACGAAGTGCACAAATGCGATGCCGAACGTTCTGCCCTGGAAACATCGGGTAGCCCCTTTGAAAGCGCTGATCAGATACGTGCTCGCTGGCGTTTTTTCAGCCCTCAGAAATCTATGTGTTGAAATATGCAGGCCAGAGCATGTTTACTCCAAATTCCATTCCCTATCAGCAACAACCTGGCTTTCAGCGCACCTACCGGCAAGGCCGCCTGAGCCTGGGTCTTTTCTTTCCCCTCGAAGCCTTCACCGGCGACACCCCGAGTATGCTCGACCAGGTGAGCCTGGCCCACCGTGCCGAAAAGCTGGGTTTCTCTGCTCTCTGGTTTCGCGACGTGCCGTTACGCGACCCCAGCTTCGGTGATTCGGGCCAAGTCTTCGATCCGTGGGTCTACCTGGGTTTTATGGCGGCACACACTCGCTCGATTGCGCTGGGTACCGCGTCGGTCATCCTGCCAATCCGTAATCCCCTACACACCGCCAAGGCCGCAACCAGTGTCGATCAGCTCAGTGGTGGCCGCCTGCTACTCGGCGTGGCTTCCGGCGACCGGCCAGTAGAGTTTCCAGCATTCGGTGTGGACCCGGAGCAGCGCGGCAGCCTGTTCCGCGAATATCTCGAGGTATTTCGCAAGGTTCAGCTCACCAGTTTCGTGCCTTTGACCTGGTCCGGCGGCAGACTTGAGGGGGCAGATCTGATTCCCAAACCGACCACGGCGGAAATTCCTTTCTTCGTCACCGGCCATAGCCGCCAGACGCTGGAGTGGATCGCCCGCTGCAGTCATGGCTGGATCACCTATCCGCGTGCGCCGAAGGCTCAGCAGTTGATTGTCGAGCGCTGGCGCACGGCGGTTCGTGCCGAATGTGGTGAACTGTTCAAACCCTTCACCCAGTCGCTATACATCGACCTGACAGCTAACCCGCAGACACCACCGCGGCCGATCCACCTGGGCTACCAACTGGGACGACATCACCTGATCGCGCTGCTGCACAGCTTGCAGGAGGTCGGCGTTAACCATGTAATCGTCAATTTGAAATACGGCCAACGCCCCGCAGGGGAGGTCATTGAGGAGATCGGTGAGTTCGTTCTGCCTGACTTCGTCATGTCAACCTAAGCCGGCATGGTGCTGGCAAGCGACGAACGGCGCTTTCTATCGATGCCGCTTCGCGGGACTGGGAAGTAGCAGACATGAAGTCGCGATTGACTGAACATTCTCGTTACGAAACTCTGGAGAGCAGACGAACATGAAAACAGTAGTCGTAGCAGGCGCGGTTGGAGTTATCGGACGCGGAGTACTCGCACACTATGAAACCAGGGGAGTCGATCTGGTCGCCGTTTCCCGACGCGCACCTGATTTCCCGACCCGCGCCAGGCATTTGGCCGTCGACTTGCTGGACAGAGAGTCCTGCGAAGCGCTACTTGCACAAGTACCGGAAGCGACGCATCTCGTGTTCGCAGCCTACCAGGAGAAGCCAACGCCTGCGGAACTGGTCGCAGTGAATCTGCGGATGCTGAAGAACACGGTTGAGGTCATGGAGAAGTACGCTCCGAAGCTGCAGCACGTCACGCTGATGCAGGGAGGCAAGGCATACGGCGTGCATATTGGCCCGATTCCGTCGCCCGCGAAGGAGAGCGACCCGCGCCATATGCCACCGAACTTCTACTACGACCAGGAGGATTTCCTTCGGGAACGTTCAGTCGGCAAATCGTGGTCCTGGACTGCATTTCGCCCCGAGGGCGTCGCAGGGGTGGCGGTGGGCAATCCCATGAATCTGCTGATGGTGATTGCCGTCTATGGCACCTTAGCGAAGGCTCTGGGCGTTCCAATGTCTTTTCCCGGCCCGCGCGCCGCTTACGACGCGCTCTACCAGATCACCGATACTCGAATTCTCGCGAGCGCCGTCGATTGGGCAGGCGAGACCGACGCATGCCGAGGCGAGATTTACAACATCACGAACGGCGATTACTTCAGATGGTCTCGCGTCTGGCCGCGTCTGGCGGGGTTTTTCAATGCGCCGGTCGGTGAGCCGTTCCCCATGTCGTTACAGCAGATGATGGCCGACAAGGCAGAACTGTGGAACAGGCTGGTCGAGAAGCACAACCTTCGAGACTACCCGTATGACCAAATCGTATCGTGGAAATTTGGCGACATGATTTTCAAAACGACCTTTGACAACATCTCCAGCACGATAAAGGCGCGCAAACATGGCTTCCATGATTGCATCGATTCAGAGGAAATGTACATCGAGATGCTGACCGATCTCAGGGAGCAACGTTACATTCCCTGACAGCTTCCGTCGCGCGAAAGCCGTCATGTAAAAATTCGGCCACCGACGTTGACATGACCACGACGGCCGTAACGGGCAAACGGCTGCAGCACGACAAAGGGGGCGCCCTCCGCACCATTACGCCAACGGCGGTGGCGTTTACGTGCACTCAGGTTGCGTGACAGACAATTGAGCATCGGCCGGACAAACCAGGGCGAAGCCACAGGCCTCACAACCGCGCCATCGTTCTATTAGTGATCACTCCGCCGTCCCGCTGCGCCGACAACAACCCGTCGGCGATCTTCTCCGCCACCATGATGGTGGGTGCGTTCGTGTTGGCACCCGGAACGACCGGAAAGATCGACGCGTCGACAACTCGCAATCCCTGCACACCACGCACCCGCGCAAACTCGTCCGTCACGGCCAGTGGATCGTCGGTGCCACCCATGCGGCAAGTACACGAGGCATGCCATACACCAACGCACGCGCTCCGAATGAAAGCGCGCAATGCAGTATCGTCTCCGAGCAATTCGTCCAGCGTCGGACCGCCGGCCACGACACGCCGCATCAGGAAGCTGCGCAAGGGTGCCGGACCGTCGAGCAGTTTCGCCAGTACATCCGTGATGAATCTGTTCTTCGCGCTCAGCATCGCTACCTGCCGCACCTTCTCACTGTAACTGGCGGGAAAAGGATCTTTGGTCACGGCCTGCATGCTCGCACTCGCCTGCAACAAGGCCATGCGCTGGAAACCGTCGACGAGCCGGTCCAGATCGCGTTCGTCGTCCAGCAGATTCAATGCGACGTTGGGTCGAACACGCCAGTCGCGCGACTGCAGCGTAACCTCGCCTCGCTTCGAGAACGGGTTGTTGACGTAGTTAAGCAAGGTGCCGATGCGGCGGCCCACCGCGTGCCACGATGTTTTCGTGACGCCGAGAATCAGCATATCGCCTTGCGGCGCACCGCCGATCATCGACGAATAGCGCGCTCCGATGCGGATATGGTGGCGCGTCACATCGTTGATGCGCGCGCCGTCGTCGATGAACGACGCCAGTGCGATCGACGGATGTTCCATCAGGTTCTGCCCGACACCCGGCAGCGCCGCCACTATATCGACGCCGAGATCGCGCAGATGCGCGACCGGACCGATCCCGGAGCGCAGCAGCAACGCCGGCGAACCGATTGCGCCCGACGAGACGATGATCTCGCCGCCGCCCACGCGTTTGCCCTTGTCGCCTTCCTGAATCACGACGCCGGTGCAACGCGTGCCATCGAAGATCAGGCTCGATACTTCGGTGCCGGTTCTGATCGTCAGGTTCGGCCGACTGCGCGTCGCCGCGTCCAGGTAAGTCGTCGCGACCGACACGCGCTGCTCGTTGAAATTGGAAATCGCAATCGGGAAATAGCCGTCGCGGAAGTCGCCGTTCTGATCCGGCAGATAGTCATAACCTTGCGCCTCGAGTGCCGCGGCGACAGCTCGCGCATGGCCGCACCATTGCTCGGGGAAAATGCGCCGCACACGTATCGGCCCATCCGTGCCGTGCAGCGCATCATGAAAGTCAATATCCGTTTCCATTCGCTTGAAGAATGGCAGCACGGATTGCCAATTCCAGCCCCGCGCGCCGTGCGCCTCCCAGGCGTCGTAATCGGACGGCGCCCCACGATTCAAGAACTGGCCGTTGATCGACGAACCGCCGCCGAGAATGCGTGCCTGTTCATACTTGCGTGCGCGCCCCGCTACGCCGTTGATCCGCACAGTCGTCGCTTGCAACTCCGGCCAGACGTAGTCGGGATTCAGATAAGCGGTGCCCGGATAGCTGTCGAGGATCGCGGGCGGTACGTTGTCGAGCGAAATGTCGGCGCCCGCCTCGCAGAGAAGCACGCGGTTGGCGGCCTTCGCTGACAGGCGGCTCGCCAGTACGCAGCCGGCCGATCCGCCGCCGACGATGATGTAGTCGAAATGCTCAGAGAAAGACGTTGCAGGCATGTGGCACTCCTTTCACATGCGCGCGCGGTAACGCTGCGGAAATCGCGCACTTCGGGTTCGAGCGGTTGGCTGGTCGGGGCAGGTGCACGAGCGCATGGCATCCATGGCTATGCATTGATCCACACCGCCTTGGTATTGAGGAACTCCTCGACGTGTTCGCGTCCAGACTCGCGGCCGTAACCGCTCATCTTGTAACCGCCGAACGGCACCGCTGGATCCATCGCCTGATAGCAATTGACCCACACGGAACCCGTGCGCAGGCCACGTGTGACCTGCTGCGCCGTGGCGAGGCTGCGGGTCCACACGCCGCCGCCGAGGCCGAAGTCCGAGGTGTTGGCACGCGCGATCACGTCGGCCGCGTCGCTGAAACGCAGCGCGGAAATCACCGGACCGAAGATTTCCTCTTTCGCGATGCGCATCTCGTCGCGCACGTTGGCGAACACCGTGGGGCGCACGAAGAATCCGTTGCTCAATTCGGACTGGCCAGCCGGCAGGCCTCCGCCGAGCAGCGTCGCGCCTTCATCCTGACCGGCGCGCAAATAGCCGGCGACGCGCGCCAATTGTTGCTCGGACACGAGCGGCCCGAGCTGCGTGCCGGGGTCGGCGGGATCGCCAACGCGCAATGCATTGCCGAACGCCGCGACCTTTTCGACGAACTCGTCGTACACCGCCTCCTGCACGAACAGCCGCGTGCCGGCGCTGCAGATCTGCCCGGAGTTGGCGAATACCGCCATCGCGGCAGCCGGCACCGCGGCGTCGAGATCGGCGTCGGCGAAAATGATGTGAGGCGATTTACCACCCAATTCGAGCGATAGACGCTTGATGTTGCCGGCCGACGCCTCGATGATCTTCTGCCCGACGTGGGTGGATCCGGTGAAGGCGATCTTGTCGACGTCATGGTGCGCGGCCAATGCCGCGCCCGCGTTACCACGTCCGGTGACCACGTTCAGCACGCCCGGCGGCAAGCCCGCTTCGAGGCAGAGTTCTCCTAACCGCAACGACGACAGCGGTGACTGCTCAGCGGGTTTCAGCACCACCGTGCAGCCGGTGGCCAACGCCGGGCCGATCTTCCACAACGCCAGGGTCAGTGGTCCATTCCAGGGCGTAATGGCGCCGACCACACCGACCGGCTCCTTCACCGTGTACGAAAAGATATCGCCTGGAACCGAATTCGGAATTGTCTCGCCATGAATGCTCATCGCAAGACCGGCGTAATAACGAATCAGACCGACGGCACGCTCGCGCGAAGCACGCGTGCGCAGCAAAGGTGCGCCCATATCAAGCGTATCCAGCGACGCCAGTTCTTCGTAATGTTCGTCGAGGACATCGGCGAGGCGCAGCAGCAGCGCCTGGCGCCCGGCCGGCTTGAAACGGCTCCACGGCCCTTCGAAAGCCTTGCGCGCCGAGGCGACAGCGCGATCGATATCGACCGCGTCGCCATCGGACACGGTCGCGATCACGCGCCCCGTAGCCGGATTGATCGACGTGAACGTCTGCCCGGAGGCTGCGCACACATGCTGACCGTCGATCAGTAGTCGTTTCTCGCCTTCGCGAAGGAAAGTCTGCTTGTCGCGCAAGGCGTCATTGAATGACATCATGCCTGTCTCCTGTGAGCGGCGGCGTGACCGCTCCGTTTTGTATCGCGAGCTTTCGCACGCGGCTTTGAGTCTCTATGCGATCGACGTCTTCGCGACAGGCGGGACTGCGCTTTGCGAGGCGACGCGTGGCTCGCTGATCAACTCGCCCGCCGCGATCTGCTCACGCAACCTGTACTTCTGGATCTTCCCCGACGACGTTGCGGGAAACTCGTCGACGAAGAACCACAACGCCGGCGTCTTGTACGCTGCGAGCCGCGCGCGGCAGAAGGCGTGCAGGTCGTCGGCGGCCGGCTTCGGTGCGTCGGCTTTGAAGCGAACCACCGCAGCCACGATTTCGCCCCACTTCGCATCCGGCGCTCCGACCACCGCGACCTGTGCAACGGCCGCGTGGGTCCACAGCACGTCTTCGATCTCTTTCGGGTAGATGTTCTCGCCGCCGCGGATGATCGAATCCTTCAAACGCCCGGTGATGCGCAGATAGCCGTGCTCGTCCATTCGTGCCTGGTCGCCGGTGCGCAGCCAGCCGTCCTCGCGAAGCGTGCTTTTCGACGCTTCGTGCATGTCGAAATAGCCGAGCATGGATTGATAACCGCGTGCCCAGATTTCGCCCGTCTGGCCGAGCGGCAGAGTGGCGCCGGTTTGCGGGTCGGCAATCTTCACTTCCATCTGCGGCGCGGGACGTCCAATGGTTTCGGCCTGGCGCTCCGGTGTGTCGTCCGGAAAGGTCTGGCAGATGACGCCGTTCAGTTCCGTTTGCCCAAACGTGATCGTGAAGCGGCAATCGAAAGTCTGCATGACTTTGACCACCAGCGGCGCGGGCACGGGCGTGCCGCCGCTCATGATCATCTTCAGACTCGTCAGATCCAGTCGCGGCCGGCTCGGGTGCTCCATCAACGCGATCACCATGGTGGGCACCGCATGAATGTGATTGCCCCGCTCCGCGGCGATCAGGTCGAGCATGAAGGCAGCGTCGAACTGCGTGAGCATCACGAACGTGCCCAGCCGCGTGAACGCGCCCAACTGACTCCCCGCGCAGCCGCCGACGTGAAAGAGCGGCATTGCGCTGATCCACACGCCGCCTTCCGGAAAGTTCGCGCGCAACGATGCGAAGCGTGATGCGTTGACCAGGCCGCGATGGTGCAGGCACGCCCCCTTCGGAAAACCGGTGGTACCGGACGTGAACTGAATCTGCACCATATCGGTGGCTTGCACGCGCGGCAATTCAACCGGCGTGTCGCCAGCCTCGCAGAATCGCGCCCAGTCGTCGAAGCAGACCGTCTCGCGCAGATGCGGCAAGCTCGGAGCAATCGCGTCGACGATCGCACGTTGATCGGTGTTGCGATACGCCGCCGTGAAAAATATCCCCGCTGCTCGGGCACTGCGCAAAACATGGCGGACTTCATCGGCGAGATAGGCGGGGTTGACCGTCACGAGCACCAGACCCGCGAGACTCGCGCCATGCTGCAACAGAATCCATTCGGCGGAATTGGGCGACCACACCGCCACTCTGTCGCCGGGAGCGAAGCGTTTCAGCAAGGCAAACGCCACCCGTTCGGCGGCACTCAACAGTTCGCGGTAGGTCCAGCGGCGCGTGGCCTTCGTGGCGGCGTTGCCTTCCACGAACGCAATTCGATCGGGCACCTGCCGTGCGGCGTCACGCAACACGTCGCCGAGCGTGGTTTCCCACAGATCCGGAGCGCGGTCCGCTGGCCAATATGACTCTTCAAGTTTCAACTCAGCTTGCATCCCGTTTCTCCTTCCTGCCCGACGTCGATGCAGACTGGCGGTCCGCATCACGTGTGTCCCGTTTCAGCGTACAGCCGACTGCGCGGTTCACGGCGCCGCCAACGCAGCGAACGCCGGCGCGCGTTTTTCCTGCATCGACTTGACGCCTTCCTGATAGTCGGGCGCCTTCATCAGTTCGCCGATCAGCCGCTTCGAATCTTCCACAGCAGCGCCCACGTTGGCGCTCAGCAACTCGGCATAGACCTGCCGCTTGGCGGTTTTGACCGCGATCGGCGAGGTGGTCTTCGCAAGGTCTTTGGCGATCTGCATGATCCGCGATTCGAATGTTTCCGCTTCGAACACGCCGTTCAGCCAGCCCATCCGGTCCGCTTCCTCGGCAACCAGCACGCGGCCGGAGATCAGAATATCCATGGCATGCGTCAGACCGACGATGCGCGGCAGTATCCACGCGAGCCCGTATTCGGCCGGCAGGCCCAGGCGCGGCGTCGAGGTGGTCAGCTTGGCGCCGCTCACGGCATAGCGCAGGTCGCAGAACGACGCGAGTGCAACGGCAATGCCCGCGCAGGCGCCGTTGATCGCAGCGATCACAGGCTTTTGCAAACCCCAGTGCCAGACCATCTCGTGATCGAATTCCTCACGCACACCATGTCCCGGTTGTGGCAACGCCTGTGCGTTGGTGCTTTCCACATAATCCTGTTTTGCGTCGACGTAGTGATCGAGCGCCTTGAAATCGGCGCCGACGCAAAACTGCCGCCCGGCGCCCGTCACGACGATGACCCGCACCTCCGGATCCGCGTCGTGACTCGCCATCAGCCAGCGATACTCCTCGTTCATGCGTTTGGTCCAGGAATTGCCGCGACCGGGGCGGCTCAAACGCACAATCGCCACGCCATCTTCCTTGCTCGTTTCCGTGACATGCAGATTCATACTCGTCTCCTCTCATGTGCATGCGACAGGCGCTCAATCACGGCGCCGTCGATGTCCGCGCAACGCAGGCGAATCAGTCGAACACCTTGTTGCGCTCCTTGAAGGCAGCAGTCGTGCCCTTGTCATGCCGCTCGCGCAAAAAGTTGTATTCATCTTCTTCCAGCCGAAGATTGGTGCCGAGCGTGTGGCCTACATAGCCACGATAGAACTGCTGAGAACCACCCAGACTGTCGAGCGCCATCTGGAACATTGCCTTGCCGGTGACGAGCGCGTCGCGTGGGTGTTGCGCGACGCGGCGGGCCCAGTCTTCGACAGTGGATTCGAGTTGCTCCTGCGGCACGCTTTGATTCACGAGGCCAAGGCGTTCGGCATCGCGGCCGTCGAAGTTGTCGCCCAGCAGCAGTAACTCGCGCGCTTTCTTCGGACCATAGGTCATGATCTGCGTATTCAGATGCCACGTATTGCCGGCGAGTCCAAGGCGTTGTTCCGAATGACTGAAGCGGGCGTCGTCCGCGGCAATCGCGAGGTCCACCAGTTCCACCAGATAGAGCCCGGCGCCCGTGCACCAACCCTGCACCTGCGCGATCACCGGCTTCAGCGAATACTGGAATGCCATGTAGTTCTCGCCGAGCTTGCGGTCGCGCAGCAAGCGCGAACGCTGACTCGGCCGGCGCGGTTTCACACCGGGCTCGGTCACTTCGAGGCCGTACGAACGCACGGCGTCGTTGTAATCGTGCCCGGAGCAGAACGACTGCCCTCGCCCCTTCAGGACGATCACCTTGATGTCGTCGTCGGCCTCCGCTTCATGCAGCGCTTCGACCAGCGTGTCGAGGTCGTCGAATTTCAGCGCGTTGTGCTTTTCGGGACGATTGAGGATCAACCGCGCAACCGGACCGTCTTTCTCGACCAGGATCGCTGGTTCCATACATAGCTCCATGCAAAAGGTTACCGACCGCGAGGACGGGGCCGCCGACCGTTCAATCCGGTCTACTGCGCCAGCGCTCGAATAAATGCTACATCGTTTGACTAATAGTATCAACGAATGTAGTATTTTTTCAAGGCCAACCCGATCCCTCGCAAGAACCGCATTGCCATTTCAGGCTTCATCGATCGGGATGCCTCTGGAAAACCCTGGAGAACAGATATGAGCGAGACATCGCACGGCGAACACGCAGCGCCGCACGATCAAGGCGCACAGCCGCTGGCTGGCATACGGGTGATCGAATTTGCGCACTGGATGGCCGGCCCGCTCGCTGGCGGCCTGCTGGCCGATTGGGGTGCGGATGTGATCAAGATCGAGCCGCCGGGCGGCGAGCCGATGCGGGCAATCTTCTCGTCGCTAGGCGCGCGCAGCGACACGCCCAATGGTGCGTTTCTGGCGGCTAATCGCGGCAAACGGTCGGTGGCGCTCGAAATCAAAACCGAGGCCGGCATGCAGGCATTCGACGCCCTGCTGGGCGGCGCCGACGTGCTGCTCACCAACTTGCGCCCCGACGCACTGATGCGTCTCGAACTGACACCCGAAGCAATTCGCGAGCGCTATCCGCGGCTCGTCTATTGCTCGGTTAGCGCTTATGGCTGGGGTGGTCCCGACCAGAACCGCCCGGGTTACGACGTGGCGGCTTTTTTCGCGCGCACCGGCATTTCGCACGAGATCACTCAGCAGGACAGCGCGCCGCTTGCGCTGATGCAAGGCATCGGCGACAGCTTCACCGCGATGACGGCGGCGACCGGCACGCTCGCGGCATTGCTGGAGCGCGAGCGCACTGGCCGGGGCCAATTCGTCGAGGCGTCGTTACTACGCACCGGCATGTGGGCGCTGTGCGGCGAACTCGGCGTGCAAGCCATGGGTGGCAACCCGAAGCCGCCGTACCCGCGCGGTGAATCGCGTACCCCCCTGTACAACTCCTATCGCGCGCAGGACGGCCGCTGGTTCTTCCTGGTGGGAGTGGAGGCACAACGCCATCTGCCCTCGGTGCTCGCCGCGATCGGCCGCAGCGACTTGCTGGGCGACGAGCGCTTCAACAGCGCCCGGGCGATCGCGAAGCATCGCGCTGAATTCATTCCCATGCTCGACGCCGCGTTTGCCGCGCATCCGCTCGCGCATTGGGCCGACGTTTTCGACGAACACGGCGTGTGGTGGGCGCCGGTGCAAACGCCGGCGGATCTGATCGACGACGCGCAGGCCGCCGCCACGGGCGCATGGATCGAAGTGGACACCGGCGCCGGTTCCGCATCGGTGAAATCGGTTGAAGCGCCGATCCGTTTCGACGGCAAGCGACGTTCGCACGTGGCCGCGTCGCCCTCCGTCGGTGAACACACTGAAGAAGTCCTCGGCGCGCTCGGTTTCGCCACGCGTTAGCGCGCCGGTTCCCGATCCACGCAATGCAATTCGCGCACGGCGCGTTTTCTATCCATCACAGAGGTAACAAATGGCGGAAGTCATGACCGAAGCCGGTCAATCCCAACGTTGGGGCCGCGATGTCGAATCGATCACGGTCGATCAGCATGCCTGCCGCGCCTATCGAAACCGGCCACGCTCGCTCGCCGAATTGCTGACCGATAGCCTGCGCTGGGGCGAGCGACCGTTTCTCGTCGAAGGACAGCGGCGCCTCAGCTTCGAGACGCATGCGCGTGCCGTCGGCGTGGTGGCAACACAGCTTCGCGCAGCCGGCGTGCGCACTGGCGACCGTGTGATGCTGCTCGGCTTCAACAGCGTCGAATGGCTGCTCGCGTTCTGGGCGACCCAGCGCCTGGGCGCCGTCGCCGCACTCGGCAATGCCTGGTGGAGCGACACGGAAACGGCTCACGCAGTGGATCTGGTGAAGCCCGCGCTGATCGTCACCGACCGCCCCGCCGACCGAGCGTTTCCAGCCGGCTATACACGGCTCGCCTTCGATCAGTTGCACGCGGAACATGGCGCCGACGCAATGTTCCATCTGCCCGACGCGAAAATTGCGGAAGATGATCCGGCCATTCTCATGTTCAGTTCGGGCACGACAGGCGCAGCCAAGGCCGTAGTGATGTCGCATCGCGCCGTGATCGCGAACATCCAGAATCTGCTGGTGCTGACCGGCCGCCTGCCGAATGAACTGGGCCCGGACCACGCCGGCACGACCAGCTTGCTGAGCGTGCCGCTGTTTCATTTGTCGGGCATTCAGATCAGCTTCTCCACGCTGCTGTCCGGCGGCGCACTGATTTTTCTGGAAGGCCGCTTCACACCCGAAAAGGTATTGAGCCTGATCCAACAGGAACGCGTACGCGTCTGGGGCGGCATTCCAACGATGGTGTCACGCGTAGTCGAGTTCGAGCACTTCGCCGACTACGACACCTCCAGCGTCAAATCCATTCCGATGGGCGGTGCCGCCGTGTCGCCCGAACTGCGCGCGAAAATTCAGGCGGCATTTCCGCTCATCAAGAAGCGCGTCAATAGCTTGTATGGGTTGACGGAAGCGGGCGGCGTGCTGGCCGCGGCATCCGGTGCGGAGTTGCAGGGGCGGCCAGGTTGCGTCGGCCGGCCGTTGCCGGTGGTCGAGATCAGGATCGATAAAGCGGATCCGCACGGCGTGGGCGAAATCTGCGCGCGCACGCCTTCAGCGGCCAGCCGCTATTGGGGCGAAGAAGCGTCGATCGCCGACAAGGACGGTTGGATTCGTACGGGCGACCTCGGCCGTCTCGACGAAGAGAATCGACTCTATGTAGTGGGCCGTTCGAAAGACATCATCATTCGCGGCGGCGAGAATATCGCGTCGGCTCATGTAGAGCGCTGCCTGGCTACGCATCCGGATGTGCTCGAGGTCGCCGTCGTCGCATTGCCGCATGACGATCTCGGCGAGGAAGTGGCGGCCGCTGTGGTGCTGCGCTCGGGCGCGACGCTATGCGCGGACGATCTCGCGGCGCACGCCGGCGCGACGCTCGGTCGCTTCGAAATTCCGTCCCGCTGGTGGCTGCGCTACGACGCGTTGCCGACCAATGCATCAGGCAAGATTCTCAAGCGCGAACTCGTTGAGCAATGGCCCGCCGGCGATGCACCGGGCAGCCCGCGGGACACGCCGCTCACCGCGCCTTCGAGTGTCGCCCCCAACTGCTGAGCCGGTTAGCGCGCCGGCGCGGTACCGGTTAGCTCCGTCCACCTCGCGTGGGCGGCGTCTTGCCAGCGCGCCCGAATCGCGCCCAGCTTCGCGGCGTCCTGGCGCCCCTGCCAACCGGCTGGCAACAGAATGTCCGGCAGACCGGGATCGATATAGGGCAGGCGTTGCAACTGATTGACCAGTTGCACGTGCGCAAACAGGATCGCGTCGTCCGAGCGCGGCCGCATTTTCTGGAACGTCGAGGCGAGTTCGCGATAATGCTCCGACACGGCGTCGAGATTCCATGCGCGCTGCGCGAGCTCGGCATCGCTCACGCCGAGATCGAACGATTTGCCGACAAACCCGAACGCCACCCCCGACAGACCTAGCTCCGCAAGTACCGCCTTCGTTTCACCCTGCCTGTTCACGTGAGGGTTGACCCACAGGGCTGGCGATGGATTGCCGAAGCCCAACCAGCTCAGTGCGCGATAGGCTTTGACGCGCATCGTGCGATGCGTTTCGGGCAAGGACAGATGCAGGACCAGCCAATGACCATTCCACGCTTCGCCCGCCAGCGATTTCACACGCAGCGAACCCGCTGCGATCAGCTCGCGGCCGCGCGTGGTCAGCGACCAGCTGGCGCGCCGGCCGTCACGTGCATTCTCGATCCATCCCGCCGTTGCCGCACGCGCAATCGCCTGACGAGCCGCTTTTTCGGCCACGCCAACACCTTCTAATGCGTGCAGCAGGGTAGCCGTCCACACGGGACGATCCTCGCGCACGACGAACTCGCCGAGCAGCGTCAACAGGAGCGAGCGAGCGCTGCCCGGCGTGACGCGTTCTGCGGTATCGGCTTCGTCGCCGAATTCAATTGCGTTGTGAGACGAATCTGCCATTCCGCGTTCCTGATCTGACGAGCGTAAAAATTGAGGGTGCTGTAAAAAACGTCCGATGGTAGGCAGTTTGCCACGGACACGTCAAGCCGCGAAGCGCGCCCACATGAGCCGCGGCCCGCTGCTTCACGCCGCAAACGTGGCGTGGCTGAACACGCCTTGCGCGGTGGCCATAAGCACACCGCTATCGGTCCATGCCTCGCCGTTGGCAAAGAACACTGACCGGCCTTCGCGCTGAACATAGCCCCTGCCGACGATATGTGTGCCCACGCCCTTTTCCAGATACGACAGCGTCAGCGAGAGGGTCGAACCGACGCGCTGCTTCCCCGCTTCACGATTGAACAGGCCCGCGAGGCCGCATACCGAATCCAGCAGCGCGGCGGTCACACCGCCGTGAAGGATGCCGCCGGAATTCAGCAGGTTCGGCGTAACCGGTAAAACGATCTCGGCATAGCCATCACGCCACACTTCGACCCTTGCACCCAGCAGATCGATGAACGGATTGAGCTTCATATGTCCCTGCTCCATGGTGGACTGGCGAGCGCATTCCCCGCCGCCGCCAATCGGCGTTTAAGGGTAAACACGTCGCTGCATAAATGCTACATGCGATGTAAATTGTTATCGCACAATGTAGCACATCAGAAGCGCTCCGCAAACGACCCACGTTCCGCGACGAACGAATCGTAGCTACGCAAAGCGCGACGCCAGATCAAAATCCTTAGTCCTACGTATAACAAAAAGAATCTTGAACATTCGGAGACGTTGATGAAAAAGATTGCTTTCGGCATAACCTGTCTTGCGTTCACAGGCGCCGCGCACGCGACGGTGACGCTATATGGCCTGATCGACGCGGGCCTCACCTATACCAACAATCAGAAGGGATCATCGAACTGGCAAACCGCCAGCAGCGTGATGCAGGGCGACGCCTGGGGACTGCGTGTCACGGAAGACCTAGGCGGTGGATTGACAAGCGTCGCGGTGGTGGAAAGCGGCTTCAACCTGTTCGACGGCACTTTCATGCAAGGCGGCCGCGAATTTGGCAGGCAAGCTTATCTTGGCCTGTCGAATCAGTACGGCACGGTATCGGTCGGCCGGCAATACGACCTTGTCGCGGATTTCGTCATCCCTGTCAGTTCGGTACCGTATCTCGGCGTCTATTCCGGACACATTCAGGACAACGACAACCTCCAGCACACGTTCCGTCTTAGCAACGCAGTGAAATACATCAGTCCGAGCTACGGCGGTTTTTCATTCGGCGGTATTTACGCGTTCGGCAACGAGGCTGGCTCGTTCGCGACCAACCGGGCATGGAACGTCGGGGCAAGCTATAAACACGGCGCGTTTTCAATCGCCGCGGCATACGAGGCGTTGAGCCAGCCGGCCGGCAACACGACGGGCGCGGTGGGCATGTCCGGAACTTCCGGCTCCGATTATCCGTCGCTCCCCGCGCTCTACGAGACCGGCACCGTGCTCAAACAACAGATCGCGGTCGTGTCCGGCAACTACCAGATCGGCAAGTTCACCGTCGGCGCAACCTACAGCCATGTGCGTTTCGACGTCACCACCTCGCCCGTGAATGTCGACAACTTCGAGGTCTTCGGCAGTTACGCGGCGAGTCCCGCACTGTTTCTGACCACCGCGCTCGCACAGAGCAACGTCAAGCTGGTGGATTCCGGCATGAAGCCGAAGTACCAGCAGGTTAGCGGCACCGTGGATTACTTCCTCTCCAAACGCACGGACGTCTACACGTCGGTCTCTTACCAGCATGCCGGTGGCGATGCCAAGGTGGCCAACCTGTACTCGCTGCCGGCTTCCTCCACGACCAATCAGCTCGCGGTACGCATCGGCTTGCGGCACAAATTCTAGGTCACGCGGCGTCGCTCCTGTTCCCCTCCCGCCACCGCACGTGCAAGCTCAAAGGAAAACCAAATGCAACCGACTTATGAAGCGTCCGGCATCGCGTTGCCCGTTGCAACGACGGCGTCGATATACCGGAAGATCACCTGGCGGCTCATCCCGTTTCTGTGCCTTTGTTATCTCGCCGCGTATCTCGACCGCATCAACATCGGTCTGGCGAAATTACAGATGTCAGTCGATCTGCAGTTCAGCGAAACGGTTTACGGGCTCGGCGCGGGCCTGTTCTTCGTCGGCTATGTCGCGCTGGAAGTGCCGAGCAATCTCTTGCTACATCGCTTCGGCGCGCGGCTGTGGATCAGCCGCATCATGATCACGTGGGGCGCGTTGTCCATGTGCACGTTGCTCGTGACGACACCAACGCAGTTCTATGTCGTGCGCTTCCTGCTCGGCGCGGCCGAGGCCGGCTTTCTGCCCGGCGTGCTGCTCTATCTGACGCAGTGGTATCCGCCGGACCTGCGCGGCCGCGCAGTCGGGCTGTTTCTGATGGGACTGCCGCTCGCGAGTCTGATCGGCAACCCGCTGTCAGGCTGGATCATGGGCGCCTCCGCCGGCGTGCATGGCTGGACCGGCTGGCAATGGTTGTTTTTTCTCGAAGGCATTCCATCGATCGCCCTCGGCCTGCTGGTGCTGATTCTGTTGCCGCGCAACGCTCAGGCGGCGGCCTGGCTGACCGCAAGCGAAAAAGACGCGTTACGCGCCGATCTCGAACGCCATCCGCCGATGCTGAAGCACGAAGGCGCCGGCCCGGCGTTGCGTAACGGCTATGTGTGGGTATTGTCTTTGATCAACATGACGCTGGCGCTGATCATCTATGTGATCGGCTTCTGGTTGCCGACCATCATTCGCGAGTCGGGCGTCCAGGGCAGTCTGCGAATCGGCCTCCTCACCGCGATTCCGAGCCTCGCGGCGATCCTGTTGATGCTGGTGCTTGCGACACGTTCGGATAAACATCGCGAGCGGCGCTGGCATCTGATCATTCCGCTGTTCACCGCGGGTGTCTGCATCGCCATAGCGGCACGCTTTCTCGACAATACGTTCATCACGCTCGCCCTTCTCACCGTCGCCAACGCCTGCATTTTTGCGTCCTTTCCCGTGTTCTGGGCGATACCCGGCAGTCTGCTGAAAGGACGCGCCGCGGCGGCAGGCATTGCGCTCATCAACTCCGTGGCCAACCTCGGCGGGTTCTTTGCGACCTTCCTCATCGGCTGGATCAAGGATGCCACGCATAGCGTGAGCGCCGGGCTCGTGGTATTCGCCGGGCTAGCCATGCTGGGCTGCCTGCTCACATTCCTGCTGCCGGCCAGGATCACCAACCGCTAGCGCAACGAGCCGGCGCGACGCCGCTCAGAGCACCGGCGCGGCGCCCGCGAGTTCATCCCAACGAGCATGCGCCGCGCCGCTCCATTGCTCGCGCAGCGACTCGAGCTTCGCGGCCACCTCGCGGCCCCGCCAGCGCGACGGCAGCAAGGCGGCCGGCAGACCCGGATCGATGAACGGCACGCGCTGCCACGCGTTCACCAGTTTGACGTGCGTAAACAGGATCGAGTCATCGGAGCGCGGCCGCAGCTTGCCGAACTGTTCGCGCAGCAAGTCATAATGTGCTGCGACCGACTCCAGGTCCCATGACTTTTCGACCAACTGCCGGTCCGTCAAACCGAAACGCAATCCGGAACCGGCGAATGCGCACGTGAAGGAGGACAGACCCAGTTGTTCGACCACGCGATGCGTCTCGTCTTCACGTTCCGTGTGCGGATTGACCCAGATCCCCGGCATGGGATTGCCGAAACCCGCCCACGACAGCGCGCGATACAGCTTGATGCGCTCGGGCCGGTGCGATTCCGGCAGCGAAATCGCGACCACCAGCCAGCGGCCGTCCCACGGCGCAGTGCGGCTCATCGACTGCACGCGCTGCGCGCCCTCGTCGATGATGCGGCGTCCGCGCGCGGTCAGCACCCAGCAGGTCTCGCGGCCGATGCGGTGCGCCTCGATCCATCCCGACGCCCCCGCCCGCGCGATCGCCTGACGCGCCGACTTTTCCGTGATCCCGATTCCGCCCATCGCTTGAACGAGTGTGGCGGTCCAGACCGCGCGTCCGCCGGGTCGCACGAATTCGCCGAGCAAAGTGAGCAGCAAGGAACGGGCGCTGCCGGAACTCATGCGCCGCGCAGCGGAATCTGTGGAAGCGGCCCGCATCGAGGCGCTTGTCGCAAGGGCGAGGCGTGCAGTCATGCGGCTAGCCTGCTCAACCGGCTGGTCGCGCGGGCGTCTTCGTGGCAACCAGTCCGCGATGGCCGCCACCGAGGATCTGCTCGCGCAGCACATGCCTGCGTACTTTGCCGCTCGCGGTGAGTGGCCATTCGTCGATAAAGAACCAGATGGCAGGCGTCTTGTAGGCGGCGAGACGGCCGCGGCACCACGCATGCAAGCCGTCGACAAATGCCGCGCAAGGAGGTGCTGTATCAGGAGCCGCCCCGTCGTTAGCCGAGAGCCGTATGACTGCCGCCACGACTTCACCCCACCGCTCGTCGGGCAAACCTATCACGCACACGTGCGCAATGTCGGGATGATCGAACAACACCTCTTCGATCTCACGCGGATAAATATTCTCGCCGCCGCGAATGATCATGTCCTTGAGTCGGCCTGTGACGCGTACATATCCGCGCTCATCCATGGCACCGAGATCGCCCGTGTGAAGCCAGCCGTCTTCGCGCAGCGTGGCGCTGGTTGCATCGGCCGCGTTGAAATAGCCTTGCATGGTCTGATAGCCACGCGCGCAGATTTCGCCCGACGTATCGAGCGGCAGCACTTCGCCCGAAATCGGGTCGGCAATTTTCAGTTCCATCTGCGGTAACGGACGGCCTGCCGTTTCGGCCTGATCCTCGGGCGAGTCGTCGCCACTGGTTTGCGTAATGACGCCGTTCAGTTCCGTCTGACCGAAGAGGATCGAAAACTTGCAGCCGAACGTCGTGGTTGTCCGCCTGACGAGCGCGGAGGGAACAGCCGACGCGCCGGACAGAATCAGCTTGAGCGACGACAGATCGCGGCGCGGCCGATCCGGATGATCGAGCATCGCAACCAGCATTGTGGGCACGACCAGCGTGGCCGTACCTCGCTCGCTTTCGATCATTTCCAGCATCTTCGCGGCATCGAAACCCGGCATCAGCACGAAGGTCCCGCGTTGCGCCAGCGCACCGACCGCGGACACGCCGCAGCCGCCCACATGAAACAGCGGCATCGCGTTGACCCACACGCCGCCGTCGCCGAAGCCCGCGCGCAACGCGGCGAAGCGCGATGCGTTGACGATGCCGCGTTGATGCAGACAGGCACCTTTGGGAAATCCAGTGGTGCCGGACGTGTACTGAATCTGCACCATATCGCCGGGGGCGATTGCCGGCAGCGGCGTTCTCGCGCTGGCCGAATCGACGAAGTCCTCCCAGTCGCTCAGACACACCGTTTCGCGCAGATGCGGCAGGCGCGCGCGCACCGACGAGAGGACCGCCGACAGATCGTTATTGCGGTAGAGCGATGCGTAGAAGACGCCAGCGACTTCCGACGTCTTCAGAACGTGCGTGAGTTCGTCCGCGAGAAAAGCCGGGTTGACCGGCACCAGAACGATTCCCGCGAGCCCCGCGCCGTGTTGCAACAGGATCCACTCGGGACAGTTCGGCGCCCACACCGCAATCCGCTCGCCGGGCGCGAAACGGGAAAGCAGCGCATGCGCCACCTGCTCGGCCGCTTCGAGCAACGCGCGATAACTCCAGCGCCGCCGCGCCGCGTAGCCGTCGATTCCTTCAACCAGTGCGATGCGCTCGGGCACCTCCGCCGCTGCTTTACGCAACAGGTCGCCGAGCGTGCAGTCCAGCACCTCCAACGATGTGTCTTTCGCCCAGTATGACCCGGCCAATCCAACCTCCACGCCCATCGCTTCGCTCCGTCGATTGTAGTGAATGCGGGCTGTGGCGCGCCATGTTTGTTACGGACTGCCGGAACACCGCGACGCACACAGAATTTTATCTACCTAATTCATTCCTATGTTTATTTTTATGTAGAACATAGACAAGTCTAGTTCATCGCTTGCGTCAACCTCGATAGGTGTAAACGCGGCATCGGCACGGCGACCTTTGCCAGCAGGTTATAGGCAATCTCCGACGACAGCCGGAAGGCATCCTGTCGCTTCGGATGTCACATAAAACGTTCTACATACTTTGACATTTTGGATTGTTATATGTAGTGTTAACTGCACGTGACAGGGAACGACACCGGAGACACTCATGAGCGACACAACGAACGCAGGCAACGTAAAGGACGGCTACGACATCTTCGCAGGCGACTACGCCAACGACCCGGACGCACTATGGGCTGCAATGCGCAAAGGCGGCTGCCCCGTGGCGCACAGTGACAAGTGGGGCGGCTCATGGGTCGTCACCCGTTATGACGACGTGCGCGACATCGCTCACGACGGCGCGCGCTTTTCGTCACGCGCCGTCGAAGTGGCCGGACCGATCCCGGAGATCGGCCATGAACTCTTTTTGCCGCCGCTCACGTCGAGTCCTGACGACCACAAGGCACATCGCGATCTGCTCGCGCCTTTCTTCACGCCCGCGAAGATCGCCGAACTGGAACCGTTCGTGCGCGACGAAGCACGCCGGCTCGCCACGGCCATCGCCGAGCGAGGCGAAGGCGATGCCGTCGGCGATTTCGCGCGCCCGCTCGCGCTCTCGGTGATTTCGCACATTCTCAAGGTCCCGCTCGACGCACAGAACCGTTTCGTCGATTGGGTCGTCAGACTGGTGCGGCTTGGCCCGCTCGACCAGAAGGTGCGCAGCGCCGTCGTGCAAGAAAAGCTGGCGTATCTGGAGAAGCTTCTCGAAGAACGCGCGAGCGCGCCGGGTGACGATCTGATCAGCTATCTCGCCCATGCCACGCTGAACGGCGAACCGCTTAGCCGCAAGCACAAGCTGGGCAGCCTGTTCCTGCTAGTCCTGGCCGGTGCCGACACGACGTGGAGCGCGATGGGCGCAAGCCTGTGGCACCTCGCATCGCACGCCGACGATCGCGCGCAACTGTTGGCCCAGCCGGACATGATGCGCACCACTGCGGTCGAAGAATTGTTGCGCGCTTATGCGCCGGTTTCGATTGCGCGCCTGACCGCGGAGCCGGTCGAACTGCACGGCCGCTGCATCGCTGCGCAGGAGCGCGTGATTCTGCCGCTGGCCGCCGCCAATCGCGATCCGGCCGTGTTCGACGAGCCCGATACCGTCAAACTCGATCGCAAACGCAATCGGCATCTGACGTTTTCCTCCGGCGAGCATCGTTGCCTCGGCTCGAACGTGGCGCGCCTCGAATTACGCGTGGCGCTCGAAGAATGGTTGCGTGTGATGCCGAATTTTCATCTCACCGCGCCGGACGCGGTCGAATGGACCGCCGGTCAAACGCGCGGACCGGAACAGGTTCTGATCGCTGTCGATCGCTGACTGGCCGGCATACCCGCCCACCGTCTCTCTCCTCTCCGCGGAAATTTCCTCGCTTATGAAAACGCAAGCCGCCGTCCTCAGCCGTCCGGGCGAACCGATCCGGATGATCGATCTGGATCTCGAACCGCCGCGCGCCGGCGAAGTGCTCGTCGCAATCGGCGCATCGGGCGTCTGCCATTCGGATCTGTCCGTCTTCACCGGGCGCTTGCCCAATCCATTGCCTGTCGTTCTCGGTCACGAAGGCGCCGGCACGGTGGTCGAAGTCGGCGAAGACGTGACCGAACTCGCCGCGGGCGATCGCGTCGTGTTGAGCTGGCTCACCCAGTGCGGCCGATGCTTTTACTGCCAGCACGAGCAGCCGTCGCTATGCGACTCGGGCACGGCGGCGATGGCGCGCGGCACGATGCCCGACGGCACGACTCGCTACCGATGGAACGGCGAGCCGGTTTATCACATGGCCGGCCTCGGCACCTTCTCGAGGCATTGCGTCGTGCCCGCGCGCGCCGCCGTCAAACTGCCGCCCGAGATGGACCTCGCCCCGGCTTCATTGATCGGTTGCGGCGTGCTGACCGGGTTCGGCGCGGCGGTCAACACGGCCCGCGTCGCAGTGGGCGAAACGGTTGCAGTGATCGGTTGCGGCGGAGTCGGACTGAACGCGATACAAGGCGCGCGTATCAGCGGCGCGCGCCAGATCATCGCGATCGATCCGAGCGAGGAACGGCTCGCGTTCGCCCGTGAATTCGGCGCGACGCTGACGCTACAGCCAGGCGCCGAACTGATCCGCCAGATTCGTAAGGCGACAGAGGGACGCGGCGTGGACGCCGCCATCGAGGTGGTCGGCCATCAGGACACTGTGCGCGACGCGGTCCGCATGACGCGGCGCGGCGGCCGTGCCGTGCTGGTCGGCGCGGGCCCCGACGACGTGGTGGTCAATGTGCCGTCGTTCACCGGTATCGTCATGACCGAGAAAACCATTCGCGGTTCCCTTTATGGTTCTGCGCACGTTCATCGCGAAGTGCAACGCCTGATTGGTCTCTACGAACAGAAACTGTTGAAGCTCGACGAGCTGGTGACCCGCACGTTCGAGTTTCCCGCCGTCAACGACGCACTCGACTACTGCGCGTCCGGACGCGGCGCACGCGCCGTCCTGCGGTTCTGACCGAACGCAAAGCCACCGTTTTCCAATCTGGAGTTTTAATGAACCTCTACAAAATGACGATCGACGGCGGCGAGACGAGCGCTGCCTCGTGGTTCGACGTCGTCAATCCGGCCACCGGCGATATCTTTGCGCAAGCCCCGCAATGCACCCAGGATCAGCTCGACGACGCGATGGCCAGTGCGGCGCGCGCTTTCGTGTCGTGGGGCGTAAGCGACGACAGCGTGCGCCGCGCGGCGCTGCAAGGCATTGCCAATGCATTGATCGCGGCACAACTGGAGCTTGCGGAACTGGTGACAAAAGAACAAGGCAAGCCACTCATGGCGGCCGCCTTCGAAGTGACCGAGACCGCGCGCTGGTTCAGCTATTTTGCGGAGCTGCCGCTGCGGCCGGAGGCGCTTCAGGACGATGCACGGGGTCAGGCAGTGCTCGTGCGCCGTCCGCTGGGCGTCGTCGCCGCGATCACACCGTGGAATTTCCCGTTGCTTCTACTCGGAATGAAGCTCGCGCCCGCACTGCTCGCGGGCAATACGATCGTGTTGAAGCCTTCGCCGTTTACGCCATTGTCGACACTCGCCGCGGGGCGAATCATCGCCGGGCATTTACCGCCCGGCGTACTCAACGTGGTCAGCGGCGGCGATGCGCTGGGTGCGTGGATGACCGGTCATCCGGCGGTTCGCAAGATCAGCTTTACAGGATCCGTCGCAACGGGCAAGGCGGTTGCCGCTGCGGCATCTCCGGACCTCAAGCGCATCACTCTCGAACTGGGCGGCAACGACGCCGCGATCGTGCTGGATGACGCCGATCCCTCACGTGTCGCGGCGGGCATTTTCTGGGGAGCGTTCACGAACAACGGACAGATTTGCGCGGGAATCAAGCGCGTTTATGTGCCGGACCGGCTGCATGATGCAGTGGTCGAAGCGCTCGCGGAGCGCGCCCGTCGAGCACGGGTCGGCAACGGCATGGACGATGGCGTGCAGCTAGGTCCGATCAACAACAAGCCACAGTTCGAGCGGGTCTCGAGCCTCGTCGCTGATGCGTTGGCTGACGGCGCACTGGCCGCCGCCGGCGGACACGCGATGGACAGGCCGGGCTACTTCTTCGAGCCGACGATTTTGCACGAGGCGCGTGAGGGCATGCGCATCGTCGATGAAGAGCAGTTCGGTCCGGCGTTGCCCGTTCTGCGCTACGGCGATCTCGACGAAGCGATCGCACGGGCCAATGCAACGCCGTACGGATTGTCTGGATCGGTCTGGAGCTCGAACGAGGAGCGTGCGGCACGCGTGGCCGCCCGGCTCGATTGCGGAAGCGCCTACGTCAATACGCACCTGGTCGTGCAGCCGCATTTACCGTTCGGTGGCTGGAAATGGAGCGGCATCGGCATAGAGAACGGCTCATGGGGACTCGACGCGTTCTGTTCGCTTCAGGTCCGCTATTGCCCTCGCGGCCGTTCGTGACGGTACGCCAGCCGCGGCTGTTTATCGCTGACGACAGTCGCGGGTCCTCACGATCTCATATCGCACACTGCAGGGACAACCATGAAATTAAGCATTACACCGGGCCTCTGTCACGGCCACAACAATTGCAGCCGGCTTGCCCCGGAACTGTTTGGACTCGACAACGGTGGCTACGCTATCGTACGAATTCAATCGACACTGCCGAAGGAATTGGAAGAGTTGGCGGAACTCGCGGCCGAGAATTGCCCCGAGTGTGCGATATATGTGGAGACAGAGGACGAGGTCGGCGAACCTACGACCGAAGGGCGGACGTTGTAGCCGTCAACGCGGTCGCGTCGAGCAAGCTCCACAAAAACGCCCGCATAGCGCAGGACGCCGGACGAAGCCGACATCTGGCTGCAACCAGTCAAACTGCCACTAGAGTTGAGGCGACGCGCGGGACTGCCCGTCGCAGATTCGTCGCCAGGAACACGCTGCGTGGTTGATCCCCGCGTTCGGTTCGCGCCTTCGACGTCACGCTATTCAAGCCACCTCGGGCGATATCTTCGCAGTGGCAATCCGCGGCACGCTCGTCGATTCACGCACCACCAATTGGGTATCGAGCCGCGCCGACATGACACGCCGCCCCGCGGTCAGCGCGCCGATCAGCGAGCGCGCCGCATGACGCCCCATCTCCGCGGCCGGAACCGCGATCGTCGTCAATGCGGGAGAAAAAATGGTCGTGTAATCGTCGTCGTCAAAACCGACCACGGAAATATCCTCGGGCACGCGCAGGCCGAGACGCCGGCATTCCGCAATGGCGCTCAGCGCGAACACATCCGCGTTGCACACCACTGCGGTCACACCGGGGAATTCGTAGTAGATCTGCCGCATCGCATCGGCGCCCTGCATCATCGCCGCACCGTAGCTCTTTTCGATAATGTGAATGCCGTCGTTCAAACCATGCGCCCGCATGGTTTCCTCGAAGCCGCGCATGCGCGCCTGTTGACGGTCGTTGCCCTGCAGCGGACCGGCGACCATTGCCATATTCCTGTGACCAAGCCGGATCAGAAACTCGACGGCCTGCTTCGTCGCCGCGTAATTGTCGAAGCCGATGGACGGCACGATCGGATCTTCGTTATACGAATACGTGGTCACACAGGGAATCTGCGTTTCTTCCAGGTAGCTCCTGAGTCGCGGATCTTCGATCTTGCCGACCAGCAACAGCGCCTCGGCGCCGCGCTCGACGATCTTCTTGACCGCATCGAGCATGTTCCGGTTGTCGAACCCGTTCGTCACCACGAACACGCTATACCCCGCGGCCGTGAGTTGTTCCTCGAACGCGTGCGTCATGCGCGCAAACATCGAGTAATCGAGCGACGGAATCACTGCGCCGATGATGAACGACTTCTGCAGGCGCAGTGCCTTGGCCGCCGGATTCGGGCTGTAGCCCAATTGCATCGCGGCGTTGAATACCTTTTCGCGGGCCTCTGCGCCGACGCGATCGGGAATGTTGAACGCACGGGAGACGGTCGCGACCGAGACGCCCGCCGCCTTCGCAACGTCGAATACGTTCGCTTTTGCTTTCTGACTTTTCATGGCTCAGCAAGATGGGAACGGCGGACAGGGTCCGCTATTCCTGTTTTGACGAGCCAAGTGTATCACCGCGAGGCCGGTTGGAAAACGATTACACGCATGCCCGCCGTACCGCGGCGGGGTAATCATCCGGCAACCCGTGGGCGCTCGCGCAGCCATCAGTACGGACCTCTTTCACAGGTTTTCGTGGTTCGGTGAACGGCACCGTGCGCCTCGAGCCAGTCCGACGCAAGCGCCTCGCCGGGGTCGCACACGTACCACACGGCGTTAGGGTCGGGCATCTCTTCGGTCCATACGCCGCGCAACCCCGGCGGTCGGGCGGTCGCGATCGCAGAGGCCACCGCTGCGGCCTTGCCGGTTCTGCACCGGACGGTCGTGAAGACAATCGGCGCGGCGCCGAAATCGTCGATGGCAACCCCGGGCAGCCCGTCGATCGCGTAAGGGGTCAAGATCGTGAGCCGCTGGCTGCTGACCAGCGCGGCCGCCCCCGGCAGAAAATCGCGCGTCCACCGTTCGACCTGCGCCAACGCGGCACGCTTTGCCGTGCGCTCGCCCAACGAGTCGTATTCCCACAGGTGATAAAACGTCACCACCTCGCCGGGGATCAGCCAGTTGGCCACCAGCCGACCGTAAGCGCTGCCCCGGATCGGCATCGCAAGATCCCTGAACAGGCTGAAGTAAGCATCCGCGGCCCGTACGTCGATCCGGTACTCGCGCAACTCGTGAATCATGTCGAAGCACCCCTGTTCTGCTATCGGGCGGTATAGCCGCCATCCACCGTGAACATTGCGCCCGTGGCGAACGACGACTCGTCTGACGCGAGGAACAAAGCCATCGTCGCAATCTCATGCGGCTGTCCCATCCGGTTGACCGGCGCACGCGCCTTCAGTCCGCTGACGAAGCCGTCCGGATCGGGCACGGAGCGCAGCATCTCTTCGTAGTAGCTCGACCAGATCACGCCGGGCGCGATGCTGTTGATGCGGATGTTCTGCTCCGCGTGATCGAGCGCCATCGAACGCGTCAACGCAGCCACGCCACCCTTCGCCGCGACGTACGCCGCGCGGTCCGGAATGCCGCACACGGCGGCCGTGGACGAAATATTGACGATGGCCCCTTTGCCGCGCCGCGCAATCTCGGGAATTGCATACTTCGAACAGAGAAAAACGCTTTTCAGATTGACCTCCATAATGCGGTCCCAGTCGTCTTCCTCCGTGTTCACGACGGTCCCGCGAATCCCCAGTCCCGCGTTGTTGACCAGGATATCAAGACCGCCGAACGCACTGATCGTCGCGCCCACCGCGTCGCGAATCTGCTGCGACACGACCACATCGGCGCCCACCGCGAGTGCGCGCTCGCCCAGCGCCGCAGCCACGCGCCGCGCCTGGTCGAGATTGCGGTCCGCTAACACGACCCGCGCGCCTTCCTTCACAAAAAGTTCGGCGGTTGCTGCTCCAATGCCTGAAGCCGCGCCCGTCACCAAGGCTACTTTTCCTTCGAGTCGCATATCGTTTCTCATCTTTGGATTAAATGTTCAAGACGGCGGAAAACCGCTTCTTCGATGCTCATTGCCGCGAGCCACGAGGTGCGCGGGTTGTCCGGTAAAGGATTGTTTTCGAGGCGGATGAACAGATGCCCGAAGGCACCCTGGGCCTCGACTTCATGAATGTTCCTGTCGATGCCGGGATCGGCCGTCAGGACGACCGTCGTGTTATCGAAGCCGATGCCGGCGAGCGCGACCGCGGCCGTGACGTTGGCGTTCTTCGGGTAAAGTCGCGCCGATTCGCCGGCGCTGCCCTCGAAAATGACTGTCGGCCGATCGATCGCCAGCAAATCGAATTGCGACTCGGCAGGCGATCCGAGCCACGCGTGCGGCGGCTTTCTGCCCGTGTAGCGCACGAAATCGAGGCCACCTGTGCGCGCCGCATGCAATGCGTCGATACCGCCGATGGCGCCGGACACCAGCGTGACCCTCGCGCCGCCTGCCTTCGCTGCGGCAGCGATCTCCTCGCGCAGCGATGACGAAGCGAGCGCGCCCACCGACACGACGATTGCGTCAACCCCACGCTCGAGCAACGGCACCACCGTTTCGTGCACGGCGGCATGACCGGCGCACTCCACTGCGAGAGTCGGCCGCCACGCCACGAGCGCGTCGGCATCATGAAAGACCTCGACGCCGTAAGTCTGCTTCAGCAGATCGGACTCGCCTGCGGCGTCCGGCACAAGGCAGCACCAGTCGACATTCGCGGTGCCCAGGGTCTGCAACGCGGTGGCGACGCGCTTTCCCATCGCCCCCATGCCGATGATCACAATACGTTCGCGAACCTCCGCGGACTCAAGAGGCGCCGGCGCTAACTCGCGGACCGTCATGCCGCCCTCCGGTCCAGAAAAGCGGCCACGTGGTCCGCAAACACATCCGGATAAACCTGCGGAAAAAAATGCCCCCCCACGGCGCCGACGAGCATCGCATTGCGGATGCGGCGCGCGAGATCTTCTGAATGGTGAAACGGGACGATGAAATCGTCTCGCGCGCCGACAATCAGCGCCTCGATATCGAGTGCGGCCAGTTCTTCTGAGCGCTCATAGCCGAGCAGCATCTCGATCCGGCGCAACACCGTCTGCACATCGAACTCGTCGTCGCCGTCGAATCGCAGGCGGTCCGCAGCGAGATGCTGCTCGTACCAGCAGGCGTCGTAACCGAAGAGCCGCGCGAACGCCGAATGAGCACGCGTGCCGAGCTTTTCGAGCATCAGGTGACGCAGATCGAACAGATCCCTGAAGCGGCGATCCGGCTTCGCCCACCCGCCGCTGAGTACGATCTTCGCGCAACGCGAGCGGTGATCGATTGCGAGCGTTTGCGCGACGAGGCTGCCTGTCGAATGGCCGATCATATGAGCCACGCGCACGTCCTCCGCGTCGAGCACCTCGAGCGCCGCCTGCGCAATCAGTGCAATACGCTGATCCGCGGCCTTCGTACTGCCGCCGACACCGGGATGATCGAACGCGATCACCCGGAAGCGGTCTGCGAGAAGTTCCGCCACAGGCCGCCAGAACGATGCGTGTCCACCGAGACCTGCGATGCACACAATCGCATCGCCGCTCCCGAGCGCCTCGTAATAGACACCTGAGCTTGTATGCCTGCCCATCGCTCAGCTCCCATCCCGTGGAGTGGAAAAGACCGTGCGAGCCTCGATTTCCGCGACGTTCTCCGGTCGCGCAAACGGTTCGGGAGCAGCTTCGCCCGGCTTGCGTCGACGGCCGATTTGCTGGAAGAAAGTCTCGAGACCCGACGGCAGGAAGAACCAGGCCCAGTGCAGATCGACATCGCCGTCGTTGATGAAGGTGTGGGTACGCAGCTTGCCGAGAAACAGCGTCATGCCCGGCTCGAGCCGGTACTCGGCGCCATCCAGAACGGCCTTGCCGCGACCCGCGATGAAATGCAGGACTTCCTCATTGTCGGTATGCGAATGCAGCCTGACGACGCCGCCGGGCGGCACCGTCTGGGTTCCCACCGAGAACGGCCGATCCATCGGGACGAGATGCGGCGCCACATGGACCGACGCATAGCCATTGGCCGGCTGCGGCTGCCAGTAACTCTCTTCGTCGCGTGGATGCACGAGCAGAAACTTGCCGCCCTCGCCTGCCGCGCGTTGCGCCGGCTGCTTCAATCCACCTGTTTCATCACCATTGCTGCTCATGCTCACTCTCCGTACGGAATGACATGTGACCTATAAATACGAAATCGATTACCGCTCAATGAATCACGCTATAGCGCTCTATTCGCTTGAATTACCTTGTATTTTGGTAATCGATTTCACCTTGAGGCGAGTGTGACGCCTTACGACTCCACGCCGGCCTAGTCTCTCCAGATATCGTTTAACCGATAGCCGGTGGGGAACGGGTCGGACCGATCGAGGACGTACTGATGAAACCCGGTGATCCACGCACTCCCCGTGATCGCGGGACGAATGCCAGGTCGGCCGCCCACCGTCAGCGTCTCGACGATCTCGCCTGTGAACTCCGTGCCGATAATCGACCGGTTCAAGAACTTCTCGCCCGGCTCGATCAGACCGCGTGCGTGCAGCACGGCAAGCCGCGCACTGGTGCCGGTGCCGCAAGGCGAGCGATCCAGCCTGCCCGGCGACACGATCACACCGTTTTTCGACGCCAGTCCCGTCGGGGTACGTTCGAGCGGACCTGCAAACAGCGTCTGATTGATCGTGTGAATCTCCGGCGTTTCCGGATGGACTGCCGGAATCTGTTCGGCTGCGGCGGCCTTGATCGCTTCACCGATCTTCACCATGTCTGCCGCTTCGGACGGCTCAACTGAAAATCCTACGGAAGCCGCATCGACCAGCACATAGATCATCCCGCCGTACGCAACGTCCACGGTCAGCGTTCCGAGGCCGGGTACTTCGACAGGAAGATCCAGGCCGAACACGAAGCACGGTACATTGGCGAACCGGACATTCAGGCACTTGCCGTCCCGACACTCCGCCTGCACTTCCACGAGGCCGCCTGGCGCCTCGAGGACCAGACGCGTATAAGGTTCCTGCATCGGCAACATGCCGGTTTCGAGCAACGCCGTCACGGTGCAGATCGTGTTGCTGCCGGACATGGGTACGTAGTACTCCGACTCCATGATGACGAACCCCGCGTCCGCCTTGGGATCGCAGGGCGGCAGCACCAGATTGATACATTGCGTGACGCTGCCGCGCGGCTCCTGCAACAGTAACTTGCGCAGATCGTCTGCCTCGCGCTCGAGATATTGCATCTTCTCGAACATCGTCTTGCCTGGCACGTCGAGCACGCCGCCGGTAATCACGTCGTTGCGTTCGCCGGCTGTGTGAACGCCGACCACCGTAATCATTCGCTTCATTTCCATGGCCTGATTTCCTGCCTGAGTTCGTGCCTGATTCTCGATCGGAAGCGGCGTCGCCGCCCCTGTCCATGTCCCTGCCCGCCTAGAAGCGCTTCAGCACTTTTCGCTCGATCCTGCCGACGCAGCGCGTGAGCGGAAACGCGACGACGAAGTAGATGAGCGCCGTTGTCGTGAGAACTTCAACTGGACGCGCGCTCGTATTGGCAATGTTCTGGCCGACGAACATCAGGTCCGCCATGCCGAGCGCGGACACCAGCGCACTCTCCTTGAACAGGCTGACGATGTTCGACAGCAGCGGCGGCATCGCACGCACGAAAGTCAGCGGCAAGATGACATGGACGATGCGCGTCATCCGGCCAAGACCCAGCGCCACGCACGCGTCGAGCTCTTCCTTGCGGATCAGCGCGAGGGAGCCGCGGAACGTTTCGCACGTAATCGCGCCCATGTACAAGGACAGCGCCGTCAGCGATGCGGCGACGATGCCGACGTCGACGTGCAGCAGAAGCGGCAGGCAGAAGAAGAACCAGAACAGTTGCACGAGCAACGGTGTGCCGCGGAACAGCTCCACATAGCCGGCCGCCAATGCGCGCACGGGCGCGCTGCCGTAAGTGCGCAACAGGCTCGCAATGAACCCGAGCACGATGCCCGCAATCGACGCGCCGACGGTCAGCTTCAATGTGAGCGCGAGCCCGGCGAGCAGAGGGTCGATGTATCCGAGAAGAAACAGAAAATTGAATTTCATACCGTTACACCGAATAGCGCAGCGCACGCCGGCGTTCGACGCCCCGAAGAATCTGGGCAACAGCCACCGATACGGCCAGGTACAGCAACCCTACTGTCGTAAAGACCTCGAGCGGCCGGTAGGTGTCGGACGCCAGTTCCTTACCGCGATACATCAGTTCCTGAATCGCCACGACGGAAAGCAGCGAGGTCTGCTGCAATGCTGAAATACCGTTCGTCACGAGTACCGGATAGGCGCTTCGGAACGCATGCGGAAGGACGATATGGATGGCGCGCTGAAACGGCGACAAGCCGAGCGCGATACCCGCGTCATGTTGTTCGCGCGGCACCGACTGAATGCCGGCACGGTAGGCTTCCGCGTTGAAGGCCGTGAGATTGAGCGAGATGACGAGGACGCCCATCGTCACCGGTGTCAGAAATACGTTGAAGATGATCGGCACGCAGTAAAAGAACCACACCACCTGGACCAGCGCGGGCGTGCAACGAAAAAATTCGACGAATGCAGAAACCAGCATACGGATCAGCCGCGAGCGGGCCTGCGACAGCAGGCCAACCCCGAACCCTGCCACCACGCCGATTGCGTTCGCACACAGCGCGATCAGGAAAGTGATCGCGAGACCCTGACGCAGTGCGTCGAGCCCCGACGAGATCGACGAAAAGTCGAAGGAGTAAGTCACGCTGGCACTCCTAGTCAATGTGCAGGACGTTGTTCAGAAATTCCCGGGTCCGCTCATGCTGCGGGTTCCTGAACAACTGCTCGGGCGTACCCGACTCGACGACGACGCCGTCCGCGCAGAAGAGAATCCGTGAGGCGACCTTCTTCGCGAACCACATGTCGTGCGTGACCATGATCATCGGCATCGCGTTCGCGGCCAGTTCCTGAATCACCAGTTCGACTTCCGCGACCAGTTCCGGGTCGAGTGCCGACGTGACCTCGTCGAACAGCATGAGCTTCGGGTCGAGCATCAACGCGCGCGCGATCGCCACGCGCTGCTTCTGGCCGCCCGAGAGCTGGGCCGGATAGGCGCGTGCCTTCGCTGCGAGACCCAGCCGTTCCAGAAGGTGGAGCGCGCGCTGTTCAGCCGAGTTGCGCGACTCCCCTTGTGTCTTGCATGGGGCCAATGTGAGATTGCGCAGCACATCCAGATGCGGGAAAAGCGTGTAGTGCTGAAACACCATGCCGATCCGCTTGCGAATCGCCAGATCCATGCGGGTTTGCCGGGATTTGGGATCGAAAGACAGATAGCGCTGACCGTCGAATTCGACGCTCCCGCCGTCGATCGTCTCAAGGCCCATCAACACGCGCAGCAACGTGCTTTTGCCGCCGCCGCTCGGGCCGATTACGACGAGCCGGTCGTCGTGTCGCATGTCGAAATCCAGCCCTTTCAACACCCGCAGAGTGGGACTGTATTGCTTGCACAGCCCTCGCATCCGGACCAGCGGTTGTACGCCGCCGTATGCGGGTGCATCTGCCGGGTTGAAGCCGTCCCGCGACGGTGCTGCTTCCCTCTCGTCCATGGTTTGCCGGCCCACCTTCATCACTTGTTCCATTTGCTTTCCTCGCAACGGCTGCGCGTCATCAGCTTATTGCTTGACCGACTGCGCAGCCTGCTTGACCGCGGCGTCCACGCTTGTCTTCACGAAACCCATCCGGGTCTGCTGCTCGATAAACTGGTTGAGCAGATTCAGGTCGGCAGCAGTGAAGCTTTTGTTCAGGCCAAACGCGACGTCCTGCAGATTGAACGAAGGAGTCGCGCGGAAAATCTCGGCCCAGTCGGGATGCGCCGCCTGGAAAATCAGATTCGCGTCGGATTGGTCGGCCAGCAGATCGGCGCGATGGGAAATCACTGCAAGACGCGTGCTGTCTGCATCCGGCAGACGGAGGATTTGCGCCTGTTTGATGGCCGGCGTGATGGCCTTGTCGTCGGTGGTTCCCTGCACCACCGCGATCACGATGCCCGGCTTGTCGATGTCGGCCACCGACTTGATCGGCGTCGGCAACTTGGAATCGGTGCGGCTGTACACGAAGTCCGTATCGTTGCGAACCACCGCGGTCGAGAAGTTGATCACCTGTTCCCGAACCGGCGTACGGTTGATGGCCATCGCCAGGTCCCACTTGTTCGTTTGCAGCCCCGCGACCATGTTGTCCCACGTCGTATCGACGAAGCGGACTTTCACCTTCAGTACGCTCTCGCCGAACTTGCGGCACAGATCGCTAAAGGCACCGGAGTAATCGCCGGTTTTCGGATCGCGCACGACGAACGGCGGCGCCAGCGCCGCGCCGCAGCGCAGTTCGCCGGCTTTGCGGATCGACGCAAACGTGGTTTCTTCCGCACTGGCGGGCGCCATCGCGCTGCCGATTCCGCTCGCAATACACACACTCAGCACAATCGACTTCAGGATTGAGCGCAGGGTCTTCCGCTCGAAAATCGATTGCGCCTCAGCAGGATGCATGGTCTTCATGATAGTCGTAGGTTCCAAAGAATGAACACAGGTGCACGGGTTCGAAGGCTCTGTATCCGGGTCGCGCCGCGCCTTCCCGGCGCGACGCTCCCGACGCTTTTTCAGCCTATTCGTCTGACGTGGTAATCGATTACACAAAATACTGAAAAACACACGATGATCTGCGTGCTCCGCGCTGGTGACCTAGCGCTTGCTGCTCTTGGCGCATCCGGAGTGCGTAAAACCATGCTAGGTGAAAAAAAAATGCGTGTAAAGGATTACACGCATCCGTAGATACGAGCATTCGCCGGCAACGGTTGATACCAAGTTAAGCCGCTTCCCTCCCGCTTGGACTAGAACTGTTCGCGCCAAAGCGCCGCAGCGTACCGGGCTCGCGGTCACCGCGCGGTTCGGCGTGCTGTACGGCAGCGCGCTGCGCACGATGTCGGCGGCCCGCTCACAAAGCGGCACGCGGGCTCGCTGCACGATCGACACTCGCCTCGTCAAAAGGCAAGCCGCACGTTACGCCCGCCGGACCAATTACGTCGAACGCGTCCACTGGCGGCAAACCCAGAATCACGATCCGCTTGCGCGCAGTGCCTATGCGTGGGACGGCGCGGGCGTGCTGTCGTACGGTCTGAAGACTTCGATGACCCAGTCGACAAATACCTTCAGACGGGCGCTGTTGTACTTCGATTGCGGGAAGACGATATGCATCGGATGGAGTGGCCGCTTCCAGTGCGGCAGGACCTGGACGAGATCACCGTTTTTCAGCCACGGCTGCGCCATGAACGAAAAAGTCTGTCCGACACCAAGTCCGCTTACCAGCGACGTGAGATGAGCCGTGCTTTCGTTCACGAAGACGCCTCTCGCTCCTTTTGGATCGACGGTGATCGTTTCGTCGCCCTGCTCGAAAAGAAGGGGGAATACTCGACCGCTCAACGAGGAAAAATAGCCCACCACTTCATGACGTGCGAGCAGATCGTCGGGATGCGATGGCGTGCCGCGTTCGGCGAGGTAGCTCGAGCCGGCATACGTGCCCCATTCGAGCCCCGCGAGGCGCCGCGCGACGAGCGACATATCGGTCAGTTCACCGCCACGGATCACACAGTCAACGCCCTCGCCGATCAGGTCGACCTGACGGTCGCTCACGCCAACGTCAAGCTGGATTTCCGGGTAACGCTTGCGGAACGCGGGCAGGTGTGGAAGAAGGATCAGGTTGGCGAGAGAGGAGCCGATATCGACACGGATCCGACCGCGTGGATTGCCGTGAGAGTCCGCAAACAGACCATCCATCTCGTCGATGTCGGCGAGCAGCTTGACCGCGTTGTGATAGTAAACCTGGCCTTCTTCTGTCACCACTACGCGACGGGTTGAACGCTGGAAGAGCCTCACCCGAAGATGGGTTTCCAGTTCCTGAATGAGTTTGGAGACCGTGGCGCGCGGCACGTTCAAGGCGTCGGCCGCCTTGCTGAAGCCCCCCGATTCGGCAATCCGTACGAAAACGCGCAGTGCTTGCAGCTGATCCATTGATTCTTCCTCATAGCAGATGAGCCTTTAGCTTAACGATTATCCATGTACGTGGAAAATCAATTCGCTGTAGCGGGGTTTATTCGTGTCTCATGGACGTCTATCGTTACTTCCATCAACACTTAACAACCCGGAGCAAAATCATGAGCAAAAAACTGGAAGGTAAGGTAGCCCTCGTCACTGGCGGCACCAGCGGTATTGGCCTGGCGGCAGCAAAAGACCTCGCCGCGGAAGGTGCGAAGGTGTACATCACAGGGCGCCGGCAGGCCGAACTGGAAGCTGCAGTTGAAGCGGTCGGGCACGGTGCTCTCGGCGTGCGGGGTGATGTCACCCGCCCCGAGGATCTCGACGCACTTTTTGCAGAGATTCGAAAGAACGACGGTCGTCTTGACATTCTCTACGCCAACGCAGGTGGCGGCACGATGGCGCCGCTGGGCGATATCTCCGAGCAACATTTCGACGACACGTTCAACCGCAATGTGCGCGCAGTTGTGTTCACAGTGCAGAAGGCACTTCCACTGATTCAAAAGGGTGGCTCGATCATCCTGACGGGGTCCATCGCGGGGTCAACCGGTACAGCGGCGTTCAGTATTTACAGCGCCTCGAAAGCGGCGGTGCGCGCTCTGGCCCGCAGCTGGGTGCTCGATCTGAAGGACCGCGGCATACGGGTGAACGTGGTAAGCCCGGGTTCGACGCACACGATTGGCCTCGCCGAACTCGGTGGCGATACCAAGGACGGTCAGGATGGTCTGCTTGGCTACCTGGCCTCGCTCGTGCCGATTGGCCGCCTCGCTGACCCATCGGAAATTGCCAGGGTCGTCACGTTCCTCGCATCGGACGATTCGAGCTTCATCAACGGCGCGGAGATTACGGCTGACGGTGGTCAGGCGCAAGTCTGATCGGCATGCTTAAAGTATGAGGTTGCTGCCGGACAGCGCAGACGATAATCCGCGAGCGCCTACCCGCCCGTGTGCGCGCTGTCCGCCGCCGCGATGACATGCGTTTCCGCTTTTCCGCGCACCGGGCAATAACTCGATGATGACTCGAAACACCCGCTTCTGCTTTTGATGACAATGGCGTGAATCGCAAGGACGTCGACCTCAGGCAGGCTCCGGCGGCTGGCGCGCGCCTTTGGAGAGTGCAGTCGCACGCTCGCACAACGCAACAAATGTGTGACGATACCAACCGCTCTTCAAGCCGTCCGATACGCTAAAGATTGACTGCTTCAGATAGCGGCGATCCGCATCTCCTGCCCGATCGCCGCAAGTCAGGACATTGCGCCCCTCAAACCCCCGGCCTCGGAATATGGCGCTTGACCACCGTCAGCGCGACCATCACGATCAACATCGCGATTCCGAGCATCCACAGGTACGACGATGCCCCGCCGGCCGTAATCACCACCGCACCCGCGAACGCGCTGGCAATCGCACCGAGCCGGCCGAACGCGAGCGCCGATGCGGTGCCGGTGGCACGCACACGGGTCGGATAAACATACGCACACAGCGCGAACATCGTCGACTGAACCGCGTTGACAAACAGTCCGTGCACGCCAAGACCGAGGATCAGCAAGCCGGTGTGATCGGAAATATTCACGCCGAGCAGCAGCAACGCGCTCGCCGCGCCACCCGCGCTACAGAGAATCAACGGCCAACGCGAGCCGGTGCGCGCAATCACCGCGGCGCACAGCAACGCACCCAGCACGCCACCCAGGTTGTACGCGGTGAGCCCCGCACCCGCCACCGATACCGACAGGCCCTGCGTGCTCAGCATGGTCGGCAACCAGCTGAACGCGCTATAGACGGCCAGCAGGCATAAGCAGAACGCGCACCAGATCGCCACCGTATCGCGCGCCAGACCTTCGCGGAACAGTGCGGTAAAACCCGTGTGTCTCTCGACGGCCTGTTCGCGCGAGTCGGTAAATACGCAGTTGCTTGCGACCGGACGCGACATCCGCCCAAGCAGGCGTTTGAGTTCCTGCCAGCGGTGCGGGTGCCGGGCGAGAAAGCGCGGCGACTCGGGCAACGTGAAGATCAGCAACACGCCGAGCGCGAGCGGCAGCACGCCGCCGATCATGAACAGCGCGCGCCATCCATACGTCAGCAGAATTTCGTGTGCGAACAATCCCGCCACCATGCCGCCGAGCGGCACGCAGACAATCGTCGCCGTGACGGCCAGGGTGCGGCGGCGAGCCGGCGTAAACTCCGCGGTCATGGTCGTTGAACTCGGCAACGCGCCGCCAATGCCGAGGCCGGCGATAAAACGCAGCACGGCAATCGTCACGATGCCGGGCGCAGAGCTGATACCGCAAGTGGCGGCACCGAATACCAGCACGCTGCCGATCACCGCCCAGCGGCGGCCAAAGCGGTCGGCCAGCAATCCGGCGCACGCACTGCCGATGCCCATGCCGATCAAACCGGCCGCGACCACCGGCGCAAAAGCCGCGCGTGTAACGCCCCATTCCTTGATCAGCACGGGAATTCCAAAACCGATCAACTGACTGTCGAACCCGTCCAGCACGATCGACAACGCCGCGAGCAGCACCACGATCTTTTGCATGGCGGTGTAAGGACCTTCGTCGAGCGCACGGCCGATGTCGACCGCGTGACGCCCCTCTCCGATTCCCGCGTGATTGCCGGCGAGCGACGCATCGGCCGGGCCGGCCGGTGGTACATAACTGGTCATGCAACTGTCTCCTGATATGTGCGCGCGATCTGAGCGCCGCGCTTTTGCCGTCATGCTTCGGGGTCACGCTTTGGGCTCAGTATGTGAGCGAGCGGCCGCCTTCTGACATTGCCATTTCGAGCAAAAGCCATGACATGTATGCATGGCTTTCGCGGCGCGTATCGTTGCGGCGCTCAACGGCACAAGGACACGTTGGGACACGCAAGAACATGCAGCGTCCGCAACGGCGCTCGTCCCTTCAGAACGGATAATGACGTGGCGTGGTTTGCACGGTCATCCAGCGCAGATCCGTGAATTCAGCAACGCCCGCCTGCCCGCCGAAGCGTCCAAAGCCGCTGCCCTTCACGCCGCCGAACGGCATTTGCGCTTCGTCGTGAACGGTCGGTCCATTGACATGACAGATGCCCGATTCGATGCGCCTTGCAACATTCATCGCGCGTGCTACGTCGCGGCTGAACACCGCCGATGAAAGCCCATACTCGTTGTCGTTCGCACAGGCCACGGCTTCGTCTTCGCCGTTGACGCGCACGATGCCCTTCACGGGCCCGAACGATTCCTCGCCATAAATACGCATCGCCGGCGTGACATGATCGAGCAGCGTGGCGGGCATCAGGGTGCTGTCCGCCTTGCCGCCGCAGACGAGCGTGGCGCCTTTGGCCAGCGCGTCGTCGATCAGCGCGTTGCAGCGTTCCACCGTCGCCATATCGACGACCGATCCCAACACCACGGGACCTTTGCGAGGATCGCCGAGCGGCAGGCCGCGCGCCTTCTGCGCGAGCTTTGCAACAAACTGATCAGCGATCCGTTCGTCGACGATGATCCGCTCCGTCGACATGCAGATCTGCCCGGAGTTGGCGAACGCGCCGAATGCCGCGGCATTGACGGCTGCGTCGAGATCCGCGTCGTCGAGCACGATCAACGGGGCCTTGCCGCCGAGCTCCAATACCGACGGCTTCAGATAGCGTGCGCAGGTGGCCGCGATAATCTTGCCCACGTGCGTGGAGCCCGTGAAATTGACACGCCGGACTTTCGGATGGGCAATCAGCGCCTCGACCACAGCGCCGGCGTCGGCCGGTGCGTTGGTGACGAAGTTCACCACGCCCTTGGGCAAACCCGCTTCCTGCAGCACTTCGATAATCAGGCCGTGCGTGCCGGGGCAGATCTCCGAACCCTTCAGCACGACGGTATTTCCACACGCAAGCGGCAGCGCAATCGCCCGCACCGCGAGGATCACCGGCGCATTCCACGGCGCAATACCGAGCACGACGCCAGCCGGCTGACGCACGCCCATCGCGAGACTGCCGGGCACATCGGACGGGATCAACTCGCCGCCAATCTGCGTCGTGAGCGCCGCGGCTTCCATCAATCCGCCAGCCGCGAGATGGACATTGAAGCCCGCCCACATCGCCGACGCCCCCGTCTCCGCGGCCATCACGCTGGCGAACGCCTCGCTGCGCGCCTCGAGGGCGTGCGCTGCTCTCATCAGCAGCGCACGGCGCTCGCCCGGCCCGAGCGCGGACCATGCAGGAAATGCCGCTGCCGCCGCATCAGCCGCGGCTACCGCATCGGCAACCGTGGCGGCGGGAGCGCGCGTCGCGACTTCGCCATCCAGCGGATTGCGACGCTCGAAGGTGGCGCCGTTACTCGCCTGCACGGCTGCGCCGGCGATCAGCATGGAAATACTCTGCATTGTGTTGTCTCCTGCGGAAAATTGTATGAATGCGGGCGCGGGGCTCGCTTAAGGTCAAGCCACGACGACTTCAACGAGCCTCGGTCCGGTTGATGCCAACGCCTCGCGCAAGACTTCATGCAAGCGTTCGGCATCGGTCACACGCGTGCCATGGCAACCCATGCCCGCGGCCAGCGCTACGAAGTCGAGTCCCGGCAGATCGGTGCCTTGTACAGGATCGTCCGGGCCAAAACCGAATTCCGGCGCGAAGTCCTGCAACGCGGCATAGCGGGAATTGTTCAGGATCACGAATGTGATCGGAAGTTTCATCTGTACGGCGCTGTAAATTGCCTGGGTCGAATACATGCTGGAACCGTCGCCGATCAGACCGATCACGCGCGTGCCGGGTTTCGCCAACGCCACGCCGACAGCAGCCGGCATGCCATAACCGAGGCCGCCGCTATCCATCGTGTAGAAAGTGCCGCTGCGCGTGAACGGCAGATAGTTCTGCATCACCGGCCGCGAACTCGGCGCCTCCTCGACCACGATATCGTCCGCGCGGCGCACCTCGGCGAGCGTCTGCAATGCGAAAGCCACCGACATCAACGCAGACGGCTCCGCGCGCGGACGTGCGGCGCGCGGCGCGGGCAACGGACGCGGTTTCGGTGCGGGCCGCGACAGCAGATCGGCGACGCCCAGGCGAATATTGCCGACCGCCGCTGTTCCGGTCGGCGCCCACGCCGCGATAGCCGGATCGTCGATCAACTGGCACAGCGTCGCGCCGGCCGGCAGATGCGGGCCGTGACCTTCGACGTGATACGTGAAGGCCGGTGCGCCGATCACGAAGATCAGATCGTGGCCGCCGAGCAGTTCGACGATCTTCTCGCGCATGGCCGGCAGGAAACCGGCGAACAGGCGATGGTCTTCAGGGAACGCGCAACGGCCGGTCATCGGCGCGACGAACACCCGGGCGTTGTGACGCTCAGCGAGGCTCACCACTTCGTCCCAGCCGCCGGCCCGGTCGACCGCGCCGCCCACCACGAAAGCCGGCCGTTCACAGGTATCGAGCGCCGCGCCGATCTGCTCCAGCACGAACGGCTCGGGCCGCGTCTCGTTACTGACTACGCGTGCCGGCACCGGCTGCGCCGCGCGGTCCCAATCGTCGACGGGAATCGACACCAGCACCGGCCCGCGCGGCTCCTGCATTGCCATGTAATAGGCCCGCGCGATCGCCAACGGTACGTCTTCGGCGCGCGCCGGCTCGATGCTCCATTTGACGTACGGCTTCGGCAATTCGGTGGCCTGGGTCGACGCGAGAAACGGGTCGAACGGCAGAATCGAACGGGCCTGCTGCCCGGCGGTGATCACGATCGGCGTGCGGTTGCGGAATGCGGTGAAGATATTGCCCATCGCATTGCCCACCCCCGCCGCCGAATGCAGATTGACGAATGAAGCGTTGCGGGTGGCCTGCGCATAACCGTCGGCCATGCCGACCACGACCGCTTCCTGCAAACCCAGCACGTAACGGAAATCCTGCGGGAAATCGCGGAACAACGGCAATTCCGTCGAGCCCGGATTGGCGAACACCGAGGTCATGCCCAAACGGCGCATGAGATCGATGACGGCGTCGCGCACGGTGAACGGCTTGGATTGAGCGAGTCCCAATGCATCTGAACGGGGCGCGTTGCTGGTCATGCCTGTCTCCTGTAGATGAGCGCCGTTTCTTGAAGGCCCATTATCGGAAGCCGGTGGTTAATTGAAAATTGCCTTTTTTGAGAAAAGGCATTACTTTTGCGCATGACTTTCAATCTTCAACAATTGCATGCGTTCGCCGCCATTGTGGCGAGCGGCAGCCTCGGCCGTGCCGCGGAAGTGCTGCATGTCACGCAGCCCGCGCTGAGCCGCACCATCAAACGGCTCGAGGATGAGGTCGGCGCGCCGCTGTTCGAACGGCACTCGAAGGGTATGCAGCTTACTGCGATCGGCAGCGCGCTGTTGCCGCACGCCACCCTGCTGCAACGCGAAGCCGATCACGCGCGCGAGGAAATCGACGCGATGCGCGGTCTCGCGAAAGGAACGATTCGCGTCGGCGCGGTGGCGAGCATTGCGACGCTCGTGCTACCGCTCGCGGTGAGCGGCGTGCTCGCGCGCTGGCCGAATCTGCGTGTGGAGATTATGGAAGGGGTGTGGGACCGTCTTGCGGACAGTCTGATGAAACACGAGATCGATCTCGCGCTCAGCATGGCGGTGCCCGACACGGATGAGATCACCGCGATTGCCGATTGCCGTTGGGAAGACACAAGCTATGTGGTCGCCGCGCTCAATCATCCGCTGCGCAACAAAGCCAATTTGTCGCTTGCCGACACGCTCGATCAGCAGTGGTGCGTCCCGCCGCGCGGGACGGGTCCGTTCGAGCATATGCAGCGCGTGTTTGCCGAGCACGGCTTCGGCATGCCGCCGATCGCCGTCGAGACGCGTTCGATCACGGTGTTGAAGAGCCTCGTGACGCGCGCGGGGTTTCTGAGCTGGATGGCCATGCCGATGTACGACACCGAAAGCGCCGCCGGCGTGTTCGATACGCTGCCGATTCCGGGCCTCGTCGCACGCCGCACGTTAACGGCGTTTCGCCGCCGTCAGGGGATTTTGCCGAGTCCGGCAGTGAAGTTACTGGAGCAGCTTCGGCTGCTGACCGCGTCGCAGAATTGACCGCACGTGCGCGCGCTAAGACGGTGCTGGAAAATCGCTCGGCTTTCAGACGCACAGTTCCGAGTTCCGTTTGCCGGGCGCCTCCCCGCAGCGTGAATCGATACACTGCGCGAGCAGTGGAATGGACTCCCGAAACTGACGACCAGATTGCGGCGCCTTGTCAAGATGACGGTTGCAGACTGCCTTCCTGGTAAAATAGTAGGTATCCTTATTAGATAGCTTATGAGATGCGGCAGTGGCAGCCGAACCATGCTATGTGATGAAGCGTTCACCGACAGGAACAGCTCGTCGAGCAGCGGCAGATAGCCTATCGCGAAGTCGATCTGCCCGATTTCGAGCGCCTGGGCCAACTCGGTGCTGCCGAACTGGCAGGTTTCGACGCGCACTCCCGAATTTCCCTTACTGACGCTGGCAGGAAGACTGTCTTGCCGAAATCGATCACGTGAATCAGTAAGGTCCGCCGTCTGCTTGTCAGCTGGTCGGGTCGAAACTCAAACCCTCGTCGAACGTTAACTGCAGTGCCGGACCGCGGCACGGCTCACGCTGCGCTCCACGTCGATCGCGTCGCATACCTCAAGTCAACCGAATAAATATTCATGCTGTCTATATGAAAAATATACCGCCCTGCATGGACACCGGCGCTATCGCTTCCTTAGACTGCGTGCGTTGCTTCGTTTTTTACCCAACAAAGGCCTCAAAGCAAATCGCGTAGCAAGGCACGCGGATACGGTAGCGGTCCATCAGTCAGCCAGTAAAGCCGGTCATAAAAATCGCTCGCATCGCGCACACAGCCCGTATTGCGATGCACAGGAGGGGACATGAACACGACAAATCAGGTCGATCTGGAAACACTCATCAACTCGCAGCGAGTCGGGCGCTTCCAGATCCTCGTCATTGCGTTGTGCGGACTCGTCGCGATGATGGATGGCTTCGACATGCAGTCGATCGCGTTCATCGGGCCCGAGATCGCCGTCGCATGGCACATCACACCGCGCGTATTCGGCTTCATTTTTAGCGCCGGCCTGCTCGGCGGGCTGGTAGGCGCCGTGCTGTTCGGCCGCATCGGCGACAGTCGGGGCCGCAAGGGCGCGTTGCTGGTCACGCTGCTGCTCGTGAGCATCGGTTCGCTGCTCACGCCGTTTGCGTCGTCGATTCCCGGCTTGATCGCTGCGCTCGCGTTCACCGGCCTCGGGCTGGGTGGCGCGATGCCTAACTTCATCGCGCTGGCATCCGAATACTCGCCCGGCCGCAGAAGGGCCTCGCTCGTCGCGATGATGTTCTGCGGCTTTCCGCTGGGTGCCGTAGTCGGCGGCTTCATCTCGGCGCGGCTGATTCCGCTGTTCGGCTGGCAAAGCGTCTTCTTTACGGGCGGCGCGTTCTCGCTATTCGCGCTGGTGGTGGCCATCGCGTTCATTCCCGAATCCGCGCGCCTGCTGGCTTTGCGCGGCAAGCGCGACAAGGTGCTGCCGATCCTCGAGCGGATGGGCTGCGCCGCCGCATGGAACGGCGAAGTCGGCGCCGCCACGGGCGGCCGCGTGTCGGTGCGCAGCCTCTTCAGCGACGGACGCGCGCGGGGCACGCTGCTGCTGTGGATCGCGACCCTTCTCAGCATGTGCATGCTGTACATGCTGATCAACTGGATCCCGATGATGGCTCGGCGCAGCGGCCTAAGCATAGAAAACGCGGTGATCGCGGTGGCGATGCTGAATCTCGGCGGCATCGTCGGCAGCACAACGCTCGGGCGCGTGTCCGACGCGCTCGGCCGGCCCGCGATCGTGGTCGGCAGCGCGTTCTCTATCGGCGCGCTCGTGATCGCATTGATCGGCTACGCGCTGCACTCGGGTCCTGGCGTGTGGGCTATCGCGGTGCTGGCCGGCTTCTTCAGCTACGGCGCGCAGCTCTGCACGGTTGCGCTCAGCGCAGCCTTTTACGACACCTTCTCGCGTGCAACCGGGATCGGCTGCTGCATGGCGGCGGGGCGGGTCGGCGCGATCGCCGGGCCGATCTTCGGCGGCATGCTGCTCGGTTCCGGCTTGGGAGCGCCGTCACTCTTCATGCTCACCGGCCTGACCTCGCTCGGTGCCGGCGTAGCGATCCTGACCATGGGAATCTTCGTGCTGAAAGGACGTCGGCGCGACCCGCACGGTGCCGACAGTCCGGCCGTCATCCGGCGCGCGACCTGAACCACACATAACCAACCATCAACCCGGAGCACCGCGAATGAAAATCGTCCCTTTCGTCAATTCAGACTGGGCCAGCGACCATCCACTCGGAACGATTCTGTTCAAGCACCTCTTGAGTGGCGAACCCGGCTCGCCCGACAACTTCATGTACGTCCTGGGCCGCCAGGATGGCGACTTCTCGATGCCGACGCATCGCCACAACTTCGAACAGATTCGCCTGCCTCTGCGTGGCGCGATGGATCACGGCCGCACCGGCGTGCTGCGCGAGAACGAGATCGGCTATTTCCCGGAAGGGCTCGCGTATGGACCGCAGAACGATCCGCTCGGCAACACGCCGCCCGGCGAGCGCATGCAGCTGGTGCTGCAGTTCGGCGGCGCGTCCGGCTATGGGTTTCTCGACATCGAACGGCGCCGCAAGGCCCGCGCAGAGCTAACCGCGATCGGCGAATTCAAGGGGCCGTTCTATCACTGGCCCGACGGCAGGAAGGACTGGGCGCTCAGTGCAATCTGGGAACGCGCGATGGGAAGCCGGTTGCGCTACCCGCACCCGCGTTACCGCCATCCGATCTTCATCAACCCCGAGTCGTTCAACTGGCTGGCGATGACGGGCACGAATGGGGTCACGCACAAGTTCTTGGGCGCGTTCTCCGAGCGCGGCGTGTGGATTGAGATGATCCGGCTCGAGTCCGGCGCCGTCTGGCGCTCTGCTGATCCGCGCGGCCGCCGGATCCTGACCGTGCTTGAAGGCGAAGGCACTGTAAAGGGACAACCGGTGGGCTATCTCGGCACGCTGCAGGTGGAATCCGACGAAACCGTCACCATCGAGGCCACGCAGGCGATGGAGCTCTTTCTCGTCGGCCTGCCGCCGGTCGAATTGCCCGGAAAGGAATCGGACCGCTACGACGAGGAGCCGATGCCGGACGAATCAACCGTGCACCAATGAGCTCCATCCGTAGCCAACTGGAACCACCCGAAACCATTTGAGGAATCGAGAAAAACCGATGCCAAGCCTGTCCCTTAGCGCCGCTTCACAGATCGCCGATACCGCGCTCACCCGCGCACGCGCGATCGACTGCAAACCGTTGACCGTCGCTGTGCTCGATCCCGGCGGCCATCTAATCGTGCTCAAGCGGGAGGACAACTCCGGCATCCTGCGCCCGCAGATCGCCCACGCGAAAGCCTGGGGCGTGCTCGGCATGGGCCACGGCGGCCGCCTGCTTGCGGAGCGCGCCGCGCTAGCGCCCGCGTTCTTCGCGTCATTGGGGGATATCTCCGGCGGCCGTATCGCGCCCGTTCCCGGTGGCGTGCTGGTGCGCGACAGCCATGACAACCTGCTGGGCGCGGTCGGCATCAGCGGCGACACATCCGACGTCGACGAAAGCTGCGCGGTGTTCGCGATCGAAAGCGTCGGCTTTAAGGCTATCTGCGACTGACGGCGGCCGGTTGCGGATCTGGCGGGTCCGCACCGCGCCCTCCCGCATCAATAAATATTCGGTAACGCATTGAAATAAATTAAAAGATTGATCGACTCAATCAGGATACCTATATGAAACTTCGCTGGCTGCTTCTCGTCGTTGGCCTTTCCCTCAGTTCGGCAGTCTTTGCGCAAAGCAGTGTCCAGTTGTTCGGCATACTCGATTCCGGCATCACCTACGTGTCCAACCAGAACGGCAAGAGTAACGTTTTCTATCAGAGCGGCACGATGGTGCCGACCATCGTTGGCCTGCGCGGCACCGAAGACCTGGGAGGAGGACTTCGAGCGATCTTCAAGCTGGTCGACAACTTCAACGACGGCACCGGCGCAATGGTCAACGGCCTGCTGTTTGGCAAGGAAGCGTGGGTCGGTCTTCAGGACCAGAAGTACGGCACGCTGACGCTCGGCAACCAGTTCGATTACATGTTCCGCTACATGACGATCGACCGCTGGGGTTACATGCTCAAGTACAACCCGGTGTACTACACGCAGCAGGGTCCGTTCTCGAAGCTCGGGCTGCCGGGCGGCGCGTTTGACTTCGACCGCACAGCGGGCAGCATCACCACCAACAACTCGGTTTCCTATGAGAGCCCAATCTTCCATGGTTTCGGGTTCGGCGCGATGTACGGGCTCGGCGGACAGGCTGGATCGACCACCCAGGACAGCACGCAGAGCTTCGGGCTGCGCTACTCCAATGCGCTTGTCACGCTCGACGCCGCCTACACCTACACGCGGTTTCCCGGCATCAACAACGGCAACAACGGCATTCGCAACTGGGGGATCGGCGGTCGCGTCAACATTTACAACGCCGCCATCGACGCGATGTTCACGAACACCGAGAACACCTACAACGGCGGACGCGTGAACGTGTACGAGATCGGCGGCTACTACTCGCTCACCGGTGTGGACGAAGTCACGCTCGAGTACCAGTACGACCAGGGTAACGCGGTGCTGAGCGACAACAAGGCGCAGCAGGTCAATCTGACCTACGCGCACGACCTGTCCAAGAGGACTTTGGTGTACGTGACCCTGGCCCATCAATGGGCAGGCGGCGACGGACAGGCGCTCGCGACGATCATCGGGTCGACCGCGAGTTCGTCGAACGGCAACCAGACGCTCGCGCGGGTTGGTTTGACGGTGCGTTTTTGAACCGCGGCGCTTGCCGCGATGCGTCGCGCGCGAAGGGTCATCACTGTTTCGGATAACCAGGAGATTGTTTGTGATAAGTAACGAAGACGTCCGCGCCATCGAGCGCCTGCTGAGCGATTTCGCGTGGTGCGCGGATCGCGGAGACGGCGAATCGATAGGCCGGCTGTTCGTGCCAGATGGCGTACTGCACGTGGGCGGTGCCATCCTGAGCGGACGCGACGCGATTGCGCGCGACTGCGAGCGGCGCCATGCCGAGCCGGGCCGCAAGACCCGCCACCTCTGGTCGAACCTGCGCGTCGACGCGATCGACGCGAACCGCTCACAGTCGACCGCGGTGCAGATTACGTTCGAGCACCGCGCATCGGACGGCTCGCTGCAGGTGCGGGTCAACGACGTCTTCGACCAGCTGCGCCGCGCCGAAAACGGTGGGTGGCTGATCGAGAAGCGCGTCATCCAGCGCGAAATCGCGTTCTAGCGGGGAAAGCCATGTACCTGGACCAACGGAGTACGGCCGGAGCCGCCCGCGTGCGGCTTTCCGGCCAGCAGTTGCGCATCATCTTGCTGTGCGCGGCCGTCACGCTGGTCGACGGTTTCGACACGCAGTCGATCGCGTTCGTCGCGCCGCACATCGTCGATGTCTGGCGAGTCAGCCCGGTCCTGTTCGCGCCGGTTTTCGCGGCCGGTTTGCTGGCCAGCTTTATCGGCGCGCTCGTGCTGGGCCCGATGGGCGACCGGGTCGGACGCAAGCCGGCCCTCGTGATCTCGCTCGCAATCTTCGCAGCAGGCTCGCTCGGAACGGCGTTCAGCGACTCGATCGCATCGCTGATCGCGATGCGGCTCGTCACTGGGCTTGGCCTCGGCGGCGCACTGCCCTGCTCCATCACGCTCGCGTCCGAACATGCTCCCGCCGAGCGGCGCGAATCGCTGGTTTCGCTGATGTTCTGCGGATTCCCGCTCGGCGCGGTACTGGGCGGCCTGTCGTCCGAAGCGATGGTCGCGCTGTGGGGATGGAAGAGCGTGTTCATCGTCGGCGGCCTGTTGCCGATCGTGCTGGGTGCGCTGTTCGTGCCGCTCGTGCCTGAATCGGCCAGCTTTCTCGCGAGTCGCGGGTCGTCGGCACCGGGCAACGCGAGCGCCGGGCGCACGGCGCCTTCCTCGCGCGCCGTTACCGTACACCTGCTCTTCACCGAAGGCCGCGCCGTCGGCACGCTGCTGCTGTGGACGACGCTGTTTCTTAGCCTGCTGCTGACGTACTTCCTGATCTCGTGGATTCCACTGATCGCTCGTGCCAGCGGCGCAAACGTCCGTGCCGGCGTGATCGCCGTGTCGTTGCTCAATCTCGGCGCGGTGTGCGGCTCGATTCCGCTCGGCCGGCTCGGCGACCGCTACAGCCCCTGGCGGGTGATCCGAGCCGGCTTCGCCGCGGGGGCGGTCCCGATCTTCTTCATCGGCCTCGGCCAGCATTCGCCCGTACTGCTATGCGTCGCTACCTTCGTTGCGGGGATGCTGAGCATCGGCGCGCAGATGTGCACCGTGTCCTACGCGGCTGCCCTCTACAGCACGCAACTGCGCGGCACGGGCGTCGGCTGGGCGATGGGCATCGGCCGTCTGGGCGCAATCGCAGGCCCTATGCTCGGCGGCTTGCTCGTGAATGTCAGCATGAATCCTCCTATCCTGTTTGCGTTCGCCGCGGGCGTGTCGCTCGCGGTCGGCGGCTCAATGTGGGCGCTCGGGACGACGGGCAGCGGCCTCGCGGAACAGATCGTGGACGGCGGCACGCGATAACTGCGGCAGACCATTGGCCCTGCGGATGGCAAACCGACGGTATCGCGGCGTCTCTGGTGATCTCGACGAAGCTGCGATCAGCGATGTGCTGGCCGCGTGGGCTCTCTCGTGCGAATGCGCCCGGCTAAAATTCACGTTCGGGTGAGAATGACGAACGAGCAGGACCCGGGGCATGGGCGAGAGTCTGCAACGAATACAAGCGAAAGTTTGTGATGCTGTACTGAAGATGGTTCTGTCGCGGGCTATGAAGTCAAGAAAACTCTGACATCAGGAGCAACAGCATGAAACCGATTAAAAAACTTAGCCTGGCCGCTGGGGCAATGTTGATCGCCGCCGCCTCGCTTCAAACGTATGCCCAGGACGCATCTGCGCCCGCCACGGCTACGAGCGGTGCGACTTCAACCGCCAGGCAACAGTCCAAGGCTGCAAGGGCGGCCAACCGCGCGCTGTCCCGCAAGGTTCGCGCTGCGCTCGCGAAGGACAGGGACCTCAGCGGCGCCAGCATCACCGTACGGGTGAAGGACGGCGCGGTCACGCTGCAAGGAATCGTGCCGGAGGAGTCGCAGATTGACCGCGCAGCCCAGGTCGCCAAGGGCGTTGCTGGCGTGACGTCCGTCAAGAATGCATTGACGATCCGGGCGCTCGGAAGCTGACCCGCACAACGTGCCGGTAGCCGCCGAGCGCGTTGGGACACAGATGAGCCACCAGGCGGTCCACTTGCCGGATCGCCTGGACGGCTTTTTTTTTGATTGGTTTCCTACGTTTATGTCGCAACCTGATGCATCTGCAGGCTCTGTCATCTTGACGATGGCGGACGGACTGTTCCGGCAGGCAAATCGGTTTCCTTATCAACTGGGGTGACGTGCAATATCGGTCACTGTCCAACGATGCCGTGCGACCAGGTGAGCCCCAGCTTCGCGCGATGATGGGACCGAGTCGTCTTGCGGCGTCGTCGCAAGGCAGAATGCGGACCCAGGCTACCAAGGAATGCCTGCTGGCGCACCGGATCACGAAATCCGGATTCAAGACATCACTGAGAAAGTTTCGCCAAAAATGAGCCGCAAATCCTCCGTCCTGGTCTCGCCGACGGGAAAAGCGCAGCTTGCCCTGGAGCGCAATACTCCCAAGGCCAGATAAGGTAGATATGCCGGGCCTACGCACTTCACCGCAGTGATCGTCGGGGGCTGCGCCGTCGCGCTTTTCTCCAGCATCATTTTCAAAGAACAGCGCGTGGACTGGCCGACAAGCTGACTCAGCGAACGTAAACCTCGGTAATGACCGTTGTAACTCAAGTAACGTGCGCTGAATCTAGACTGTGGCCAATTCACTGAACGGCCTCCATTCATGACCTGGCAAGCGCTTCGCCAACTGTTGAGAGTGCGCCAATGGAATGTATCTATGCGGCAGGCAATCCAAACAGTAACCCGTGTGGCATTGATTCTTTCACCGGCAGTGGGCGACTCACTGCTGATGATGACGGTTGCGCGTAACCTTCAGAAACACAGTATTGCAGTCACCGTGTTTGGCCAGCATGCGCATGCTTTGCGCGATTGGTTTCCCGGCGTCGATATCCAGGCAGAGTTAGGCGATGATCATCTTGCACATAAACTGCACCGCTTTGATACGGTCATCCAGATGCACAGCAATAGACCGTTTGCGGGGCTGGATCGCATGCATCCCCGGGTAATCCTGCTCGATCACATCTGTCGCGCCCGCTCGTCAGAATCGATGGCCGACAGGCTGGCTCTATTTTGTCGTGACGAGTTCGGTTTGCTGGATGCCGCGAAAAGTAACGGCATCACGCCGCCGCCAGGACTTCAGCATCGGAGCTACCCGCTTCGCGTCGCCATCCATCCAACGGCGAGCACCGTGGACAAACGCTGGCTGGCGTCCCGCTTCGTTCAACTGGGGGTGGAATTACGCGACCAGGGTTTCAGCCCGCAATTTGTGGTTGCACCGCACGAACGCGCGGACTGGAAACACGTCGAGCGTTTAGGCATGGCGCTGCCTGATCTCTCTTCGCTTGATCACGTCGCCGCATGGCTTTTCGAGTGCGGGTGGTTCATCGGTAACGATTCAGGAATTGGCCATCTTGCATCGAACCTGCAGATTCCCACCCTCTCATTGTTCATGCGCCGCGGTATCGCGCGCACGTGGCGCCCCGACTGGGGGACCGGACGAGTGCTGATTGGAGGCGCCTACTTGCCCACGGGACGTCTGAAGGAACGCTACTGGAAATACCTGTTGTCCGTCGGCAAGGTGATTCAGGCATTCGAGCAGCTACGCGCCAATTTCTCATGAATCCGCTACCTTTCCCTGGCCTGGCGGCAGACGGACCCAGCCGCATCGCAGTAGTCATGTCCAACGCAATTGGCGACACGCTGGTGTTGATGGTCATCGTGCAAAATCTCTTGAGAAACGGCATGGATGTCACGGTATTCGGGCGCCCAGCTCACGCATTGCGACACTGGTTCCCCGATGTGACAATTCAACCATTGCCATGCGAGGCGGATGCCAGGGCAATGCTGGCGCCCTACCACGCTGTCCTGCAAATGCATCGGAATCAGCCGATTCCTCGCCTGACGGAAATCCACCCTTGTGTCCTCGATCTGGACGGGGTCGTATTCGGGGACCGCACAGGGTGTATGGCGGAACGCTTCGCCGACTTCTGCCGCGACGAACTCGCACTATCGAATGTCGATTTAAACAACGGGATGAGGCCCCCGCCCGCGCTACGACACCGCGAATACATTCGCCGGATCGCAATTCATCCCGAGGCCAGCACGGAGGACAAGCGCTGGCTATCGCGACGTTTCGTGAAATTGGCCCACAATTTGCGTCGGCGTGGATATGACGTCAACTTCGTGATTGCACCACACGAACGCGAGCGCTGGTTCGAACTGGAAAGATGGGGCATCCCCGCGCCGGAATTTAGCAGCCCTCATGAGCTGGCATGCTGGTTATACGAATCTGGCTGGTTTATCGGAAACGACTCAGGTGTCGGGCATCTTGCTTCAAGTCTTAATATTCCGACCATCAGCCTGTTCCGACGGCGCCGCGTATCTGAGCGCTGGCGCCCAGCGTGGGGAACCGTCAAGGTTGTTTTACCCTGGCAATGGGTTCCTACCGCACGGCTCAAAGAGAAACTCTGGCGCCAAACACTCACGTGCGCACGCGTGTTGTCGGCGTTTCAGCGCATGGTTCGAGATGACGGCGACACAGCGAAACCTGGTTCAGGTCAGCGATAAAGCGATTGCTGGTTCCGAAATGCCAGTACGTTGTGCTGTTGCCTGAGCCACGGTGTACGGACACCACTGGCGCCCTGTTGACTGCGGCTCTCCCGGGTTCGCGCATGGAAGAAGGCTTTCCCCGGCGCGATGGTTCACAACCACTTATCGGAATTCAACTTGCGCTACGCTCGATGATGTCAGAAACCAAAGCAGTGTTCTTGCATGCCGGATACAGAACGGCGGGCACATGGCTATGGTCGTGTTTCCGCCGCCTCAGCGAAGTCACCGCCTACTATGAACCGTTGCACGAGATGTTGTCGACGATCGACTCGACAAATCTGGCGACGAGTACGGCCGACAGTTGGCATTCGGGCCATCCGAGACTAGAGAAACCGTATTTCGCCGAATTCGCTCATCTGCTTGGACCTGATGGACGAGGTATCCCCGGCTACGAAGAGCGCTTCTCAATCGATTGCTTCACGGGACAAACTCCCGACGGGGCTGACCGGCTTGAGACCTATCTACGCAACCTGATTGCCGCGGCTCATGAGCAAGGCGGCGTGCCTGTCTTCAAGTTCTGCCGGTCGTCAGGTCGACTTCCGTGGTTCCGCAGCACCTTCCCGGAGGCCGTGCACATCGTGGTCGAGAAAAACCCGATTTCTCAATGGCTGTCCTGCTGGGATCTGCTCGCCGCTCACGAAAACCCGCATTTTGTGGCCGTGCCGTTTGCCGTTCTGGCGTTGAACAGACATGCACCGATGGTCGGCAGGGTGCTCGACGCGCTACACATCGATCTGCCAGATGTATCGCACGAGCCTGGAGAAGAATCGTTTGGAACATTCCTCGATTTTTGCAGGCAACATGCCGTGAGCGTTGCACCCGCCGCTGCGTATCGGGCCTTTCTTGGACATTGGCTCCTTACATTACAGCATGCGGCAACCCACGCACATGCGATCTTCGATTGCGATCTTGCAGCGCGGTCGCCCGCTTATACGCAGGCCGCCGAACGCTGGGTGGCCGATCTAACGGGACTTGCGCCATCGTTCGGAACCGTGCGTCAAGCGAGCGGGGACAATCGCGACTGTGGGTTCGACGCGTCGGAAGGATTGAAGATCCATCTCGAAGCCATGCATTTCGGCAAGGAAATGGTGCGTAGGGGCGCCGTGCATCCCGATACCTTTTCGCTCTGGGCCAGCAAACTCGCTCAGGCGACGCAGGTATTGGCTTTCGGTGCACAGGCAAACTGGCCGCAGATGCAGGTTCCTCTTCATCGGGCTACACGTATCGTGGATATCGCGTTGATCGACGGTGCGGGGTTTGACACAGTGTTGGCAGGTGAACTCGCCGCAACGCGGACGGCTTTAGGAGAAGTGAGGCAGCAACTTGCCAGACTGCAGGGTTCGCCGTTCTGGCGCCTGACGGAGTTGGTACGCCAGCTGTGCTCGCCGAAACGTTCCACCAGTTCTGTCAACGACCGATGAGGGGAGCAAGCCCACCAGTCCATACGGAAATTGAGAAAACACGCAACGATGAGCGCCTGAATCAGGCCACCTCCCTCCTTATGTCACGCCGCAAGACATTCCAGATATCGTCTTCCTGCCCGCAGCCGCGCGCCAGCGGCGCGGATGCCTGACTGGTGTCGAGACGGGCTGACTGACTTCGTTCAATTGATGCATAACAATGTAGACGATAGGTTTGCGGCCATGACATTGCGCAGTGATCGAATGTTCTATAGTTCGACTCTAGCGAATTCCATGACGCCCTCGACTAAGGCATGTAACGCGAATCTCGTTCTATAACAAACGATTTTTCTGCAATCGATCGTTATATCTTTGGCAGCGCATTTTTTTTGTTATCCAAATTTATTACGCCAACGAAGGACAATGAGCTTCGATCTGGAATAATCGAAGCCGGTCCTCAGATCAACTTTCGAGCGTGCTGAGATTCGTCCTCCTCGCAACACAAGACAGGGCTCGTCACATTTTCCGTGAAATGCTGCTGCGACATTCCTCCAGAGCGCAAAACTCGCCTGCGTTTTACGCGCTCCCGACGGCCGTCCCATTCAGGACGCGCCCGCCCCCGGCGCGCGCGTCGACTTTCAGGCAGAAAATGAACTCGATCAGAATCGAACGCGTATGCCCGCAGTGACGGCCAGCTGCTCATTCGAGCTCGACATAGACAGCCCATTGATCACCGCATGGATGCCGCTGTTGCCAGTATCGCTGACGTGCTGGTACACACCTTGAAGATAGACGTCCGTGCGCTTCGACAGCGCATAGTCCGTCTGCAGCGTGAACTGGTTCCACTTCGGCGCTACACCATCGATACGACTATCGGTGAAGGTATAAGCCGCTGACACCGAGACCGCCGGAGTGAAGTAGTAGTGTCCATTCAGTTCATAGTTGCTAAAGCGCGCACTATTGCTGGCGAAGGAAAGTCCGTTCGACGTGCCGGACGCTGAAGCTCCGATTCCCGCCAGATTACCGACGATCGTTTGCGTGAATACGAGGCCCACCGTCGCGTTAGCAAACGCATAGTTGGCGCCTGCGCCCCACGTCCTCTGCAAGCTAGACGTAAAGGTCGCGTCGTTAGTCACCGCTCCACCGGAGTTCAGGTCTGTCCCACTATTGTTCAGCTGTAAATACCCAGCGGCAAAATTGACCGGGCCATAGTTATACGTAGCGCCCACACTGTACGCCCGGTTTGTTGAGAAGTTGCCGGCGCTATTCGAGAAACCGTACAGGCCGCCGAATTTCAAACCGCCATAGTTGACGCTTGCGTACTTGATCGAATTATTGATGCGGAAAGAGTTATCAAGGTTGTCGTTATCAAACGGATGAGCGGCTTGTGTGCCGCCGAATCCCGTGCCCGTTAGCGAAAGAGGTGCAAGGTAGTCAACGACTGAATCGTACTGACGACCCAGTGTAACAGCACCATACTGATCGCTCGAGAGACCTACGAACGCCTGACGTCCAAATTCGAGACCATTCTGACCCAGCTTCCCATTCGCGATATTGAAGCCGTTTTCAAGTACGAAAACAGCCTTAAGCCCTCCGCCCAGATCTTCGCTTCCGCGCAGGCCAAATCGACTCCCATTGACCGACCCGCTCGTTTCCTGAAAATTTTTGCTACCGCCCTGGTTATTCGTGTACGTCAGGCCGGCATCGATAAGGCCGTAGAGTGTCACGCTGTTTTGCGCATGCGCAGTGGCTGCGAAAGTAAATGCGCTCGAGGCTCCGAGCACCATGAGAGTTCTTTTCATCAACATATCCTTCAAAGAAAGTTTACCGCGCATGGAAAAGTCATTTCGACGCGGCGAATACACAGCAAGACAACGAGCTAATGACCCTGCACCCGTTGATCAGCGATTAGAACTGAATGGAGAACAAGCACTGTGGGGCGGTGACAACGCCTGCGTTTACCGGTCGTTTCATAAATCGATACCTGTAACAAGGGTTCGCTGCCGACTGTTCGATCACGTCGACCGGAATCCTTTGCGATACGGGCTGATATCGTCCAGCGATGCGAAATACCCCGGGTAGTCGTCAATGACATCGTCACGCCTCGAAACTCAGGGTAAGGTCCAGGAAGGGCTGTCAGTTACTGAAAGCCATGCAAACGTAGTCGTTAATCAGAGAGCAATCAATGCATGCGCCGCGATGCTATCCACGATGTCTGCAATGGTTATGGATAGCTCGAAAAGCGCGATTCGGGCAATGCGGACGGCGCGACAGAATAGCCCGGGATGCTTGCACGGAACTGCTGCTGCAATCCATTGTCGATGTGACTCAAACCATTGAGTTGCAGTTGCATCAGGAAGCGAGTGCCTGTAGTGGGTGTCGTTGTCGAACTGACGTTCGTGTATTTCTGAAAGGCAAAGCTAACGCTCCAACAATCAGCCAGGTATTTCAGACCAATCAACCCGGCGAGCACTCGATGACTGACAATGTCGTAGTCGATCTGGCCGACACCAGACAGGCGCCGTGTCAATGGAAACTGCCCCGAGAGCAGTACCTGATTCTCCGTCTCATCGTCGAGGGTCGCATTGGCTCTCGCGTACAGGTACGCCGCATTGAAGACACTCCCCGCGGCGCGCTTCCACCCAAGGCCGATCGTGGCCTGCGTAAACTCCCCGCTGGACTGGTTGTATTCAATCCCTTGCTGAACCGAGACGGCGCCGATGTTCAGTGAGTCGCCAGCGATAAGATTCGACGGGCCGACAGTCGGCGGCGAATCGCCCGGCATCGTCACCTGCGTGTTCCGGAAGTAGTATTCCTGCGCGAGTACAAAGCGCGCCAGCTCATTGCCGTTCGCGGCATCGACGAAGCGCGTGGTGATCCCCGCTGTGATGCGGTTCATGTCGGATACGCGGTCGCCACCGACAAAGCGATTGCTTGTGAAAACCTCAGCGAGGCCAAAGTCGAGCGGCGCGGTGTCGAAGATTGGCGCGTAGTTCTGGTTTCGATACGGTGTGTAAACGTAATAGAGCCGAGGTTCGAGCGTCTGGATCAGACCGACACCGAAGAGATTCACACTGCGCTCGAATGTCATGCCGGAATCAAACGACAACGTCGGCACGTTGAAGCTAAACGTCGTCGGTTGACCCGCCGGTGCACCCGTGCCGATAGAGCTCAGGTCGTATGAAGCAAAGTGCCACTGCAGTTTGGGTGTCGCATACCAGCCGGGTTGCCCGAACTCATAGCTGACATACGGGTCGAACAGAAGCCGCTCGCCTTGCGTCGAATTTCCAACCGGGATCGTAAAGCGCGTTGCGTCCCATGTCGCGCCGAAGTCAAAGCCGTCGACATCGTAGCGCGCGTACTTGACGTTTAGTTCCGGCTCGCGGTTATACGGCGGAGTCGCATCGGAAAACGACTGCCAGTACTGCACGCGCGTCAGCACGGACCACGGTCCGTGGTTAAAAGCAACGCCCGCTTCCTGCTGGAACAGGCTTTGGCCGCCGACCACCACTGAACTTGAATTCGCGAGGTCAGTCGTCACGTTCGCATCTGAAACGCGCTGGTAGTTCACATAGGCGGAAAAACCGCCGCCAAGTGTTTGTTGATGCTGAAAGGAAATCGAGTAACGGTTTGTGTCCGTCAATGCATCGTTCGGAAGATAAGCAAATGACAGCGTCCCCGAATACGACGGTGTCAGATAGCGAAAGTCCGTCGTCAACATCACGCCGCGTTTCGACATCAGGCGTGGTGTGAGCGTCAGGTCATAGTTCGGCGCGAGATTGAAGTAGACGGGCACCGCGACATCGTAGCCGTTCGTCGAGCTAATCGAAAACGTAGGCGGCAGAATGCCGCTTCGGCGCGTCCCGTCGAGCGGGAACGACAACCACGGCGAGGCGAAGATCGGTACACCGAGGAAGAACAGAACGCCGTTATGCGCTACGCCGTTGTTTTGCGCGTTGTCGAGGTCGAGCCGCGACGCACGCACATACCAAGCCGGATCGTCGACACACTGGCACGTCGTATACGTGCCGTCGTAAAGCGTTTCTTGCTGATCGTCGTGCAGTTCGACGCGGGAACCACTGCCTTTGCCGTCGCTCAGGATGAAATGGTATCGCGGCGTCGTCATCATGCCTTCGTTCGAATCGACATGAAGATGCGCGTAGGGCCCGATAAACTGATTTCCGTCGCGAGTCAGCACCACGTGCCCGAATGCATCCGCAACGTCCTGATCTACGTCGTAATGGATCGCGTCAGCCTGCACGACAGAGGTGGCACGACGCAACTCGGCGCTGCCCTTCAGTGACAGATCCGCATCGTATGTGCCTGTCGCTTCGCTACCGAGACCAAAAGTCACGGCAGACATCCCTGGCGCGAGCGGATGCTCCTCGAGCCGCGGTGCGAGCAACAGGCTCCATGGGTCGTTCGTCAGCTCCGGCTGCGCGGGCATGCTGCTGGACTGCGCATACACATGACTCATGCATACGGGCAGCACAAACAGGATATCGAGCGACCGTCTGAGTAACCACGAGCGCGCGCGACGCACCACGGGCGCACAACGAGCGAGCGATACGGCACAGAAAATGGGCCTGAGCGCGGAAACGACTGCCTTTCCGGATCTGGAGCGCACAGCTTCCAGCGTTACCAGAAGGACACTCCGATAGGAAACTGGAACTTCTGATACCGGTCGCCGGCATTCTTGAGCGCCTTGGTCAGATTGTCTTTGTCGAATTCATGCATACCGGCAAAATCAATCGTGGCGATTGCTAGCCGCTCCGCCACCTGTACGATGAATGGCGCAGCCGCATGCGAAAGACGCGTGACGAGCGTATTCACCATGATGGGAGTCAAACTCTTCAACGCGAGCTTAAGGAGCCGCCTTACGATCGTCATCAACTCCGCTCCTGATGAACGTCGTTCTGCACAGCGCCGGCGCCTCGCACCTTCGACACGAGTCTGGACACGGCACTCGCAGCGTAGTCCACCGTTTGATGAACCTCGGCGTAGCCAGTGAATGCGGGCGGTTTCGGCGTCGCGAGAGGCGAGTAGGCGCCTTGAGGCGGCAATCCATGCATATGCCATTCGCAGCCCGCCCAATCGCCTGGCTCGCACAGGGCGACATGATGAAACACATTCTCTGAACCGTACTTTTCGTTACGCAAACCGTTCCTTTCAACAACTGAGATGAAAGAATCTGCTCGAATCAATGCCGCGTAGAATCCTGGAAAGACGACTTTCATCATGATGTGGTCCTGCTACTCAACCGAAGATGAGAAGCAAGATAGACGACATGGAGACTTTATTGGTTACCGGTTGTTTACCCGGTTTTACTCAAGCGCCCGCGATTGCTGATAAGGCCTGGTTCAAGGCCTCAAACGACGTGCCCACTCATAGCGCGCTGTTCCAGCAAGTCATTGCGCGCGGAGAGTATCCGAAAGATAGCGACGCGATTTGACGGCGCGACTGTACAAGTTGAGTACACGCCCATAGGAGTATCTGAAATTCGGAATGGCAAAACGATCAGTTGATCATGGAGCCAGGGACGAAACTGGCCGGTTTTACTGTTAGCGCCGTGCAAAGCCGCTTGACACTCTCCGTTGGCAACGAATAAGCCATCCAACCCACTCCGGGGTGCCGCAGGAGAATGACGAGCCCCAATAGCGGCGAATGTTCGACATACCAGCAGGGGTCCATCTCGAGAGGATAGTTTGACGATCTGACGGGTTCCCGAGGCTGCGGGGGATCAAGACGGCCGCGCAAGGCAATTAACTGTTGAATCAGCTCATCAACAGCGGATGTCTGCAGCAGACAAGACTTATCTGCAATGGTGAAACGGAGCGCTGGTACGTCAGCATGGTCGAAAAGATCCAATGTCATCGATTCGTACACGGTATTTCCCTTATTCAATGAACCTACTCTGCACTGCGTGAGGCTATTCGAACGGACAAGGAGAGCGCATGTAGATGCAGTTCGTCGCATTGAACTGGAGTGGCATTTCGCCGACATGTGCCTATGCGACTAAAAAATATGTCGGCAACCGGGAAGACGCTCACGAAGCAAATCATGACGGACTTTTCGCCCCTAAACGGATAGCTCGGTTCGCCGTCGTGTATCGCGTGTGTATCCACCACCTGTTTCACGTCCGGCAGTCTTCGTGCCGACGTCAATACGCCAAACAACGAACGCCATCTTCACACCGTACGGTCCGCGTGCCGAATACCCTTTCGACCCATGCATCGACGCCAACGAAAGTTCCCTAGCGAAGAGGAGTGTAGAACTCACACGCAACAACACAACCGCTACGGTCGGCGAGAAATACTTATCCATAATATTTGCTCCAGAAGCACGATGAACTCATCGTTACTACGGACAATAGCTGGCGCAATACGCCATTGTGTTACGCGCGGATTACGCCAGGTTACGCCAGATTAACCGGCACCGAGGCGCAGAGGCGGAGGCGCAGGGATCGCCACGATCGACAATTCCGCAAACCAACGTATAGGGGTACTTGCACGGTCTTTCGCCCAAACGAAATTTCCCCGTTAAAGCATTACCCAGACTTACATACCCGCGTTGTCGTAAAAAATCGCAATTTCTCTAAGGATTACTTGAGTTATAAATTCATTCCTGCCGGAGAGTCTTCATGTCATGGTTACTCAGATGCTTGTCGTTGACAACGACGTCGACCTTCGCGAACTGCTGACGTCGACACAGACAGGCTGCACTCCTGAGACCAACCCTCCACCCCGCGCTTCACCCAAACCGTGCGTGGACACAACTACGTACTTGCGCCGGACGACAAACAACATGCGCCAACTGATTGATTCATTGTTTGGACGGCTCGCGTTGCTGGTCGTCGCGGTCCTGTTGCTTTCCCATTTCGCCTGGTACGCGCTGTATCGCCTCGAGGATAATCGGATGCAAACCCACTATGCCGTTGAAGAGGCTGTGTTCCTCGTTAGCGCCGTGCGCCAGCACATCGCTAACACGCCCAATCTGCCGCTGCCATCGTGGGTATTCCTCATCGACCCGTCCAGCAGCGCCGTGCCGTCGATGCAGAGCGATAGATATACGGATATGCCGTTGGCCCGCTTTCTCGATGACGTGCGCACCCGGATGCCGCCGGGCACCCGGGTGCGGGCCGGCAAGCCGCCAGGGTTGTGGTTATGGGTGCTCGAGCCGACCGATCGCAACTGGATCGTGGTGCCGGCATCGCCGTTGGGATTGCCTCACGCGCTTGAAAGGACGGTGCTATGGCTAATTGCCATCTTCACGTCTGCGGTGATCGCGGCACTCTTTGCAGCGTGGCAATTTCAGCAGCCATTGCGCGCGCTCGCCGACGCGGTCGCGCGCTTTGGCCTTGGCCAGCCAGTGTCGCCGGTGCGGGAACGTGGACCGCAAGAATTGCGTCAGTTGATCCATGGCTTTAACCAGATGGTCCAGGAGGCGGCGTGCACGGAAAACGATCGCGGGGTGATGCTCGGGGGTGTCGCGCATGACATAAAGACGCCGCTGGCGCGGCTGCGATTGCGCGCTGAGATGATGGGCGAAGCCAGGGTGCGCGACGGGGTACTGCGTGAGATCGCTTCGATGACGCATATCGTCGAGCAGTTTCTTGTGTTTGCACACGACGACGCCGATAGCAGCGAAGCTGTAGAGGTCGATGCTCAATGCGAGCGGGTGGTGCGCAGTTACCAGATAGTCGCAGATGGTACGCCGGGTGTGCTGACCGACCTGAAGGCAGGCCCCGGCTTCCTGCTGCCGACCGCCACGCTCGACCGCATTCTTGCAAACCTGCTCGACAACGCGCATGCCTACGGTGCACCGCCTGTCGTGGTGGCAACCGCCCGTACTCCGACGGGCTACAGCTTGTCCGTCCAAGACAATGGCAGCGGGATTGCGGCGCAGAATCTGATCAACGCGCGCCGACCGTTCGGGCGCCTCGACCCGGCACGCGGCGGCAACGGCAATAGCGGGCTGGGGCTGGCGATCGTTGAACGGTTGGTGCGGCGCGCGGGTGGAGAATGGGAAATCGACAATTACAGCGGGCGCGGCATGCGAGTACTAATGTGCTTCCAGACTGCTGCTGTCCACACCCTTACTGGAGACGTCGCTCATGACCCATGCGACGGCGCATGACTAGCCCCCGCCGGAGGTGGCCGACGCGCCGCGCATCGTACCGTGGTGCGCACGCTGCTGAATTGCCTCGACTACCTGCCGCTGCCGGTCCGTAAGCAGCGGGTCAATCTCCTTGTGTGTTTCGTCGCTGATAGCGTGTGCTTGTGCGCGACGATCATCGGACGAAAGCGACGTATTCTGATGAAGCGCCTGCTCTTTTCGTTGGTGTTCCACCAGTATCGGCAAAATCCGTTCGCGCTGCTCCTCGGTAAGATCCAGCTCCTTCGTCAGGTGCGCCAGTTCTGAGTCGACATCCATTGATCGGTGGAACTCACCGGAACCCCATTCCCGCGCCTGGTCCGCATCGCCGCCAGCCGTTGAAACTCCAGGCATACCGATCGTTAGCATGCTCGCGAGCACTAATCTTAAAGTTCTGGTTAGCACAATTACAATGCTCCCAATGGCATGGCAACTATCGTTCTCGACGCCATCTTTCCGAAGAAAACATCCTCTTTGTGTCGCAGCATATACTTTTCCCTTGCCGCACCTTTGCCACTGCATCGCGGCCGCCAACACGAGAAGCCAGTCACCTTGTCTTACGCAGGGTGACCGGAACTTCGCGACATTCGGTCGGATTACCCGACCGTCCCGTTAGAACTTATGACGGATCCCAAAGCTGACCATTTCCTGCGAACTCGTCCCCGCAACACCATATGAACCAATGGAAGCCTCTGCGCTGCTCACGGTGCCGTCGCTGTTCAGCTGATTCCCACTTGCGTGTTGCCATGCCCCGACGAGGTACACGTCCGTGCGCTTCGACAAGTTGTAATCTGCGCCCAAGGAAATCTGGTTATACGATGCTCCCGTGTCGCCGCTCGCCCTCGTGTAGCTGTAACCCAACCCCAATAGCAACGCCGGCGTCGCCTGGTAATTCAGGAAAGCCTGCCCGCTGTTGTATTTTTCCGTATCGACAAAGGCGGACTGGGCGTCAGCCTTGTATTGCGAGTTGCTGTAGCTCAAACCGAACGTATACGGACCGGCAACATACTGGGCCGCGACGCGTGCAATATTGATCGACTTAGCCGTGTCGTAGCCGGAGTTGACTGGACCATCGAACGTGCCGTCCGAGGTCGACGACCAGCCGGTACGCGTCGTGGTGGCGCTAGCGTTGTCGGCAACAAAATAACCGGCGGACAGCGAGAGCGGACCGTTGTTATACGCGGCCGCCAACGACCAGGTCTGCCCGGAACCGGTCTTTCCCGCGACACCACCCAGTGCGTAGAGGCCCTCGACCTGCAGCCCACCGAAGACCGGTGAGACGTACTTCAACGCATTGTTGGTGCGGGAACTATTGTCGTAGTTGTCCACGTCGCCAGCGGTCGCGAACGTGCTGCCGGAGTAGTTGTCCTCCGTAATGCCCTGGACCATATCGACTAACGGATCGTACTGGCGCCCTGCCGTAAAGGTGCCGTAGCGGTCGCTTTGCAGGCCGACGTAGGCTTGGCGGCCAAACTCCGAAGTCGTGCCGTTGTAGCTGCCCATTTTGCCGTTGTTTACATTGAAGCCGTCTTCCAACTGGAAAATGGCCTTCAGACCATCGCCCAGATCCTCCGAACCCTTCAGGCCCCAACGACTGCCAGACAGGTTGCCGGAATAGAGCCCCACCTGACTGCTGCCGGTCGGCGTAGCGTTATGGGTGTACTGGATAGATTCATCGATTACCCCGTACAGGGTGACGCTGTTCTGAGCGTAAGCGACGTTGACGGCGGCAACTAGCAGCGCCAAAGTCACAATGGATTTTTTCATTTTTGATTCTCCGAGGATAAACGTTGAATAGCGCAATGCACGCCGCAATCGGATCAACCAGAACATCAGGATCCGCTTACGCGCACATAAAACGTTGCCTTTAATATCCGACTCGTTGACCAACACTCACCGGATGTCGTTATTAGCTCACAACGATTTTCGCGAAGCGTTGGCAACGCGCCACAACGAACTTACCCTTCCTTTCGCGATCCGAAATTAGTAATTCGGATAGCGTCACGATAGAAAGTACAAAACACGATCGACTGATACCTGGTGCGATCGCCGACTGCACGATGGTCCGGATCGCCTTGACGACCTCAATGACGGCAGGCAGCGCTTTGCCTGCATCCTGGTCCAGTTTTTGTCAGCACCAGCGTAGGCGCAGACTTGACGGACCCGTGCAGGCATCCTGACTGCCGGATAAACAATCAATAACTATCCGCCTGAGGCACCGAGCAGTTTCTTCAATTCCAATAACGCGTAAACATATCGAAACACATTTCGTGGCGGCTCGACCTATGCTGGTCTCTCAAACATAAATGCGAAAGCTATATGTCTTGCTAGTCGATGCATGCACAAGGGGCAGGACAAGGAGAAGCGGAGGATTCCCCCGGTTCAACCAGGCCAGACCTCACGTCAGCAGCTAGCTTCCCGTATCCAGAGGTATCCTTATGTACAAACGTCTGTCGGTCGAACCACTTCAAGAATCCGGAACACCCGCGCTCCGCCTTGTCATCGGAAACAATGCGGCTCTGCTCGATGTCAACGAGGTTGATGACCTCATTGCCCACCTGGGCCAAGTCCGCGCGCACATGCTGCCGGCGCCGCCGCCGCAACCGGACCGTTCCAGGCTTTACCCGCTCGAAGCCGACCCGTGCTGGCATGTCGACAGAAGCCCTCTGTTTGACGGCGTCGTCCTTCTGCTAAGACATACAGGATATGGTTGGATCGCGTTTTCACTGCCCCCGCCGAGCGTCTCCAAACTGGACATTGCGCTAACGGCACAGCCTCCCATGCAGCTTGCGATGAACGAGGTGGCAAACTGAACTTCTCTTCGGCCTGGCGAGAGATCCGACACCTTCGGGTTCTCTGGGCCCGGCCGGGAAAGTCCGTTCATATGCTTCACATCGTTCCAGGGAAGAATTAGTAAGCCCCCCCGTAACAACGGACCACATTCGATAGCCTAGACTTTGTCCTCACATTCTCGAGGAGGACTTTCATGTTGCCGCCAGTCGCCTTGGTGATTCACTCTCTGCATACATTCGAACTGACTGACGACGGCCAGTACCTGATGCTAAACGGTGACCAACTGGACAGCATCGCCTTGCATCATTCGGTCATGCATCAACTGTTGGCAGCGGTCTCGAACGCCATCGGCTGGTCGCGGCGAATTCGGCAAAACGAGAATGACATGAGGTTCGCCATGCCGTGCGAGGCATGGGCAATCGGCAAAGACAAGGGCGAGGCGACCCACCTGGTGCTTACGTTTCGGTTGCCCGGCGGTGCCGAACTGTCGTTCCGGATGCACCGCGCCGACGCACGCCAAATGACCGAAGTGCTGTTGCAAGTGACGGGGCTCGCGAAAGTGAATTGCGCTTCGGGCGTCACGTTGCAATAGGTCTTGTCCCCAAATCCGTCGCAACCGGATATCGACCCAAGATGCATCGACGATCCACCTATTGTGTGTCTCTCCTGTGAACCTGCATGAACCTTAAATTACTATCGGCCCGCTGCACCCGGCTGCTGACATTCATCGGCCTGAGTGCGAGCGCGGCCTCGGCCTTTGCGACCGACTCGTTTGTGGTAAGCGACATCCGACTCGAAGGCCTGCAACGCATCGAACCGAACACAGTCTTCTCGTATCTGCCCATCAAACAGGGCAACACTTTTACCGACGACAAAGCGTCTGAGGCGATACGCGCGCTGTACACGACCGGCTTCTTCAACGACGTGAAAATTTCGACGGAAGGCAGCGTCGTTGTCGTGCAGGTGCAGGAGCGTCCCGCGATCGGCACGATTGATTTCGCAGGTATCCACGAATTCGACAAGGACAACCTGACCAAGGCGCTAAACGCCGTCGGGTTGTCGCTGGGTCGGTACTACGACAAGTCGGTCGTCGACCGCGCCCAGCAGGAACTCAAGCGCCAATACCTGATGCGCGGCTACTATGCCGCCGAGGTCACGACCACGGTCACGCCAATCGACCGTGATCGCGTGAGCCTATTGTTCTCTGTGATCGAAGGTCCGAGCGCCAAGATCCGCCAGATCAACTTCATCGGCAACGCCGTGTTTAGCGACAGCGTGCTGCACGACGAAATGCAGGAATCCACGCCGAACTGGTTCTCGTGGTACACGAAAAACGACCTGTACGCAAAGGACAAGCTCACCACCGACCTCGAGAACCTGCGCTCGTACTATCTGAATCGCGGCTACCTCGAGTTTGCGATCGAGTCGACCCAGGTGTCACTGTCGCCCGACAGGAAGGACATGTATCTCACGCTCAGTCTGCACGAGGGTGAGCCGTACACGATTTCGGGCGTCCATCTGGTGGGTAATCTGCTGGACCGCGAGGCCGAACTCAACAAGCTCATCAAGATCAAATCCGGCGACCGCTTTTCCGCGGAGAAGCTGAAGGCATCCACCAAGGCGATCGTCGACAAGCTCGGCGAGTATGGCTACGCGTTCGCCACAGTGAACGCACAACCGCAGATCGATCAGGCACACCATAAGGTCGACCTGACGCTGCAGGTCGACCCGAGCCGCCGAGTGTACGTGCGAAACATCAACATTGTGGGCAACACACGCACCCGCGACGAAGTGGTACGCCGTGAAATGCGCCAGATGGAAAGCTCGTGGTTCGATTCGAACCGGCTGGCGCTGTCGAAGGACCGGATCAACCGTCTGGGCTACTTTACCGACGTCGACGTGACAACGGTGCCGGTCGCGGGCACCTCCGATGAGGTCGACATCGACGTCAAGGTCACAGAAAAGCCGACCGGTTCGATTTCGCTGGGTCTTGGTTACGGCTCCGGCGAAGGTCCGATCATTTCGGCCGGGGTGTCGCAGGACAATGTATTTGGCTCAGGAACCAGTCTGGCACTGAACGTGAATACCTCGTCGACAGGCCGCACGCTCAGCGTCACGCAGACCGACCCGTATTTCACGGTCGATGGGATCAAACGTATCACCGATGTCTACTGGCGCACTTCCTATCCACTCTACAATTTTAACGACACCAGTTTTCGGATCGTCTCCGTGGGCGCGGATCTGAAGCTCGGCATCCCGTTCTCGGAGTCGGATATGGTTTATTTTGGTCTGGGGCTCGAACAGGACCGATTCAATACCGACTCGTCAACCCCCGAGACCTACCTGCAATACGTGCAGAAAATGGGCCGCGTGGAGAACAACGTACCGCTGACAGTCGGCTGGTCGCAGGATGCGCGCGACAGCGCTCTCGTGCCCAGCAAGGGATATTACCTCCAGGCCAATGCAGAGTTGGGCACGCCGGCCGGTGGGACCGAATATTACAAGACTGATACTCAGGCGCAGTACTACTATTCGTTCGCGCGCGGTTTCGTCCTGGGACTGAATTTCCAGGCAGGTTACGGGCAAGGGCTGGCTGGCGATGCATATCCGATCTTCAAGAATTACTTTGCCGGTGGCATTGGCTCAGTCCGCGGTTACGAGGCCGGTTCGCTCGGTCCGCGCGACGTGACTACCAATAACCCGATCGGCGGTTCAAGAATGGTCGTAGGCAACGTAGAAATGACGCTGCCTTTGCCCGGTACAGGCTTCGACCGTACCTTGCGGGTGTTTACCTTCGTCGACGGCGGCAACGTATGGGGAGACGCGGGCAACAGCGCGGGTGCGAACGGCCTGCGGTACAGCTACGGAGCCGGACTGGAATGGATTTCACCCATCGGGCCGCTCAAACTCGACGTCGGCTTCCCGATCGTCAAGCATGCTGGCGACAACTACCAGAAATTCCAGTTTCAAATTGGTACCGCGTTCTAACCACGTATTTAGTACCGTTACTGGAACAAATAGATAAGTCGATTCTCGACATGGCGATGACCCTGCTCGATCAGGTTGCCCGGAAATTTCGAGAACCTGGCTTCCTTCGCATCTTTAGACAACAGACCATTGGAGTTCATTGCGCGCTCGACGTATAGTCCATCGAGCGGGATCGTTTCCGGCGGCAGGGGTCGATGCAGAAACCTCGCAACTGACGTTTGTGCCCGCGCAAGGACAGATGACTTTTCCCGGTGCATTAGTTCACCCACTCGGCTGCTTTGACGAGCGCGTGCTTCACGTATGCCGATCCGCAGATCCCTGCCTTCGCGGCGCGGCTTTCCCATTACCACTTTCGCGCGAAAGGCGAGTTGCGATCACACATTCCGACGATCACTTCAGGTTTGTCATAAAGTGAAGGTGCCATACACTTCAGCATAAGCAACGTCTCCAGGGGACACGGTCACCCAAGACTCGTTTGCCAGGCCGCTATAGCGAGAGGTTTCTGCGCGGGCACCGTCACCATGCATTCACATGGCATCGACCATGCGAACGCCCGGCATCGGATGCCATATCATGGAACTACAAAGTTCAGGATGATGGTCGCCGGGAATGTATCCGCCTGTTGCTCCCGCTTCGGCAACGCGCCCGCCTCTTCGGCGGACGCGTTCGGAGGAGACGCAGGAGTCAGACGCCTTCAGTGAGAACCGCACACGCAGACCCGCCGTCACGGCAATCTGCTCGTTCGAATTCGACGTTGAGAACTCGTTGATTACCGCATGTATGCCGCTGCTTCCTGTGTCACTCACGTGCCGATAGACGCCCCGCAGATAAAGGTCTGTGCGCCTGGATAACGCGTAGTCGGTCTGCAACGTGAACTGGTTCCGTTTCGGCCGACACTATCAATACGGCTGTCGGCAAATGTGTACGCACCAGAGATCGAGACCGCAGAGGTAAACTGGTATCGTCCATTCAACTCGTAGTTCGTGAAGCGTGCGCTATTCGCTGCCAGCGAAAGACGATTTGAAGTACCCGATGCGGACGCACCAATGCCGGTTCGTGGCGAAGTCTCCTGATCTCCTGGAAAAGCCGTACAGTCCGCCAAACTTCAGGCCACCATCGTTGACACTCGAGTACTTGATCGAATTGTTGATACGGAAAGAGTTGTCAAGGTTATCGTTGTCAAACGGGTGTGCTGCCTCGCCGCCCTAGTTTCCTGAAAATTGCTGCTGCCACCCTGATTTTTCGTGTAGGTGAGGCCAGCATCTGGGTGACACTGCTTTGGGCGTGAGCGGTAGCTGCGGAGTGAGCGCGCCGGCTGCACCCAGCGCCATCAACGATCTTTTCATCTGATTCTCCATGATGCAGGAAAGAAATTACGCGTGCAGACAGGCGAAGGTAAACATTCACACATGTCAGCATGCGTCTTATGCCATGGTGCGACGGCATTGAAGATAGAGTTCCAGTCGCACAGCGATTAGAACCGATCAGACGGAAACGAATGTTGGCCCATGGCACTACCAGCTTTACGAATTGTTTCGGGCCGCATCCTCTGAAACAATGACCGGATCGTGAATGCAGTGCCTGGCTTCGCCAGGTTCCCTGCTATTAAAGGACCGGACAGACTCCTGGCTTGACGAAAAGCCCCCGGAAGCGCCAGCCTGAAGTTAGATGAGGCAAGGCGTGGAAGGTCGAGGTAAAACGTTTGAACCTCTGCACGGGGTGTGTTCAATATCCTCAACGGATTACCCGTATCCGGGCCCGACCGGCTTCGAATCAATCAGTGTCTCCAGGCTGACGTTCTCGATGACATTCATATGTTTCCTCCGTAGCGCGCCGCCGGGCGCAGGCGTTGCCTCAACATCGTACTTCGCGGTTGTCGATATAGACAATACCAGTTAACTGTTCACTGGTTTCATGTCAGCCAGATATGCATGATTGTTCACGTCAGCCTGGAAGCGTTTGTTGAAAAACCCCCTTGTTTAGCGAGTATTCCGTATACACACACGCGACCAGAACAGCTAGTCTAGAGGAGCTGAATTGCCGTCGTCCATGCAGGGAAATACATTTCTAATATCGATCACATGAATATCCTATCGGTCGACCTCAATCTCCTGAAGGTGTTCGACGCCATCTACGTCGAACGCAGCGTGAGCCGCGCGGCTGTACGGCTTGACCTCACCCAGCCTTCGGTCAGCCACGGGTTGACGCGCCTGCGTACCTTGTTCGGCGATCCACTGTTCGTCCGTCTGCACGGCGGCGTAGAACCGACCATCGCGGCGATGCGGATCGCGCCGGCGATCCAGCAGGCAATACGCAACCTGCAGACGATGCTCGACGAGGGCTCGCGCTTCGATCCCGCGAACGGCCGACGCACATTCCTGATCCACATGAGCGACTTCGGTGAAGTGGTATTCCTGCCGCTGCTCGTGCGCGAGTTGCAGGCGCGTGCGCCAGGCGTACGTGTCGAGACGTGTCAGCTGGCGGGACTCGAATTGACACAGGCGCTCGAAAGCGGGCAAATCGACTTCGCGATCGGCTACCTGCCTGTGCTCGACGAGCTGTTCCAGTCAGAAGCGCTGTTCGGCGAGGAATACACGATCCTTGCTCCAACGCGGAACAAGGCGGGCGCATCGATAGCGCGTCCACTCGAGGAGCTCGAATTCGTGTCGATCACGTCGCACCCCGAAACGACGAAGATCCTCGTCGAGCACGGGCTGCAGGATCGCGTTCGGCTGTCCGTGCCGCACTTCATGGTGCTGCCGGCGATCTTCGCGCAAACCGGGCTCGCTGCAGTCCTGCCGCGCCGGGTCGGCGGGTTCTTCAAGCAATGGACAGGAAACGATCCGTATCAGGAGATCGTTCTTCCGGGAGCGCGCCACGAGATGAAAATCAACCTGTACTGGTTCAGACGCTATTCGACTGACCCGGGCAACATATGGCTGCGTGATCTGATCGTCGAGCTGTTCAAGCGTCCCTCACCGCAGCGCGGCGCGCAAGCGCGCAAGATCTCGTAACCATATCCATCTACACTCGACACATCGAACAGTATGCCGTCCACCCCAGTCGATCCATCACCGCGACGCACGGAGCGCGGCAACGTCACGCAGCAGGTTTTCGACGATCTCCGCCAGCGGATTCTCGGCAGACAGTTCGCCCTCGGCGACAAGCTGCCGACCGAAAGACAGTTGCTCGAAACGTACAATGTGAGCGTCACGACTGTGCGGGAGGCGATACGCGGACTGGCCAGCGCAGGACTCGTGGAGATCAAGCATGGCAAAGGCGTCTATGTGACCGCACGAGCCGAAGAACTGGTCGCGAACTCACTGTTCTCGATGATCCAGCTCGAGAAGGTCGGAATGGTGCAGGTGCTTGGCGTGCACGGCGCGCTCAATACCTACGCGTCCGAACTCGCCGCGGCGCGTGCGACAACGCAGGAGGTCGACGCGATGCAGCAGGCGCTCGCAGCCATCGATCATGCGGTCACGCCCGAAGACATCGCTGCCGGGCTAACACGGTTTCTCAACGCACTGGTACGAGCGTCCGGCAATCCACTACTCATTGCACTTTGCCAGTTCCTCGCGAGCGTTCAGATCGGACTTGCGAGGGAGATCCAGGGCAAACGGTTTGAAGCGTGGCGCAAGACGGCCGCGCGCCTGTCAAAGGAGCGCCAGCGGATCGTCGATGCGATCCGGATCGGCGACGTGGAAGGCGCGCGCGTCGCCGCGCGCGCCTTCCACGAACGCTCGATCAAGGTGATTACGACATTGCCGAACGCCGACGGTCCCATCGTCTCCGATCTGGCAGTGTCATCGTTTTTCTCAAGGCTATTGCAGCAGATGACCCCATGACGACCTAATCGCCGACATTGTGCGGGTACGCCGGGGACAGGCCGATATATCAATTCACGGCTTGAGCGTTCGCCGGTCACGGCCGTCCCGACGAACGTGGCCCTGGCTACTTCGCGGCCCCCGTTTTTTCAGGCACTGCATATTCCTTACAGGTCACCGCGCTCCCGTCGACTTGCACAGAAAGTGACTCAACAGGTAAATGCCTCAGGCCAAATGATTTGGTATGAATTCCTAATTACCTCATCCGCTCACGAAAACACTAAAGAGACCAGCAGGCCACCACCCACCGCATTGGCGACGGACAGCGTGCCGCCATTGCGGCGCGCCAGTCTTCGGACTATCGCGAGTCCCAGCCCGCAGTGCGCATCGCCGCCGCGAGCGGCGTCAAGACGCACGAACGGTTGCAAGGCGTGGTCAATCTGATCGTCAGGAATGCCAGGGCCATGGTCACGCAGCGTCATCGTCCATTTTCCATGCTGCATGCCAGTCGCGATTTCGACGGGTGGTTCACCATACGTCATCGCGTTTTCCAGCAGATTAGCGAGAATACGATCGAGGTCGACCAATGGCAATCTGAACTGGCCGCCTGCAAGCAGATCGCCGCGTCAATGCCGTCGCGCCTCGCCTCTTCAACCCGAGCCGTGAAAGCCTGATGGCGGCGCTGCCCCTATCACCCGTCTGCGCAGTCCGTGCACGCGCCTTTCGGTCCAGATTGCGAGATCAACACTACCAGCATTCAGCGTGTGATTCGATCGGCGAGCCGACGGATGAAGGGTGACGCGACGACGACAGACAACATCGCAGCCCACGAAAACAGATATGAACGCAGCCCGTGTGACAGAAACGTTCCCGCCGCAAAAAACTGCAAGCTCTAGACTGGAGGATGTCTGCGGAAGATATTGGAACGCGCGGGAGGCCATGCCTGGCGGAAGGCAGCCGACTCCAACAGTTGCCCGCGAAGCGCCGCCAGGTTTGACTCCCACTCTGCCTGACGATGGCCTACCCATCATCCTACCCATACCGCAAGATCAGTAGCCGCGAGACTCCCTGAAAGCTAATTCATTTCCGCGATGCCACGCAGCGATGAGGTTGCAGCGATAACCGATGTTATCGTGGCTGGCACCGGACATCTGAACCTAGCCCAGACGTCGCGCGAGCGACAAATTATGTTATGTCAAGTAGCATGCGGCGGATGGCGTCAGGCTATTTCGACCGTCGTCGGTTTGCATAAAACTGTTCCCGCTTCTTGCAGAATTCTGTTCTAGCCTAGCCGTGACACAAGCGCCACGTAATACCAAAGCTCAACCTCCCCCCACCGCACAAGGTAACGTCAAGCGGGAGTGCGTTCTTCGGAGCTCAAATTCGGCGACGCGTGGGAGGCGTCGGGAAAGTTAAAAAAATCGCCTCAAACGCTCGTCGGAGGGACAATTTTCCGCAAAGCTTCCTGAGGCAAACTTGTTCCCAGCGCCTGTGCGAGCCCCGATTCGACTGGCCGCACGAGGAAACAGATTTATGCAGACCAACTACCGCCGCTCCGTCTAGGCACGGATGTACGATACTATGCGCAAATTTATGCGCATAGGGGCCGCACATGATTTCCGCACAAATTCGGCAGTCTGACGAACCGGCCATATCTCAACCCGCGCGGAAAGCTACGCGCAAACCCACCAACGTGTCGTTGCCAACCGACCTGCTTGACCGCGCGAAACAGTTGGACGTCAACATCTCGCGTGCCAGCGAGCGCGGCCTGCGTGAGGAAGTTCACGGGGCCGAGGCGCGCGCGTGGGCGGCCCAGCACGCGGGCTTCATTGCCGGGCTGAACGCCCGCATCGAGCACGACGGCCTGCCGCTCGAAGAACACCGGATGTTCTGATGGCCCCGTTTTGATCTGTACAACAACCCTTCATCCAGATCCAGGCGAAGTCGTCGTATCTCCTCGATGTGCAGAGCGATCATCTAGGCAGTCTGATATCGCGGGTCGTTATTCCGCTCACACGCGTAGCTGGCAATTACACACCCGGTAAAATCGCACAGGATCTGGCTCCGATCATCGAGATCGGTGGCGAAAAGTTCATACTGGAAACCCCATTCCTCGGCGTTATGAGAACCAGTGAGCTTCGTCCCTCGACCGGAACACTTAAATCCGAACAGAACCGGGTTCTGGCCGCGCTCGATCGTTTGTTCGGCGCTTACTGAGTAGCCCTGACCCGAAATTACACCGGTCATGCCTACTGCGTACATTAACTGCCGGAATTGGGCTGACAATCACCCGTCGCGTTCGGCCGTACTCGACCCAGATGCGTGGAAACCCGATCGAATCACAACACGACGCGTGACCGCTGACCTCAGCGGCGCGTTTCGCTGCCTTTGCGGCCATCACGGCGACAACGAAAAGGTGAACTGTCCACTCGGCGCATCCGCGACGGCAGTTTCAAGTTATATCGACCATCCGCTCGTCAGCTCGGTCGTGGGGACGGGACGTCTTACCCTACCGTCACCATCGCATGCTTTCCGAGGGCCGCACTAGAGTCGGGGCTGAACCATTAATGCCCCCCGCTTTTTGAAAAGTGAGTCACTCTGACCCAAGTTTCGGCCAACTCGCCTCATTAGCTAAGAAGGATACGCAAGTCTCAGGCAGTCTCATATGCCCGTATCCGAGCCGGGGTGGCGCTTGCGTATTTTGCTCATGAAAGAGTCGACGTCTACATGCGCTTCCAACAATTCCTTGGTTGGCAAGGACGTTGGGACGTAGTAGCCATCGATAAAGCGGGACATTTGCACGATGGCCTCCATGGAGCGCGAGCCGTGCACATAGTTCTTTGCGTACAAGAATGCAAGAATCAGGTCTTCGTTGATATTCGCAAATTTCCGCTTCGGATCGATCTTCTGGAATATTTCCTTGGCGTGTTGATCCAGCGCGGAGCGCAGCAGAATGGCACGCCGGAGCAATATCATGCGGCATTCCGATGTATTTTTTAGGCTTGTGCCCTCTGGCGGATTGATGCCCTCGACATCGAGGTGTCCTCTGAGCCGGCTGATGAAATCGGGAAGCTTCGCCTGCTTGGCACGTTCTGAAGGTTCGTCGACCTCCTTGCCATCAGACGCGGATTTAACGTCCAGCGATGCGCCTTTATTGCTGAGCAAGTTCTTGAACTTTGCGAATGATATGCTGGTGCCGCCGGCAAACAGAAAGATCGCCCGTCCGACGCGATAGTCGGCGTCCTTGCCGCGGAATACGCCGTCCTGCATGGGTGCGAGAAAGTATTTGAGCCATCCCAGCGGGTCATTGCCGATATTTGAGTCAAATTCGTCGAACACCACGAGCGGCACCTCGTGCGCTGCCAAGGCACTGTCCTGAACCTTATGGAATGCCTCGGTGAGTTGATCTGGCGAGGAAAACTGGGCGAGATTGAAAATCAACGGTTCAGTCTTTCGGTCCGGGCTGACTCGCTGAATTATCTGCTTCACCGCAAAAGATTTTCCGGACCCAGGCGCGCCGAAGACAGCGATCGAAAGCGGCGTTGTCCACGTCGGCGTCCAGATGTACTTGTCGATTAGCTTCGCGAGGCTGCTGAAGCGTTCGATTTCATCCGGATCGATAAGGGTGAGCTTTCCATATTCTGAATAGGGAACCAAGATTGAAGCCGGTGGCTTAAAATTGATATCCCATTTCGCTTTCGCGTCTTTTTTATCTTTTCGAAACGGCTTCTCAATCCCGTACTGCACGATCTCGATCAATGTTTCGACGAGGTTGTTTTCGATTGCATCCATGCGGCCCCATTTTCGTTCGACTGGCGGATTGACCTTGAACGGGACGGATGCGAGCAGATACTCGTCCTTGCCTTCCTGAAATCCCTCGCAGAGCTTGCCGCGGCGTTTGCCGCTCAGGATGTTCACGTAGCTTTCGAAAGGCGACGCGTCTGGTCCGCCTTGTGCGAAGCCCGCATCGTAGTGATAGTTGTAGGCGGCTACGGCCATGCGCAACGCGCCGGATACGTCGAATTTTTCGTTGACGGCCGACCAGCACAGTTCTCTCACGATACTCGTTACCATCGAGGCGAATTTTCCCGGCACGCGCCCATAGCTCGCGTCATGCGTCTGCGCATACCGGTCGAAGTTTGGCGCGAAAGTGACAGTTCCCTCGTTTGTTTTGAAGTCGATATGCAGTGCGCTGGTTTCCCGGAATACGATAACCAGATGTCGGCATTTTCTCCTGAAGTTGTCGAGATCAAAGCCCTTGCTTTGAATGACCTTCAGCACGTCGTTTGCTGACGATTCGAGCGCGCCGCGCTCCATGATTCGTTCGCCGCACTTGCGCAGTGCGTCGGCTGCCACGATCACGACGGATTTGTCTTGCGACACTTCATGGAAACAGAGGTTGACGACGTCACGGAACCAGGCGAGGGCGGAATCGTTCGCGTGCCTAGGCGCTAGGTGATCGCGGTTGATATCGTGATCGTTGATCGCGAGCACGATGCCGCCTTTGCAGTTCTCAGTCAGTGTGCCAAATCTTCCCTTGGTTTTCTTTTCTTTTTGGATGCTGCCAAGCAATGCGCGAAAGCGTGGATCGTGGTCGTAAAGGACAACGATCTGACGGTCGAGGAATGCAGGGTCATTGAGAGCCCTCTCGTGCTTTTCCAGTGCCGCGCAGGGTGCGAAAAGCAATCTCTCCAGAAAACGATCGTCTTCGTTATTCGACTCATGCGAGTGCTCCGGCGCTTTGGTCGATACATACTCGTGCCGAACGCGTAACCTTTCATCGCCCTGCAGCTTCTTCGCTGCGCCGCGGGGAAAATAGTCCAGAATACTGTGCAGCTCGCCAAAGCCACGATCGGACGTGAGGGTTTTATAGTCCAGCACGAACTCCGGCACGGGGTGCGCAATGATTTCTGGCTTGCTTCTGCGTGGCGGCTCTTCCTCCAGTGACGCCTTGATCATCGCCTCGATGAGCGGCTGGTTGACCTCGCGCACATACGCCATGTAGTGACGTCGCTCCTGCTGCGGAATCAGCATTACATGCCGAACGAGGCTGCCTAACAAGATGATCGGTACGTAGACCGGGGAAAGGGTAGCCTGAGAACTCATGGTTAACTCCTTATTTGCGTTCGTTCCCTACCGAAGCGGTCCACGCGATCACTCCAGTCGATGCGTGGCGGGCGCCTGGATCCCTGTCTAGGCCGATGATCAATCGTCTTATCTATATTGCATGTGTCGGAGATCAGAATCATTGAAATTCTAGGCAACATTTTTTGTTTTGCGAAGACCTTAATGGCCGGCTTTGTCGCAATAGGGGACCTGCTATGCTGAAGTCCCGAGAGCGCCCGATCTGATGGATGAAGCAGAACCTGAATCCGACTGTCGCGAAGGTGCTCAAGCGTCTGCACTATCCGCTCGA